>JAEWCC010000061.1 GCA_023390815.1 Bacillota bacterium
AAAGTAACGGTAATCAACGGGAATATGCGTCACGGCAGCACATGGCACTGCATGGACCTGCTGCTGCAGGAACTCTCACACCACGGCGAAGTGGAGAAGACCGAATTCTTTTTGCCCAAAGACATGCCGCATTTCTGCAACGGCTGCTTCTCGTGCATCTATAACGGGGAGCATACCTGCCCGCACGCGGAGGTGGTACAGCCCATCGTTCAGGCGATGCTGAATGCGGATGTCATCATTTTGACCTCGCCCGTATATGCAATGGATATTTCGGGTCAGATGAAGGCACTGCTGGATCATCTGTGCTACATGTGGATGAGCCACCGGCCCAATCCGGCGATGTTCAATAAAATCGGGGTAACGATATGCACCACGGCGGGAGCTGGGCTTAAGCATACCTCCAAGACCTTGCAGAACAGCCTCAAGTTTTGGGGCGTGAAACGGCTGTTTTCTTACAGTAACCCTGTGTCCGCGAAAAAATGGAGCGAGGTTAAACCCGAAAAGCAGCAACGCATCAGTCAGGACCTGAAAGCAATGGCCGAACGCATCACGAAGGCGGTAAACGGGGCGGAGAAGCTGAGCCCGCCGCTGTTCCGCCGCTTCTTTCTCTGGATTATGCGCGGCATGATGAGCAAGAACACCTGGAACCCGCGTGACCGCAGGCACTGGGAGCAGCAGGGGTGGATAAAGGAAGCGCCTGCAGAGGGCGGCGAGGCATAGTGCACACGATCAACTGAATATACAAAAGCGCAAGGTGCTTGCCAATTACGGCAGGCATTTTTTATTTGCTGAACGAGAACCTGACATTCCTGCCCTGTCGCCCGTTGCATCCATATACGCAAAGGGTATATAATAAGGCAACCATCCGGTTAATGTTGTCAGATCTGATTATTTTATATTGAGGAAGTGATATTTTTGGAGGACTTTAAAGAAGGCGCTTTTTTGTATATCATCGGCGCCGTCATTATCCTGTTTGTTCTCGTACAGTCCGTGTACTTTTTGGTGCGCGCGGTGCGGCGGGGAAAAGAATTGGGTATCTCCGCCAAAGCGATGAAAGAGGTTGCCTTCTCGAGCGGTACTTTTTCCATCATCCCCTCGGTGCCTATCGTACTCGCGATGGTTACCCTGGCGGCGACGATTGGCACACCGCTTTCATGGATACGCCTTTCCGTCATAGGCTCGATGACATATGAGACCACCGCGGCAAAGGCGGTGGTGGACGCCGCCAAATCGACATTAGCGGATCCCGGCACTTTTGTATTAACCCAAAGCATATTTGCCAGTGTCATGTGGATTATGACCATTGGAATCATGGCAGGCCCGGTATTCAATCTGTTTGGCTTGAAAAGGTATCAGAAAAAGCTCCAGCTGATCGGCCAGAAGGACTCGAAATGGAGCAATGTCTTCAGCGACGCGCTGTTCATGGGCATCATCGCGGTGTTCGGCGGACAATTCATCGCCAAGGGTATTGCGGCTTTTGGAAACCTTGCGAAAGCTTCCGTCACACTGAATGGTGAGGCGCAGCTTCTGACTTTACTGACGAGCGTGGTGCTGATGCTGATATTCGGCGCGGTCATCAAGCTGACCAAAGCGAAATGGCTGGAAAACTTTGCGCTGCCGGTGTCGATGGTGGGCGCGATTCTGCTTTCCATCGTGTATCATAATCTGTTTGCGGGGGTGGCGTAACATGTCAAATAAACAAGGGCTGATGCTGAATGAATATGACCGGATGACGCACCGTATCGGACGCATCTGGACAGCCGCCGCGATATTGGTACTGATCGCAGTGCCGCTGCTTTTTTGCCTGATCTACGGCGTTATTCCCGATTGGGATTCGTTCTGGAGGGGTGCGATCGCGATTATTCCCATGTACTGGGCGGTCGGCCTGATCGAGGTGTTCAACTACTCGCCGATGATCGGCTCGGGCGGTACGTACCTTGCCTTCGTTACGGGAAACCTCGCCAACATGAAGGTGCCCGCCGCGCAGGTGGCAATGAAAAAGGCGGGCATCAGTGCAACGTCGGAGCAGGGCGAAGTACTTTCGACTATTGCCGTCGCGGTATCTTCCATCGTTACCACGCTGATTCTGCTCGTCGGTCTCATCTTTGTAATCCCGATCCGTAACTGGATCGCGTCCGACGCGGTGCTGTCCGCGGTGTTCGATCTCTCCAACGGCTATGTGATTCCCGCGCTGTTCGGCGCGCTTGGCGTGGTGTTCATCTCGAAGAGCTGGAAGCTTGCGGTGGTGCCGCTGGTGCTGATGATCGCGATATTCCTGCTGATACCCGGCACATACGCGATATCGGGTATTCTGATTCCCGTCATGTCGGTTCTCTCCGTGCTGATTGCGCGGTGGATGTACAACAAAAAAATGATTTAGGAAGTGACTAGATTGATTGCATTGTATATTGTTCTTGGTTTGCTGGCGCTGC
Source organism: Bacillota bacterium (assembly GCA_023390815.1). Lineage (GTDB taxonomy): Bacteria > Bacillota > Clostridia > Christensenellales > SZUA-584 > JAEWCC01. The sequence continues at coordinate 2,433 of JAEWCC010000061.1, forward strand.
TGATCGTTTTACTTGCTGTGAACACCGCGAGAAAGAAGCCGCACAGCCCGTCTGCAACCGTTCCTGCATCCATTCCGTTGGACGACGACGAGCTCGCGCAGCATCTGGCGGGCATGATCCGCTATAAGACCGTGACGTCGGTTTCGATGGAGGGCTTCGACCGCAAGGAGTTTCTGGGGCTGCACAAGTATCTCGAAAAAACTTATCCGCTGATGCACAAGACGCTGGAGAAGGAAGTCATCAACGAGTACAGCCTGCTGTACCATTGGAAGGGTACCGGCTCGGCTCAAAAGCCGTTCCTCATGATGGCCCATATGGATGTGGTGCCTGTAGAGGAAAACTCGGCGGGAGACTGGAAGCATGAGGCGTTTTCGGGCGATGTGGCGGACGGCTATATCTGGGGCCGGGGCGCGATTGACATGAAGGGCCAGCTCGCCGCGATATTTGAAAGCGTGGAGCACCTGCTTAATGAGGGCTTTGCGCCTAAACGCGATGTCTATATCGCGATCGGCCATGATGAAGAGTCCATGGGCCGGTTCGGCGCAATCTCGATCGTTGAACGGCTCAAGGAAAAGCGAGTCCAGCTCGATTTCGTGATCGATGAAGGCGGCGTCGTGATGGACGGCAAGATGCTCGGTATCAACGCCATGGTCGCCACGATTGGCATCTGCGAAAAGGGCTACGCGGATATCCGCCTTACGGCCAAGTCTGCGGGCGGGCATGCTTCGCGGCCGCCTAAGGAGACGGCGGTGGGCGCGCTCAGCAAGGCCATCGTTGCGATCGAAAAGCATCAGATGAAATCCTCACTCAATCAGCCGTTGAAAGATATGCTGGCGGCGGTGGGCGGGTACATGAAGTTCCCGCTCAACGTGATCGCGTCGAATCTTTTTATTACAAAGCCGCTGCTGCTGAAGGGCCTTGCCGCAGGCAGCACGGGCGCCGCGATGGTGCGCACAACCGCTGCACCGACGATGCTTAAAGGTTCCGCCGCGCCCAACGTACTCGCAGACTGCGCGGAGGCGGTGGTCAACTTCCGTATCGCGCCGGGAGAGACGGTGGACGACGTGCTGGCTCATGTCCGTAAGGTGACGCAAGGGCGCGTGGAAGCGGGAACGATGCACGCCTACAATCCGTCGGCGGTATCGCGTACGGACAGCGAAGCGTACCGTGTGATTGCGCGCACAGCGGGGGAGATCTTCCCGGGCTACTTGGTTGCGCCGTATTTGATGATCGCCGCGACCGATTCGCGCTGGTATACGCCCGTTGCGGACGGCGTATACCGCTTCCAGCCCTTCCGTTCACTCAGTGAGGATCTCGGTACGATCCATGCGGTGGGCGAGAGGCTCAGCATCGAATCCCTGCGGGAAGGCGTGCAGTTCTTTATCCGGCTTGTAAAAAACGCGGATGAATGATACTATATAAGGAAATACAGGATTATTTCCTGTATGCAATCATCCATATATTATAAACAGGAGGACGAACCATGCGCGATTTTATACTGGCAACGGATTCGGATACGGAGATACCGTATGCGTTTGCGGACGAGCACAATATTCCGGTGTTTCTGATGCCCTACACGGTGGATGGCGAAGAGAGGCTTTTCGACCTGGGCCGCAACACAGATTTCGTCGGTTTCTATCAGCAGCTCGCAAACGGCGCCGAAGCCAGCACTTCCACGCGCCCGCCCGCCGACATCGCAGATTTTTTTCGCAACATGGTGAAAGAGGGCAAGGATGTTCTGTATCTTTCCTTCTCCTCGGCACTCAGCGGCCACTACGACCTGTGCCATCTTGCTAAAAAGATGGTGCTCGAGGAATACCCTGACGCGCGCATCGAAATCGTCGATACGCTGCGTATCTCCATGGGCGCGGGCCAAATCGTGATGTTCGCGCAGGTGCTCAAGGATCAGGGGAAGTCGATCGACGAGATCAAGGAATGGGTACTCGCCAACCGGCTGCGTTCCCATGCGTGGTTCTCGGTGGACGACCTCAATTATTTAAAGCGCGGCGGACGGCTTTCGGGCGCGGCTGCGGCCATCGGTACAATCCTCGATGTTAAGCCGATACTCAAATTGAATGCCGAAGGCAAGATCGTTGCGGCGGACAAGGTGAAGGGCAGCAAGAAGATCCAGCGTTTCTTCCTCGACACGATTCAACAGTATGTGGAAGAACCGGAAGCGCAGACGGCCTTCGTGCTTCACGCGAACAACATGGACGCGGCGGTGCGGATGAAGGAATTGATGGAAGAGAACGTCAAATTCGCCGGTGTTGAAATTCAGGATGTAGGACCGGTGATCGGATGCCACACCGGCCCCGGCGTACTCGCCGTGATATTCATGGGCAAGGAGATCAAATAAGCGCACGCAAAGCTAAAAAGGGCCTGAGAACGGCTCTTTTTTGATTCTTCGAAAAAATCTTGACCACCCATATATTGACGAAAAATAAACATAATGATACAATATATGAGGTTTTATACCATCATTTAAATTAATCTAAGGAGGGTATTTTATGAACGCACCGGGAAAAGGAATCTTAAAGGTTGTCAGCATTTTATTTATCATCTTTGGAGCTATCGCGCTGGTCGTTTCACTTCTGGCTGTGCTGGCCTCTGCAGCGTTGGCCGCTATGACTGGTGGTCTGACGGGAATACTTATGATCGCAACGATTCTGATGCTGATTGTGAGCGTACTTGAACTGGTTATTGGAATCCTCGGCGTCAAGAAGAGCGGAGATCCCAGCAAAGCTGGTTTCTTCATTACGACCGGCATCATTTTGGCCGTACTCGCACTGATCAGCTTGATCATGGGCATCTCCGGTGGCGGCTTCGACTGGACCAGCTTGGTTGGTTTCGTACTGCCCGTTCTCTACATCGTTGGTGGCAACATGAACAAGAAAGCCGCTGCTCCGGTAGCTCCTCCGGCAGCCTAATCAGCCGGAAAAGAAAAATCGATCATAAATCCATCGTCAGGGCAGTCGTTTGTACGACTGCTCTGATTTTTTCATATGAGCTTGTATGATCCCCAAATACATAAAATCCGGTGCTTTCCATACAACTAACAAAAAGGAGAAACTGTTATGAACGTAAACGCACCCGGAAAAGGAATACTGAAGATCGTCAGTATCATGTATATCATATTCGGCAGTATCTTTGCACTGCTGATGGTCTTGTCGCTGTTCCTGGGCTCTGTGCTCGCTTCTTGGGCAGGCAGCCTGTTTGGCGCTTTCAGCGCCTTGGTCGGCGGAACTCTATTTGTGATATTTCTGATTCCCGCTGCGGTCGATCTGATCGTCGGCATTATCGGAATCAAAAACGCGGATATTCCGTCCAAAGCGCAGTTCTTCATCGTCACCGGTATCATATTGACCGCGCTGACGCTGATTCTTCTGATGTTCTCGTTCACGATATGGGGTGTGATCATGTTTGCAATGCCTGTGCTGTATATCGTTGGCGGCTATATGAACAAGAATGCGGCTAAACCGGACAAGCTATAGGACAATATTCTTGCAGTTTCGAGTGGATTCAGCACGCTGTTAATCCATCTCGTTGGGCTCCGCTTTGTAAACCACCTCACCATTAATGATGGTGTACAGGCAGTGGGTGAATATCTCAAGAGGGTTGCCGTCAAATATCGCAATATCGGCGTCCTTGCCGGGTTCCAGACTGCCTACGCGCGAAGCGACGTTGCAAATCTCCGCAGGATTGATGGTAATGGCTTTGAGTGCTTCGTCAACTCCGAGCCCTTCCTTGGCCGCGATGCCCGCGCAAATCGGCAGCGACTGAATGAGCGACACGGGATGGTCTGTCATGATCGCGACTTTCACGCCCGCCTTATGCAGTACGCCGGATGTCTTGAAATCCATGTACTGGATCTCGATCTTTGTGCGGGACGCAAGGCTGGGCCCGACGATTGCCGGGAAGCCCGATTCGCGAATTTCGTTTGCGATTAAATGGCCTTCTGTGCAATGATCGAGCGTCATGCGCAGGCCGAACTGCTTTGCGATGCGGATTGCCGTGAGAATATCGTCCGCGCGGTGTACGTGCGCCTTAAGCGGTATTTCGCCGCGAAACACTGGCCGCCAGCATTCGCGCGTAAAGTCTTCGCTCGAGCCTTCGTCTTTTTCGCGGTTTTCCGAATAAACCTGCGCCTCCCGCAGCTCCTCCCGCAGCATGGCGCCGATGGACATGCGCGTAGACGGCATCATGTTGTGGTCGCCGTAGTTGGTTTTCGGGTTCTCACCCAGCGCGATTTTCATCGCGGCAGGCTCTAGGACGACCATGTCGTCGATCCGCCTTCCGTGGGTTTTGATAAATACGAATTGACCGCCGACCACATTGGAACTGCCGGGGCCGACCATCACGGACGTGATACCTGCCTTGATCGCGTCGTGAAACGCCTTGTCCATGGGATTCACGGCATCAAGCGCCTTGATGTAGGGGGTGACGGGCTTGGTGGTCTCGTTGCTGTCGTTGCCTACGCTGCCTACGCCCTCCTCCTGAATGCCCATATGGCAATGCGCGTCAATAAGACCCGGCATCACCCAGCCGCCCTGCGCGTCGATCACGATGCCGTCAGAATTTTCACTCTCTTGAATATTCCTGGAAATTTTTTTGATTTTGTTTTTCTCGGTGAGTATACAGCCCGAATTCAAATGGATTTCCGCCATCGACATGATTTTACCGTTTTTGATCAGCATCAGCCCGCTCCATTTTAGAAAGTTTACTCGGAATAGTGTTCCCTTTACTAAGCAAATAATAACGACAGTAATATTGAAAGGAGAAACTAAATGGACGAGAATCGCAATTGGAATCAGCGGAATAATGACAAGCGGAACAACGATCAGTGCGACACGAACTGTAATCGGAATAACAATGACCGTAACCGGAATGATCAGAAAAACCGCCAGAACGACAAGAACAGGCAGAACCGCAACGACCAGAACAGATAAAGGTTTGGCTGAGGCATATCAGGCAAACCGCGTCCATGCAAACCTTCATTGCCTTTTGGTGATGAAGGTTTTTCATGCTCTCGGGATTTTGGAATAGAACCCAAAATTAAAAACAATGCGTCGCACCCTGCGGTTTGTGGTATCATAAAAGGGGGTGATATTATCAGCATTCAAGATTTACAGCGCATGGTGGATGAGAGCTGCAGCATTGTTTTCTTCGGCGGAGCAGGCGTGTCCACCGAGAGCGGCCTGCCGGATTTTCGCAGCGAGGACGGGCTATACAGCCAGCGATACCGTTATCCGCCCGAGACAATGCTGAGCCATTCGTTTTTCATGGCCCATACCGCCGAGTTCTATGAGTTTTATCGCGATAAGCTGCTGAGCCCCAGTGTCAGGCCGAATGCTGCACATAATAAGCTCGCCGAACTGGAGCGCGCCGGAAAGCTCACTGCCATCGTCACGCAGAATATTGACGGTCTCCATCAAATGGCGGGCAGCCAAAACGTGTTGCAGCTGCACGGCAGCGTGCACCGAAACTTCTGCATGAAATGCCGCAAAAGCTATGACTTGGAATATATCATAAAAAGCGCCGGGGTGCCCATGTGCACCTGTGGCGGGACCATTAAGCCGGACGTTGTACTCTACGAGGAGATGCTCGACGAGCAGGTACTGGACGCTGCGGTGCGCGCGATTATGGAGGCAGATATGCTCATCGTAGGCGGCACATCGCTCGCGGTGTATCCGGCGGCGGGCCTCATCAATTACTATTCGGGCGATCGGCTTGTGCTCATCAACAAGTCGCCTACAGCCTACGATGGCCGCGCAAATCTGCGCTTTTCGGACAGCATCGGGAAAACGCTCTTGCAAATTCATATTTAAAGTATATCAGCTGAGATAATGGCGGCGAAGAGATAAAACCCGCACACGTTGGGTGTTTGTATCTTGAGACTTTATCATTTGCCCCCATGGATATTTAAAGCGTTTGTAAGATTGTCGAATAAACGCTTTTTTTTTGCACAGCACTAAGTCTGCTATGAAGAAAATGAAGAAGATATGGATTGCGTTCTGCCTATGCCTTGTGGCTGGGGGTGCGCTTTTAATAATCAACGGTACAACACCAGGCAGTGCGGAGCCTCTTGAAACCGGTGCCGCAGAGGCTTTTGACGGATTGACAATCGAAACCCGTTCGCCGGGTATGATGCCTGGAGGAAATATTTATGCGTCTCAGGCTTCAGCTCAGCCAACAAAATCATCGCAGCAGGATGGAGCGGTGATCGCATTTACGTTTGACGACGGCTGCCTGTCAGACTATCAGCTTGCGTACCCAATATTAAAGAAATACGGCATACGCGGAACATCCTATATCATTCCCGAGTATCCGGATCAGAAGAAGCCGTATACGATGACATGGGATCAGATCCGCGAGATGGCGCAATACGGATGGGCTTTTGGATGTCACACCTATGCACACAGCGACCTTACGAAAATGACCCGAAATGAGATTGTTCAAAGCATGGAGAAAGTCAATGAGGCATTTATCCGGGAGGGACTTGAGGCGCCGGCTATCCATGCATACCCATTCGGCCGCTATAATGAAGATGTCATTGACGCGATAAAGCCGTATCGAAAGCAAATGCGCAAGGCGTTTTACGAATCGAATTTCGTCGATCTGGATACAGTTGATCCGTATGAGATCGACTGTATCAGCGCCGATATGCAGACGGATGAACGACTGAAAGGTAAAGAACAGCTGGTCGACAGCGCATGCGAGCAGAATGCAATCATCGTTTTCCGGTGCCATTGCCTGTACAAGTCAGAAGTTAACGATATGGGGGAATGGGTCGTGCAAACGGATTCCCGGCTCTTTGAGCAGCTCGTTGCGTACTGTGTACAAAAGAACTGCCGATTTATCACAATGACAGATCTGATGGACATGTACGAAGGATGAAACACAGAATCGGCGCATAGATTGATGTGAATAACAAAATCGGAGCGTCGTATGATGGGAAAGTTGAAAATGTCCACCGCTGTGTTGATATTTCTGGTTTCTGCACTAATATTGATGGCGTTTGCACGTTTCCTTCCGACCGAAGAACAGGTAACGACGGATGAGTTCATGTGGTACTATCTGCCGCACAAGACCGATCAGCCGCCCGACCCGATGGAAAAAGCAAGCTATATCAGCGATTATGATGTGCTTTATCTCGGCAACACAGAACAAAAAGTCATCTATCTGACATTTGACGACTGCCCGGATAATGGCAATATCCCGGCGATATTGGACGTGCTCGAAGATCATCATGCCACCGCGGCGTTTTTCATGACCGAACTGTTCATCAGGCAGCACCCCGAAATCATCCGAAAAATTGTGGCGGACGGGTGCCTGGTCTGCAACCATACCGCGCATCACGTTGGCGTTTCGCGCGTTTCTTTCGAAAAGTTCAAGGCTGAATTGGAGGGCGTTGAAGCAGCCTACCGCGAGGTGACGGGGGAGGAACTGCCGAAGTTCTTTCGTCCGCCGCAGGGGCTATTTTCTGAAAAAACGCTGAGTTATGCGGAGGAGATGGGCTATACGACGGTTTTTTGGTCGTTCCGGTATTCGGATTGGGATGTCAACAACCAGCCTACGGATGAAGCCGCGATGAGCGCAATACTCAAGGAAACCCATCCGGGTGAGATCGCGTTGCTGCATTCCCAGTCTTCTGCGAACGTGCATATATTGGATCATGTGCTGACCGCATGGGAGGAGGCGGGCTATACGTTCGGCTCGCTTAACGACATTCCCAGGGTTGTCAAAACAAGAACCGAGGATGATTCGGCACAATAAGGCTATTTCGACTAGCACAAAGCGCAGGCGGATTTTTTTGTAAGTGGGTTCTTATTGGCGTTATCCTTTTAAGTGATACCGTGATAGAAAGACTATCAGAATTTTCACCCATCCAACGGATTAGTTATCGCAATACGACCGCTGGCGCTTTTCGCGCACGGTAAAATCTCACTTGGGCAATTCGGCAATTCCAAGCAGCTGACGGGCGTACTTGGCGCAGCATCCAATTAATATACCAAAATTTAATTACTAATGTAAAAAAGAATTGACATTATGAAGCGAGTATTGTACATTATGTTTATAGAATACGACATATTGGAAGGAGTATATAACCTATGTCCTATCAGGAGAAAAGAACGATCGCAAGTATCGTGTCGGGGTTTCTTGTTCTTATCGCATACTGCATCTATGCTTTCGCAAACGTTCACCCAGAGGGTGATCTTAAATTCTGGGCGCTCACGATATTGATCTTCATCGGGGTCGGGATCGTTCTCACGATCGTAATCCAGATCATCTACCATATCATGCTTTCCATTGCGATCGCGATAAAGGAGAGGGAACGCGATGAAAAGAAGATTGAAAAGACGATCGAATGTGCCATGGTCGAAGATGAGATGGATAAGCTTATTGAACTTAAGTCCACGAAGGTTGGCTTTGCGATCGCGGGCGTCGGATTCGTTGCGGGGCTGATTGCGCTTGCGCTCGGTGGTTCGGGAGCGCTGATGCTCAACATCCTGTTCCTTTCCGGGGGGGTTGGCGCAATTGTGGAAGGTTTCGTGAGCCTGCGCTATTACCGGAAAGGCATTCGCAATGCCTAAGAAGATCGAGATTACCAACAATATCCGAAAGCTGCGTTTTTTTGCGGGTGAGATGACGCAGCAGGAGTTGGCGGAGAAGGCGGGGATCTCCCGCCAGACCGTTATCTCCATTGAGGCAGGCAAGTACGCGCCTACGCTGGAGCTGGCGTTTCGCATTGCCGATGCGTTCGGGGTGGGTATCGAAGAAGTTTTCGGGTACTCGATGAAGGAGGAGTAGATCATGAAAGCTGCTGTATACCGGAAGCATCAGGCGCAGAAAGTTGAGATTACGCAAGTTCCAAGGCCGGTGCCGAAAGACGGCGAAGTGCTGGTCCGGATTGAGATGGCATCTGTCAACGCGCTGGATTACCGGTCTATCCGTATGGGCATATTACCGGACAGAAGGGTAATGGGCGCGGATATCGCGGGCGTGGTGGAATCGGTCGGACAAAACGCAAAGTATTATAAGGCAGGAGATGCCGTGTTCGGCGACATTTTCAAGTATGCGGGCGGGTTTGCCGAGTACGCGGCAGTTCCCGAGAATACGCTGGCCCGAATTCCAGAGGGCGTGACGTTTGAGCAAGCGGCTGCTCTTCCGGTCGCCGCGATCACCGCGTTGCAGGCGCTTCGTGACAACGGCGGCGTAAAGCCGGGGCAGCGGGTGCTGATCTGTGGCTCGGGCGGCGGGGTAGGCACCTATGCGGTGCAGCTGGCGAAATACTTTGGTTCGGAAGTCACTGCGGTATGCGGCCCAGCCAACACGGCATTGATGAAAAGCTTGGGTGCCGATATGGTCATCAATTATGCGGACGGCGACAGCTGGGCCAAGAGCAAGCCATACGATATGATCGTTGCGGTCAACGGTAACTATACGATCAGCGCATATAAGGCCGTGCTGAAGCCGGGCGGAAAGCTTGTCGTACTCGGCGGTTCCCTCTCTCAGATCATCAAGGCGATGCTGCTGGGCCCGCTGATGCGCGAGAAGAGGGTTGCGCTGCTGGCGGCAAAACCCAATCGGGCTGATCTCGAAACCCTCGCCGAGTTGGTGCGGGATGGGCATATCCGTCCCGTTATCGAGAAGACCTATCCACTTGATGAAGCCGCTGAAGCGGTTGCCTATCTCGGACAGGGGCACGCGCGAGGTAAGGTGATGATATCGATAAGAGAGGATCGCATGATATGAACGCAGTGATGGCTTAATTACGGAGGCCCTGATTTTCGAAATACCTGTTATCGGTATATTAATAATCGATATTCCAGACACAAAAAACGCCGGTTTCCGGCGTTTTTGCTTCAAAACATGATGTCAGCCCATTGATGTGTCTTCTCAGGCAGATGCCTTCCTGGATGTCTTTCTTACCGCAACCAGTGCGAGGATACAGACCACAAAGCTGGATATGACTGTGGCGATCCCCAGTGTTCGGTGGAAATCCGCGCTTGAGGCATCGCCGCCGTTAGAACCGATCCACAGCCCGCATACGAGCGTGCTGAAAAGCAGCAGCATCGTCAGTATTGCTATTACGATGGTAAAAGCTCTCATTTTCTGTCCTCCTTCTCAGCCCGCCATGATGATGGCAAGCACCGCGGTGATGATTCCGACAAGCACATTGGCGATGCCCAGCCGCGAATGGAACCGTTTGCCTCCTTCATCCGCGCCCTTGCTGCGAAGCCACAAACCGCAGATCAGCTGGCAGAGCAGCAAGAGCATGCTCAGTGACGCCACAACGATCGTTACAACCTCCATTAGAAAAACCTCCTTTAAATTTATCAATAAATATCAATCAGTGTATCAACCAGACGGCTGCGCTGCGCAGGGTCGTGGATATCCAGTCCGGTGAATTTTAACACCGCTTCCGCACGCAGCAGGATCACGTTGGTAATCGCGAATATCTCCAGCGCCATGACGCGGAGGGCTTCCTCGCCTTTATCCCCGAAGGCATCGCGAAGTGCCGGGAGCAGAAAGCTGCTGGCTGAAAAATCTTCGGATAACAGCTGGTATTTTGCGCCGATACGCATGAGCTTCTCATGCCGGATGCCCACATCACACACCTCACGCAGCAAGGTTTTCATTCGCTGCTGCGGCGTCTCGTCGGGGTTGGGCTTGCGCCGGATGGCGTCCATCATCTGCACCATCACCTCGCCGATGGCGGCGAACAGCAGCTTCTCGCGCGACTGGTAATGATAGTTGATCAACGCGGCGCCGACGCCCGCGCGCTGCGCAATCTGGCGCACGGTAATGCGGTCCGTATCGTCTGTTTCCTGCATCAGCTCAATCGCGGCTTTCAGCAGCTTTTCCTTCGCATCCTTATCTGACATGAGAACCTCCTTGTGTTGTTCGCGTATTAAACATGTTTAAGTCAAATAGAATATATCACGTGGGACGGATAATGTCAACATGTTTTAAACATGTTTAAATATTTATAAATAATATTTGAAAAGCAAAGCCCCTGCCTCAAGTAAAATCGAGTCAGGGGCCTTGCAATATCAAAATTGTCTTGAATAGTCTACACCCGTCTGCCGACGATGCAAATCAGGTTCATATACTTCCCGCCGTCCACACGGATCATATCCCGGTCCCGTATAGCATAGGGGTTGTCGCACGCCAGCCAGTCGCTCCAAGCCTCGTCAAAGCCTTCAAACTCCCAGATACGCTCCAAATCGAACAGGCGGGATGCTTTTAGATGCTGTTCCCACCATCTGGTCGACCGGAACGTCGCGAAATCCTCGGCGGAGACATACGGCGACATCTCGGCAGGCAGCCCGTCAAGGTCCATCTTGACGCCCGGAACGCCGATTGCGATGGTGCCACCCGGCTTGACGAATGGCGCGAAGTACTGATCCATATAACCTTCCTCGTGGCCGAAATAGTGGTAGGCGTCAAGGGTAACCGCCGCGTCAAAGTAATCCTGCGCGTAGGGTAGGTCGTGCGCTTCGGCGTGGATCGGAATGACGCGGTCCTCCAGCCCGAAAGACTGGATGCGCTGGAAGTTCTCTGTTGCGGCAATCCACAGGTCCGTCGCGTAAACCGTTACACCGAACTCCCGCGCGAGGAATATGGAGGTCAGGCACTTACCGCAGCCCAGATCCAGCACACGCGTACCGGGTTGTAGCGCAATCTGCGTTGTGATATCCTCCAGCAGCTTCACACAGTTGGGGCCCATCATATTTTCTTTCATAAAGTCTTTGTCAAACTTTTCGCTTCGGTTGAATTTCATGATCGTTTTCCTTTCTATTTTCAATACGCTTTACCCTTGCAGTGCGCCAATGAAAAAAGGGCGCGAAACCGCGCCGCATGCTTATATCTGCGCCGGTTTGAATCGTCTGCAAGGAATCAAAGTACAACAGACACACAGTTATGCGTGTTGCACACGTTGATGCTTACAGAACACTCTCCAAACAGACACCGCCTTTGTTGTTAAGATAAGTCGAGTATAGTGCAATTAGAAATCAATGTCAATCATGCCGGGTCACTGTCTCTTGTGAAGGCAGCGCCGGGGCTGCGTCCTTTTTGTACATTGCGCCGAAATGAAGCGCTTGGGTCGGGCAGGCCTTGATACAGTCGCCGCAGCGAATGCATTCGGCGCTGTTGGGCGTGACTGAGGGGTTGATGTCCATCTTGCACGCGCGCGCGCATGCGCTGCAGTGTGTGCATTTGGGCGTCTCCAGCCGGATGCCAAATACGGATACTCGGTTGAACAACGCGTAGATCGCGCCCAGCGGGCATACGAACCGGCAGAACGGACGATAGACGAGTACCGAAAATACAATCATCGCAACGAGCAAGAGCACCTTCCAAGAGAACAGCCAGCCGATGCTCTGTTGAAGTTGTTCATTTAAGGCAACGAGCGGTACGCCTGCCTCCAGCGTACCGGCAGGGCAGATGTATTTGCAGAAGGTGGGCGTCGTGACGCCGCTCTGCAGGTACAAGACGGCAGGCAGCAACAGTACGAATACGGCAAGCATTACGTATTTGCCGTATTTGAGATAACCGAATGCCCGTTTGTTTTTGAGCTTGGGCGAGGGAATCTTATAAAGCAGTTCCTGGATGAGTCCGAACGGGCATGCCCAGCCGCAGATGAAGCGCCCGAAGATGGCGCCGATGAATATCAGAAAACCCGCGACGTAAAAGCTGATCTTGAAATAGACCGCACCGATAGCCGACTGCAGCGAGCCGATGGGGCAGGAACCTACCGCGCCGGGGCAAGAATAACAATTGAACCCCGGCACACAGACATATTTCAGCTTGCCCTGGTAGATACGGCCCGTGAAAAAACCCTTCAGGTTGAAGTTGTAGAGCAGCGCGGTCAGCGCCTGCGCGATCCTTCGCTTACCCAATGCCGATGCACTCCAGACAGATATAGATCGCCTTGCGCAGGATGACGCCGAGTTCGCCGCTGAAAATCCCCAGCAGGATCATCGCAGCACCAACGCAGACGAGTATGACCGGTATAGCCGCGTGCCGGGTGCGGTTCATTGCGCCAGGGCCGCATCAATCGCAGCCTTAAAACCCTTATAATCCGATGCGCCAATATTTGACCATACAATAGTACCATTTGCACTCAGCACGAATGTCTGAGGAATATAATCAAAATTGTAATCTGCACCGAAAGGTGCCCCATCCAGAGAATACGCGAAGGGCAAAGTATAACTGTTGGTATCGGCAAAATTCTGCGCAGTCGCCTCATCCTCCCCAAGATCGATCGCAATGAATGTGACCTGATCGCCGAGCTCGGTATAGAGCTTATTGATCTCAGGCATCTCGCCTACGCAGGGCGGACACCATGTAGCATACACGTTGATAAACACCGGTTTGCCGAGATTTTCTGAAAGCGTGAATGTGCCGCCGCCGACCATCGGCACCGAGAAATCGGACATTATGTCGCCGACGTCAAAGCCGGTTTCTTTTGCCGATTCCGAGGGTTGTGCCGGGGATGGATCGACCGAAGCGGATACCGTTTCGGTTGGGCCGGCACTCTCGGGGTTGTTGCCGTTATTACCGCATCCGGCTAAAGTCAGCAGCAATAATGCTGTGATAACGACGGCTGAAATTTTATATCGAATACGCATTGGTTCCTCCAAGAATATTTAACTTTTTATATATAGCTAGTATATCATCCGCATTTTGAACCCGTCAATAAAAGTAGCTGCATCAGACAACATTTTACGGCATGTTCACATTTTTACCATCCCCTCTTCAAAGTATCCGAATTGCTGCGCTGTCATATGCATATAGCAGATGAGGCTGCTTTATACCGCGCATGAAGGCGCGTCCAAGTGAATATAGATATATGGGGGTGTGAAACCATGAAGAAAAAACAGCGAAGCAGCGTAAAGAGGACCGTGATTACCAACATATTTCTTGCCGTCATCATTGTATCGGTATATATTATCGCTTTTGTTCCTTTCGGAGGCGTAATGCAGGGCACCGGGCCTGCACTCAAGGGCAATACCGGAAAAGATGTGATCGGGCTACAGATCGTTGTCGAGGATCAGACGGATGTTGCGGCATACCTCGATGCGCTGGACCGATACGGCGTCAAAGGAACATTCTTTTTTCAGGAGCAACAGGCAGAAGCACTACAGCCGCTGATATTGGAAGCGGTCCAGCGGGGCCACGGGGTGGGGTATTACATAAACGAGCACACACGTGCGGCGCTGCTCTATATCGGCGGCGGCTACAGCATTCCGGTGATGAGCTATGATGAAGGAGAAGGTGTGCAAACCGTATGCCCTTCGATCGATATGTCCAAATTAAGCCTCGTCAACGACTGGACGGCCGTGCTCAGCGAAGCGCTGGCAGGCGATATGTTCATTTACATTCGAGCGGACAACAATTTCAGCGATTTTGAAAAAGTAGTACAAATTGTGCTCGATAAAGGTTATACTATCCTCAAAGTCAATGAAATGCTTTGAAGGAGAAGTACATGGTACACACGCTGGGCAACGGCATTCGCGTAATCGCGCAGCCGATGCCGTATTTAACTTCCGTAGCGGCGGGTATCTGGGTTAAGACGGGCTCCACCTGCGAAACCCCTGAGGAAAACGGCATATCCCACTTTATCGAACATATGATGTTCAAGGGCACTTTGAAGCGCAACACGCGCCAGATCGCTGCGGATATGGACAAGATCGGCGGACAGATTAACGCGTTCACCTCGAAGGAGTGCACATGTTATCACGTGCGCGTGGTTCCGGACAAGCTGGATGTCGGGCTCGACGTATTGTCCGACCTGTTCGTGAACTCCCAGTTTGACGGGCAGGAGCTTGAAAAAGAAAAAGGCGTCGTTATTGAGGAGATTGCGATGGTGGGCGACGATGTGGAGGAGCTTGCGCACGAGAAGATTTCGGAGCTTTTTTTCTCCGGCAGTACGCTTTCCAAGCCGATTTTAGGGCCCGCCGAGAACATCAGAAGGTTCACGCGCGACGACCTGTTCCGGTATGTCGATATGCACTATTACCCCGCCAACGTGGTTATCTCGGTGGCGGGCAACTATGAGGAAGCCAAGCTCGTCGGGATGATGGAGCAATATTTCGGGTCGTATTCGCGGGGAGTAAAGAAAGAGAAGGACGAATGCGAGGCGCCGTTCAATCCTGCGCTGCGTACAATGTTCATCGAAAAGGATGCGGAGCAGACACATCTTTGCCTGTCTTTCCCCGGCACGACATTCGCTGACGACGAGAGGTTCTCGCTCGCGGTGCTCAACAATGTACTGGGCGGCGGCATGAGTTCCCGTCTGTTCCAGTTGATCCGCGAAGAAAAAGGCCTTGCTTATTCGGTCTATTCATATCCGTCGACGTACAGCTTCTCGGGCATGTTTACGCTGTACGCTGGCACGACAGCCACTAACGCAGATGAAGTGGTTAAGCTCATGAAGCAGGAGATCGACACGCTCAAGAAAGAGCGCATCAGCGCGGAAGATTTTGCCCAGGGCAAGGATCAATTGATCGGCAACTATGCGCTGTCGATGGAGGGCTCCAATGCGGTGATGAGCGCGATGGGCAAATCGCTGCTGCTGCTCGACGAGGTATACAACGAGGAGGAGACCCAGAAGAAGATCGAAGCGGTCACACCGGAGCGCGTTGATGCGCTGATCGACAAGATATTTGATTTCTCCAAGATGTCCGCGGTGTTCGCGGGCAAGATCGAGAAGAAGGATGAGATCGAGCGCTTGCTGGAGGGGTTTTAGTGGATAGGCTCGAAATGATCTTTGAGCATCAGAGCCGGTTTGATACCGAACTCGCTGAGCGCCGGGACCTTACGGGCATACCGATGGAGCAATGGATTCAGAAGGAAACACTGGCGATGCTTTCCGAACTCGCTGAGCTTATTGATGAGGTTAATTTTAAGTGGTGGAAGAATCCCAAACCCGTAGATGAGGATAAGGTAAAGGAAGAGCTTGTGGACATTCTGCATATTCTCGTAAGTATGTGCCTTAAGACGGATATGGACACGGAGGAACTGTGCCGGCGCTACCTCGAAAAGAATAAAGAAAATTTCGCGCGCCAGCATGGTACATCCCTGAAAAAAGGTTACGAACTGGAAACCACAGAAGCATAAAATACACACCAGTGATCAAAAGCCACGAGAAATATTTCGTGGCTTTTTTATTTGCGCACTGCACGAATCTGCCGGTTTGCAGGCCTATTCACATGCTTTCATGTATTCACCCGCCTGCATAAGGCGGCATAAGATATGTTGAGCACGTATTGCAGGAGGGAGACGTATGCATAGCATACTCATCGCTGGGGGAGACATGCGGCAGGTCAGGCTCGCAGAAATGCTTCGGGACAGAGGATACACGGTACATATCATCGGCTTTGATAAGCTTGGCACGGAGGACGACTGGCCGGATGGGCCAGGTTGGGTCTTTCTGCCTGTGCCATACAGGACGCCGGAGGGCGACATCAAGACGCAGTTTTCCGGAAGAAAATTAAAACTGGACGATATTGTCGCAAAGTATCCGCTGAGCGCCTATATGCTGGGGGGACTGGATGCCACGGCCGAGGCAGCGCTGAAGGGAAGGCACGCATTCGACCTGCTTAAGGACGAAGCGTTTTTGGTTTATAACGCACTGCTGACGGCGCAGGGCGCAGTTTGCGCATACCTGAAGGATTCGGAGACGGCGCTGTGCGGCGCACGGTGTGTTGTGACCGGCTATGGGCGCATCGCCAAATTGTTGGGCGGGCTGCTCAAGGCGCATGCCGCAAAGGTCACGATCGTGGCACGCAAGTACAGCGACCTTGAGGTGATCCGCGCCGAGGGCATGACGGCGCTGCACATGACGGCACTGGAAAAATCGCTTCACAATGCAGACGTGGTGTTCAACACCGTTCCCGAGCGCATATTCGGTGAAGATGAATTAAAATGCATACCTGCGCACGCGCGTATTATCGAACTCGCGTCGCCGCCCTACGGTCTCAACATCGCACAGGCCAAGGAGATGGGTCTGGACGCGCGTATTGAGGCGGGGCTGCCGGGCCGGTATTTTCCGGCGTCGGCTGCCGGCGCGATGCTGCGCGCTTTTGAAAGAGAGGAAGAACAGCATGGAATTGGAAGGTAAACGGATCGGATTCGCCATCACGGGTTCGTTTTGTACATTCGATCGAATCATGCCGGTCGTGGAGGAACTTGTCGCGATAGGCGCAGAGGTGACGCCGATATTATCCTACGCCGCCGCGAACCACGACACGCGGTTTATGAAGGCCACGGAGTTAAAGCATTTTCTTTGTGTGACCACAGGAAACGAGATCATCTATGACCTCGTACATGCGGAGCCTATCGGCCCGCAAAGGCTGCTCGATCTGGTGATCATAGCGCCTTGCACGGGAAATACCCTGGCTAAGCTCGCGCTCGGCGTAACGGATACGCCCGTCCTGCTTGCGGCAAAAGCGCATCTGAGAAACGGCGGGCCGGTACTCATTGCGGTTTCGACGAACGACGCGCTTTCGGCTAACGCAAAGAACTTAGGATTGCTGCTCAACACGCGCAACATGTATTTCGTACCGTACCGGCAGGACGACAGCAAGAAGAAAAATGCGTCGATCGTCGCCGATATGAGCCAAATCGTCGCCGCCGCCCAGCTGGCACTGGAAGGCAAACAAATACAGCCCGTGATGCTGCAGCCGCAATGACGGATAATTGCGCCCCCGCGGTAGGATAATACCATTATTCAAACAGCGGGGGTGCAGTATGCAAAACGAAGCCGAAAAACCACAGGAAGTACAATTGGGTGCGCAGATCAAGGAATTTGGCATGCCCCTGGAGCCCAATTCACCCATCCATTTTGTGAGCATTATCGGGCAGATTGAAGGACATATGCATCTGCCTGCCAGCAACAAAGTCACCAAATACGAACACATATTGCCGCAGCTCGTGCTGATCGAACAGGACCCGCAGGTAAAAGGGTTTATTCTGCTCATGAATACGGCGGGCGGCGATGTGGAGGCAGGTCTTGCGCTGGCCGAGATGATCGCGGGCATGAAGAAGCCTTGCGTATCGCTGATATTAGGCGGCGGGCACAGTATCGGCCTCACGCTCGCGGTATCCGCGGACTACTCATATATATCGCCGACCGCCAGCGTTACGGTACATCCCATCCGCATGAACGGCGTCATCATCGGTGTTCCTCAGACATTCGACTATTTCAATAAAATGCAGCAGCGCATCGTGGATTTTGTATGCTCACATTCAAAAATTTCTGACACGGAATATAAGCGTCTCATGTTTCTTACCGGGGAGTTGGCCAATGACTGCGGCACCGTGCTTGTCGGGAAGGAAGTTGTAGATTTTGGTATGATCGATGAGGTGGGGGATTTCAGCATGGCGCTCGCCAAGGTAAAAGAGCTGGCGGGCATCACGGAGGATAATGCGCCGCCCGAACCGCAGGAGTCTTAAAACCGGCTGCGTCGCCCGAAGGCGTCTAAAGCGCGCTAAAGATGCCCGCTGTAATGGATAACCAAACCGACATTGTATATTTCACCCGGTATGATATAATGGTAACCGAGGTGAAGTGTATGCCGAAAGGCAAAGCCAAACAGCCGGCGCCTAAACAGGCGCCAAAACCGGCGCCCAAACAAGCGCCCAAAGCCGAATCGCACGGAGAAGTGGCCGGCGTGATTTTTATTGCGCTCGGCATATTCCTGGGCGTTTGCGTATTCGTGAAAACGGATACCGGGCTTTTAGGCGGTGCGTTCCGTGAGGTGCTGTTCGGCCTTTTCGGATTGTTCGTCTACCTCGTACCATTCGCGCTCGTTGCGCTGGGCGTGGGGATTATCGCCGCGCGCAGTAAAAAGAGCAGCAAAGGCAAGGTTGCACTGATCGTCCTGCTCGTCGCTTCGGTATTTTCACTGGCGCATACCTTTTTGCTGGACGAGCTCCATCTGAGTGACGGCTTTTTTTCATATGTAGCAGATTCCTATCTGAAGGGGACGCATGGCGCGGGAAGCGGCGCAATCGGCTGCCTGATCGTTTATCCCTGCCAGCTGCTGATCGGCTATATCGGTTGTCTGATCCTGTTTTTCACCATGATGTTCGTATCGGTGCTGCTGCTGACCAACCTTTCGATCAAACGGATGAGCCGCGGCGTCGTGGACGCCGGAAAGCGCACGGTCGAGAAGGTCCGCATCAACGCGGAGGAACGGCGGCAGAACCGGCTGTATATCGAGAACCTGCGCGGAGAAGAACCGGAGGAAGAACCATATGAGGAACCGGCTCAGCGTGAACCCGAGCTGCTGACAAAGCAAAGCTTTTGGAAAAAGAAATCTGCGCCTTCGTACTTTGACGAAGAAATGTACACGGACAAGGCTCCCGGGCTTGCGATGCCCGGCGAGGCAGTGCCCGTATATCGCCCCGCGGAGCCGCCGCAGATGCCTATGCAGGCGCGTTCCGGCGGGCTTTCGGTGGAGGAGCCGCTGGATGATGAGTCCCTTCACGAACCCGAACCCATAAAGGACTTTTTTATTCCGCGCCCGATTCCCGATCCGCGTCCGGCCTCGGCGGAGGTTCGCCCTGCCCAGGAGGTTCAAACGCCGCCCGTCAAAAAGCATATTACAAGCACGTACCGCAGGCCGCCCTTCAATCTGCTGACCCGAGCGGAGGAGCCGAGCAAGAATACGGGGCAGGAGGAACAGCGCCGTACCGCGATGCTGATTGAGGAGACACTGACCAACTTCGGGGTAGCGGCACAGGTGGTGCATTCCGTTCGCGGCCCCGCCGTAACCCGCTACGAGCTGCGTCCCGCGCCCGGCGTGCGTGTCAAACGCATTAAGGAGCTGGAGAACGACATTGCGATGAATTTGGCCGCCAAGGCCGTCAAGATTGAAGCCCCTATCCCCGGCAAAGCCGCAGTGGGCATTGAGGTGCCCAACTCGGACGTTACGTTTGTGCACCTGCGTTCGCTGATTGAGACGGAGGAGTTCAAGAAAGCGCCGTCGCCGCTTACGTTTGCGCTGGGCAAAGACATTTTAGGCAAGAATTATTACGTCGATATCGCGAAGATGCCGCACATACTGATCGCGGGTGAAACGGGCAGCGGCAAGAGCGTGTGTATCAACGTGCTGATCACCAGCCTGCTGTACAAGGCATCGCCCGACGAAGTCAAACTTGTGCTGATCGACCCTAAGGTCGTCGAACTTTCGATGTTCAAGCATATCCCGCATCTGTATGCACCCGTCGTGACCGACCCCAAAAAGGCTGCTAGCGCGCTGGCTGGAGCGGTCAGTGAAATGAACACGCGCTATAAACGGTTCGCGGAATGCGGCGCGCGAGACCTTTCGCGCTTCAATCAGCTGCTCGGCCCCGACGAAACGCCGCTGCCGCATATTGTGGTCATTATCGACGAGCTCGCCGAACTCATGATGTCGTCGCCGCGGGACGTGGAGGACTCCATCTGCCGTATCGCGCAGCTCGGACGTGCGGCGGGCATTCATCTGGTGGTCGCGACGCAGCGCCCGTCCGTCAACGTCATCACGGGCGTCATCAAAGCCAATATCAGCTCGCGTATCGCGTTCAAGGTCAACTCGGGCGTGGACTCGCGCACAATACTCGATCAGAACGGCGCAGAGAAGCTACTGCGCAACGGCGACATGCTCTATCATCCGTCGGGTGCGCCTAAACCGGTGCGTTTGCAGGGCTGCTTTGTGTCGGATAACGATATTGAGTCGGTAACGTCCTTTGTATCGAGCAACAGCGGTGAAGCGGAATTTGATGAGGAATTTGTCAACAATCTCAGCGCGACGCAGGACGACGAGCCGGAGGACGGTGAAATGGACGAGCTGCTCCCGCGCGCGGTAGAGATCGTGCTGGAATACGGGCAGGCGTCCATATCGATGCTGCAGCGGCGGCTGCGCATTGGCTATGCGCGCGCCGCACGCCTCGTGGACGAGATGGAGCAGCGGCGCATCGTGAGCCCGTTCGAGGGCAGCAAAGCGCGCCAGGTGCTCATCACGCGCGAAATGTTCGGGGACATGTTCGGAGCAGGGGAGGAATAGGAATGGACAACGTATTGATACACATCGTATCTCTGGGCTGCGAGAAAAACCGCGTGGATACGGAGCACATGCTGGGATTATTGTCGGAAAGCAATGCCGTGATCGTGGACGAGCCCTCGGATGCCGATGTGATCATCGTCAATACATGCGGCTTTATCCATGAGGCCAAGCAGGAATCGATTGATACCATACTCGGGATGGCAAAATACAAGGAGAACGGCGCGGCGCTCATCGTGACGGGCTGCCTCGCGCAGCGGTACGCGAAGGAACTGGAGGACGAACTGCCCGAGGTGGACGCGTTTCTCGGCGTATCGGGCTACAGCAAGCTGCTGGATGCCGTGCAGTCGGTGCTGGCGGGCAAGAAGTTCGTCTGCTGTGACCGCATCGACCCGGATATCCGTCCTCGCGTGCTCACCACACCGGGACACCTCGCGTACGTGCGCATCGCCGACGGCTGCTCGAACCATTGCAGCTACTGCGCGATCCCGCTGATCCGCGGAGAATTCCGGAGCCGCAGCCAGGAGAGCATACTCTCCGAAATATCCGATCTGCGCGCGGGCGGCGTGGCCGAAGCGATACTGATCGCACAGGATACCACGCGCTACGGCGAGGATATCGGCGGACGGATGCTGCCGGAGCTGGTGGACAAGGCAGCCGATATTATGAAGGGCGGCTGGCTGCGCCTCATGTACTGTTATCCCGACGGCGTGACTGATAAGCTCATCGAAACGATGCTGAAACACGATAACGTGTGCAAGTATATCGACCTGCCGCTGCAGCATTTCAGCGACAACGTATTGCAGCGCATGAACCGCCGCCAAACCTGCGCGTCCACAAAGAAACTGGTCAAAAAGCTGCACGACGCAGGCTTCACGGTGCGCACCTCGCTCATTGTGGGTTTCCCGGGCGAGACGCAGGCCGATTTCGACATCATGATGGACTGCGTCAAAGAGCTTCGGTTTGAGAGGCTGGGCGTTTTCCGTTACTCCGTTGAGGAGGGGACGCCCGCGGCAGACATGGCCGATCAGGTGCCGGACGAAGTGAAGCAGGAACGCTACGACGCGCTGATGGGCCTTCAGGAGGGCATATCGCTTGCGATTTGCCAGGAACAGCTGGGTAAAAGGAATCGCGTGATCGTGGATGGCCTCGACGAAGAAACGGGCATCTATATTGCGCGCAGCATGACGCAGGCGCCGCAGGTGGACGGCGTCACGTACATTTCCTCAAAAAAAGATTTGACACCGGGCAGTTTTCATGATGTTCTGATCAAGGACGCCTATGAATACGACCTGCTGGGAGAGCTGAAATGAACTTACCGAACCGGCTGACGATGCTGCGCATCATACTCGTACCCGTGTTTATTGCTTTTTTCTATATCCGTATGCCGTGGTGGAACTATTGGGCGGCCCTCGTGTTTGTAGGCGCGTCGCTGACCGACCTTTTTGACGGCGCGATCGCCCGGAAACGCAATATTGTAACCAACTTTGGCAAGCTGATCGACCCGATGGCGGACAAGCTGCTGGTATGCAGCGCGCTGATCTTGCTCACCGCGATCGGCTGGGTGCATGAAATCCTCGTCATCATCATGGTCGCGCGGGAATTCGTGGTGAGCGCGCTTCGAATGCTCGCTGCGGCGGAAGGCAAGGTGCTTGCCGCGGACAGCTGGGGCAAGGCCAAGACGATCGTGCAGATCGTCGCGGTGATGTTCGTGCTGCTGCGCAACGGCGTGTTTACCATGATCAGCATCGAGCCGGTGTTTGTAATCTGCGGGGATGTGCTGATGATCGCGGCGGCGGTGCTGTCGGTTATATCGTGTGTGGGGTACTTCGTTAAAAACAAAGCGGTGCTGAAAGAGCTGATGTAGCCCTTTTTTCGTACAGACGGCATGGTAGCATATTGATATCGTATTAGGAGGGGTAAATATGTCGGTGGAGAAGCAAAAAGCGCTGGAGATGGCGCTTACACAAATCGAAAAGCAGTTTGGCAAGGGCAGCATCATGAAGCTGGGCGACGCGGCGAGCGTGCCCGTGGCCGTCATTCCGTCGGGCTGTCTGGAGCTTGATATCGCGCTGGGCGTAGGCGGTATACCGCGCGGGCGTATCATCGAGATCTATGGGCCGGAATCATCCGGTAAAACCACCATGGCGCTGCATATGGCGGCCGAGGCGCAGAAACTGGGCGGCGCGGCGGCGTTTGTAGACGCGGAGCACGCGCTTGATCCGGCTTATGCCAAAAAGCTGGGTGTGGACACCGACAACCTCTACGTATCACAACCCGACACGGGCGAGCAGGCGCTGGAGATTACCGAAGCGCTGGTGCGCAGCGGCGCGATCGACATCATCATCATCGACTCGGTAGCGGCGCTCGTACCCAAGGCCGAGATTGACGGCGAGATGGGCGCTTCGCACGTAGGCCTTCAGGCAAGGCTGATGTCGCAGGCACTGCGAAAGCTCGCGGGTATCGTGAGCAAATCCAACACCGTCGCGGTGTTCATCAACCAGCTGCGCGAAAAGGTGGGCGTCATGTTCGGCAATCCCGAGACCACGCCGGGCGGACGCGCGCTCAAATTCTATGCCTCCGTACGCCTCGACGTGCGCCGCATCGAAGCCATCAAGAGCGGCGATGAAATGATCGGCAACCGCACGCGCATCAAGGTCGCAAAAAACAAAGTCGCTCCGCCGTTTAAAAACGCCGAATTCGACCTTTACTATGGCGAAGGTGTTTCCGCGGAAAGCAGTGTGCTTTCACTGGGAACTGAACTGGGACTCGTTAAAAAATCCGGGGCGTGGTTTTACTACGGCGAGACGCGCATGGCGCAGGGCAGGGACAACGCACGGTTATTCTTAAAGGATAACCGGGACGTATATGAAGAGCTGAAAAAGAAGATTCTCACCGAATACCATCTGGAGAATCGTGCAACAATGGCGACAAATCAAGAATAAATTGTAAATATATCATCAATCATGCCTGATAATTTGTAAAACGCATGGATTCGTGGTATAATCGGATCAAACGGTGGTGCAGTATTCTAGTCGGTACTCCGGTTTCGAAGGCGGGCCTAAAAATCCGCTGAAGGGCACATCGATGAAGTTTCTGGTGTTGGCTGCTGACGCCCAGTCGGGAGCTGATGCTGGGAGTTAAGGTTGTGGGGCGATCCGTAATGGCATGCGGGCGTAGACCCTGCTTCCGTGGAGACCCAAGCAGGTAGGCGAGAGAAAAAGAGCCGTTTACTACTTGGGGTGAAACCTGTGATGCGGCGAAAGCTGTGTACAGCGTAGCCTGCCTTGAGTTTTGCGGGGCGTTATTGCGGAACAACGCTCCGGTGCGCGAAGGCCAAGCGCCCGGAATGATCGCCGCGAGAAACCCGCATGGCAAAAGAGGCTAGAAACCGTACGGTGCTGTCGAGGAAAACTCCTAGACTGTACAGGTGCGCATGGCGCACCGAGGTATTTTGGAGATTATAGTGTGGTCTAAACGGCAATCCAGTCACGCATCCGGTGACGGGGCGTTTCAGGGCTTAAAGGGAAACCGCTCCTTCGGCGACGGGGAGTGCCCGGAAGGGAAATCCTACTGGACCTAAGCTGCAAGGTTTATCCAAGATATCACCACCTGTTTTTTATTTAAAACTGTAGGGGCGGCCATTGGCCGCCCGCTTAGTTACGGGATATCCGGTGTGATTCCGCAGGGGCAGCCCTGCGTGGCCGCCGTTCACTATGATAATTCGGAGATACACTTGGGAAAAAACAAAAAGTCGAAAAGCGTACGATTCTGGCCAGTCAAGATCCTTATTATCGCACTGGTACTGACGGCAGGCATCAGTATTGTAACCGAACTGCTGATGGACAGGCTTTCCGTCGTGGCGGCCGGGTTCATTGTGCTGTTCATTATGCTGCTCGGTATTTTATTTGACCTCATTGGCATCGCGTTTGCAACGTGCGACGCGACCCCATTTGTTTCCATGGCGTCCAAGAAGATTAAACGGGCAAAAAGCGCGTTGAAGCTATTGCAAAACGCCGACATCGTCAGCAACATCTGCGGCGACGTGGCAGGCGATATCTGCGGCATCGTATCCGGTGCGGCGGGCGCGGCCATCGCATTGAAAATTGTGCTGGCTTCAGGCAGAACAGACGATTTCATCACATCCATCGCGGTATCCAGCGTCATCGCGGCGCTGACCATATCAGGAAAATCCATTGGCAAGACCATCGGGCTCAGAAAGAATAAAGAGATTGTAGGCTTTGTTTCGTATCTGCTGATGTTCTTTATGCGGGAAGGCAAGCAGCGTGGCTGAAAAGAAACGCATCGATGTGTATATGACCGAAAACGGTCTCGCGGAGAGCCGCGAAAAGGCCCGCGCGCTCATTATGGCCGGCACAGTTACGCTGGACGGGCAGGTGTGCACCAAACCCGCCGCTGTGGTAGCGGAAGGCCAGCAGGTAAGCGTGCGCGGCGAAGAGGATTTCGTCAGCCGCGGTGGAAAGAAACTGCAAAAGGCGATCGAAAGCTTCCATATCGATTTAACCAATACGGTATGCATCGATGTCGGTGCATCCACAGGCGGGTTTACCGACTGCATGCTGCAGCACGGCGCGGCGCATGTGTACGCCGTGGACGTGGGCTATGGACAGCTCGCGTGGCGGCTGCGTCAGGATGCCCGCGTTACCGTGATGGAGCGCTGCAACGCGCGCTATCTCACTCCGGAGATGTTTGATCCGCTCGCTTCGTTTGCGAGTATCGACGTCTCTTTTATTTCTCTCAGGCTGATATTACCCGCGCTGAAGGGCGTCCTGGTAGCCCCGTTTACGATCGCGGCGCTGATCAAACCGCAGTTCGAGGCAGGCCGTGACAAGGTCGGCAAGCATGGCGTCGTGCGGGACCCCAAAACGCATATCGAGGTGATCGAAGGCGTATTGGCTTCGGCGCAGGAGATTGGGCTTTTCGTTGCCGGGCTGGATTTCAGCCCCATCAAAGGGCCGCAGGGCAATATTGAATATCTCGCCTGCTTTGCGAACAGCGGCGAAGGGCAGATACCCGATATAGCGGGTGTGGTTGCCGCGGCGCATGGCGAGCTCGATTAACCCGTCGAATTCGTGTTGTATAATTATCCACGATTCGATATAATGGGTGCATATGAATATTCATAGCGTAGGAATCTATTCCAATAAAACCAGAGATCACGATTACGCAGGCGCGCTAAAGCTGGCTGCGCTTTTGCGCGCGCGCGGTGCGGGCGTATACTTCGACGCAGATTGCATGCCGGATGGCGAAAGCGCCGTCATCGATTATACAAAAATCGACTGCCTGTTTGTGTTCGGCGGGGACGGGACGCTGCTGCGCGCCGCCGGAAAAGCATGCGTTTATGACGTGCCGATGCTCGGTATCAATCTGGGACGTCTGGGTTTTTTAACTGAGATCGAGCTGAGTGGGTTGGAGCAGATGCTGGACAACCTGCAAAGCGGAAAATACTATACGGAAGAGCGGTTCATGCTGCACTGCGTGGTTATGGACGGCGAAGAGACCGTATCAACCGCTGAAGCGCTCAACGACGCGGTTGTGATGAAACGCGACGCCTCGCGTACGATCCACATCGAGCTGTCTGTCAACGGAGCGCTGGCCGACAGCGTGTCGTGCGACGGTATGATCGTATCGACGCCGACCGGCTCCACGGCGTATTCACTTTCCGCAGGCGGGCCGATCGTCAGCCCGTGCCTCGAATGCATGCTCGCAACCCCGGTTTCGCCGCATACGCTGCATTCCCGCACGATCGTGGTATCAGCCGACGATACCATTGTGATCAAGTCCGAATTTGAAGTGGGCGTTCTGCTGTCCTGCGACGGGATGCCGCAGCGCAGCCTGAAGCACGGGGAAACCGTGCACGTTAGCCGCTCGAAATATATCGCACGATTTATCCGTTTTCAGGATGGGTACTTTTATCCGCTGCTAAGGTCCAAATTTTTAAGCTGGGATTGGTAAAAGAGGAGGCCGCCAATGAAACAGGGGAGACAGAGCACAATACTCGAGATCATCGAGAACCATGACGTGGAGACGCAGGAGCAGCTTTCCGAAATACTCGGGAGCATGGGGTTTGAGGTGACGCAGGCCACGATATCGCGCGATATCAAGGAACTCAAACTCGTCAAGGTACAGGGCGAGGGCGGGGCCTATAAATATGCGGTTGCGGGCAAAGGCCAGCTCGGCAAGCT
>JAEWCC010000060.1 GCA_023390815.1 Bacillota bacterium
GTCATACAGTTGCTCGTTCAGCACGCCCTTGATACCATGAGCTGCACCATAAACCTTGGTAATGCACTCTTCTTTGAGCGCCTGTTGAAACACGCCGCACGCGCTGGCGTTAATTACTGAAGTCGGCCCGCCCGACTGACCAAATATACATGCTCCTTTTAACATACCCATCGATTGCGTTCCTCCCGAAAATCAAAACTTTAGGCAAAATTATATCCCAGTGAGCCGCTCTTTTCAACGATTTTATTGGACGTAAGCGCATTTAATTGGGTTCACCCATCGTTCACTCGCCGATAATCTTGATCATGATGCGTTTCTGACGCTGTCCGTCGAATTCACCGTAAAATATCTGCTCCCACGGGCCGAAATCCAGCTTGCCTTCTGTGACCGCTACGACGACCTCCCTGCCCATTACCGTACGTTTGAGATGTGCGTCGGCGTTGTCTTCAAAGCCGTTGTGGGCGTACTGCGAATATGGCTTCTCGGGGGCGAGTTTTTCGAGCCACTTTTCAAAATCCGCATGCAGCCCGCTCTCGTCGTCATTGATAAACACGCTTGCGGTGATGTGCATCGCGTTGACCAGTGCAAGACCCTCACGGATGCCGCTTTCCTTCAGCGCGGCGTCCACCTCACGCGTGATATTAATAAACTGTCTTCGCTGCGGGATATCGAGCACAAGCACTTTGCGGTAACTTTTCATCGCTTCCTCCAATTTTAAATACAATTTTAAAAACAGCTTAATATAATCTTGTGTTGATTTCCACCTTTTTTATCTGACAGGCGCAAAAAAGCCGCCCTACCGGCGGCTCTGGCAAGCGTCTAATTTCCGAACTATTTTACGGTAATATTAAAGACAACCGTTTCCACAGCGGAGTTCTCTTCAAAGCTGCGCTCGTATACGAACGTGATCTGCGTGCTGCCCTCTTTCAGCGCCTCGAATGTATAGGTGTGCACGCCGCCGGCGCCGACGATATCTTCGTCCCGGCTTTCAGTAGTATACTGGTCATCCGTTTTCTTTACGATATTCTCATCGCTGATCGTCACCGTCCACTCGTAGCCGGTTGTCGGGTTTTCTTCAAGCTGAATCACAAAGCTCTCACCCGTTTTGGCCTCAATATTTGTATCCTCTTTACCATATACTTTTTCCCCGGACGTCTTCACGCATGCTGCCAGCATGGAAAATGTCAAGAGCACAATCAGTACCAACACCGCTATTCTTTTCATCATCCTCATCCCCTTTCAATCTTTAGACGATGGACTTGGCATAATGTTCCGAGTATTAACGAGCCCAATGAGATTTACTTAATATATGCGTAGGTACGCTGCATCAGCGCTTCAATCTGCTGCGGATTCCTGCTATATTGCGAGGACTTTACTTCCTGATTATGGTGGTCAAAGTACTTCCCCGTAACCCCGTCAAGCTCTGGCGCATCAGCCAGCCATACGTAGGTTTGCGCCATTTGCTGTGGCGAAATCGATTTTCTACTCTTTAGTTCATAGGCCGCCCTGGCAGCATGGGACAGATTGGGATATCGGCTTACGTCAATCTTCACGTTGGTAACGCGTACGCAATTTACGGTGATCCGGGTACTCTTCAGCTTTTCAGCAAGCCAGTAGGTATACATCACCTGCGCAAGCTTGGACTGATAATACGCCTTTGGTACGCTAAAACATCTCATCTCAAACTCCGGGTCCTTAAGGTCTACCTTTAGCAACGGGTGCATCATAAGCCCCTGTGAGGCTACGGTGATAATGCGCGCTTGCCCGCTTCTCTTTAAAGGCTCCATCATCTCATCCACAAGCAGTACCGGCCCCAGATGGTTGGCCGCCCATATACTCTCAATGCCCTCCTGCGTTTTTACAGGCTCTTTCTGGGCAATATCGAACGCTGCTGCGTTGCTGATGAGGACATCGAGCCTTTCATGTTTGGATTTGAATTCCTGCGCTGTCTTCTTAATGGAGGCCTGCAGCGACATGTCCACAACAAGCAACTCTACTGCATCGCTGCCGCTCTGTTGTTTAATTTCATCCAGCGCTTCCCTGCCGCGCTGCCCGTTGCGGCAGGCCATCACGACATGATATCCCTTTAGCAGCATCTGCACACTTGCGGCCTTGCCGATTCCTGAATTTGCGCCTGTGATCAGGCATACCTTTCTTTCCATATTCCTGCCTCCATTACTGATTCGCGCTCAATCCGTTTTTCATCATAGATATGTAGCTGTCCAGATTCTCATAAGCATCCCGCTCGTTTGGAAACATGTCGTCAAAATGAGCAAACAGGAATCCAATAGCGGTAATTAAAAATTCCTTGCTATATTTGGACGTAAAGTCATTGCTCTTTATCCCCCGTTCCACCATCGCTGCCAATTGATCCGATTGGGCGAATGCAGCATCGATGTGTGCGCGTATACCCGGGTTCTTCTCTTTAGCCAGCATCCGCGCAAACTGGTGATACTTCGGATGCTGCTGCGCAAATCGGATGCCGGCTTGTGCTTGCATACGAAATTGCTCGAATATATTGGCTTGGCTGATTTCCTTATCCCTCAGCTCTGCTGTGATAAAACCCCACTTAACTGCCGACGTTTCCTCCATCAGGCACAAATACAGCGCTTCTTTGTCTTTAAAGTGATAATAAAATACACCCTTACTGATGACAGCGTTTTTGAGAATCCGGTTAATAGATGCTTCATCAAAACTCGTTTGCGAAAACTCCTCAAGTGCTGCATCGAGCAACTGCTGACGTCTGTCAAAAATTTTATCTTTCATAGAAACCTGCTTTTCATCTATAGACCACGCGGTCTATAGAAAGAATATCACTTTTCGGTTACTATGTCAATCCATATAAAAGAAAAACCCCGGGGATTACTTCCCGGGGCAGATTAGATCAGGCTTCCTACAACAGTATGCAGATCAGTCCTCCGCTGCCTTCGTTGATGATGCGTTGCAGCGTCTCCTGAATCTTCATTCTGGCGTCCTCCGGCATATGCGAGAGCTTTCCGGAGAGGCCTTCCTTCACCAATTCGTGCAGCGATTTACCGAATATATCGGTATTCCATATCTTCGCCGGGTCGTTCTCGAACTCCGACATGAGGTAGTTGACGAGGTCCTCGCTTTGCTTCTCGCTGCCTACGATCGGGGATACCTCCGTCTGGATATCCACGCGGATGAGGTGCAGCGAAGGCGCACTCGCCTTGAGGCGCACACCAAACCGTCCACCCTGACGTACCATCTCCGGCTCCTCGAGCGACATCTCATCCATCATGGGCGGCACGAGGCCATATCCCGTCTTCTTGGCGCTCTCGAGCGCGCCTGCCAAATGATCGTATTCCTTCTTTGCGCTTACAAGGTCTTTAACGATCGATACGAGATGGAAGTCGTCATCGATCGGATAGCCGCATTCGTCGCCGAGGATGCGGTAGAACAGTTCCGCCGGGAAATCGACGCGGATATAGATGGAGCCTTCGCCGAGCTGGATATTGACATCCCCTGCCCCCTGCACGTTCTCCAGCGATTGCAGGGTATCGACCAGCCCCTGATAGTCGCGCACCTTCTCAAGACGTCCCAGAGAACCGGTTACGCCCTTGAGAACTTCGTCCATCAGCCAATGATCGGGCGAGAGCGCCCGCGCCCAACCCGGCATGTCGAGATTGATCTCCCGGATCGGGAACTCGTAGAGCAGATTCTCCAGCATCGAATTGATATCGTTTTCCGACAGCCGCATGATATCCATGAGTACGACGGGCACGCCGTATTTATCTTCCATCGATTTGCGCAGCCGAATAGTGTCCTCGTTGTTCGGATTTGCCGAGTTCAGGATGATGATGAACGGCTTGCCAAGCTCGGAGAGCTCACGGATCACGCGTTCTTCCGCCTGAATGTAGTTTGAACGCGGAATTTCCGTGATGCTGCCGTCCGTCGTCATCACAATGCCGATCGTGCTGTGATCCGTGATGACTTTTCGTGTGCCCGTCTCCGCCGCTTCCTCGAACGGGATGTCATGATCGAACCAGGGCGTCGTAACCATTCTCGGTACGTTGTTTTCCAGATGCCCCATGGCGCCGTCGACCATATAGCCGACCGAATCGACCATGCGCACCTTCATCTCGGCTTCGTCGTTTATGCGTATCTTCACCGCTTCGTTAGGTACGAACTTAGGCTGCGTCGTCATGATCGTCTTGCCCGCGCTGCTTTGCGGCAGTTCGTCAACGACACGCTCTTTTTCATGCGTATCATCCAGATTCGGGAGCACCAGCATATCCATGAACCGTTTGATGAATGTCGACTTGCCGGTCCGCACTGGCCCGACGACGCCGATGTATATGTCTCCTCCCGTTCTTTCGGAAATGTCCTTGTACAGATTATAGCTTTGCATGGCGCACCCTCCAAATTGTTTGGTTTATCACTAGATATATATGAAACCTTATCCGCGCTCATGCATTGATTGATGAATTATCGGCGTACAAAAAAAGCGCAGCCGGTAAAAGCTGCGCTTTCTGTATTGGTTTAACCGAAGATGTGGAAAGCGATGAACAGCACAGCCGTGAGGTTCGCAACGAGCGAAACCACGGTGATCTGCGTGTTGATCGAGGGACCTGCCGTATCCTTGAACGGATCGCCGACCGTATCGCCCGTAACCGCCGCTTTATGTGCGACGCTTCCCTTGCCGCCAAAGTTGCCCGCTTCGACATACTTTTTCGCGTTATCCCAGGTACCGCCCGCGTTGGACATGAACAGTGCCAGCAGCAAACCGGACATGATGTTGCCCGCGAGGAAACCGCCGAGAGCCGTAATGCCGCCGATAAAGCCCACCGCCAGCGTAACGATGATGGTCATCAGACCCGCCGGGATCAACTCCTTCAAAGCGCCCTTTGCCGCGATGTCGATGCACTTTTCGTATTCGGGCATTACACCGGGTTTGCCTTCCTTGAGGCCGGGGATCTCGTCAAACTGTCTGTGGATTTCGGCCACCATACGCTGTGCGTTTCTGTCCACGCCCATGATGAGCATCGCAGAGAACAGCGCCGGAATGCCGATACCGATCAGCAGGCCGAAGAATACCATCGGGTTCATGATGTCGAAGCCGGTGATATTCGCACCCGCCTCCTGTGCCACTTCGATAAAGGCCGCCAGCAGCGCGATAACCGTAAGGCCCGCAGCGCCGATCGCAAAGCCCTTGGTGACGGCTTTCACGGTGTTGCCCGCCGAGTCAAGCTCGTCGGTAATCTTGATAACGTCTTCTCCGAGGCCACCCATTTCAGCAAGGCCGCGCGAGTTGTCCACGATCGGGCCATACGCGTCGTTGGAGACGATCATACCCACGATGGAGAGCATGCCGAGCGCCGCCATCGAAATACCGAACATCGCATACTGCGTGCAGGCCGCAACATCGGTTCCGCCCATCGGGTAGCAGAGGAAGTAAGCTGCAGCCGCAGATACGCCGATACCAACCAGCGCGGGCAGCGCGCTCATAAAGCCGTAGCTGATACCGGACAGTATGGTAAATGCCGGGCCGGACTGGCTGGCCTTTGCAACATGCTGAACCGGTTTTTTTGAATCGTTTGTGAAGTAATCCGTCGCAAGGCCGATGATCACACCGACCAGCAGGCCGACGAAGGTCGCGCCCCAGATGCGGAAATCATACTTGAACAGCAGCGAAGCGCCCGCCGTCAGCACCGCGAACAACGCGGTCGTGACATATGTACCCATGTTGAGCGCCTTGCCCGGATCTTCGCTCTTCTTGCCCATCTTCGAGAGCATGACGCCGAAAATCGACGCAAGCAGGCCGAGGCCCGCATAGCACAACACCATGTCGATGCGGCTGCCGCCGGTCAGCGTGGAGCCGATGATCATCGCAGCGGTGATGGCCGCGACATTGGAGTCGAACAGGTCGGCGCCCATGCCGGCTACGTCGCCCACGTTGTCGCCCACGTTATCCGCGATAACCGCCGGGTTGCGCGGGTCGTCTTCTTCAAAGCCGAGTTCCACCTTGCCCACGAGGTCAGCCGAGATATCCGCCGTTTTGGTGAATATGCCGCCGCCCGCTTTGGCAAACAGCGCGAGCGTAGAAGCACCGAACGAGAAGCCCAGCACCGCGGTCGTGCTGCCCGTGATCATGATGATCAGGCACGCGCCCAGCAGCGCCGATCCTACAACCGCCATACCCATGACAGCGCCGCCGCGGAAGCCCGCCGAGAACGCCTTGCGGATACCGGTTTTGGCAGCAACCGCCGCCTTCACGTTCGCGATCGTCGCCACTTCGATGCCGATCTTACCGGCAAGTCCGGAGAATACCGAACCCGCGATGTACGCGATCACCATGGCCACATTGTTCAGAATGTTCGCATCCTTTGTCCAGAGCGGCGAAGGCAGGAATACGAATATCAGCACGGCGGCGACGAGCACAAACCATGCCAGCGTCTTGTATTCCCTGCGAAGGAAAGCCCTTGCGCCCTTCTTGATCATCATGCCGATGTGTTCCATATCGGCTGTGCCTTTGGGCAGCTTTTTTACCCACAGATAGAAGTACAAAGCTACCATAAAGGCCAGAAGAGCAATTACGATACCAACGATTTCGAATAATAGCAGATTATCCATTTTGCCCCTTCTTCCTTTTGTTATTTTGCAGGCCAGATTTTCATCATGAGTTTGATAACGGCGTAGAACACCAATATGACAACGAAAACCACACCGATACCAATACCCATGGTCTTCAGGCCTTCACCAATTAAATAACCTACATCCGGCATTTTTTTATCCTCCTATACTAATAATGAGATGAGTACTGCGCCCGCGATGATCGAACCGATCTGTCCGGAGACATTCGCGCCGATCGCCGGCATCAGTATAAAGTTCGAGGGGTCTTCCTTCTGCGCCATCTTCTGTACGATACGCGCCGACATTGGGAAGGCCGAGATACCCGCCGCCCCGATCATGGGGTTGATCTTCTTCTTCAGGAACAGGTTGATCAGCTTGGCGAAGAGTACACCACCCGCCGTATCGAATACGAAAGCAAGGAAGCCAATGATCAGGATTATAAGCGTATCCATCTGTAAAAACGCTTGTGCGTTCATCGACGAACCAATCGTGATGCCTAACAGGATGGTTACGAGGCTGGCCAATTCGTTTTGGGCGGACTTGCTGAGACGCTCCAGCACGCCGCACTCGCGAATCAGGTTGCCAAACATCAGCGCGCCCACAAGCGGCACGCCTTCCGGCGCGACAA
The DNA here is from genome assembly GCA_023390815.1 of Bacillota bacterium. Lineage (GTDB taxonomy): Bacteria > Bacillota > Clostridia > Christensenellales > SZUA-584 > JAEWCC01. The sequence continues at coordinate 7,223 of JAEWCC010000060.1, forward strand.
AACCGACTACGATCGTGATGACGATTGGCAGAGCGATCAGCACGGGCTTACTGACTTTCTTGTCAAAATCCACATCCATGCGGATGCGGCGTTCTTTCTTGGTCGTGCACATGCGGATGACTGGGGGCTGGATGATGGGAACGAGCGACATATACGAATACGCCGCCACGGATAATGCGCCGATGTATTTGGGTGCAAACAGATTGCCGACAAATATGGTGGTCGGTCCGTCTGCCGCACCAATGATACCAACCGCCGCTGACTCTCTTATTATCTGTTGGGCATTTTGTTCCGGAAATACACCGGGGAACCAGCCATGCGCACAGATCGCCAGCAGGAACGCTGCGAATATGCCAAACTGAGCCGCCGCGCCGAAGAAAATCATCACCGGCTGCTTCAGCAGCGGTGAAAAATCAATCATCGCGCCGACTGCGATAAAGATCAGCAGCGGGAAAATCTCCGTTACGATACCCGCATCGTATAAAACCTTTAAGAAACCCGGCTCTCCCAATGAATTTTGAATTACGGTTGCCAGCGGCAGGTTGACCAATATGCAACCGAAACCGATCGGCAAAAGAAGCATAGGTTCATACTCTTTTGTGATGGCTAAAATGATCAAAATTAATCCGATCACCATCATGACGCCGTTTTGCCATGTTACGTCTGTAAACCCTTTCAGCAATACCTCCATGTTGCTACCACCTCTTTTTTTTGGTACATTTAATACAACCCGTGAAAATCGGATCATAACAAATGCTTTTTTGTCAGATTATCAAAGAAATATTCCAATCCCAACCCATTGTATAGTATAGGCATATCCCTGTGAAATTGCAACGTCAAGGTCAGTCAAATTTCGACACCCGGGCTTGTGTTTATGCAGTTCTATCTTGTGCAAAAATTAAAGTGCTATGCTTAGCGCAAGCAATGCCTGCGCGCCATAGTAAGAAAGTGTGCTGAGAATAACGGCTGGCTTTTGATCCGGATAAAAGTGTGAATATGCCAACGTAAGATCGGAAAAAGCGAACAATACACCGCCCAGTGCCGCGAAAGCGCCATACATCGGTTCTATTGCCCTGACAAACAGCATGGACACCGCCTTTGCAGCCATGGCGCAAAGGGCAATCGCATAAATAACCACACGTGGTTTACGGGTAACCTCGTTTTTCTTTCCCGCAAAGACCGCCGCGCCAATTCCTGCGAAAGCCGCAAAAAGCAATGCGTCATACCATTCAAGCGGGGCGTAAACAAAAAAAGCGGCAATATAGCCGATATGTGCGATAAAGAATGCAGCGCCTCCTGCAACCAGAGGAGCCGGACCCGGAAATACCAACAGGATGTCCCCTGCGACAGAGAGACATAGACCGATCATGATCAGCGCGTAATACGGCTGGGCTGCGTTCAGACGGCCCGCAAATGCAATCAGTACAAAACTTAAGCTCGCAATCGTTTTCACCGTCAGTTTTGAACCGAAGCTGCCGCGGACTCGTATGGCGGCATACAGCCCAGCGAAT
>JAEWCC010000038.1 GCA_023390815.1 Bacillota bacterium
GAGCTTTGCGGCCTGCATCTCGTCTGCCGTCTGATGCACGAAGCGCAGACACCGCTTTCCGTCGTACGCGTCCCGGCGCGCATTGAGAAGGACAACTGCGTGATTGAATACCGCGGTACCGGCGATATCGACGCGGAGCTGCTGGGCGGTATGGCCGAAAGATATACGCAGCCGCTGAGCGCCGTACAGCGCATGGCGTATGCCACCCAGTGGAGTGAGCTCGCGCGGGAGAACGCGCCGCTGCGCGCGGTGGTTAACGGACGCCTCATGGGCGTACCGGAGGATTTTTACGACTTCGCGCTACGCGCCAGCATGCCGGAGGGTGAGTTCGTGATGGCACAATTGATTGGCAGAGCGCTGGGCCAGGTGCCGGGTATAAGCGATCGCTGGCTGTTCCGACGCACCGAGGTCATGCTGGAAAAGGGCGAGCTGACCGAGGTCTCTGCCGGAACGGGAGATCACCCGTATTCTGCGGTATTAAAACGGAGTAAAGGGATTGAATAAGCCATCCGGTTTTGTTATAGTGTGATACGGTCATTATCCCATTATTATTTTTAGAGGTACCTTATGAGTAAAAACGGCAAGTCTTATCCGGTCCGCTTTATTTTGGTGTTCTATTTGATCTGTTTTGTTTTCAGGGGAGTCGAATATCTTATCATCCGTACGGACCAGACCGTCATCGGCGAAGCGTTTATCCACAAGCTCATCGGCATCGCGTTGCTTGCGGTGGCGGTCGCTGCGCTGAAGTACAAGTGGGCCGATATCGGCTTTGTTACGCGCAAGGCTGTAAAGGGCATTTTGCTTGGCCTGCTGCTGGGCTGCGGCGTGTTTATCGTAGCCTACGGCACGGAATTCCTGATACAGGCTGCCGCGGGGAACGCGCCCTCGCTGCAGTTCTATGTGACCAGCTATGCGATTCAGGGCAACCGCGCCCTGCAGGACGGGCTGGCGTTCATATTCATCTGCATCGCGGGCAACATCATCAACGTGGTGATGGAGGAAGGCGTCTTCCGCGGGCTGTTTCTGCGGCTCATGGAGGAGAAACATTCTTTCTTGAAAGCGTGCCTTTTCTCATCCATCCTATTCGGTATCTGGCACATCGCGCAGCCGGTGCGCAACGTGCTGGACGGCGTGCAGTCCCCCATGGGCGCGTTGATGGCAGGCCTGATGCTGGTCGCCACCAGCACCCTGCTGGCGATTCAATACTGTATGCTCCTTAAGGTAACAGGGGCTATATGGGCAGGTATGGCCGCGCACTTTGTCAACAACGCCAGTGCCAACCTGCTTCACGTTACGACCGCGTCCGGTACGGACGAGCTGCTGACGGTCCGCATTGCCATTGCTCAGGCGCTTTCATTTGCGATCGTGCTTGTGTTCTTCATCGTTCACCTGCGCAAAAAGAAGCGGGAGCAAAGCCCGGCTTTGCATGAGCAGGGCGGCTTGTCAGTCTGACATTCACGGAATCGTGTCTTGCCCTTTGCGGCAGGGCTTTTTTCTCGCAATAGTCGGCGTTGGGGGAGAATAGATGCAAGCACGGAGGATATCATGGATATCAGACCTGCACCGTCAACGTTGCAAAATAACAAAACCTTAAAGGAGTGTGCCTGTATGGTCGGAGTAGAGATCGATATGGTGGTTACGGACAGCGTCAAAGCGCTGGAGTTCTATGAGAAAATATTCGATATCGAGCGCGTCGAGGTATCCAGCTTTCCTAAGGGACAAAATGAAGCCATCTTTACCCTATATGGCGTGCGTTTTCATATGCTGGACGAAAACCCGGAATTCCAGTTGATTGCGCCCGCAACTGATGCGCCCAAATCGATATGGTACAATATCCTGGTTCCCGACATCAAGGAGACGTATCAGAAGGCGATGGGCGCGGGCTGCGCCGAGGTGCAGCCGGTGACCGAGCTGCCTGATTTCGGCGTATCCAACGCGATTTTCAGCGATCCGTTCGGCTACATATGGATGCTGCATCAGATGCACCGCGTGGTAAGCCATGAGGAACGCATCAAGATGTGGGAGGAAAAGATGGGGCAATAAACTGCCCGCTTTAGCCCTGCCGCGCGCGGCAGGGCTTTTTTGTGCGCTTGCAGGGAATCAGACGGGCACGTCGAATAGGGAGGGTAAGAACCGAATGAATATAAAGGCGGAGCGCATATGAAACTAAAAGTTCTCGTGGGTAACGGACGCAAGATCGGGCTGCTCGTATTGCCGTTTCTGGTGGTGGGCGTGATTCTCAACATCCTGTTTCCGTCCGTGTTCGGCGTCGGCGGGCCGCCGATGGCGCTGCTCGTGATCTCTGCCATCATTCTGGTTCCCGGCATGATCATCTGGATATGGTCGGTTATTTTGATACTGACCAAGGTGCCTAAAAAAGAGCTGATTACCATCGGGCCGTATGCGTTGATGAAGCATCCGCTGTACGTCGGTGTGGCGCTGCTTGTACTGCCGTGGTTCGGCTTTCTGCTCAACACATGGCTGGGCCTGCTGATTGGTATTGTGATCTATATCGGGTCCCGGCTGTATTCGCCCGAGGAGGAGAAGATTCTGTCCAAGATCTTTGGCGCGTCGTGGGACGCATACTGCAAAAAAGTCGTCATACCTTGGATATAGAAAGGGCTGGCAACAGGAAGGCTATGAATACGCCCTGCCGCGCTGCGGCGGGGCTTTGTGTGCTTAAGGGGTATTGGTGTCGGGGCAAACTGACCGTTGCTCTCAATACCCGCTATTAAACAGGGAAGGAAACCGTATGGACGAAAAAGAACTGGAAATGAAGCAGGTCGAGGAAATGCAGAGGATCGAAGAACTGGCGCGGCTTGCGGGCGAAGGGGACCCGGACGCCAGCTACGAGCTGGGGCTTTACGCGCTGCACTTTGAAGATTTTGAGGTCGCGCTGTCGTGCTTTATCAATGCCTCGATGGAGAACCACGCGGAGGCGGCGACCGCGGTCGGCGCCATGCTGCTGGACGGCAAAGGCGCGGAAGCGGACCCCGAGGGCGCAGTCGAGTGGTTTGAGCGGGCCGCAAGCCTCGGCAGCGGCGCGGCGATGTTTAACCTCGGCGTGATGTACGGCTCGGGACAGGGAATCGGGCAGGACGCGCAAAAGGCGGTCGAATGGTACAAGAAGGCGGCGGAACAAGACCACGTTTCGGCGATATTGTCGCTGGGGTTTGCCTACGCGGAGGGCGACGGCGTGCCGTGTGACGATGCGGCATCGTTTGCGTGGTTCCAAAAAGCGGCGGAGCTTGGGAACCCGATCGCCATGGACTATGTGGGCGGTTGCTATTACGAGGGCAGAAGCGTGGAGCAAGATGACCGCAAAGCCATGGAGTGGACAAGAAAAGCCGCCGAGCTGGGGCATGCGGGTGCGATGCTCCATATGGCGCTGATGTACTGGAACGGCCGCGGCGCGGACGCAAGCGATGATGAAGCGATGCTGTGGCTGGTGCGCGCGGGCGAGGCGGGCAGCCTGGAAGCAGCCCGGCAGCTCGGTATCCGGTACTTCACCGGAAAAGGCGTGGAGAAAGACTTTGAACAGGCTATCGCCTGGAGCAGCGCTGCGGCGGAACAGGGCGATACGGACGCAATGCTCGTGCTGAGCCTAATCCATGGCGACCGCGAAAGCGCATACTTCGATCAGGACAAGGCGGACGAATGGCTGCAAAAGGCGGCGGACCTCGGAAACGAAAATGCACTGGCGATGCTTGCCCAGCGGGATCGGGAGTGAATAGGTATATCGCCTGAGTCCCTTCCAAATAGACAACCAGCCTGCCGGTACCCCGGCGGGCTTAATTATTTTACGAAATATTCAGACGGGTATTGACTAATACCAGAAGTGGTATTAATATAAGTTATGGAATCAATGGAGGCGAGGCGCTTTGAAGGATATCAATGAAATTATGCTGAATTCGGTGCGAATGAGAATGATCCAGTTGGTTGCTGCAAAAGGAAGCATGACCGCGACAGAGCTTTGCGCGGCGATGGGCGACGTTCCGCGCACGACGCTATACCGCCATGTCGGTGTGCTGCTGGACAGCGGGATCTTCTTCGTGGTATCGGAGAAAAAGATACGCGGAAGCGTGGAGAGAACGCTCGCACTCAACATCGGGGAGATCACCAAGCACAATACGCTGGAAAACGCTTCGGGCAACGCGCTATCCTTTCTGATGAACCGCTACGTTAAGCTTCACCGCTATTTCAGTCAGGATAAGCCCGACCCCGGCAAGGATAAAATTTTCCTCAACAGTACGGTCATGATGATGGACGATGATGAATTCAACCGGTTCTTATCCGAACTGCGGGGCTTGTTGATCCGGTACAGCTTTGAAGCCGGGGAGGGCAGACGCCCGAGGGACATCTCCATTATCTCCTGCCCCGCGGACGCGGACTGAATGCGATTATATTTGAAAGAAGGAAATCGATATGCTGGTGTTTGGAATCATCGTGGGGGTCATCGTAATTTTCACAGGGATCGGGGCGATACTGCACGCCACCCGTTACAAAAAGAAACTCGCGCAGATTGCGCCTTACGGCAGGCTTGTCGCCGTGGACGGCGGGCAGATGCACGTTGCATCTATGGGGCAGGGCGGCAAAACCATCGTGCTGCTTCCCGGTATGGGCGTATCGCTGCCGAGCGCGGAATTCGCCCCGCTAATGCGCAAGCTCGCCGAAAAGCATACGGCGGTCTGCGTGGAATACTTCGGCGTGGGCTTCAGCAGTGGCACCAAAAAGCCGCGCACCTGCGAGAACTACGTGGAAGAAACGAGAGCCGCGCTGAAGGCGGCGGGCTTTGCGCCGCCGTATGTGCTGATGCCGCATTCGATATCCACGGTGTTCAGCGAGTACTACGCCGCCAAATACCCCGAGGAGGTTGAGGCCATCATCTCGCTCGACGGCACGTCCACCGCGTTTTACGACAAGGTACCGGGCTTTGTGAAATCCATCCTTTCCATCGCGAAGTTCCAGCAGGCCACGGGGCTGACCTCTCTGCTTGCGCCCGTGGCGACGAACAAAAAGCGCCTGCTGCAAAACGGCTACACCGAAAAGGAGATCGGCGACATGGTCACCTTCGGCGGTTTTGTGATGAACGATACGGTGATCGCGCAGATGGCCGAGTCCGCGGAGTTCATCAAGCAGACCATGGACCTGCCGTTCCCTGCGTCCGTGCCGTATTTCAAGGTGATCGCAAAGCAGACCTATGAGGGGCCCAACCCGCAGATGAAGAAGCTCGGCCTTACGCCACAGGACTACCAGAAAAAGCACCTCGAGCGCGTCGGCAGCCACGCGCGGTACGAAATCCTCGACGGCAATCACTTTATCTACGCCAACAACGCCGAAAGGATCACGCAGATTGCGGACGAGGTGCTTGGGGCATAGGGGAGGGATATAGCGGATACAATCATCGCCCTGCGGGAAACCGTGGGGCTTTTACTGGTTTGGAAGGATTTCCTATAGATTTGTCGAAGTAATAAATTATAGAAAGTAGTGAAGGAATACTTAATGACGAATATTAAAGACTTATTGAATCAGATAATAAAGATGCTTAAGGAGTCATCAAACTTCTCGCAAGCTGAATGGATAGAAAATCAACTGCTCAGTTTAGATGATGATTCAGAGAATACAATCAAAAATATAAAAGCAGTTATTGCCGGGATGGGATCTTTATCTGACTTATATCTCACTATACCGCAAAGTTCGAGCCATAATAAAAGTGAATATAACATGGCGTATCAAGAATTAGTGAGGAAGCTTGATTATGAGATACAGGAATATTTAAAATAGTCGTATAGCTTCAGATTTTGGGTTTGGACTACACTTTCAACTAGTGCATAAATTAAGCGAGTAGCACAGACTTGTATGGCCTTGCGGGAAACCGTGGGGCTTTTTACTGTTTTTGCAAGGAATATGGAGATATATGTCGAACGATAAGAGAAACGAGATAACAAGGCGGTGACGCAATTGGATTTACCGAAACGAAAAAGCATACGGTTGCATGGATATGATTACGCATCCTGCGGAGCGTATTTTATTACCGCATGTATCGTAAACCGTAATGCGTGTTTATGGGAGACGACGCTGTCAACGGTGGTTGGGCAGATGAAACGGTGGGTATCAAAACAGATTGGGTTTCCGATGTGGCAGAAATCGTTTTACGACCACGTTATTCGCAACGAAGAAGATTACCTGCAGGTCTGGCAATACATCGAGGAAAACCCATTAAAATGGCGGGAGGACGAATTGTATCTGTAGGGGACGGGCTCCTGCACGTCCCGCAACGAGAGTACCTTCACCCTGCTGCCATATGGAGAGACAGGGGACGTCATACCCATTCTGGGCACTAGCAATCAAGATGGGACTTGTCAAAAGAGAGCAAAGCAATCGGTCTGGATTGCCGCGCTTCCCCACCCCAAAAAGCTGTGCTTTTCGGGGAACCCCGGTCGCTCGCAATGACGAGGGCGGGGTTGCTGCGGCGGGGTGGGGGGAGTTATGGGTAAGTTGCTAAATATAAAGGAATATGGAGGAATATGTCGAATAAATGGTTAATGATATATTGCTTTTCGTGTAAATGAATGTAATAATTATTCTTTGAGCTAAAACTTATGCACCTGGCGCTAAACATACATGCAATAGGGGGTTGTAATGAGTACATCTGAAATCGAGAAATGGACAAGCCAAAAAACATATAAAAATCTATCTGACGAGGCTAAACGAGTATTTTCTCTTATAAACAAGTATCATTCATATTTTAGTACGCAGGATAGAAAATATAAAGTAATTGTGCGCATCGTTAAAGTCACAATTTTATCTCTTTCAATGTTAAGCACCATTGTTCTTGGACTCAAAACAATAATTCAAATAGACTTGCAAGTAGTGATAGGTCTGATACTAAGTGCATTAATAACATTTACTTCAGCAATATTATCTTACTTCAATTTCGAAGAATATTGGATGAGAAATATATCTGTCCATATAGAGCTTAATATTTTAAGAGATACTTTTATATTAGATGTAGAGGCTAATAAAATTGATGAAACGAGGATAAAGTTTTATAGAGACCAACTTGATGATATACAAAAGAATAATATAAAATATTGGGAAAAAATTATAAAAAAATTACAGTAGGTATAAATATGGAACAGATTAAACTGACCTCACAAGAGAATCTGCGCGAATTAAAAGAGGCTGTGAATAAAGCCTATTCCATGGATATAGATTTTAATAGTCATATTTGTATATATACTTGTGGATCTTTAGGACGTCTCGAAATGACTCCAAGCTCTGATTTAGATCTCTTTTTCATTAATTTTAACGAAAAAGAGAAGGAGAGCGTGTGTTCAAATATAGAGAAATATTTATTTTTCAGCAATTTATATGAGATCAATAAGAATCTCAAATACTCAGAACCAAGTAAGCAAGGGTATTATTGGGATTTTATATCAAAAAGTAATTTATTAGACATAGGCAGTAATATAGAAGATTATAATAATAGCTTTACCGCAAGACTGCTATTAATTCTTGAAAGTAAACCGATTTATAACGAAGAACTATACAACAAGCTTATAGTTGAAACAGTGGACAGATATTTTACTGATTATTCCGAACATTGTGATGACTTTTATCCTTTATACTTAATGAATGATATTTTACGATATTGGTATACATTGACTTTAAATTATGAGTATAGAAGAGATGCAAATGATGATGACAATAAGAAAAATTGGAAAAGGTTAAAATTAAAATTTGCAAGATTAATTACTTGTTTTTCTATGCTTGCATGCCTTTATAAAAACAATATAACCAAAGATTATGTAATAGATTGCATTAATAAAACTCCATTTGAGAGATTAAATAATTTATCTAAAGAAATAGTAGGAATAGAAGAAATAATTAAAGAGATTGAAAAAGAATATAAATGGTTTTTATCTTTAAGAAATGAAACCCCTGATTGGTGGGGAAATGACTCTAATAAAAATGAGGCTTGGAAAAAGGCTGATAAATTTCATGAAATCGTTGTAAATAAATTAATGGGGAAAGTATCAAAATATAATCCAGGATTGCGTAGCAAAGCTGATATATATTGATTACTGGTGTAATTATGAATTATTATGCGCTATTCTTGAATAATAGCAGTTATATTGAGAAGTGTTTATCACTTATAAGATATATTAGCAATCCGAACAGTAAATCATTGCCTCATATTACTCTTAGAACATATAAGACACCAAATAGTAGATTGGATGATCTAAAAAATAAAAACATTAGTTATCTTAATTTGATAGAACCAGGGAATTTCAACATTGAAGATAATAATCCTCCCTATATCATTTATATTCAATGTGAATCTGAAGAAATTGAAGGGATAGAATATAAACCAGACTATCCTTTTAGTCGGTTACATATTACCTTATACGAAGGGAATAATATTTATTACGCAAAAGAATTATATTCCTTGCTTAGTAAAAGGGATTGGCATTTTAAATTGGTCTTTAAAGGATCGCACAAATTAGTTAATAATAAAATAGGATCAACAATACCTAATAAGTACATGCTAAATAATGTGGGTGAACTTTTCGATGAATTAGCAGGGGTGAAGTATAACGACTATTTACAAAATTGCCAAGATGATAATTGCAAATTAAAAATCGTAAATATTATTTTAGATAGTTTGTTTAATAGCATAGATTCTAAACAAGAGGAATTAGTGCAGATTGAATCAAACTATTTTAATAAATATGATTTAAATATTGTTCAAAGGGAGAACCCACAGACAAGATATATTGATGCAAGTAGGAGTAATATAACATACAAAGAAAACCAACTAAGCTTCGATGATATATATCCTAACATAACACCATTTGTTGAAAAGCCATGTCAAGATAATATTTTTGTTACACCACCTGAATATGCAAATGATATGGCTAAATGTGCACTAGAAGCTATAAGTAATGATTTTAGAGGAATAGATTTTGGGGATTCTGCAATTGGTACCGGAGTTTTATTTCTTGCATTAAAGAAGGAAATTGACAAAGTAAACATGTCCATAAGCAAGGGTTATAACTTAGAATCAGCTATTGGTATTGATATAGATGAACATATGGCTAAAGAAGCTTTTTTACGCTACGGTAAAAGAGGGCTAAATGTAATTTATGGGGATTCCATTTCACCTGATATTAAACTTGGCTCATGCAGGAATCTTATGCTTGTAAATCCTCCATATAATCGACATGAGGATATTCCAAAAGAATACAGAGAACAAATACAAAATTTAGCCAAAAAGCAAACTGGTATTAAAGTCATGGGTGATGCAGGATTATATGTTTATCACTTGCTTATAATGGATAAATGGTTATGTTCGAATGGAGTAGCGGTATGGTTACTGCCAAGCTTTTTTCTTCAATCAAGATACGGTAGAGCAGTGCGGGATTACCTTAGTAAAAATGTCCAATTGTTAAGACTCCATATTTATAATGAGGACAAGCTACAATTTGATGATACCCTTATCTCAACATCTATAGTTGTTTTTAAGAAACGGTCTCCTAATGAATCTGATAAAATTATGATCTCATATGGTGATTCAGTTAAAAATCCAAAAATAAAGAAAATTATAAATAACATGTTATTAAAAGATTATAAAGATAACTGGAGAAGGATCGTATATGACAGCAAAGAAAAAGAATTAGATAAAAGGCCAGATAATGTAATCATATTTGAAGAGCTTTTTAATATTAAGAGGGGATTAGCAACAGGGGCGAATTCATTTTTTGTTTTGGATAGGAACAAAGCACTTGAACTCGGGATTCCAAATAATGCTATTAAACCATTACTGCCCAAAGCAAGGTATTTAAATTCATTTATTATCAATAAAAAAGATGATGGCTATCCAGATGTCAAACCTCAATTGGTTTTAATTGATTGTGATTTGAATGAAGAGACAATTAGAGTGCAATATCCACTTTTTTATGAATATCTTCAAAAAGCTAAAGTAAAAGCTGGCGGAGAGAAGCCTATTATAGAAAGAGCATTAGTAAAATCAAGAAAACCATGGTATAAGCAGGAAGTAAGAGAAGCTCCCTTATTCCTCTTTACATATATGGGGAGGAATAAGAGCGATATGCCCGCACTTTACTTTCTTTTGAACAAATCAAAGGCAACCGCATTAAACACATATCTCCTCTTGTATCCAAGGAAATGGCTTGAAAAATTATTAGATGACAATGAATTATTATATGAAATGATATTGAATGCCTTAAATCAGTCGGCAAAAGAGATAATTACGACGCAAACCCGGATTTATTCAGGAGGACTTCAGAAGCTTGAACCTGGTGAGTTAAAAGGATTACCTATTGTGGGTTTGCCAAAGGAGATATTGAACGCTTACAAACTAAATAAAGGTAATTAACAAACACAAGGGCGAGGCTTCACCCCCCGCCCTTCGCATATCCAACCCACTTACGCTCTCGCCAAAGCCTTTTTGCCCGCCTGCGCCTTAAACAGATCGACCGCCTTGCGGATGCCCGGAATCAGCGCGATCACGAGGCAGATGGCGGTGTCCGGCAGGGCGTAGGCGCCGTTATTGGTTCGATTGTTTTCCGATAGTAAAAACCATTTGACAAACCTTCCCCAAACGGGGTACAATGCATCACGAACAGAATAGGAGCATGTGGGAGCTGAGCAATCGGCTGAGAGGGAACTAACGCGTTCCGACCATGAGAACCTGATACGGATAATGCCGGCGTAGGGAATGATTTTGACGAAGCATGTTAGAGCCGTTCCGCATCAGGGGCGGCTCTTTTGTTTGACAAAATGGGATGGAGGGAAAGATATGCCCGTTGTGAATGTGGAACTGCAGGTGATTCCGGGCGGCGTGGAGGATGTTTACGCCGTGGTGGACAGCGTGATTGAGATGATCGCGCAGAGCGGCGTCAAATATGTGGTGGGGCCGATGGGCACCACGATGGAAGGCGAACTGCCGGTGCTGCTTAAGATTGTGGAGCAGGCGCAGGCGCTATGCGTAAAGAACGGCGCGAGCCGCGTGCTGTCCGTGGTCAAGATCGACTACAAGCCGGAAGGATCGACCATCGATGAAAAGATCGCGAAATATCGCTAACAAAGTGTATCCTGCCGCGGCGCTCTGCGTGTTCATCGCCGTGTGGGAGCTGCTCGTGCGCCTCCGGGACGTGCCGGAATACCGGCTGCCCGCGCCGAGCGCGATATTTTCCGAGTTCGTGAACTCGTTCGGGCTGCTGATGCGGCACGCGGGCGTGACGGTGGCGGAGTCGGTTATCGGCTTTGTGCTGGGCGTGGCGCTCGCGGTCGTCGTAGCCATCGCGATGAGCATGGTGCGGCCCGTGCGGCACACGCTGTACCCGTTCCTCATCATCTCGCAGACGGTGCCCCTCGTGGTAATTGCGCCGCTGCTCGCCATCTGGTTCGGCTTCGGGTTTGTGCCCAAGGTCATTATGGCGGTGATCGTGGTGTTCTTCCCGGTAACGGTCAGCCTGGCGGAGGGGCTGGAGACCTACGATACGGAGCTTATTGAGCTGATGCGCACCATGAACGCGTCCCGCTGGCAGGTTTACCGCATGGTGCGGCTGCCCGGCGCGATGCCCGCCTTCTTTGCGGGCATGAAGATATCCGCGGCGTACTGCGTGATGGGTGCGGTAATCTCCGAATGGACGGGCGCGACGATGGGGCTGGGCATCTACCTTTCGCGCGCGATGAGCTCTTTTGAAACGGCGGCGCTGTTCGCCAACATCGTTTTGATCGTGATTTTAAGCCTGGCGCTGTTTGGCGCGGTGAGCCTCGCCGAGAAAAAGGCGGTGCCGTGGAGCCGTTCGCGGCGGCTGGGCTGAAATAAAGTTTATGCAGAAGGGAAAGCAAATGAAAAAGTTCGGATTATGGATATTGGTTCTGGCGCTGGCCGCGTCGATGGCGGCGTGCGGCGCGCCGGAGAAGGAGCAGGAGCTGGCCAAGGTGACGGTCGTGCTGGACTGGACCCCCAACACCAACCACACCGGCCTGTACGTGGCGCAGGAGAAGGGGTATTTTGCCGAAAACGGGCTGAACGTAGAGATCATCCAGCCGTCCGAGTCGTCGGTGTTGCAGCTGCTGGCGGCGGGTACCGCGCAGTTCGGCATCGACTTTCAGGAATCGCTGACGTTCGCGCGCGACGAGGGCATCCCCGTGGTGTCCATCGGCGCCATATTGCAGCACAATACGTCGGCGTTCGCGGCACCGGTCGACCGCGGCATTGCCAGCGCGAAGGACTTTGAAGGCAAAAGCTACGGCGGCTGGGGCATGGACATGGAAACCGCGACGCTCAAGTACATGATGGAAAAAGCGGGCGGGGATTTCAGCAAGCTCAACATCACCACCATCGGCGATACCGATTTTCTGACGGCGGCGCAGATGGGCAGCATCGACTTTGCGTGGATCTACGAGGGCTGGGAAGGCATCAGCGCGCAGCTTAAGGGCGTGGACCTCTCCTATGTGCCGTTTGCGGACGATCCGATATTCGACTACTACACGCCGATCATCGCAACGAGCGAGGACATGATCGCAAACAATCGTGAGACGGTCGAGAAGTTTATGGACGCGGTGGTCAAGGGCTATACGTTCGCCGCGGAGAACCCGGATGAGAGCGCCGATATCCTGCTCAAATACGCGCCGGAACTCGATGCGGAGCTCGTGAAGGCCAGCCAGAAATTCCTCTCGCCGCGCTATATCGACGATGCGCAGAGCTTTGGCGTACAGAAAGCCGAGGTGTGGGACCGCTACACCAAGTGGCTGTATGACCAGGGCTTCATCGAGACGCTTGTGGATACGTCCAAGGCCTTCACCAACGATTTCGTGCAGTGATGGACGCAGTCATCGAATTAAAACGCGTATCCAAGGTGTTTGACGATACGCCGAATACGGTGGAAGCGCTGGTGGACATGAATTTGACCGTGCGCGCCAACGAGTTTGTATCCGTCGTGGGGCCTTCGGGCTGCGGTAAAAGCACACTGCTTAAAATCATCGCCGGGCTGGACCGCGATTATGAGGGCAGCGCTTATGTGAACGGGCAGGACTTGCGGGCTTCGCGCCCGTCCGTCTGCCTGATGCCGCAGAAGGATCTGCTGATGCCGTGGCGTACCGTCGTCGAAAATGTGACGCTGCCGCTGGAGCTGCGCGGCATGGGGAAGGCGGAGCGCGAAGCGCAGGCGGCGCAGTACTTCGAGGAATTCGGCCTCGCCGGGTTTGAGCGCGCGTATCCCGATACGCTGAGCGGCGGCATGCGCCAGCGTGCCGCGCTGCTGCGCACCTTTCTCTGCGAGGGTGACGTGTTTTTGATGGACGAGCCGTTCGCGGCGCTGGACGCGCTGACCCGCTACAAAATGCGCGCGTGGCTGCTGGACATCTGGAGCCGACACCAGAAAGCCGTCGTGTTTGTGACGCACGATATTGAGGAGGCGGTGTTCCTCTCCGACCGCGTCTGCGTGCTCTCCGAGCGGCCCGCGACCGTTGCGGAGATCGTGGACGTTGCGCTGCCGCGCCCGCGCGGGCGGGATATCGTGGAAACGCCGGAGTTCATCGCGCTGCGGCACGCAGTGCGCGCCGCGCTGGAATAAGCGAAATACGCCTGTAATAAGGATTAAGAGGGGCTCGCAAATATCATGTTTGCGCAGCCCCTTTTTATTTTTAGCGGAAAGTGCGGCCTTGTGCCGGTTGCCAACCCTTTGCCGGTGTATTAAAATGGGAGGGGACGGGAGGCGATACCATGCACCACTTTTTTGGGTTTATGGCGCGTATGAAATACATCAAGCGCTGGGGCCTCATGCGCAACACGCGCGAGGAAAACATACAGGAGCATTCGCTGCAAACCGCGATGATCGCGCACGCGCTGGCGCTCATTAAAAACAGGCTGTATGGCGGAAACGTCAACGCGGAGCGTGTGCTGGCGCTCGCGCTGTACCACGAGGCGGGCGAAGTGATCACGGGCGACCTCGCGACGCCCATCAAGTATTTCAGCCCGGAGATTCGAAGCGCGTATAAGGATATCGAGCAGGTCGCGGAGCAAAAGCTCACGCAGATGCTGCCCGAGGCGCTGCGCGAGGATTACGAAAGCCTGATTCTGCACCGTGAGGACGACGCCGAAGCGTATGCGGTCGTCAAAGCGGCGGACAAGATCTGCGCGTATTTAAAGTGCGTGGAGGAGCTTTCCGCGGGCAACACGGAGTTTGCAAAGGCCAAAAAGACGATTGAAAAGACCATCGCGAAGATGGACATGCCCGAGGTCAAATACTTCATGGAGACGTTCGTGCCGAGCTTCTCGCTGTCGCTCGACGAGATGGGCTAAGGAGACCACCATGGCAAAGACCGTATTGATTACCGGCGCGGCAACGGGCATCGGCCGCGAGACGGCCCGACGCTTCGCGGCGGAGGGGTACAGCGTCGCGGTGCATTACCACAAGAGCGAAGCGGCGGCGAAGGCGCTCATCGAAGAGCTTAAGGCCCGCCACGCAAGCGCGGTTCCCATTCAGGCGGACCTGCGTGACAGCGCGGCGGCGGAGGCGATGATTGAGAAGGCCTGCCGTGCGTTCGGCCGCATCGACATACTCGTCAACAACGCCGGGATGGCGCAGCAGAAGCTGTTCACAGATATCTCTTCGCGTGAGTGGGACGAAATGTTCGACGTCAACGTGAAGAGCATATACCGGTGCTGCCAGGCCGTGCTGCCCGGCATGATATCGCGAAAATCCGGCAGCATCGTCAACGTATCGTCGATCTGGGGCGTCACGGGCGCGTCGTGCGAGGTGCACTACAGCGCCGCAAAAGCCGCGGTGATCGGCTTCACGAGAGCGCTCGCCAAGGAACTGGGGCCCTCGAATATCCGCGTCAACTGCGTCGCGCCGGGCGTTATCGACACCGCGATGAACGCTCATCTGGACGAA
Organism: Bacillota bacterium; assembly: GCA_023390815.1. Taxonomy (GTDB): domain Bacteria; phylum Bacillota; class Clostridia; order Christensenellales; family SZUA-584; genus JAEWCC01. The sequence goes on from JAEWCC010000038.1 coordinate 14,937, forward strand.
GCAACGAAAGCCGCGCTCAAAGAGGAAACACCACTCGGTGTCATCGGCACGCCGCGTGACGTGGCCGAGGCGATTCTTTATCTTGCATCCGATAAGGCGGCATTTGTGACCGGGCAGGTGCTGGGCGTCAACGGGGGCATGGTAATATAGTTTCAATCGGCTCTAAAAAGCCTTCTCCTGAGGGGAAGGTGCAGTCTGCTGACAAAGCATCTCTTGTCATTCTGAGGGTGCAACGCACCTGAAGAATCTTTTCTTATCAAGCCGCTTTAAGATGCATAACCTTTGGCCCAGCATGACATAACGGGATTTTTCAGCAATCTGAGCCTTCTTAGGAGGAGAAGGCGCGGCCCCTAAGGCTTGCAGCTGCGCATTTAAAAGGCGTAAGGATGGGCGATTGAAGGTTGGCAAACTGAAATGCCGACCTAAGGCGTGATCCCCTTCGGTCCTCACGCCGGACCAGTTTCCATCAGTCGTTTTCATGACAGGCTCCCCCGAAAGAAAGCTTTATTCGTCCTTGTATATCCCGCGCTTAATGATATAAAGATACCCCATGATCTCTTCTTTCATATCGTCCATGGACGCGAGCAGCTCGTCCGGCGTCATCGCTTTGTATTGGTCGATGCTGCGCTGATAATAACCGTCCAGAAAATCGGTGATCAGGTTCGCTGCCGTCTCGGCGGTGACGCCCTCCCGAAGCCTTGAAGGGTCCATCGTCATAATAAACGATTTGCGCTGGTCGGAGAGGATCTGCCCATAGCGCTCCATCAGTTCTTCCTTGATCTCCACCGGAAGGTTCACATACACGTCATACAGGATGTGGTACATCTGCGGTTCCTCGATGCCGATCTGCATCTTGATCAGCGCGTACTGGCCCATCGTCTCAAACAGGTCTCCCGTAAGCGCCGCGCTGTACCGGTTCATTTTGCCCATCAGGTGATGAATGGTGTGGTCCAGCACATAAAGGAACAGCTTTTTCTTGCTCCCGAAGTAGTGAAAAAGCAGTCCCTTCGATATGCCTGCCGCCTTGACGATGCGGTTGGTTGAGGCGTTTATGTACCCATGCTCCGCAAATTCGCCAAGGCTGGCCTGTAGTATTTTCTGCCGTTTGTCCTCCGGCAATGCTTCGAGGTGTTCACTCATGAATTCAGCACTTTAAGTCCCTTCGGTTATATATTACCAGAGAGACTGCCAGCCCCGCAAGGGCGACTCCCGCCGAAAGTGCGATGTACGGCCATTCGATGCTGCCGCTGTGCAGCAATGCCCGCGGTTCAAAGTACTGGAACGGCGTTACGTACTTAAGGCCGCTGAGTTCCTCCTTTAAGTTGACGAGCATGCTCAATAGGTACAGACCGAGCACGACGCCGATCGATACTGACATCAGCGTGCGCGTTCTGGTCACGAACATGGAGAGCAGCATGCCGATGCCCATCATCATGAGCTGGCCCAGCAGCAGCGCGCAGCTGAAAAGCAGCACCATATCAAAGTCGATCGCGGCAGTATCGACCGCAGCCAACGTCGCGCAAGCCGACCCCGTATAGAGGATAAAGAACGCGGCGGCATACGTGAGCCCGACCAGAAACTTTGTCCCTACGATGGACCGTCTCGATAGCGGCTTCGCGTACAGGAAGTTGATCGTGCCCCCGTCTTCCTCGCGCGAAACGAGCGAAGCGCCGAGGATCATGAACTGGATCATTGCGGCAAGCAGGATGTACTGGAACATGTATGCGTAATAGTCCATTCCGCGGCTGAACTCCAGATTGTCGAAGCTGAACATCTTAAGCAGCTCCGGTGAGAACCCCGACAGCATTTGGTCAAGGCTGTCGCCCTGCGCCGCGAACGATGGGTAAATCGCCATAAACACGCCCAGCATCGTCACAATACAGACCGTCCAGATGATAAACGATTTGAGATTTCCTCTGATTTCCCTTGCGAACAGCGTCATGCTATTTGCCCCCTTCCTGATAATACGCCATAAAGATGTCCTCCAGCGGCGGGTCCTCGATAAGGATGTTGCCGACATGGCGCGCCGCGAGCGCGGCGAGCAGCGCGTCCGCCGAGCCTTTGTACAGGAACTCGACGGTGCCGTTTTGGCGCTTGATGTTCTCTGCGCCGGATAGGGTGAGATCCCCGTCGATGGATGCCTTTACGCGTTTATACTGCGTCGCGGTGAGTTCTTCCATCGTCTGTGTGCGGATCAGTTTTCCTTCGCGGATAATGCCCACGCGGTCGCATACGCGCTGCACTTCGCTCAGTACGTGCGAGGAGAAGAATATCGTCGCGCCCTCCTGTTTGGCTTCTTTGATGAGGCCATAAAACTCGTGCTGGATCAGAGGGTCGAGGCCGGAGGTCGGTTCGTCCATGATGAGCAGCCTCGGGCGGTGCAGCATCGCCTGCGCGATGGCGACCTTCTTTTTGTTGCCCGTCGAAAGCTCGCTGATCTTTCGGGACGTATTAAGGTCGAGCGCGTCGCACAGCTTTTTGATATGCGGGCGATGATCGCCGGGGTAGAACTTAGCGGAATAGGCGAGCAGGTCCGAGACCTTCATGCCGTCGTAATAGTTTACCTCAGCGGGGATGTAGCCGATCTCCCGCTTGATCCGCGCCGAGGCCGTGGCGCAGTCCAGACCGAATATGCGGCTTTGTCCGGATGTAGGGCGGATAAAATCCAGCAGCAGCTTGATCGTCGTGGATTTACCCGCGCCGTTCGGACCGATAAAGCCGTAGACTTCGCCTTCGTCTACGGTGAGGTTCAGCCCAATCACGCCCCGGTTTTTGCTGTAATACTTCGTCAGCTTTTCCGCCAGTATGATATTCATACGCATCGCTCCTTTCGCATGACCACCTGGTCAACGATTGAATTATAGCATGGGTTGACCACGTGGTCAATAGCGTTTTTGGAAATATTTCTAAGGAGAAAAAGGGGGTTGTTCGGCAGGGATGAATGGTATAATATCCTAAGCAAAGTGATAATGGAGGTCATATGATACGCAAAATCAAGCCGGAAGAGCTAAAGGATATACTCGCGCTGTACAGCCAGCTGCACGGGGAAGTTTACCCGGATGATGATACCCGCCGAACTGAGGTGTGGAACCGGATCATGAGCGACCCCGGTCAGCATATTGTTGTGGCGGAGACGGACGGGCGAATCGTGGCCTCCTGCGTGATCGTGATCGTACCCAATCTTACGCATGGCATGCGCCCATATGCGCTGATTGAAAACGTCGTGACGGACCGGGAATATCGCCGACAGGGCTGGGCGACGCGCTGCCTGGAGTATGCGAAAAAGCTTGCGATGGGGGAGAACTGTTATAAGATCATGCTGCTGACAGGCTCCAAAGAGGAGGGGACGCTGCACTTTTACGAGCGGGCAGGCTACAACCGCGAGGACAAAACGGCGTTTATTCAGTGGCTCGGGTAATATGCCAGAAAAATGGACAGGTTTTAACGAAGAGCAAGCACATTTTGCGGTATAAGCCTCCCCTGTAAGGGGAGGTGGCTGCCGATGCCCATTCTGGGCACTTAGGCAGACGGAGGGGTTAAGATGGCTGCCTATGCCCACTTAGGCAGACGGAGGGGTCAAGATACGGCCAAAATAATAAGAGATAACCCCTCGTCCTTGCGCTGGATTAATCCGCCGCCGGACAGCTCCCCTTGCAGGGGAGCCTAAAACGATTCGGCAGGAGATGGTATCTATATTATTCTGTGGAACGTGATCGCAATGTGCATAAGCCTCTCCTGTAAGGGGAGGTGGCTGCCGATGCCCATTCTGGCCACCTTAGGCAGACGAAGGGGTTAAGATGCGGCCCAAATAGTTAAAGATGGCATAACCCCTCAGTCCTTGCGCCGGATTAATCCGGCGCCGGACAGCTCCCCTTGCAGGGGAGCCTTAGGGCATTTCCATGTTAGATATTGCTTTAAGGCTGTGTTGGAGGCTGCGCTTCCGGCGTGCCCTGATGAAATATGATCTTCCAAGCGCCGCCGGTGCGCTGCCACACGGAACTGCGCAGGGTGGCATTGCCGTCCGTCCGGACGAAGCGATAGGTTGCGAGCACGCAATCATCGGACAGCGGGCGGACAGAAAAATCTTTGATTTCGCCGTTCGCGGGGGAATTAAAAATATCGCCACGATGATAGCGATATTCGTTGCCGGAGCTGGTGAACTCCGTAAAATCTTCAGACAATAACTCCTCGACACGCTGCGCCGATTCGCGGACCTCGATTGTAAGCAAGGACAGCTCCAGCGAAAGGATATGGCGGCTCAGGGCTTCATCCATGGCCTACTCCCCGTGTTCCGAGGATATCAGCTTTTCGAGCTTGTTTTTGACGCGCTGCAGCGCGTTGTCCACCGATTTAACGCTGCGATCCAGTTCCTCGGCAACCTCAAAATACGACTTGCCTTCGATATATTTGCGCAGCACCTGCATCTCGAGCGGGGATAAGATTTTGCCCATCTTGGCTTCGATGGAGGAGAAGTCTTCCCGGCCGATGATGATTTCCTCGGGATTGGATATCTTCGTGCTGGAAATCACGTCCATCATTGTACGGTCGCTCTCTTCGTCGTACGCGGGCTTACTGAGCGAAACGTATGAGTTTAACGGGCGGTGTTTCTGACGCGTAGCCGTCTTGATCGCCGTGATGATCTGCCGCGTCACGCACAGCTCGGCAAAAGCACGAAAAGAGGTGAGGCGCGTAGGCCGAAAATCGCGCACAGCCTTATACAGCCCGATCATGCCTTCCTGTACGATGTCCTCGCGGTCTGCGCCGATCAGAAAATAAGAGCGCGCTTTGGCACGCACAAAGTTCTTGTATTTATTGAGCAGATACTCTAACGCGTCGCCGTCGAAATTGCGCGCGAGTTCCGCAATCGCTTCGTCGGTCATGGTTTCGTAGTTGATCTGTTCCAGCGATGATCTTCTGACTGTGCTCAAGGCTTGTCCTCCGTAATCGGCTGCTCAGAACTTCATTATACCGATTCTGATTAGGTCAGTCAATACGACGGCGTCCAGCCTGTAACAAATATTAGTGATACTAGGCAGGTTCATTCGGCGAAAGTCAGCGCTTCTTCGCAACGTCCTGCCGTACCTTCTCGTACATCAGCACCGCGGCGGCGACTGCCGCGTTGAGCGAGCCCGTTTTGCCTTTCATGGGGATGCTGGCTTTTAAGTCGCAGGCCTCCAGCACGAGCCGGGATATTCCTTCACCTTCCGCGCCGACCACGAGCGCAATTGCGCCGGTCATGTTCACCGTATCGGCAGCGGGGGCATCCGCGTCCGCCGCGACAACCCAGATGTTTTTTTCTTTAAGCTGCTCGATGGCCGTGGTCAGGTTGGTTACCTTCGCGACAGGCAGCAGCTCCGCCGCGCCCGAGGCCGCCTTGCATACCGTCGCCGAAAGCGACGCGCTGCGGTGCTTGCCGATGATAACGCCGTGCGCGCCCAGCACTTCCGCGCTGCGGATCACGCTCCCCAGGTTCCCTTCGTCCGTGACGCCGTCGAGTACGATGATGAAAGGCGGTTCACCGCGCTGCTCCGCAAGCGCGTAGATGTCTTCGACCTCGGAATACTCCATGGCGGGGGTTACCGCAATGACGCCCTGGTGGTTGGCCGGTTTGCCGTCGTGTCCGAAGGGCAGGGTGAGGCTGTCGAGCTTGCGTTTGTCCACGCGCACGATGGGGATGTGGCGTTGCGTGGCGAGCGTTAAAATCTCGCGCACGCTCGGGTCATTGAGCTCCTTGGCGGCGAGCAGCTTGTCGAGCGCGCGCCCGGATTTGATTGCCGCTTTTACGGTATTGCGTCCATAGATGATATCCATTTATTTTAAGCCTTTCAACATTTCCTGCTGTTTTTGGCGCACGTCATTGGCACGCCCGCATGTCATCTTTCCTTCGCTGCATGCGCCCTGTACGCACGACGGCCCCGCGGCGCGGAACAGCGCCGGGGCGGCCCCGCAAGCGAGGCGCAGCATCTCCCACGCGAGCGCGCGAATCTCCCACTGGGCGCGGTTGCAGCACCGCAACGAGAAGAAATGAAGCAGCTCGCGCGCGTTCATGGTTAAGAGCATGCGCGTTTCGCATGCACCGGGCAGCACGAAACGGGCGTCCTCATTGGACTTTTCGCCCGCGCCGCCGAGCGCCTCGCGCCAGTCGTCGTACCACTGCTGCATCTGCGCCATCTGCGCGTCAAACTTCTTAACCGCCTCATCGCCCAGTTCGCGGATGGCGGGCGGCACGATATACCCGAAGCCGCTGCCGGAATAGCTCACGTAGCGCTGCGACTGCACCGAGAAGCTTGCGACGCGGTGACGCGTGATCTGCGCGAGCAGCGTGCGCGAAACGCCCTCGATGCCAAACGTGAAGCTCGCATGCTCAATCGTAGAGAGGTGGCCGAGGTCCACGATCTTCTGAATAAACGCCGCGGCACTCTCTTCCGTCAGCCCTTCTTCAATGTCTTCGATGTGCGCCGGGCTGTAGCAGAGCTTGGACGCCATTGCGGTTAGTTTTTCCGCATCAGGCGAAAATGATAACAGCTTAACGCTCAGGGTCGTTTCCGGCATGATTCTGCTCCCCCAAAAAATGATCGATGACGACAGCCATCAGCGCTTCGGTGCGCGTTTGCTGGCCTGTCAGAAATAAATAGCCGATTACAGCCTCCAACCCCGTCGCAAGCGCGTAATCCTCGCGGCTCATGTTTTTGGGCGGTGCCGATTTCGCGTTTCTGCCCGAACGGAATATCTCCAGTTCGCGTTCCGTAAAATCGCGAACGAGCAGCTGCGCTGCCTGCGCCTGAGCGCGCGCGTTGACCACGCCTGATGCGGCTCTGTGCATCGCGTCGATGCGGCCTGCACGGCGGCTCACAAGGTGGGTGCGCACAAACAGGTCGTATACCGTATCGCCGATATACGCAAGGGCTACAGGCGATAACTCGCGGATCTTGTTTTCGTCCAACATGTCCATTATTTGATTATACCATTGTTGCGCTCATGCAACAACGTCGTTTACACTCCTTTACAGGCCAAATTTCGGGACAGGACTAGGCAACCAACCATGGATATGCGATACTGAATACGCATCTGTCCGGCCTAATGACTCGTGAATCATGCTGAAGAGGTGACAACAACGAAGAGCAGCATCCGTATAGACAGATGTATTTCCAGCATCAGAAACGCGAGCGGGCCGGAAGCGGCTGAGCGCATAGCCGTCATTAAAGAAAGTATACTCAAGGAACTCGATACCGCCATGCGAAAATCCCAGCCGCAAAGCCGGCGCGGTACAGGCAGAATTGTGGTACACGTACTCCCGCGGCGATTCCATCTTTACGGCAGACTGGGCGTTTTTCTGGAGGTTGCAGAGGGAGAATATCGATTGGACCTGCCCTTTGAATGCTGGATTATCAGCGACAGGAACCTGAATAAGAACGAATTTTCCGTGCAGTTCGAGTAAGCATTTATTTTTAATTTCTTTCGGGCCGGACAGATGCGACAGAGGTCAAGGGAACTATTTAGCAGCCTTAGCGGATAAACTTAGTAATATAGTCCAGAGCAAAAGATTCTTTCACAGGCTGCAACCAGCAAAGTCGTAAGGGTGTTGGATAATATGAGAGTTAACATGAGCCTGCGCTTGTTATCCGTATCTTTCCTAAGGGTGCCATAGACGATCGGAAGCTCAAACAGCAGTGTGAGCAGTAGATAACCGGCTGCCACGACGTAATACGCCCCTGCGTTGTTAAAGTCGATGATCGAATAGTACGGGGGGCTTAAGTGCTGGATAAGCAGTGGGAGAATAAAGGATACAAAGTTAGCGATGACTACCATGGCTGCCGCTTTGAATCGCTTATTCACATGCCCAATTAGGATAACCGCGAGTATTTCGATTGCGAGTGTCCCGACAATCGCAAAAGGCAATATCGTCAAAGGAGTCGTCTGTGTGAGCCATATCCATGACGAATTGGCGCGGGCAGTGAGCGGCCAGCATAATGCAAGTATACATGCTGTGATGATGTAACAAATTCTGTGTTTCATGATGACTCTCAGTATATTATACTTATGACAAAAATCATAGCGCAGATATAAATATTTACAACGTAAATTCATCTTGCTGGGAATAATGCCGCAGAACAAAGTATAATCATTCCAAGAACGCAGGGAGGGATGCCATGGAAACGATACGCAAAATCCGCTTTTCAGTCCCGCACCGCTTGCTGTTTTACTGCTTCATCACCTCGGCTATCATTCTTGCGATATGCTCCAAATCATCGTTCCTGTACCCGCTTAATGACTGGGTGGACGCTAACTGCTATTTTACTGTCGGCAAGGGCATGATGAACGGCTTGGTTCCGTACCGGGACCTCGTGGAACAAAAGGGTATCCTCCTTTATTTTCTGCACGGAATCGGGTACCTCGTTTCACACAAAACATTCATTGGCGTGTATTTGATTGAAGTGATTGCGGGAACTGGGTACCTCTATTACGCAGCAAAGACCACGTCGCTGTTCGTACACGAAAGGTGGGCGTATATCATCACCCCGGTGCTGGCGGCGCTCGTCTATTCGTCCGCCTCATTCGCGCACGGCGACAGCGCGGAAGAGCTTTGCCTGCCGCTGCTGATGTTCGGCCTGTACTGGCTTTTCCGCTTTTTCAAAAACAAAGATGACCTGACGCCCCGGGTGCTGGGTTTAAGCGGCGTCATGGCGGGGTGCGTGCTCTGGATTAAATACACGATGCTCGGCTTCTGGCTGGGCTGGATGATCGCGATATTCGTCGGGCTGCTGCTGGCAAAGCAGCTACGCAAAGCGTTTGCCTCCTGCCTATGGTTTCTTGGTGGTATGATAGTCGCAATTGTACCATGGCTGGTCTATTTTGCCGCAAATGGTGCGCTTGCCGATTGGTTCCATGTGTACTTTTACCTGAATTTCACCGCGTATCCTGAGACGCATGGCCTTGCGGAGATGCTGGGCAGCGTTTGGAAGTCGGTTTCGGAGACCATACTGGCCAGCCCCGCGCTGCTGGTTTCTATCGTTATCGGGCTGCTGGGGTTCTTGGGCACCAATAGGCTAATCAAGGGCGCTTGGCCTAAAGTATGCCTTCTTTTAATACCTGCGCTGCTCGCGCTGGGCGTTTACGCCGGGGGAAGGGCATATCCCTATTACTTTTTGATTATCATGGGCATGCTGATGCTGCCCGGTTTGATCGTGCTTGCCCGCGCAATTTCCGCGCTGGCTGGCGCATGGAGGACCGCGGAGGCAAGGCGAAAACCAAACATCCGAATACCGCGGCTGCTGTTCGGCTTGCTCTGCGCGCTCGTGCTGGCGCTTTCGTCCGCATACGCGTACAGCGCCTATCAGTACCGCGATTTTATGGAAGTGGACAAAGAAGCGCTTGCGCAGTACCGCTTTGCGCAGATTATGAACGAGGAGCAGGACCCGACGCTGCTCAATTACGGCTTTCTGGACGGCGGATTTTATACCGCTGCGGACATCCTGCCCGCGACGAAATACTTCTGCAAGCTGAACCTCGATGTGCCCGAAATCATGGAAACGCAGCAGCAGTTGATCCATGACAAGACTGTGCAGTTCGTCGTGCTGCGCCTTAAAGACCGGCCGCAGGACTACGGCAGCGATGTTCCTTATCTGCTCGAAAACTACGAGTTGGTGGATGTTGTGCCGCAGGAGTTCGAGCATCTTAACTTTGTTTACTGTTTGTTTCGGGTAAAAGAATATTAGATTTATGGGTGTACTATTTATATTCTTTAGGAGACAACATTTTGTGTTATTATATTGCTGAGGTTTAAGGAGAATAGGGAATGAGAAAAAGCAATATAAATGGACATGAAATCCCATACAATTTATCCATAACGGAATTGAATGAACTGGTTTCAAGCAGCAATATGGTTAGTTTCATGCTGGGGTGTGAAGCCTTATCGCAAAAGGATGATATTGAGGCTTTTAACATATTATTCAGATGTCTTAGTAAAGAAGACAAATATAAAAGGCGATATGCGTTAGAAGCGATATCCCATCATGCATATAAAGAAAGGCTAACTGAAATACTCGAGAAGAGCTTATCTGATGATATATTAATTATTAAAACCGCACTTTGTATCATTTACCAAGAAAGAATCCGAGTTTCAAAAGAAAAAGTATTTAACGTTTTTAGAATAAAGGGAGATGAACTAGATCACTACCATTTTTGGTCAATTTTGGTTGTAGCAACTCAGAATGATTTTGATGAAGGTTTGGCCCTTTTAAAGAAATATAAATCCAAAGAGTCGGTTGAGCATGTTTTAGTTGAAGTTTTATTTAATATTACGGCTGATGAAAACTGGGTGGAACTATATGATTTGATCAAAGATCACAAAAAACCGCAAATAAGAATGGCTGCATGTAGGTTGTTTGTCAAGTATAATAACCTTGCCGAATTAACAAAATTTATCGAGGATCAGGATGGTCACATTAGAAAATTCGTTCAGAAATTTCTATAGGTTTATTATATTGGGGACTCAAAAAATTCCGGCACGCAAAACTATAACTTTTTGGTGTCCATAAGAGTATGAATACATAAAGAGCGGGGCTGCCATTCGGAAGCCCCGCTCTTTGAATTATCCGTTTATTTCTTTTTTTCATCTTCCGCAGCAGGCACAGGCACCGCTACAGGAGCTACAGGCTCCGTTGCAACCGGTTCCGCGTCCGCGCTGAGTTCGATCGTGTTGATGATCGACTCTTTAATGGACTTCACGCGTTCGTCCACCTTACCGTCTTCATCCTCACCGATCTTCACACCCAGCTTTTCGCTGATGATCAGATTGAGCAGCGATTCAAACGCGTTGGCCGTGCTGCCCTGACCATCCTTGCCGCCCATGGTAAAGACCGTCTTCGGCACGATCGCTACCTGCGATTTTTCGATCGCGGCGGTGAACTTGCTCATGACGTCCTGAATGACCTGGAACTGCGGCCCGCCGTACGCTTTGACCTGCTCCTCGATCGCGATGGCGCGGCCGATACCCACGCGGGCTTCCTTTTCGGCTTCGGCCTTCGCGATAGCCTTGATCTTCGAGGCTTCCTGCAGCGACCGCTGGTAATCCGCCTTGCCCTGGTTGCCCTGAATCTCGATGTTGATCTCGGACTCGGTCAGGAACTTCTGCTGCTGCGCGCGGGATTCAGCTTCACGAAGCTCTTTCTCCTTGCCCGCCGCCTTTTCCTGCTGCGAATACGTCTCGATCCGCTCGATGGCGATCTGCCGGTCGCGCAGCTGCGCGAGGATGACCTCGATCTTGTTGTCGTTGACCGAAGCCGACGGCGTACCAATCAGCACTTCCTCCAGCTCCAGATTGTAGTGCTCGAACTTGGCTTTCATCTCGTTCGAAGACGTATTCTGGATCTCGTTGCGCTCCTGAATGAGCTGGATCAGCGTCTTGGTCTGGCCGATGTTCTTGAAGTACGCGGAGACCATCGGGTCGAGCGTCTGGTCCACGAGCATCTTGATATCGCCAAACCGCTGGATCACGAGCGGCGCCTTCTTATAGTCGATGTGCATCACGACGGACAGCGGCAGCGACGGCTCGAAAGCATCCTTGGTGATCAGGCTGACTTCCTTCAGGTTCTCGTCGTAGAGGTGCGCGCCCGCCTGGTTGCTGATCCACTTTAAGATGATGTTCGTTGTCGGCACGCGGATGATTTTGCCCGCATACGTGTTGAACGCGTACTTGCCCGGCATCAGGGGTTCTCCCCATACGCCGCGGAAGCCCTGCTGCACCAACTCGCCGTGCTTGTAGCTTTCACCCGTGGAATCCACGCCGCGCGGCCCGATGTAGCTGACCACGACGCCCACGAATCCCACTTCGATGACCGATTTGTCGATCAGCTCCACCGTCGCAAAGAAGCGGTTGATGAAGTACGTGCCTTCCACCAGCACCTGATATTGACGTCCGCGGAAACCGCCCGCCGCCAGGAACTTTTCGGGATCCTGGAAGTTGTTGTGGTAGGTTGCCGGGTTTGCCGGGTCCGTACCGACCGCAGGCGCGATGATGTCGTCCTTCGTCAGCGAAAGGCCGTCGTGTACCGTGACGATACCCACCTTGTCGTCGCTGCCCTTGATGACGATCGGCTTAAAGCCGTTCCGCTCGCGCAGGATCTCTGCCATGTTCACGATCGTCGCTTCCTCAGCGCGGCTTCCGAGAGGCAGGAAGTAAATCTTATCCTGCGTGATGATCACGAACTGCGCCAGGTTGAATGCGTACGTACCTTCGCGGATGATCCCTCTCTGGGGTCCCTTCTGGCCGCCATTCAGCAGAAAAGCCTTTGCATCCTGAAAGTTGTTGCCCTCCGGAACCACCTTGCCCAGCGTCTGCGTCGGCGCAAGCGGCTTGCCGTCACGCGCGAACACGTAGGCGATCTGTCCCTGCGGCACTGTGACGAGCGGGCACATATGCACCTTGTACATCAGCGGGCTCAAGAAGTGAATACCGCCGCGGATGATCTGCGGCTGGTAGCCTGCTTCGCCCTTGAGCGCGATGATCTGCTCGTTCAGAGAGCCTCGCGGAGACCACCATTTTTCGATAATGGCGATCTTGTTGTTGGGTATGATCCGAAAGCCGAGGAACAGCTTCAAAAAGATGAAGAAGCCGACAATCGCGATCAATACGATGAGTAAAATATCCATGCTTAATACCCCTTTTCTAAGGCAAAGACGGGGCTCTCACCCCGCCTTGACCCTGGTCAAATTATGAAAATATTGTAACTGATATACACTGAAAAGTAAAATGCCGCTAAAATTCGCCCTGAATCGCGGGGAATGTTGGGGGGGCATTAGATGAAAGCTACTCTTCCGGTCGTATTCGGCCTTGCTCAGGCTCGCTCAGGCGCGTCGTAGCGCCCGCTGACAAGCTGACGGTGATAAAGCCAAATGTTGAACGGCCAGTTGGAGACGCCGATCACAGGCCAGATGAACCAGCCGCCGCCCTGCTGCACAAGGATGTTGACTGCAAAGAGCAGTACCGATATAAAAAGCCAGCCCAGCAGCGCGGTACGCAGCAGCTTTCGGTAGGGCATCTCAATAACCTGTATCTTGTCGGGCTGCTGGCGGAAGCTGATGGCCGCTACCAGCGGCCAGATACCGGCGCCCACGATGATCGCGAGAAAGCTGAAGCCGAAGGATGGGGCGAAATAGATGCCCGTATTGTAAGAACTCAGCAGAAAAGCGAGCCAGCACAGCAGAAATTCACCCACGATCACTGCGGACCCCACGAGCGCGTTGTCCCGGTTGATACGGTTCGCGTACACCGTTTTTACGTTGCCGGAAACCTGATCGAACAGGGCCGTTACGTCGCCAAGATCGGTCAACGCTTTACGGGAGGCTTCCTCGTAGGTGAGGCCCTGCGACTGAAGGTCCTCCGTCTTGAGGTGAAGTGTATCGCGCAGTTCCTCAATTTGCTCTCGTACCTCGCGCGTGTCCGGATATTTCTTTTGTAAACCGTTTAAATATTCACTAATCGTTCCCATGGCTATTCCTCCAGTAACCGGTCGATAATTTTCTTTGCGTACGCCCACTGCTTTAAGTTGCTTGCGTGTACGCGCAGCCCCTGCGGCGTAATCCGGTAGTACTTGCGCCGAGCCCCTTGTGTTTCGTCGCCCCAGTAGGCTTCAATAAGCCCCTGGCTCTCCAGCCGCCGAATTGTGCTGTACATGGACGGCTCCTTGAGTTCGTATTCGCCGCCGCTCTTTTGCATCACGAGCTTGCCGATCTCGTAACCATACTTGTCGCCGCTTTTAAGCAGACCTAGCAGCATGGTGTCAATATGCCCGCGAATGAGATCGCTGCTTACATCCATAACGCACCTCCCATATGAAGGTAACACATAATACTATGCGTGTCAATGTATTGTTTGATAAATAGTATTGTACGAGCAATAAAAAAGCCGCTGTACGCGGCTTAGGTGAAACGATCAGGGGAATATGCCGCGTATCTTGCGCGCGTTCACCACGCGGTCCAGCGCGACCATGTAGGCGGATATCCGCATGCTCACGGATTTGGATGAGGCGAGCGAGTATACCTCTTCAAAGCTGCGGGTCATAATTTTTTTAAGCAGGGAGTTGATCTCGTGAACGTCCCAGAAGATAGCCTGCAGGTTCTGCACCCATTCGAAGTAGGACACCACCACGCCGCCCGCGTTGGCGAGTATGTCCGGTACGACGACCACGCCCTTGTTCTTCAGTATCTCGTCCGCCGCAGTGGTAGTCGGGCCGTTCGCGCCCTCGACAATGACCTTGGCTTGCACATGCGGGGCAATTTCTTCTGTGATTTGGTTCTCCATTGCAGCTGGGATCAGGATATCGGCGTCCAGTGTAAGCAGCTCCTCGTTGCTGATTTCACGCACACCTTTGGCGGAATATCCCCTGAGCGTACGGTTCGCCTGCACGTATTCAGCCACTTCTCGAATGTTGAGCCCATTTTCATTGTACAGGCCGCTGCCCACGTCGCTGACTGCGACGACGTTGCAACCCTTGTCGTAGAAAATGTGCGCCGCCGTGCCTCCCACGTTACCGAAGCCCTGTACAGCAATTCTGGCCTTCTGCATGGGGATGCCCAAACGGAAAGCAATCTCATCCGTGACGATGACGACGCCGCGGCCCGTGGCTTCCCGGCGGCCGAGCGATCCGCCAATCTCGATGGGCTTGCCTGTGACCACGCCGGGCACCGCATAGCCTTTGAACATGCTGTAGGTGTCCATAATCCAGCTCATCACGCGCGCGTCCGTTCCCACATCCGGGGCGGGAATATCCATCTCCGGCCCGAGCACGGGCAGGATCGCCGCGGTATACCGCCGCGTCAGGCGCGAAAGCTCGCGCTCACTGAGCGTGGCGGGGTCTACCTGCACTGCGCCTTTCGCACCGCCGTAGGGGATGTTAACGACTGCGCATTTCCAGGTCATCCAGGCCGCAAGCGCGCGCACCTCGTCGATATCCACATCCGGATGGAAGCGGATGCCGCCCTTGCAGGGCCCGCGGGAGCTGCTGTGCTGCACCCGATATCCGTTGAAAACGCGCGTTGTGCCGTCGTCCATCTCTACCGGCACCGCTACCTTAAGCTCGCGCTCCGGATAACGCAGCACAACATAGTCGTTCTGGGCGCATCCCAACAGTTGGGCTGCCCGGTCTAGTACCGACAACATCTGTTCGTAAGGATTGTAGTCTGCCATTGTGGTTCCTCCTGTGTTTTAGCCGGATTTAGTTGATCTGAAACAATGATCCGCCAAGGGTATGGTATACTTTCAGAACGCGTGAAAGATATCCATGAACTGCGCGAAAAAGAACACGCAGCCGCATGCATGATATTATTTGCTTCCATCCTGCCGTATATGGGCGTTCATAATTGAAAACGAGGCGGCCCCGCAAGGCGTGCCGCCTGCGTTTTTATGACCCCGGTAACACGAAATGTGCCGGGAAATTAATCGTACAGGGTCAGGTGTCCGCTAGCCTGCGATGACGATGCCGTCGAATACATCAAACGCTTCCCAGCCCATCACCTGATAAATACCTTGTATTTTGCCGTCCACGCATTTGAGCCAGCCGGTCTTACCGTCACTGGCCTTAAGCTTAAACCAGTACTGGCCGTAGACGCGCACGACATTCAGAGTTTCGCCCTCCTGCGGGATAAAGGCTACAATCTCATCCGAGTAATCACGTCCGAAGGTGCCGTAGCCGCTGCCGTAATCCCAGATCACGGAGTACTCGTCTTTGAAGTATTCCGAGTCGATCTCTTTGAGCAGCACACAGTATGTTTTGAGCGTAAGCGGATCCGGCTCGTAGAGCGGATCGCTTGCGTAGAAATCTTCTTTCAGCTTGCGCTCTGCACCGTCGCAGAGAAAATGCCCCGTGTACCACACGTCGGTAAACTCGGTGGTGCGCGTCACATACTGCACCAGTCCCTTGCCGTCAAAAAAATCGGCGGGATGCAGGTCCGCACGCCAAGGGCCGTCAAACTTAAGGCCCTCTACCGGACCCATATCATAGAGTTTCGTGCCGTCCCACCAGAAGAGGTAGGTAAAAGCCTGCTCGCTGTCCGCAAGCTCGTAATACTGATCGGTAAACCCGAGTTCCAGGATGCTGTCGGCCGTGTCGATATCGGTGACGGCAAAGCACTGCGCCAGCGCGGCATAGCCGACCAGATACGCGGTTCCGTTAATGGACAGTGTGCTCTCATGCTCGCCTGCTGTAAACTCAATTTGCTCCGCTGTGCCGTCGCAGTTGAGATCCGCCCCGGCGCGCTGCTGGTATATGTCAAACAAAATGCCGTTTTCACCCGCGGCGTCTGAAATCTCCCCAAAGGGTGTGGGGGAAGGCGTGGCAGAGGGCGTTGAAACAGGAGTTGATGAAGGCGTAACCGTTGCGGCGGGTGCCTCGTTGGTCGGCTTCGGCGTTTGGGTTGGCTCGGGCTCGGTCCCGCATGATGCAAGCGTAATAAACAATACGGCGGCAAGCACTAAAAGAACGCACTTTTTCATTGAATGCCCTCCTGTATTTACGTATATAGCCGAAAAAATACTGAAATGTCTGCAATCTGATTATACTCCGGATTGCGCGTACTTGCAACGTATTCGCGATGATTATCGCCCGGGTCGTATACGCGGACAGCAGCCGACAAACAATATCTTCGGGGTGAATGACATGGAGAAAAAGGCGAGGAAAGCGGCAGTCGGCGTAATCTGCGGCGTGATCGCGGGATTGTTCGGTTCGGGCGGGGGTATTGCCATCGTGGAAGGGCTGGAACGCGCGGGTACCGACGAAAAACGCGCGCACGCGGCGTCCATTGCGGTGATGTTTCCGATTTCGGCGTTATCCGCCATACTGTACGGCACAGGCGGATATGTGCCGTGGGGCAGTACGCTGTGGCTGTGCGGCGGAGCCATCGCGGGCGGACTCGTTGGTGCGTGCCTGCTTCGCCGCGTAAAGACGCGGCTGCTCAATATCCTGTTTACGGTGCTCATGATCGCGTCGGGCGTCTGGATGTTGCTTTGATATACGCGTTGATGGGCCTCGTGTTTGGTGTTGCGGGGGGTATGGGACTGGGCGGCGGCATCGTGTTGATTCCCGTACTCACCCTATGGATGGGTATCGAGCAGCACAGCGCGCAGGGGATGACGCTGTTCGCGTATCTGCCGATGGCGGTGTTCGCACTGGCTTCGCATATTCGGCGGAAAGCGTTTCGCATTAAGCCCGTTCTTTATATCACAGTCTTCGGCCTTGCGGGCGCCGTGGGCGGATATCTGCTTGCCTCTATGTTCGACACACAGACGCTCAAAACAATATTCGGGGGTTTCCTGATCGCCGCCGCGCTGCTGCGCCTATGGCGTCAGGAGGTGGGCCCCTGGCTGAAGAAACGGCGCGAAAACAGCGAAAATCGTTAGTCTCAAAATTTAGATGATCTGTTGCATAACGGCTGCGGGCACTTTATAGTGAACATATCGATGAATAATGGGGCGAGACGATGAATATTCAAAAGCTTAAAGACGCGGAAGCACGGTTTCTCGGGATGTATCCGCAGGGGTTTGAAACGCCGGAGCTGGCGGCAATGGTCAAGAAGCACCATGTGGACAAGCTGACCGTTTTCGCGCGGGAAGTCTTTTCACCCGATATGCTGGACGACACCCGGGAGGCTGCAGGGAACATGGTAAAGCTGGTGACGCGCTCATCGCTCGTCTCGGTATTTGAGAAGCCCAAATTCCGTGACGCGGTGAACATCATGTCCGCTGACGAGAGGGAAGCGCTGGTTTTATTCTTAAAGCAGCTGCTGCATGGCGATCAACGCGTCGGATTCGACGGCCTTGCACGCCTGCTGGCCGTGTACCGTATTGACAAGTGGCCGGTTATCACCGCTTTTCGTTGCTATTACCACCCCGATACCGATCTGGCGCTGAAGCCCACCACGGTGAAGAACGTCATCGCATTCTTCGAACTGGACGGGCTGCGCTATTTAGTGCATCCCAACTATGAGTTTTATGACCTTTACCGCGCAGCGATCAATGAGATGAGGGCGGCGGTGAGCCCGTTGTGCGGCCCCACGGGCGCACACTTCTCCGGCTTTTTGATGATGGCGATGGAAGGCAGTATTTAGCGTGCGGGAAATAGTTCCGAATACGTTGACTGCACTTTTTTGAGATTCTCCGAGAGAAGCCGATGCGGGACAAGCCTTGTATGAAGCCCCCGAAACCGATTGCAACTTTTAGACGGGCGACTTGCAGAAAACACAAAAAAACGGGGAATATATGAACATTTTTTTAACAAAATGAAGAAATTAATATTGACAGTTGCATACGAATCTGCTATAACAAAGGCAGATGAATCGACGGCGTTTCAATGATTGTTGAAGCGCCGTCTTTGTTTTTTCAGGGGCTCCGAGTGTTGGTTTTCGGAGTTTAGATTCGTCAAGCCCAAGGTGCCGTGGCACACGATATTTGCAGGCGAAGACGCCAGCAATTTTGCTGGCGTCTTTTTGTTTTGTATCAGGTCCCAAAAAGTGCAAGCTTTTGGGTTTAAAGAAATTATTTTTTATGGAGGTGTTTCGTTTGAAAAAGCTGGAGTTCATTATCAAACCGGAAAGGCTGGAGGACGTCAAGGAGGTGCTCAACGATCTCGATATCAAGGGCATGACCGTCACCATGGTATCAGGCTGCGGTACGCAGAAGGGGAAACAGGAGACCTACCGCGGCGTCACGTACCACATCAACCTGCTGCCCAAGATCAAGGTGGAGACTGTGGTCAAGGATGAGCAGGCTGCGGTGCTCACAGAGGAGATCATGACCAGGCTGAGAACAGGCAATATCGGCGACGGCAAGATATTCATCTACGATGTCGGCGGCATCGTTCGCATCAGAACGGGGGAACGCGATGAGAACGCAATTTAGCGGCAGCAAGCTGAGCGTAGCGGTGCTCATGACCGTGGCGGCGATCATTACACTGCTGGGCGTGGGGTATGGCATATATGCCGCGATCACCGGTGCCACATTTTCCGTGATGAGCGCGAAAATACCCGCCGTCATATTTGCCGTCGTGGTGACATTTCTCGGCGTGCGTTATTTTCTGGCGACGCTGAAGCTCTCGAAAAAGATCAAAGACGAGCGGTTCAGCTGGAACAACTTTAAAAAACAGTCCGCGAAGGGCAATATTTAAGGTTTTTTGAAAGGGGAAAAGGAAATGAAAAACAAAAAGTTTACACTCTTTACGATCATCATGCTGGCGGTGATTGTGTTGCTGGGGGTGGTGCTGTTTACGGTAAAACCCTCCGCGGACTCGGTGGGAGATCCGAGCGGTGCGAATACCGCCGTACTTGCGGATCCCTCGTCCGCAACGCTGGAGGATGTGGCCGCGACAGCGGAGAAAACCGAGACAGGTCTTAACTATGTCTGGGTGATGATCTGCGGCTTCCTCGTGTTCTTCTTCCAGGCGGGCTTTGCGCTGGTGGAAACGGGCTTCACTCAGGCTAAGAATGCGCTTCATACCATCGCAATGAACTTCATGGTGTTCATTATCGGCGCAATCGGCTACTACCTCGTGGGCTTCGCGTTCCAGTTTGGCGCAAGCGGCGGTGCGGCGTCACTCGGAGCGGGTACAGCTGTCTTAAACAGCGGTGTTGCCATTGAAGGCTTCGGCGGCATCATCGGCACAAGCGGCTTCATGCTTACGGGCAACGCCTATGACGTCGGCGTATTCGCACTGTTCTTCTTCCAGATGGTGTTTATGGATACGACCTGCACGATACCGACCGGCTCCATGGCGGAACGCGTGAAGTTCTCCGCAGTCGTGATTATATCGTTCTTCATCTCCATGGTGTTCTACCCGCTGTTTGGTAACTGGATGTGGGGCGGCGGCTTCCTCTCCACGCTGGGCAAGTTCTTCGGGCTCGGTCACGGTGCGGTAGACTTCGCGGGTTCGTCGGTTGTGCATGGCATGGGCGGCATGATCGCACTCTCCGGTGCCATCATTATCGGGCCTCGTATCGGCAAGTTCCGCAAAGACGGCACGCCGAATGCATTCCCGGGCCATCATCTCCCTATGGCCATGTTCGGTACAATCCTGCTGTTCTTCTGCTGGTTCGCGTTCAACGCAGGCAGCACGCTCAATGGTTCCGACTTCCGTCTCGCTGTTGTGGCCACCAACACGATGATCGCGGGCGCAGTCGGCGGCGCGGCGGCGATGTTCTACATGTGGGCCAAATACGGTAAGCCCGATCCTTCCATGACGTGCAACGGCGCGTTGGCCGGCCTCGTGGCGATTACAGCCCCGTGCGCGTTCGTCAACAGCGTGTCGGCAGCGCTGATTGGCGCAATCGCGGGCGTGCTGGTATGCGTAGCGGTCTACGTGGTAGAGCACAAATGCAAGATTGACGATCCGGTCGGCGCAATATCGGTACACGGCGTCAACGGTATATGGGGCATCCTTGCGCTGGGCCTCTTCGCGGACGGTACCTATGGCGACGGGCTGAACGGCGTAGCCGGTGGCGTAACGGGTCTGTTCTACGGCGATGCAAGTCAATTGTGGGCGCAGCTCGTCTGTATCGGTGTGCTGATCGTCTGGGGCTTCGGTCTTTCGTACCTGTTCATCAAGCTGCTCGACAAGATCATGGGCATCCGCGTGCCGAAAGAAGCAGAAGTCGGCGGCCTTGATATCCCCGAGATGGGCGCGTATGCATATCCCAGCTTCCAGCTGCAGAGCCAGGACTTTGACGGTTTCGCTGCGATGGAACCGGAGCCTGCCGGCAAAAAGAAATAAAGCAGATATAACGCTTTTATACAGGAAGCGGGCAATCATCTGCCCGCTTCTTTTCGTTATAATTTATCATGGAAATAAAGCGGTTTATGTTGCGATCACCGTGATCACCGCAAACGCGGCGAGCGCAATCAATGTGGACAATGAAAGCGTAGCCGAGACGAAGGCGCTTTCATCCTCGCCGCGCGCAAATACGGGCAGCACGAAAGGCGGCGGCAGCAGAAACATGAGTATGAACGCCCAGAAGAGCGACTGATCGACCGGAGTCAGCAGGCCGACGCCGAGCAGCACGAGCGCGCATAGCGCGCCCATGACCGCCAATCGAATGCCCGCGGCCGCCAATGCGCGCAGCATGACGCCTCTTTTAAACTCCAGCTCGTACCCGACGACCAGCAGGATGACGGCGGCGGTGGGGGCGGAGATAAAATCCAGCACGCCCTGCACGATTGGCCCCGCGTCGCTGGCGCCGATGGTCTGCCCCAAACCGGAAGCGCCCAGTGCGACGCCCGCTGCGATGGCGAGAATGACGGGTGAGGTAATCATGGATTTCAGGCTGCCCTTCAGTGTGCCGCCCTCGTTTCGTTTGAGCAGCGTAAAGTAGACGGTGAAAACGAACAGCACCTGCCCGAGATCGACCGTGGCAAACGGGGTAACGGAGCCGAACAGCAGCGCGTAGAGCGCATAGCCCAGCATGCCTGCTTCGAAACCGGTCATCAGGAACGGAAAAGACCGCGGTCTGCCTGGAACGGCTTTTTTGATGCCAAAGCCCAAGGCCAGAGCCAGCAGACAGACGAGGAACATCGCGACGGTGACGATGACGATGCGCGGCGAGTATTCGGCTTGATAGAAAGCTTTAAGCAGTACTGCGGGGAGGAAGACATTGACGACCACCGCCTTGAGCCCGTCGATGCCGCTTTTTTTAAGCAAGCCGGTTTTGTGGCAGACGATGCCGATCCCCAGCATGAGCAGTACGGGCAAGACGATTTTAAGCGTACCGGTGAATGATTCCATGGAGCCCTCCTGAACAGTTGAAATAAAACAGGATACATCTATATTATCAGAAACGATATCGGAATGACAGATATTACACGATAAAACGCATGAAAATGGCTGTTGACACTGGCATTATGCTCGCATATAATATGCATAAATATAAGCTCAAAGTTGCATAATACTTCAAAGGCTGTGAAGGGGAAAGTAACAGGAAGCGAAAGCGTACAGAGAGCCGCCGGGTGGTGCAAGGCGGACGCGGGCGGAATGTGAAGCTCACCCCGGAGCCGCAGTGCTGAATTGTTTTAGGTACTGACGAGTTGCTCAAGCGTTAGTTGAGAGCAGGGTGTTTAGCCCTGATCAGAGCTGGCGGATTCATCCGCAAGCAGAGTGGTACCGCGAACCTTCGTCTCTGTATAGATGAAGGTTTTTTTAATTCCAAAAACAATTTGGAGGGGGAGCCCATGGTCGATTTTATCAATATGACGATCGGAGACTGGCTGGACAAAAAGGCGGTGGAGCTGCCTGACAAGGACTGTGCCGTGCACCCCTATGAAGGGCTGCGCTATACCACCGCGCAGTTCAAGGCGGAATGCGACCGCGTCGCGCGCGGACTCATGGCGATGGGCGTGAAGAAGGGCGACCATGTGGCGATCTGGGCGACGAACCGTCCGCAGTGGGTGCAGACGCAGTTCGCGACCGCGAAGATCGGCGCGGTGCTCGTGACCGTCAACACGAACTACAAGAAGTACGAGCTTGAGTACCTCATGAAGCAGTCCGACTCTATGACGCTGATTATGACGGGCGGCACAAAGGATAACGACTATACGCGGCACATCTACGCTGTGTGCCCGGAGCTTAAAACGAGCGCGCCCGGCAAGCTCAACTGCGCGAAGCTGCCGTTTCTCAAAAACGTGATATTCCTCGATGAGGCGAACAACCCCGGCATGTTCCACTGGGAGGATGTGCTGCGGCTGGCTGAGACGGTCAGCGACGAGGCGCGCGCCGCGCGGCAGGCGGAGTGTGACCCGCACGACGTCATCAATATGCAGTATACGTCCGGCACGACGGGCTTCCCCAAGGGCGTTATGCTGACGCACTATAACCTCATTAACAACGGCAGGATTATCGGCTATTCGATGGCGTTTTCCAAGGAAGACCGGCTGTGCATCACGGTGCCGCTGTTCCATTGCTTTGGCTGCGTGCTGGGCGTGATGGCCTCCATCACGAACGACGCCGCGATGATATTTGTGGATCACTTCCACCCTACACGCGTGCTTCATGTGCTGGACAGCGAGAAGTGCACCGCTTTCCACGGCGTGCCAACGATGTATATCGCGATGATGGAACACCCGGACTTTAAAACGTACGACCTCTCGCATATACGTACGGGCATCATGGCGGGTTCTACCTGTCCGGTGGAAGTGATGAGGGCCGCAGTCGAGAAGATGGGCATGCGCCATCTGACGAGCGTTTACGGCCAGACGGAGTCTTCGCCGGGCATCACGCAGTCCACGGTGGATACCCCGTTCGAGCTGCGCATCTCTACCGTAGGCCGCGCTTACCCGAACGTGGAGGCGCGCGTGGTGGATCCCGAGACCGGCGAGGAAGTGCCTGCGAACGCGGTGGGCGAGATCGTCACCCGCGGCTACCATGTGATGAAGGGCTACTACAAGATGCCCGAAGCCACCGCGCAGGTGATCGACCGGGACGGCTGGCTGCATACAGGCGACCTTGGCGTGAAGGACGAGAACGGCTATTACCGCATCACGGGACGGTTAAAGGACATGATTATCCGCGGCGGAGAGAACATCTACCCGCGCGAGATCGAGGAATTCCTCTATACACACCCCGGCGTGAGCGACGTGCAGGTGGTGGGCGTGCCCGACCATAAGTACGGCGAGGAGGCGCTGGCCTGCGTGATCAAAAAGCAGGGCGCGAGCGTGACTGAGGAGGAGCTGCAGCAGTTTGTGCGCGACGGACTCTCCAAGCATAAAGCGCCGCGTTACGTGAAGTTCATCGACGCGTTCCCCTTAACCGCGAGCGGTAAGATACAAAAGTATAAGCTGCGTGAATGGGGCCGCGAGGTATTGGGCCTTAATGAGGATGGCAACAGCGAGACACCGTGAGGACAAAAGATTAATAATGATTAATGAGAAAAGCGGCGGTTTCCTTGGATCCCGCCGCTTTCGTGTAATCATTTATTTGGTTTATCGTGTTGTTCGGCTTCTGAAAGGTACACCACTGCGGTTTCCAGTCTGCGTTCTTTGATCTGTGTGACCTTTATGATGAGTCCGTACTCTTCGAGCTCAGGTGTGCTTCCGTCAGGAGGGATAGCACCCAGAAGACCGAAGACGAAACCACCAAAGGTATCGTAGTCCTCGTCAGGAAGCAATACGCCAAGCTGCCTGGATACCTCGTCCAGCGGCGCGGTTCCCTGGACACGCCATGTCTTAGAGTCCAAGCGCTCGATCAGTGGCAATTCCGCCGGGATAGATGTATCGTCCTCAAGGTCTCCCACCAACTGCTCCAGCAGATCGCTCATCGTGATGATGCCGGACATGCCGCCATAATCATCTACCACAACGGCGAAATGGTTCCGGGTCTTTTTCATGTTGCGGAACAGTACGTCCGCGTGTACGGTCTCCGGAACGAAATAAGCCTCGTGCACAGTGGCCTTCATCACATGCTCACGCGTTCTGTCCTTGAGCCTAAAATAATCTTTCGCATACAGCACGCCAACAATATCATCTGCGCTTTCCGAGCAGATCGGATAGATCGAATGCCGGCTCTCATGAATGGTTTGTTCCCACTGTTCGTCCTTTTCATCAAGCCAGAGCAAGCAAACCTCCGTTCGGTGGGTCATGATCTCTCCGGCAGAAATATCGTTGAATTCAAATATGTTTTGGATCATGTCCTGCTCGTCCGGCCGAATGGTGCCTTTCACCTTGCCCGCGTCCAGCATCATGCGGATCTCTTCCTCCGTATTCTCCTCTTCCTTGCTGTGCGGGTTAATGCCAAACAGGCGGAGCAGGCCGTTGGTCGATACGGTAAAAAGCCAAACGGCGGGTGTGAATATCCTGGAGACCACATAGATCAGCCCCGACATGCCGAGCGCGATCTGCTCCGCTTTTTTCATGGCGATTCGCTTGGGGATCAGTTCGCCCAGCAGCACCGTAAAATAGGTGAGCAAGATCGTAATGACCGCGACGGAGATGGTGTTGACGACGGTCGCGGGGATATTGACGCCGATGCTGGTGAGCCAGGTGACAAGACGGTCCGAAAAGTTCTGCGTAGCCACGGCGCTGCTTAAAAGGTTGACCAGCGTGATGCCGACCTGTATGGTAGCCAAAAATCCGGAGGGCTGTTCGATCAGCTTGGTGAGCCGCAGCGCGCGTTTGTCGCCGACAGCGGCCAGCTTTGCGAGCTTGTTGTCATTCATCGTGATGACGGCGATTTCGGCACATGCGAAAATCGCGTTCAGCAGGATGAACAGGAGCTGAAGCAGAATCAGCCACAGCAATGGATCGTCAGACAAAATAGTAACCTCCCAAAGTATCTTTTCGTTGATCAGGCTGCGCTATTCGGCGACGCGGCGAGCCGAGCCCTGTATCAGCAGTTCATCGAAAAAATAAACACAACAAAATCAACATACCGTTGCATTTGCTGTGTAATGGAACGCCGATTGACTGGCTTGCCGGATAAGCCGACCCATGGTCGGATGTATGCCCCGGTTTCAAAGCCGGAGGGTCGTCCACTGCTAAAACACCTGCCTTTTTCAAAAGTATAGTGAAGTTGATTACCGCTGTCAACTAACGGCATTAGCGCGAAGGCTTTTGTCATGCATTTCTTCATGGGAGCGGGGAATAATAGTTCGTGAAATAATGACGGGAGAACCAAGCGATGGCGGATTATTTTTTTCTGGCGGACTTAGATATGGTGGCGCGTATGGAGAACGGAAAGTCGTACCTGTTTGACCGCGCGCGCGGGGAGTGGATGGCCGATACGGGCAACCTTGTGGCGACGCATATGGGCACTGACGGCGAGATCGAGGGGCGCCTTCGTCCAATGACCGAGGCTGAAGCACAGGCGAAGATTGGCCACGTGGAGGACAGAACAGAGGGGTAAACTGCACTCCGATTAACCAATAAATACGATTGAATACGATGGAAAAGGGGAGAAGTCCCCTTTTTGTTTGTGGCGAAATACCGATGCAAATACGTAATGATTAGTCCCATCAGAATGTCCGTGCTTCAATGAAATTTCAATAGTGGGCGCAATCTACAACGTTGCATTCATTCGATGCTGAGAGACAGTATATCTTGTTTATTATGATTATAGTTCACGATAACGTCGTGATCTTTTTAGGGGCGCTGGTGCCCCTCTGCGCTTTTTGTTGAAGGAGTCGCCAGCATCCGGCACTTTATCACTTTTGTTTACATTTCGTTCAATCTTTTTTGTCACACCAGATGGACTTGTTTCGTCTAACTTCTAGAAATATTCGATCATACGAAGGAGGATTTTCACCTATGCTTTTGAGGGCAACGAAACTTGAAAACCGCGCGGACAAGGGCGTGCGTATCTCTGTGGCGCTTGCGCTTGCGCTCTTACTGGCTCTGGTTCCCTTCGCGGGCTTTACCACTGCGAAAGCAGACGGCGGGCTGAACCTTTCCACCCAGTTTCCGGGTATCACGGTAAACCCCGGCGAAGACGTGACATTCACGCTGAATGTGGAGAACGAAAGCGCAACGCCCCAGAATGTAGCACTGTCGGTGGAGTCGCTGCCCAACGGCTGGAATGCCTACTTTGAAGGGAACGGAAACCCGGTCAGCCGCGTTTATGTGGATGATGCAGCAAGCGACAGCAACGTCGTAAGCGTCGATCTGGTCATCGTCGTTCCGGACAATACCGCGGCCGGTACAAACTCCGTCGTGGTAAAGGCGACCGGTGAAAACGGTGCCGTCGATACGCTGCAGCTTGACGTCGCGCTCAGCCAGGAAGAATTCGCGCAGGGCAAGCTCTCGGCACAGTATCAGGAGCAGCAGGGCCCCAGTTCGACGACGTTCAATTATGCAATGACATTGACCAACAATAACAGCAAAGCCCAGTCCTACAGCCTGAGCGCCAGCGCGCCGGAAGGATGGCAGGTATCGTTCTATACGTCGGACGGACTGCAGATTGCGAGTGTCAACCTTGAGGGCAATCGCGGGCAGTCGATTACGGTGAAAATTGATCCGCCGGTGGAAGTAGCGGCGGGTGAATACAGTGTTCCAGTTTCAGCGGTCTCGGCCAATGAAAATCTCTCAGTGGACCTGACCACAGTCATCACGGGCACCTACGCCATGACATTGACGACGCCTACGGGGCTGGTGAGCGCAGACGCTTACGCCGGCAAGACCAGCTCGGTAACGCTGACCGTTCAAAACACGGGCACTGCCGATCTACACGATATCTCACTGACGTCCGCCAGCGTACCCGCCAACTGGACGGTTCGGTATGAAACCGCCAAAATCGATGCGCTTGCAGCGGGGCAGAGCGTAGATGTGGTCGCCTATATTGACGCCGCGTCCGATGCGGTCAACGGCGATTACGTGGTATCTTTTAAAGCAAAGACCAGCGAAGTGACTAGTCAGGCCGACTTCCGTATTACCGTGAAGACTTCCACCGTCTGGGGTATCGTGGGCATCGTAATCGTCGCGGCGGTGGTAGTTGCGCTCGTGCTGGTTTTCAGAAAATTCGGGAGACGGTGATTATGGCGGAGATCATATTGAGGACAGAGAATCTGACGAAAAAGTATGATGATCTGATCGCTGTGAACCGCCTGAATCTGGAGATATCGGAGGGAGAGGTGTTCGGCTTGCTTGGCCCAAACGGCGCGGGTAAGACGACCACGATACTGATGCTGCTGGGGCTGACAGAGCCATATTTCGGGAAAGCGACGATATACGGCTGTGATTGTACCCGGGACCCGATCGGTGTCAAACGCATCGTGGGGTATCTCCCCGATAACGTTGCATTTTACAACGATATGACCGGACGAGAGAACATGCGGTTTGTCGGCGAGATGAACGGGCTTGATCAGAGGCGCTGCGAGGAGCGCATCGATATGCTGCTTGAGCGTGTGAACATGACCAAAGCAGCGGATAAAAAGGTGAAGACGTATTCCAAAGGCATGCGTCAGCGTCTCGGGATCGCGGACGTGCTGATGAAGGACCCTAAAGTAGTGATTTTGGATGAACCTACGCTGGGTATCGACCCGGAGGGCATGCACGAACTGCTTGATCTCATCGTGGAGCTGTCACAGAAAGACCGCCGTACGGTGCTGATCTCATCGCACCAGCTCTACCAGATCCAGCAGATCTGTGATCGTGTGGGCATATTCGTCAAGGGCAAGCTCATCGCGTGTGGTTCCATCGACACGCTCAATAAGGCGGTGCAAGGCAAGGAGACGATGACTTTCGAATTCGCAGCTAAACCGAATGACGAGGCGCTGGAGAAACTCATACTTTCGGTGCCGGGAGTGGAAGGGATCAAGAAGGAGCAGGAACTTTACATCGTACGCGCGCGCTGCGACGTACGCAACGCGCTGGCCGGGGCAGCGCTGGGAAAGGGTTACATGCTGCAGCATATTCGTCAGCATGGCGCTGATCTTGACGACATCTACCGGCAATATTTCTCAAAGGAGGTGGCGGTGTAATGCAATTGGCATTGCTGAAGGGCAAGGCGCCAGCCGTTACCGACCGCGAGCCGCGCCGTACGGGTTTTCGTGCGCTGTACCGCAAGGAGCTGAAAGATTACTTTCGAAGCAAACGGTTTTTGATTGTGCTGCTGTTGATTGCGGTGGTCGGCTTCGTCAGTGTATATGGGGCTTCCCGAGGATTTCAGGATCTGATCGATAAAAACTCCGGCAAAGGCGCAACACAGTTCATGTTTTTAAACCTGTTCCTGCTGGGAGGAGACTCGCTGCCGTCGTTTGGTACGTTTATGGCCTTTTTAGGGCCCATCGTCGGGCTTTCGATGGGCTTTGACGCGATCAATGGCGAACGTTCGCGCCGGACTCTTAGCCGCCTGCTTGCACAACCGATTTACCGTGACGCGGTGATCAACGGCAAATTCTTCGCAGGCGTGACGATGATTGCGATCATGGTGTTTTCGCTGGGGTTCATCATCAGCGGCGCAGGCATGGTGCTCATCGGTCTTGTACCCACGCTGGAGGAATTGCTTCGCATCCTCGTGTTTCTGATGTTCACGGTAATCTACATGTCGTTGTTCCTTGCGATATCCTTGCTGCTATCGCTGCTGCTGCGGCATACGGCAACTTCGGCGCTATCCGGCATTGGGATATGGCTATTCTTCGCCGTGTTCCTGGGGCTGCTGGCTGGCGTGGTTGCCAATGCAGCCTATCCGGTTACGGACAACTCCGCTTTCGAGGACGTGATGAAGAATGTCGGGTGCAAGGAGTTCATTAACCGGCTGTCTCCGACAACTCTATATGGCGAGGCAGCATCGGCGATACTAAATCCGAGCCTGACTTCGATTACTAGTACGTTTACGGTTTCGCAATATTATCAGTCCTACAACGCAGTAGCTGCGAATCTGCCGCTGGGGCAGAGCCTGCTGCTGGTTTGGCCTCACTTGACAGGCCTTTTGGCATTGACTATGATATGTTTTGCCATATCGTATATATGCTTCATGAGACAGGAGATCAGGGCCGAATAGCTGCAGGGAGTCGTTTTGGAAGAGACGGAGCAGGCCGCCGGGCAGATTTGCACCGCGGACGGACAACCGGATATGTTGGATACCCTGATCCGTCAATTCGGAGAACGGGTTTACAAGCTGGCGTATTACCATGTGCGCGATAGATACCTCGCCGAGGATATCGCTCAAGAGGTGTTCTGTCGCGTATATCGTAACTTGAACCGCTTTCGCGGCGAAAGCGCGTATTCTACATGGCTGTATCGCATTACGCTGAACCTCTGCCGGGACTATATGGCATCCGCCGCAAACCGGCGGATGCTGCCTTGGCGGAATCTCGAGACCGGTATCTCAGCTGACGATGAGGCAAGAATGTTTGAGGAAGCGGAAGGCGGGGAGATTTTTGCGGAAGTGATGAGTCTGCCCCTAAAGTACCGGACAGCGATATCGCTGTATTATTTTGAGGATATGAAAACGCACGATATCGCAGCGACGCTGGGTATTAGCGAAGCCAACGTAAGGGCCCGGTTGTGCCGTGGAAGAGAGATGTTGAAAAAGGCGCTGGAGGAATTTCACTGTGAATGATGCGGAACTGGACAAAAAACTGAAAACGGGGAGAGGGCAGGCCCGCACCTTCTTTGGTGGCAAGTTTGATATTCGAAAAAGCAAGGGGGCTATCGGCTGGCGGGATCGAAGCCGATTTAGACGCATCGGTTGGAAGCCCTGCCTTGCCGGAGCAGTGATGGTGGTGACCGCTGCGGTATGCGCGGTGATGATCCTCAATACAAGCTATCCGTCGAAAACACCAGCTTATTCAAGCGCCGATTTTGGTGAACAGACGATATATCTGAATGAAGATAAAGCGTATCATATGAATGCCGTACCTGTAAATATGCCAGACGACCATACGGGGCTGATGACTATGCTGTGGGAGATTCAGGGCGGGGATGAACAGATGGCTTATTACAGCCTGTTTGAAGCCTGCGATACGGTTTATCCTGCGCTGACGATCCCGTTTCCCGAGTCGGAGTACGACATGGTATTGATCGCTTCGGGAGACAGCAAACAAAACAGCCTCGGGTACCGGTTGGTCGGATACAACGGTGATTCACTTACTACATGGTGGTCGGAAGACCGTGTGCCTGAGGGGTCGGTGACACTGAGTAACGGTGTAGTAGTGAAGCGTCATACGCGTGAGAACGAAGACAGAGAAACCGTTACATACATCATTCCGGTCCAGAATGTTTCTTCTGGCCGCATCGTAATGCCTGTGGGAAATCTTCATATATGCGTGGGAGAGAACATCCTTTTGATTGGTGCGGACGGCGTAGATGCTACCATTCAAAGCGGACTGTTGGATGCGGAAAAGCATGAAGCAAGCGGCGTATCGGCCGTGCTGCTCAAGGCGCTTGGTACGGGCAGGGATATGGTGAGCGTGGGTACTGATGAGGATGCCAAGACGCTTTCCGTGGACATTGGGGAATAAGAGTGGAAACATGTGAGGGGGAGAGCCCCTCCTTTTCATTATCGAAAAGCGGTGTATATTGTAAATAATATTATATATGTGTTATAATTAGGCTATATAGGATAATTTACCGTGAACTGTGACGAAAACGCTTGGAGGGGTATCAATGAAAAGGCATTGGCTGGTTGTAATAATTGCAGCGGTCATATTGCTGGTTTTCCCGGCAGTTTCTTTAGCCGCAGGGGACTTGCAGAATGTCGTATTGGATGGCGAGACGAACGAACCTGTACCGACTCCAACGCTTAGTTTAACAGAAGAGCCAACCCCAACTAATTTAATTCCTATAAATT
>JAEWCC010000041.1 GCA_023390815.1 Bacillota bacterium
CCAGCAGCGCCCGTATGGACAGCAGGGACAGGGTCAGGGCCGCGATTTCCAGCAGCGCCCGTATGGACAGCAGGGGCCGGGTCAGGGCCGTGATTTCCAGCAGCGTCCGTATGGACAGCAGGGGCCGGGTCAGGGCCGCGATTTCCAGCAGCGTCCTTATGGACAGCAGGGACCACGTCCCATGGGGCAGGGAGGTCCGGGAAGGCCGGGACAGCGTCCGGCAACTGGCGTAAGACGCGGTCCGGGGGACGCACCCGCGCCTGATTTCGTGCCGGTTGAAAAACGGGCAACCCCCGCCAAGAAGCATCCGACGACCAGCACGTATGTGAAAGACGATAAAACAAAGAAATCCAAGAAGACCCTATTGAAGGAGCAAGGAGCGTTTGACAGCGACGACGAGAGGTATAGAAGCGCAAGGAAACGGCCAAAATTCAAACCAGTGGTGATGGCGCCGATCGTTGTTGACCGTATTACAATGACAACAGAGATGATTTCAGTCAAATCACTGGCAGAAAAAACGGGCAAGCCGGTAGCCGATCTTCTAAAGAAGCTGCTGCTGCTTGGTATGATGTGCACCATCAACTCAGAGCTGGATTACGATACCGCACAGCTGATCTGCTCCGAGTTCGGCATTGCGATCGATTACAAGCTTGACAAAACAGCGGAAGACGTATTGGGCGAAGGCGATGTGCAGGATGCGGAGGAGAACCTCGTTTCACGTCCTCCGATCGTGACGATCATGGGCCACGTTGACCACGGTAAAACCTCGCTGCTCGACGCAATCCGCATGACGCGTGTTACGGAGCATGAGGCGGGTGGTATCACGCAGCACATCGGGGCGTACACCATCAACCATAACGGACAAAGCATTACGTTCCTCGATACGCCGGGCCACGAAGCGTTCACGGCGATGCGCGCCCGCGGCGCACAGGTAACGGATATCGCGATTCTCGTCGTAGCCGCAGACGACGGTGTAATGCCGCAGACGGTGGAAGCGATCAACCACGCGAAAGCCGCGAATGTGCCGATCATCATCGCGATCAATAAGATGGATAAACCGAACGCGAATCCGGAAAGGGTCAAGCAAGACCTGACCGAGTATGGTCTCGTTGCGGAGGAATGGGGCGGCGACGCCGTCATCGTTCCAGTATCGGCAGTCACCAAGCAGGGTATCGACCACTTGCTCGAAATGATCTTGCTCGTCGCGGAGGTTCAGGAGCTCAAAGCAAACCCGAACCGTTTGGCCAAGGGTACGATCGTCGAAGCCAAGCTCGATAAGGGTCGCGGCCCGGTCGCCACGGTTCTCGTACAGAACGGTACGCTGCGCATATCGGATATGATCGTTGCCGGTACGGCCTATGGCCGCGTTCGCGCGATGCTCGACGACATGGGCAACCGCGTCGAAGAAGCGTATCCGTCGCAGCCGGTTGAAGTCGTAGGCTTCTCCGAAGTGCCGGTCGCGGGCGATATACTCAACGCGGTCGAGCAGGATAAACTGACGAGACAGGTCGCGGAAGAAAGAAAAGACAAGCAGAAAGCGGATATGCTCAAGAACCTCTCCAAGATGTCGCTGGATGATTTGTTCAGTCAGGTGGCAGAGGGCAAGGTTCAGGATCTCAACATCGTCATCAAGGCGGATGTGCAGGGTTCCGTCGAGGCCGTCAAACAGGCTCTTGAAAAGCTCAGCAACAAGGATGTGCGTGTCAAAGTCATCCACGCGGGCGTAGGCGCAATCAAGGCAATGGACGTCATGTTGGCATCTGCCTCCAACGCGATTATCATCGGCTTCAATGTGCGGCCTGATTCGTCGGCACGGGCCGAAGCGGAAAAGGAAAAAGTAGAGATTCGTCTGTACCGCGTGATATACAAAGCCATCGAGGAAATCCAGCTTGCGATGAAGGGCATGCTCGCCCCCGAGTTCAAGGAAGTCATACTCGGCCATGCCGAGGTGCGCACGACGTTCAGCGTATCCAGCATCGGTACAATCGCAGGCAGCTATGTGACCGACGGCAAGATGGTCAGAACCGCTTCGGTGCGGTTGCTGCGTGACAACGTCGTCGTACACGAGGGAAGCCTTGCCTCGCTGAAGCGGTTTAAGGACGACGCCAAGGAAGTCAATCAAGGATATGAATGCGGCATCACGCTGAAGAACTTCAACGATATCAAGGAAGGCGACGTGATTGAAGCGTTCGAAATGCAGGAGATAGAAAGATAGTGTCAAAGGACAGAATGGCCGCCATCAGCTCCGAATTTAAACGGGTGCTCAGCGATATCGTACGCAACGACATCAAGGACCCGCGCGTTTCCGAGATGGCGAGCGTGACGCATGTGGAGATCACAAAGGATTTAAAATACGCGAAGGCGTACATCAGCGTATTCGATACGGACAAAATGAAGAAGTCCACCATCGAATCGCTGACGCATGCCGAGCATTACATCAAAAACGAGATCGGGGCACGCCTCCGCATCCGGCGGCTCCCCGAGATCACGTTTATTTTGGACACATCAATCGAGTACAGCAGCAAGATATCCGAAATGCTGAAGAACGTGTAGCCTATGGACTGCGGCCTGAAGGATATTAAAAACGCTTTAATGGGTGCGCAAAGCATTCTGCTTGTGGCGCATATTCAGCCGGACGGCGATACGCTGGGATCGGTGTTTGCATTGCAGCGGATACTGGCGATGGCCGGAAAAACCGTGGACGTCGCGTGCGACGGCGATATGCCGCAGCGCTATGCGGAGCTTTTCAGTGGCTGCAGGCTGTATCAGCCCCACGAAGTGAATGAGGCGTATAGCCTCATCGCGGCAGTGGACTGCGCAGACAAGATGCGCCTTGGCAAGCTGTTTAAGCTGTTCAAGAAAGCGCCGCTGACGGTTAACATCGACCACCATGTAACGAACGACAAATTCGCGGAGCTCAATTATATTGCGGAAGCTTCGTCGGTCGGCGAGATCATATACGAACTATCGCTGCTTTTGGGCGCAACGCACGACGAATTGTCCGCCAAATATCTTTATACCGCGATATCGACAGATACCGGCAACTTCACCTATTCCAATACCAGCCGCAAATGCATGGCTTATGTTTCGGAGCTTGTTGAGTTATTTGATCTGCGCGAAACCGCCGATGTACTCTTCCGGCGGCGTTCACTTGTATCGACCAAACTCATCGGGCGCGCGCTTTCGCGGCTGGAACTGTTCAGCGAAGGGAAGATTGCGGCACTGACATTGCTGCAAAGCGACTTGAATGAAATCGGTGCGACGGGCGCGGATTGCGAGAACATCGTCGACTTCGCTCGTGAAATTGAGGAGACTATGGTTGCGGTTTTCTTTCGTGAACTTGATACCGGCGTCAAGGTCAGCCTGTGTTCCAAAGGCAGCTACGACGTCGGCGCGGTTGCCGCGGCTTTCGGCGGCGGCGGTCACGTGAACGCTTCGGGCTGCTGTCCAGGCGGCAAGCTTGAACCAGTCAAACAGGAGATCATCGCAAAGCTGCAGGAGCTTTTTTGATGGACGGAGTCGTCAACTTTTTAAAACCGCCGGGTATGTCGTCCAATGCCGCGGTGGTATTCTTACGAAAACTGTTGAATGTTCAAAAAATCGGCCACGCGGGAACTTTGGATCCGGGTGCCTGCGGCGTATTGCCGATATGCATCGGCAAGGCCACGCGCATTTCCGCCTATATGATGGACCATCAGAAGGAGTACGTCGCGGAGGTTACCTTCGGCCAATGCACCAGCACGGGCGACAGCTACGGCAGTGTAACGCAAACATCGCATGCGCCGTTGCCTTCGGATGATGACGTGAAACGTGCGATGCAGAGTTTCACGGGTTGTATTACGCAGCAGACACCCGCGTATTCCGCCACCAAGGTGGACGGCAGAAAACGCTACGATCTCGCGCGCCGGGGAGAAACCGTACCGGAGCATTACCGCGAGGTAGTGATCTACGAACTCGAATATTTGGGACGCACAGGACCTGATGCGCATCGTTTTCGCGTAATGTGCGGCAAAGGCACCTATATCCGCACGCTTTGCGAAGATATCGGTAAAGCGTTGGGTCAGTGCGCATACATGTCTTTTCTGGCGCGTACCCGTTGCGCAGGGCTAAGCATTCATAATGCGGTCACTGCGGAAGAACTGCAGCGGGGCAGCGCGGCAGATTTATTGCTACCCATGGGGCCATTTTTAACAAAGGTGCCGCGTGTGGACACTCTAGCCGAACAGCGGGAACGGCTTTTCCACGGCGTAAGCATACCTGTGGCGCTTCCGGATATGGAGACAGCCTGTATCTATGCAGGCGATGAACTGATGGGGATTGGCAGCGTGAATGGCGGCATGGCAAAAATTAATACAAGGCTGGTAGATGGGGAATGAGGGTCATTACACTCTGTGAGGCGAAAGGCATCCAATTTGAAAGGCTGTCACTTGCGCTCGGTACGTTTGACGGGCTGCATGTGGGGCATATGGCGCTGATCGACGCCGCGAAGCGCGGCGAAAGGGAGTGTGCCGTATTTACTTTCGATTCGGTACCGATGGAACTGTTCAGCGAAGATCCGCGCCCGATGCGGCTGTTTACGCTGGAAGAAAAGGTGGAAGCGATGCAGAGGGCGGGCGTTGATTATTTGTGTGCCGTGCATTTCGATAAAACGCTTGCAGAGATGGCGCACGAGTCGTTTACGGACATGATCCGAAGCGCGTTTTCTCCGGTACGCGTCATCGCGGGATATAATTTTACGTACGGACGGCACGCGGAAGGCAATGTAGATACGCTGCAGCAAGCGGGTGAGGCGTACGGTTTTGAAGTATGCGTGATCCCGCCCGTATTTGTGGAGGGGGAACCGGTAAGCTCCACGCGTATACGCGAATGTCTGGCAGCGGGAAGCATAGAGCGTGCAAACAAGCTGCTCGGGTATGCGTACAGCGTCAGCGGCAATGTGGGCCGCGGACGCGGCATTGGGCACCGTATGCTGTATCCCACCGCGAACATTAAGGTGGGAAAAGAAAAGCTGCTGCCCAGAAAAGGCGTTTACGCCGTGGATATCATCACGGACGGACAGGAGTACCCGGGCGTGTGCAACATCGGCGTCAATCCCACCGTTTCCAGCGGTACCCGTGAAAGCGTTGAGGCCTATGTGATCGGACTGGAACGGGACATGTATGACGAGAAGATCACGGTTCGGTTTAAGCGGCGTATCCGCGAC
Source organism: Bacillota bacterium (assembly GCA_023390815.1). Taxonomy (GTDB): domain Bacteria; phylum Bacillota; class Clostridia; order Christensenellales; family SZUA-584; genus JAEWCC01. Next base: position 5,204 of record JAEWCC010000041.1, read on the forward strand.
GAAATCCGTTTTCCGGACGCACAGGCACTTAAGGAGCAGATTGCGCAGGATATCGAAAGCGTTACCGGGACAAAATAGCCTGATAATGCCGTAAACTGACTTCGGCAAAAAGGTGAGCGCTTTGCGGAAGAGAAAACCAAAAAAGATTTTCTTCATACTGCTTATTGCGGCGGGTGCATTCGCTCTTTTGTGTGCGGGTATCTTTTCTCTGATGAATGCGCGCGATTTTCAGATGGCAGGCCGTATCGTTGCAGGCGCAGATACGGATGCCAAGAAAATTGCGCTGACGTTTGATGACGGGCCGTCAGAGTATACCGATGAAATACTGGCCATGCTGGACGAACTCAATGTAAAGTGTACGTTCTTTTTAACCGGAGAAGCGATCGAAAGCAACATGGAAGCTGCAAAGAAGATTGCAGCGGCAGGGCACCAGATCGGCAACCATTCCTATTCCCATAAACGCATGGTGTTTCGGAGCGAGCAATGGATCGCAAACGAAATCGACCGGACCAACGCGCTGATTCGCGAAGCTGGGTACGAAGGTACGATCTGTTTTCGCCCGCCATACGGTAAGAAGCTTCTCCTGCTTCCGCTTGCGCTGGCACAGCGCGATATGACCACCGTTACATGGAACATTGAGATTACGGATTGCGATACAGCCGATGAAGTAACGCACGAGGTCACACAGAAGGCACAGCCCGGCGGGATTATTCTGTTGCATATCATGTACAGCTCCCGGGAGCTCGAACGGGAAGCGGTGCCCGGTATCGTACGTTCCCTGCGCGAGCAGGGTTATGAACTTGTCACGATCAATCAACTATTGTCTTCAGAGTCGTAATGCATAAGGATCGACAGCCATGAGGGCTGTTGAAAGTGTCAAAAAACCTCTCGGTGTCATTCTGAGCGCCAGCTAAGAATATTAAAGTAGCTTGATTCTTAAAGATTCTTCGCGTGCTCAGCACCCTCAGAATGACAAAAGGTATTTTTCGTTAGTCTGGACAGCCTTGAGGGCTGTTTTTTTGTATGGCTTGTTCATAAATAATTCATTTTTTTAACAAGCTGCCGTTAGACTGCGTTTGTACAATGACCGCATCAGTGAACAAACCGGCAGGAGTGTGAAAAAATGAAAAAGGGAATGAAAAGATGGATCATTATTGGCAGCGTGGTGGTGCTGCTTGTCGCGGGTTTCTTTATCTACCGGGGCGTAGCAGGCGCAGCTTCGACGAATGCGGCATTTGATGAGACCCCGAGCTACGATGAGGTCACCAAGGGCGATATTTCGCAGAGCGTTTCGGGCAGCGGAAATCTCGGCAGCGCGGATACGTTTGATGTAGAGGCTGCCAGTTATCTCGTTATCGATGAAGTGACCGTCAGCGAGGGCGATACCATTGCGGCGGGCGATGCCATCGCGACGCTGGACGTTGAAGCGATGGCGGACAAAGCGGAGGAACAGGCCAACCAGATTGCGGCGGCTCAGATCAGTATTGACACAACGAATAACGTGACCACGTCGCTGTCGATCAAATCCCCGGTCGAGGGCTGGGTGAAAAGCGTGATGCTGGGTGAGGACGACTCCATCGAGGACGCGATGGAGCAGTACGGATATGTCGCGCTTGTTGCCACTGAGGAACGTGAGATCGTCAACGCGGCGCAGAGCGGCCTGGCCAAAGGAACCGAAGTTAAAGTCAAAAGCGAAGGCCATACGTACAACGGCACGGTAACCAGCGAAGACGGCGTGCTCTATGTGAGCATCGATACCGTCGCGCGATCGGTGGGTGCGGACGCGGTCGTATAC
>JAEWCC010000039.1 GCA_023390815.1 Bacillota bacterium
CTGCCCGAACAGACGGGCAGCATGCAGCCGGGCGATTTGGCAAACAGCGCGGCGGAGCATAAAACGCCTGAACCCATGCAAGACACCGCGGCGTCGGCAGCCGCAGCCAAAGCATCCCAGGCGGCGGCGCCATATAAAGCAGAAGAAACCGGCGGACAGACATCTGCGCAGCCTGCAACCGCGCAGGTGTTTGCGCTGATTGGCGATGAGTTGGTTAGAATACAACCCAGTGGAACGCATGCAATTTCACAGCCTGGTACAGAGGATAACCCGGCACCGGCAGCCGAAAAAGACACCGCTATATTGTCCGAAACCAAGGCGCCGGTAAAAGAGCCGGGATCCCAGCCCGTGCCCGCGGAACGCATGCCGCAGGAAAAGCCGGAGGCCCGCATCCGCGAGGCAATACGGGAGCTGCTGATCCGTCCCGGTGAAGAGACGGATGAACGCATGAAAAAAACTGCGGCAGAGCTGCCGCAGGCGCTGAAAACGCTAAAGTCTTTGCTTGTTCAATCCGATATCAACAATAAGGAGATTTACGCCAGAAGCACCGAACAGGCCATCAGGCAAATGGAGATGGCGGACAGAGCCGCAAAATTCGAGTATATGCAGCTGCCTGTCGCTGTGCGGGATGGCGAGTATCAGACCGCAGAACTGTACGTCTTCAGGCAGCCGGAAAAACGCAAGGCTGAGGGCGACGCGGGCCATTCCATACTGGTCGCGCTGGATACGCAGCATATTGGCCGGGTGGAAGCGCTGATCAAGGAATCGAGCGGCGATATTTCACTGGAGTTTCGGCTCGAACGGCCGGAGATCGCGGAAGGGCTCAAGCAGAACGCGGGGGCGATCGCGCAGGCAGCAGAGGCCGGGGGTTACCGGCTGACCGGAATGCGATTCGCCGGACTGGAGAAAAGAACTACGGTGCTGAACGCCGCAGAAGCAGTTCCGGATGCGGGCCGGACGGAGCACGGAATCGACGTGACGATATGAAGCGCTACAAAGCATTTCAAAACGAGGAAACGCGCGAGGCGGCTGCGCTGAAATACGAAGCAGGAACCGATCGCGCACCGCGGGTGACGGCTCTCGGAAGAGGGTATCTCGCGGACCGCATGGTTAAGGAAGCTGAGCGCACCAACGTCAAGGTGGTGCAGGACGATCAACTCTCCCACACGCTGCACCGGCTGAGCGTGGGCGATGAGATCCCAGAGGCGCTTTACCGCGTAGTGGCGGAGATCCTCGTGCTTGTGTACAATTTGGACGGCAAAGGCGCGGGCAGACGCCCGGGAATGAAATAGGACGGCCTGCTAAAGCGCGGGCAAGGGCTTGGAAGGGTAAGGAGGTACGGCAATGTCACTATCCATTAACACGACGAACCGGGTTTCCGGCATGGCGTCGGGCATCGAGACGGAGAAGGTCGTCGAAGGCATGATGGCGTTTTACCAGGCGAGGCTCGATAAGCAGGCGCAGTATACGGACAAGATGGAGTGGAAGGCGGAGGGATACCGCGAGATCAATACGCTCATCAAAAATTTCCGCGCCAAGTACATGAGCGTGCTGTCGGGTACGAACATGATGTCGGAAATGGCTTACAGCAACAACAAGGTGACGATGAACACCGCAACGAGTGCGGTCGCCATCACGGCATCCTCCTCGGCGGGTACGGGAACGATGTCGATCGATAACATCACCCAGCTGGCCGAGGCCGCTATCCTGAGCAGCAAAAACGTGTTTACCGGTACCTCCTACGCGAGTGATACGACGCTGGAAAACCTTCAGCTGGCCAACAAGTTTCAGTTTGACGAGGAGGGCAAGCTCTCCTTTACCATTAACGATAAACCGTTTACGTTCACAAAGGATACCACTATCGCCGAGATGATGAAGACGATCAACTCGTCCGATGCGGGCGTGACCATGCGCTACAGCAGCCTCACCAAAGGGTTCTCCCTGACGGCCGGTGCGACGGGCAGCGCGAACGGCATCGTGATTGTCAATCAGACCGGTAACGCTTTCGCCTCGGAGAACAGTGCCCTTGGCATCGCGCAGGGCACCCTGATGGGCAAGGACGCGGTCTGCAAGATTGAGGGCGTTCCGGTGACGCAGTCCAGCAATACGTTCACGTTCGACGGTATCACCTATACGCTCAGTGCAAAGAGCGATACGCCCATCAGCTTTACCGTCAGCGAGGACTATCAGGCAACGGTGGACAGCATTACACAGTTTGTAAGCGCGTATAACGATCTCGTGGGCGCGCTACAGGACAAGCTCAAAGAAAAGGTCTATTACAAATACCCTCCGCTGACCGATGCGCAGCGCGATGAGATGTCCGACGAGGAGATCGAAAACTGGGAGAAAAATGCCAAGAGCGGCATGCTCAGCAACGATTCGTATATATCGACGTTGCTGACTGAACTGCGCGGCTCTTTCTACTCCACAATTGAGGGTACGGGCATGAAGATGTCCGATATCGGGCTCACCACCGGCCTTTACGCAGACGGCGCAAAGATCGTGGTGGACAAGAACAAGCTTTTAAACGCGCTCAAGACAAACCCGGACAAGGTGAAGGATATGTTTACGCAAACCGCCGCGGCTGACAACAGTGATAAGGCGGGGCTCATGGTGCGTATCTCGAACGCGCTGCTCGACTACACAAAGGAGACGACCGACGTCGCCCTGGACAGCCTGGACGACAAGATCGATGAGTCCGAAGAGAAGGAAGAGAGCATGAAGACCCAGATGACGGAACGCGAAGAGAAGCTGTGGGCGAAGTTTTCGCAGATGGAGTCCGCTCTCTCCAAGCTCAACAGCATGTCCGGCTGGATATCGTCACTGTTCCCCTCGAGCTGACAAACACAGACTACTCAGGTTTTTTGAAAAGAGGTATGAACGATGGTAATGGCAAATGCATATCAGAAGTATAACGCGCAAAAGGTGGTTACCGCCAACCCCGTGACGCTCATCGTGATGCTCTACGACGGGTGCATCAAGCAGCTGAAATTGGCGCAGCTCGCCATTGACAAGAAGGATTATGAGGCGACCAACAACCACATGAAAAAAGCGCAGGACATCGTGTCCGAGCTTTTAAACAGCCTGGACCTGAGGTTCCCCGTTTCCAAGGAACTGATGTCGCTGTATGATTTCATGCTGCGCGAGATGCGGCGCATCAATGCCGTCAAGAAACGGGACGATATCGACCCGCTTATTGACATGCTGTCCGGTTTGCGCGATACGTGGGCCCAGGTGGAAAAGATGTATCGCCCGGACGAGTATATGGAGGATGCGGAGTCATGAAAGCGCAGCTGACCGCCGACCTGGCTCAGTTGTTGGAGATCAAAAAAGAATTGCTGGCAAAGATGCTGGAGGCCATTAAACGTTCGGCAATGGCGCTCAGCAGGGATGATATGGACGCGTTCAGCGCGGAGATGGAAGGCTGCAAGGGGATCACCGCCGCGGTGGATGAGCTGGGCATCACGGAAACGAGCCTGCGTGCGCAGATTCCGGACGTACAGCAGCAACCGGCAATTATTAAGATGGACAGCGGAATCCAGTATATTCTGGAGCAGTCCGAACGTGCGCGCCGGGAATGCAACGATATCGCGCAGCAGAAGCTTCGGGTGTACGGTCAGCAGATCAAGGCTGTCCGGCATACGAAGCGGGGCATAGACGGATACGCCAATCAATTTCAGCATAGGGACGCGGTCTTTATCGACGCGAAGAAATAAGAACTGCAGAGATTTCGGTCAGGAGCAAGAACCATGAAGGTTGCAGATATCGGGCAGGTATCCTCGAATATGCAGAGCGTAACCACCACCGCGGGTGCGCAGGCCGGCGCAGGCCAGGGCTTTTCGTTTTCACGGCAAATGATGGATTACAGCGCGGCCCAATATCAGCGGTATATCGAAGACTTGAAAGACCGGATATTCCGGCAGGGCGAGACAATCAAGGGGAAAGCGGATATTGCCGAGTTTATGCAGTACCGCAAATTGATCGCAGAACTGCTGGAGGTAGCGGCAAGCAACGCATACGCATGCACCAAAACGAGTGCTTTTGACTCAAGGGGCAGGCGTAATGTGTTTGTTCTGATTAAGCAAGTGAATTCACGGCTGGACGAGATGGCGAGGCAGATATTGTCGGAGCAGAGCGACAATATCCGGCTGCTCGACATGGTGGACGACATCCGCGGCCTGCTGGTGGATATCATGATGTAAACCACGTAACCAAACAGACTAAGTAAAGGGGTGAAAAAATGGAGGTCAATGCGGAGCTGCTGGAACAAGAAGAAGATACCCAGCACGGCAGATATCTGACGTTCAATTTGGGGGAAGAGGTTTTCGGGCTGGAGATCCGGTATGTTACCGAGATTATCGGGATGCAGCCCATCACCAAGATTCCCGAGGTGGCGTCATATATCAAAGGGATCATCAATCTGCGCGGCAAGATCATTCCAGTGATCGATATGCGGTTAAAGTTCGGCAAGGAGCCTGCGGAGTACGATGACCGCACATGCATTGTGGTGATCGATACGCAGGAAATCGTTGTTGGATTGATCGTGGACAAGGTATCGGAAGTGATGACGATCGAAGATCAGGATATTGTTCCGCCGCCGGATCATCGGACGGGGATACGCAGCCGCTATATCCAGGGCATCGGCAAGGTGGACGGCAATGTAAAGCTGCTGCTGGACTGCAACATGCTGCTGGACGGGGAGGAATTCTAGCAAAACAGAGACCGTAGATACAAAATAGATAACAGATAATAGATAATAGATAAAAAAATAATGATTATTGGGGAGTAATCAAATATGAAATGGTTCAGAAACTTACGGATATCGGCCAAACTGATATCCACATTTTTAGTCATTGCCTTGTTTGCGGGCGGAGTGGGAATATACGGCGTGGTATCGCTGACTGAAACGAGTAAGCAAAGCGCAGACTTGTTTGAGAATTATGGTAATTCACAGGGTTATTTAAGCTATGTATCCACCGAGTTTCAGAAACAACGGTCCATGTACCGGGACATTTTACTCGACATGGATTTTAACACGACAGCAGCAAAATTAGCGGCATTTGAGGAGTCGGATAAGATTTTGCTGGACAACCTCGCCAAGTTCCAAGCCACCTGCACCTTCACCCAGGAACAGCAGGATTACGATAAGCTGAATACCGCGCTTCAGAATTATTTTGAAGTCCGCGGACGGATCCTCGATCCAGTACAGGAAGCCGATTATAAGGCTGCTCTGGCCGTAATGCGCGAGGATACCTCCGCACAGATTGTTGCCGACGCGCAGATGGCCGTGGATGAAGCGGTCGCGCACAATGTCACAGCCGCGGCGGAACACTTGAAAGGCCAAACCGACAGAACCAATTCGGCCATATTGATCATGATCGGCCTCGTGGCGGTAGCGGTGCTGCTCGCGGTACTGTTGGGGATTACGATTGCGCGGATTATCAGCAGACCCATCCGGCGTCTATCCGAAGTGGCAGACCAGCTGGCAGCGGGGGACATGAACGTAAAGCATATCGAGCTGGAGCAAAAGGACGAAGTCGGTAAGCTCTTCGCATCGTTCAGGCGTATATTGGCGGCTGTTCAGGGGCTCGTAGCGGATGCCAATATGCTGACGGAAGCGGCGGTACACGGACAACTTTCCACGCGAGCCGACGCCAGCCGGCACGAAGGCGAATACCGCGCGATTATCGAAGGCGTCAACCATACGCTGGATGCGGTGATTGAGCCCATTAAAGAAGCCACGGATGTACTTCAACAGATGTCCAGAGGGAATTTGGGCGCCAATATGATGGGCGAGTATCAGGGCGACCACGCTGTGATCAAGGAAGCGCTCAACGATACGATTAACACGATCAAGGGTTACATCGACGAGATTGCATTCGTGCTCAGCGAAGTGGCCCAAGGCGACCTGCTCGTGGAGATCAATGCCGATTACCGGGGCGATTTTGTACAACTGAAGGATTCCATCAATACGATCATCAGCTCCCTCAATAGCATACTGGCGGATATCAACATTGCAGCCGAACAGGTCGCGGCGGGTTCGCGGCAGGTGTCCGACGGCAATCAGGAGATATCGCAGGGTGCGACGGAACAGGCCGCCTCGATCGAGGAGCTTTCCGCATCCATCACGCAGATCGCCGAGCAGATTCGGCAGAGCGCAGCCAACACGGCAATGGCGACCGACCTCGCGGATAAATCGAAGCACGCAGCCGACGAGGGCAACGCAAAGATGAAGAACATGCTGAACTCCATGCAGGAGATCAACGAGTCGTCCTCCAGCATCTCCAGGATCATCAGGGTTATCGACGACATCGCATTCCAGACCAACATTCTCGCCCTGAACGCGGCGGTGGAAGCGGCGAGGGCGGGCGCGCATGGCAAGGGATTTGCGGTAGTTGCCGAGGAAGTACGAAATCTCGCGGCGCGCAGCGCGAATGCGGCAAAGGAAACCACCGCACTGATCGAAGGCTCTATTCACAAGGTGGAGGCGGGAACCCAAATCGCCAATGACACGGCACTGGCTCTTTCCAGCATCGTGGAAGGGTCCGAGCGGTCGCTGTCGCTGCTGGGCAGCATCTCCGTGGCATCCAATGAACAAGCCACAGGCATCGCGCAGATCAACCGCGGCATCGAACAGCTCTCCACGGTTGTGCAGACCAACTCCGCAACGGCGGAGGAAGGCGCGGCTGCCAGCGAAGAGCTATCCAGCCAGGCGGAGCTTTTAAAGAGCATGATCGGCAACTTCAGGCTTAAAAGCGGGCAAAAAGATGAGCAGGTCCGGTTTGTCGGGGATGAGACTGCGGCAAGGCAGGATATGGGCAGGACAAAGCCCCGTATTGTACTGAATGACAACGACTTCGGAAAATACTGATAAGCACCGCCGGATCAGGGAGGTCATTGGCCGCCCTGATCCTACGGCGGCATGGGGGAATATGCTGAGCATCAACGACGAACAATTTTACCGGCTGACGGATTACCTCCGGAGCAATTTCGGGGTAAACCTCATCAAAAAGCGTACGCTGATCGAAAGCCGGCTCAATAACTATCTCGTCCGAAATGGCTTTACCAGCTATGCCGATTATCTTGACTATGCCTTTGGCGACAGTACCGGCCGGGAAATGGGCCAGATTCTCAACTTTTTGACCACCAACTACTCATATTTCATGCGCGAATGGGACCATTTTCGGTTTTTCCGGGAGAAGGTGCTGCCGGAGCTTGCGCCGGGCCTGCGCGATGGAGATCTGCGCACGTGGAGCGCCGGGTGTTCCACCGGGCAGGAACCCTACACGCTCGCGATGATACTCTCCGACTTTATGAAAGAACGCGGCTTTGTATGGGACGCCAAGGTGCTGGCTACGGATATTTCCGAAAAGGCGCTGAGTGCCGCGATCCAGGGGGAGTACCCGGAGGACAGTCTCAAAAATATGCCGCCCGCGTGGAAGCTTTCCTATTTCAACAAACTTTCGGAGAGCATGTGGGGGGTCAATGACCGGCTAAAAAAAGAAGTGATTTTCAGACGGTTCAATTTGATTGAGGAGGAATTCCCGTTTAAAAAGAAATTCCATGTGATATTCTGCCGGAACGTGATGATCTACTTCAATGAAGAGACAAAACGCAAGCTGATATCGCGTTTTTATGATGCGACGGCCAAGGGAGGATATCTATTTATCGGACAATCAGAATCGCTAGACAGAAGCGAAACGGCATATCAGTTTATCATGCCGTCAATCTACAAAAAGGTTGGATGAGTATGGCATTTAAGAGAATACGCGTGCTGGTTGTGGACGACTCCCTGTTTATGCGGGAATTTATCTCGTCAAAATTATCGGAAGACGCCGGTATTGAGGTAGTCGGAAAGGCGTCGAGCGCGTTTGACGCGCGTGATAAGATCATCGCGCTTGCGCCCGATGTCATGACGCTGGATATCCAGATGCCCGGCATGGACGGTATTGAATTTTTGCAGAAACTGATGCCGCAATATCCGCTGCCGGTGGTGGTGGTGAGCGCGGTCAGCGGCTGTGTTTTCGACGCAATGAATGCGGGCGCAGTGGATTTTATCACCAAATCGGAGATGAAGGACGATCAGGAACGGCGCAACTTTGTTTCCGAGCTGATCGTCAAGATCAAGATCGCTTCGATCGCCAAGGTGGGGCAGCACAAGCACAGCCCCGCGCGCGATAAGGTGGTGGCACATCCGGCGGGGAAAGCCAACGGCAATGAGATCATCGCAATCGGCGCGTCCACCGGCGGAACGGAAGCAACCTATAATATTCTCAAGGAGCTTGGTAACGACCTGCCCGGTATCGTGGTGGTGCAGCATATGCCGCCTGTGTTCACGCGGCTTTACTCGGAGAGGCTCAACAACACCTGCGCGATGGAGGTAAAGGAAGCCGAAGATGGCGACGCGGTGAAGCCGGGACGCGTACTGGTTGCGCCGGGCGGGCTGCAGATGAGCGTCGTACGGCGCGGCAGCGGGCTCGTTGTGGAGTGCCGCGAGGGTGAAAAGGTGAGCGGGCATTGCCCCTCGGTCGATCAACTGTTCCTTTCCATCGCAAAGCTCAAGGGGCTTACCAGCCTCGGCATCATACTCACCGGCATGGGCAGCGACGGCGCCAAAGGGCTGCTGGAGATGAAGAAAGCGGGAGCGCGTACGATCGGGCAGGACAAACAGACCTGCGTGGTATACGGCATGCCCGCGGTCGCGGCAAATATCGGCGCGGTGGATATACAGCTTCCCATCGATGCGATGGCCAAGCACATTTACGAATGGTACGGCAGTGTTTCGGGCAGTAAAGCATAATTTTTGAAGTTGGCCGCTAAAGTTTCTCATTCATTTACCGATAGAGATAATATGCTGAGTATAGAGAGCATTTATCAAGCCAAATTGGAAAGGTTTCACAGCGCGGCGGCAGCCGGAGCGGCAAAGCTCGGCAGCTCCGGCGCGTTTTCGGATATACTGGGCGCCATCGAGAACCGGATGTCGCTCGGCGGTGTTTCGGAAACCGAGACGAAGGCGGACTCCGCACTGGCGGTCAGCCAGAGCAATGCGGAGATCGACGCGGCGGTGAATGCTGCGGCGAAGGCCACGGGCCTCGATAAGGACCTCATCCGCGCGGTCATTCAGGTGGAGTCTTCCTTTCGTACCGACGCGGTTTCAGGCTGCGGGGCGCAGGGGCTGATGCAGCTGATGCCCGGCACAGCGAGGGAGATGGGCGTTGACGATCCGTTCGACGCGTACCAGAACGTAATGGGCGGGGCGGGATACCTCAAAAAGCTGCTCAACCGCTTCGGCGACGTGCGGCTGGCGCTCGCAGCATACAACACCGGTCAGGGCCGGATCGCGTCGCTCGGCATCACGGACCCGGACGATGCGGAGCAGTATTCCAGGATCTCGTCGGGCGTCCGTGGGTATGTGGACAAAGTTTTGAGCTACTACGAACAGTTCGGGAACTCTTGAGAGGGTATTATGCTGGATGACATATTCGGAAATGTGAATCTGCTGCAAAAGGGGCTGGACGCGGCGTGGACACGCAATGAGGTGATTACGAACAACATCGCCAACGTGGATACGGCCGGGTTTAAAAGCCAGTCTGTGGGTTTTGAATCGGAAATGAAGCGCGCACTGGAAGCGGATGAAAATACCTTCTCCGCCAAGACCACACGGCCGGAGCATTATCAGTTTTCGAGCAATTCGGCGGAGCAGGTATCGCCTGCGATCGTGGAGAACAGCAATACGAGCTACCGCGCAGACGGAAACAATGTAGACATCGACTATGAGAACACCGAGCTTGCCAAGAATACGCTGTGGTACAACACACTGGTGGAGCAGATTTCGAGCGAATTCAACAAGCTGAAAACGGTGATCAGCGGATAAAGGAAGGAGCGACCAGTGGGCTTTTTATCTTCAATCGATATCAGCGGTTCCGCGCTGACGGCGCAGCGCCTGCGGATGGATGTAATCAGCGAGAACATTGCGAATGCGGAAACGACCACCACCGATACCGGCGAGCCGTACCGCAGGAAGGTATGCCAGCTCAGCGAGCGCAGCTCGTTTTCCAGCGTGCTGGGCGATGCGATGGGCGGCGGCGTGATGGTGTCCCGTATCGTGGAGGACCAATCCGATTTTGAGCTGGAATACGACCCCGACAATCCGCTTGCGGGTCCGGACGGGTATGTGCGGATGCCCAACGTGGACGAGGTAGAGGAGATCATCGATCTTATGGAAGCAACACGGTCTTACGAAGCCAACGTTACCGCGCTCAACTCGACCAAGAGCATTGCGATGAAGGCACTGGAGATCGGCAAGTAAGCCGGTTTTGAAAGGAGACTTGAGTGGCGATTCAATCTATCAGCAGCATCGTGAACGGCGCGCAGCAGATCGGCAAAGTGGGCGGCACGCAGCAGAGCGAAAGCAGCTTTTCCAACCTACTGAGCCAGGCCATCGACAACGTGGAGGAGACCGAGGCGCAGGCGCAGACAGTCAACAACGGGCTATTAACCGGTGAAACGGATGATATCCATACCGCGCTGATCGCTTCGCAGAAGGCGGAGATCGCAGTAAGCCTCGCGGTTGAGGTCCGGAACCGGGTGCTCGAGGCGTATAACAACATCATGAACATGCAGGTATAAGGTTCACATACCGGATATAAATCTGCTATCCAAAATCGGAAGCGATCACTGTCAAATCTAAATTTCGACACATTCCGTCTTTTTGTGTTTCATAAAAACTGAATCGCGGTATATAAATGTAGGCCAGGAAAGGGAAGAGCATGGGAGAATTCGGGACTACATTTTTTTATATTGTCGTCATGGTTGCCATTATTGTGGCTGCGTATTTAGCGACAAAATATCTGACCCGCAAAAGCGGAGCCGCCAAAAGCCGGCAGATGCGCATTCTTGACCGGATGATGCTGGGCAAGGACAAGCATATCGTGCTGCTCGAGGTCGGCGACAAGAATCTGCTGATCGGCGTGACCAACCAGCAGATCAACGTGCTGGGTGATATCGACGGGGAAACGCTGAAGAGCAAGCAGAGCGAAAGCGCCGAGACCGGACAGAAGGGCTTTGGCACCAAGCTGCGCGACTTCGCCATCCGCATGAAGAACGCGCCCTCCGATTTGAACAAGGCCCGCTCGCAGGGAAGTGCGCCGTGGCCCAAACGCAACGACGATTTCGACTATCTGCGGCGCATGGACGAGGCGATTGAGCGGCGCAAGCGCGGGGAGGAAGAATGAAGAAGATACTTCTGGTTGCAGCCATCATCGCGCTGATCGTCGTGTTCTCGGGCTGTTCGGCGTTATCGTCGGATACGGACACGACATCCCCCGGGACGAGCGTTTCCGCAGATGACAACACCGGCGTGATCGAGGAGCTGACCGGTAGCCGGTCGGATTCCGTCAAGATCATGCTGCTGATCACGATCCTCGCCGTACTGCCGTCCATCATCATCATGCTGACCTGCTTTCCGCGGATCATCATCGTGCTGTCGCTGATCCGTAACGGGCTGGGATTGCAGAACATGCCGCCGAATCAGGTGCTGGTCGGTCTTGCGCTGTTCCTGACGATGTTCGTCATGTCTCCGGTAATCGCCGAGATCAACGAGACGGCGTATCAGCCGTATATCGAGGAAAAGATCGACGAGGAACAGGCGATTGAGCTCGCGATGAAGCCGGTGCGCGAGTTTATGCTTAAGCAGACCTATGAAAAGGACCTGGATTACTTCATCTCCGTTTCGGGACAGGAAGATGAGATTACCGCCGTAGAGGATGTCCCGAACACCGTGCTGATTCCCGCTTATATGACGAGCGAGATCAAACGCGGATTCCAGATCGGGTTCTTCCTATACATTCCGTTCCTCGTGATCGACATGGTGGTGGCCAGCGTGCTGATGTCCATGGGCATGATGATGCTGCCTCCTACAGTGATATCGCTGCCCTTTAAGCTGCTGCTGTTCGTGCTGGTGGACGGGTGGATGCTGACCGTAAAGACACTGATCGGGAGCTTTGGCTAACGGTGCCGTGCAGTGAGCTTTTCGGGTCGCCAAAATAACGCAAGGAAGTTACGCAAATGGAGCAATCACAAGTCATCACCGTGCTGCAGGATGCCATCACCACCATACTGACCGTTGCCGCGCCTATGCTGATCGTCGCGATGGTGGTGGGCCTCATCATATCGATATTCCAGGCGACCACGCAGATCAACGAACAGACGCTGTCGTTCGTACCGAAGATCGTGGCGATCCTGCTGACGCTGCTTCTGGCCGCGGGATTCATCATCACCAACCTGACGGACTTTACGACGAGAATGTACGGCTACGCAGATACGATGATCAAGTGATATGGAAGCGATACTGGATAACCTCAGCGCAAGGCTGGACCTGTTTATACTGATGTTCCTCCGGGTTTCGGCGCTGATCATCTCCTCGCCGATATTCGGCAGGAAGACGATGCCGAACCTCATCAAGGTTTGCTTGTGCCTCGCCATCACCTATGTGATGTTCGCGGCCAACCTGAATTCTCCGCAGCCGGAGTACGGCAACGTTGTGGGTTATATCGTGCTCTGCGTGAAGGAGATGCTGTTCGGGCTGGTGCTGGGGTTTGTAATGACGCTGTTCTTCTCACTCGTGCAGATCGCGGGACAGTACATTGACATGCAGATGGGCTTTGGCATGGTGAACGTGCTGGACGTGCAGAGCCAGACCACAGTACCCATCTCGGGCGACCTGCTGGGTATCATCCTCACGATCACGTTCTTCGGCGTCAATGGGCACCTGAAGCTGATCTACATTCTGCACAATACATTTGCGCAGATCCCCGTCGGTACGGTGACGCTGAACCCGCTCGTCGGGATGACGGCGGTAGAGGTATTCGTACTCGCTTTTATGCTGGCGGTTCATGTGGCGCTGCCGATGGTCATGGCGGGGCTGCTCGCCGAGGTCGCACTGGGGTTTCTCACGCGCGCGGTGCCGCAGATCAACGTGTTCGTGGTGGGTATCCCCATCAAGGTGATGCTGGGGCTCATGATGCTGGTGCTGGTGCTGCCCGTATATGTGGGCTTTACGGATGTAATCTTTGACCGCATGTTCGAGTCCATCGGCACCATGATGACAGGGCTCGCGGCATGAGCGCACAGCAGTCGGGCGAAAAAACAGAAAAAGCCACACCGAAACGAAAGCGAGAGGCCCGGGAAAAAGGGCAGGTTTTCAAAAGTGTTGAGGTGATCACGGCTTTCTCGCTGATCGTGATGTTCGGGGCTCTCTCCATATTCGGGA
Organism: Bacillota bacterium; assembly: GCA_023390815.1. Classification (GTDB taxonomy): domain Bacteria; phylum Bacillota; class Clostridia; order Christensenellales; family SZUA-584; genus JAEWCC01. The sequence goes on from JAEWCC010000039.1 coordinate 13,271, forward strand.
GCAACATGGCCACCGGGATCCAGCGCATGATGCGCTCATTCTTCTCGATGGACGTTCCGGACGTGGTGGATGTTCCGACCGCCACACAGACGCTGACCAATGCGGTGCTGATGTTCTTGCAGATCGCGGCACCCATCCTCATCGCAGCGCTGCTGTGCGGTATCCTGTTTAACCTGGTGCAGGTGGGGTTCGCGTTTTCGACCAAGGCGATGTCCCCCAAGTTCGAAAAGATCAGCCCGATCGCGGGGTTCAAGCGGATCTTCTCGAAGCGGACGCTGATTGAGCTCGCGAAATCGCTGATCAAGATCGCGCTGCTCGGGTGGGTGGCCTACAGCGAGTACCAGACCCGCATGAAGCAGTTCTCCACGCTGATGGGACAGGACCTCAAGTACTCCATCCCGGCCGCGCTCGATATCCTGCTCTCGGTGGCGTTCAAGCTGGGCCTCGCATACGCAATATTCGCACCGTTCGACTACATGTACCAGCGGTGGAAGTACAACAAGGACCTGATGATGACCAAGCAGGAGGTCCGCGAGGAGTACAAGCTCACCGAGGGCAACCCGCAGACCAAAAGCCGCATATCGCAGAAGCAGCGGCAGATGAGCCGCATGCGCATGATCCAGGCAGTGAAGGAAGCCGACGTGGTCATCACAAACCCGACGCACTACGCGGTGGCGCTTTCTTATAAGGAAGGAAAGCACAAGGCACCGGTGATCGTCGCGAAGGGCAAGGACTTTATAGCCCAGAAGATCAAGGAGCGGGCGAGGGAACTCAGCATTGAGATCGTGGAGAACCGGCCCGTGGCGCAGGCGCTGTACTTCTTCTGTGAGGTAGGGGACGAGGTCCCCGAGGACCTGTACAAGGCTGTTGCGGAGATACTGGCGTATGTATACAAGCTCAAGAAAAAGACAGGGAGATAAGGCGTGAAGAAGAGGAAAATATCCGACATTTTTATCGCGGTGGTCGTGCTGGGCATCATCCTGCTGATCATTATCCCGCTGCCCACATGGATGATGGATTTCTTCCTAATAATTAATATCACTCTGTCGCTGCTGATATTGCTGATCACGCTGTATACCAAGAAGACGCTCGATTTCTCCACGTACCCCACGATATTGCTGATCACCACGCTTTTCCGGCTGAGCCTCAACATCTCCTCCACCCGGCTGATACTCGGCAACGGCGGCAACGCGGGCGAAGTCGTCAAGGCGTTCGGTACGTTCGTCGTAGGACAGAACCTTGTCGTGGGTCTCGTCATATTCCTCATCATCGTCGTGGTGCAGTTCATCGTCATCACCAAGGGCTCCGAGCGTGTTGCGGAAGTCGCCGCGCGGTTCACCCTCGACGCAATGCCCGGCAAGCAGATGGCCATCGACGCGGATTTAAGCTCCGGCCTCATCAACGAATCGCAGGCGCGCGAACGCCGGCTGGAAGTGCAGCAGGAAGCGGATTTCTACGGCTCCATGGACGGCGCGTCCAAGTTCGTCAAGGGCGACGCCATCGTGGGTATCATCATCACGCTCATCAACATCATCGGCGGCATACTCGTCGGCCTGCTCGGCGCGGGCGGCACGGCGATGCCGTTTGACGAAGTCATTCAGGTGTATACGCTCGCGACGGTGGGCGACGGCCTGTGCAGCCAGCTGCCCGCGCTGCTGATTTCCACCGCAACGGGCATCATCGTAACCCGCGCGACCACCAAGGACAGCTTCGGGCAGGACGTATCCCGTCAGATGCTCGGACAGCCCATTGTGTTCTATATACTCGGCGGCATGCTTACGCTGATCGCTTTTATTCCGGGGCTGCCCACCATCCCGATTCTGCTGGTGGCGGCGGTGCTGCCCATCATCGGGTACAACAAGTCCAAGAACGCCAAGAAGAAGGAAGAGGCGGCAACCATCGAAACCGCCGAAACGACGGCGGCGGAGAAGCGCAAGCCCGAAAGCGTGACCTCGCTGCTGCACGTGGACCTCATCGAGATGGAGTTCGGCTATGGCCTGATCTCGCTTGTGGATGCCTCGCAGGGGGGTGACCTGCTCGACCGTATCGTGATGATCCGGCGGCAGTGCGCGCTCGATCTCGGCATCATCGTACCCATCGTACGGCTGCGGGACAACGTACAGCTCGGCACCAAGCAATACGTCATCAAGATCAAGGGCCTCGAGGTGGCGCACGGCGACGTGATGCCGGATCACTACCTCGCGCTCAAGCCGGACGAAGTGGATTCGCCCATCGATGGCATCGAGACCGTGGAACCCGCGTTCGGACTGCCTGCGCTGTGGATTACGGCGGCCAACCGCGAGAAGGCGGAGCTCAAGGGCTACACCACCATCGACGTACCGTCCGTGATCTCCACGCATTTGATGGAAGTCATCAAACGGCACGCGGACGAGCTGCTCGGACGTCAGCAGGTGCAGACGATACTCGACAACTTAAAGAAGCAGCAGCCCGCGCTCGTGGACGAGGTAGTGCCGAAGATGTTCACGATCGGCGAGGTGCAAAAGGTGCTATCGAACTTGCTGCGCGAGAACATCTCGATCCGGGATATCGGCTCCATCCTCGAAATCATGGCGGATTACGGCATGATCACCAAGGACACCGAGATACTGACGGAGCATGTGCGACAGAAGCTGCGCCGGGCGATTACCAAGAACTTCATTCCGAACGGCAAGGCCCGCGTCATCACGATCAGCCCGGACGTGGAAAAAGCCGTTTCGGCCAGCATCCGCCAGACCGAGCAGGGTGCATATGCGGTGATGGAACCCACACAGATACAGAAGCTGCTGAGCAATATCAAGAAGGCGGTGGAGAATGCGCTGAGCCTCGGCATTACGCCGATGGTCATCACCTCCCCGCAGATCAGGCGGCATATCAAAAACATTTCGACGCAAGTATATCCCGACCTGGTGGTGCTGTCATACAACGAATTGGAGCAGGACGTCCAAATTACCTCGGACTGGGTGGTGAGCTTATAGCATGTTTGTAAAACGGTTTGTGGCAAGCGATATGCAGGAGGCCATACGGAAGATCAACAACGAGTTTGGGCCGGACGCGGTCATACTCGAGAATAAGCCCGTACGCAAAAAGGGCATATCCGGCTTGTTTCAAAAGAAAATGATCGAGGTGGTCGCCGCATACGAGCCCGACCACGCAAAGAAGCAGCCGCCCAAAAAGACCGCGCCGCCAAAGGCCGAAGCGCCGGTACCCACGAAGCCCGCGGAGGTTTTGGCCTCTGCCAAGCCCGCGGCAGCCACAGCGCCCGCCCCGCAGAACGCGGACAGCGCGCACACACAGCTCCTTGGCAAGCAGGTGCAGGAATTAAAGGACGTGATGAAGGATTTTACCGATAAGATCCGTATCGTGGGCGGTGAATCGCCTCATCCATACTCGTCCGAAGTGCAGGATATTTATAATGGCATGCTCGAACATGATGTGCTGGAGGATATTTGCCGGGAGATCGCAGCTCAGACGCAGACTATCCAAAGCCGCCGCGAGGTGGATGCGAAAACCGTGGCAGAGCAGCTGATACTGGACCGGCTGGGCGAACCCAAGCCGCTCAAACTCAAGAAGTTTAAGCAAAATGTGATTCTGTTTGCCGGACCGACGGGGGCCGGCAAAACGACGACGCTGGCCAAGCTCGCTGGCAGGCTCAAGTTTAAGGAAAATCTCGAGGTGGGCCTGATCAATACCGACACGTACCGCGTCGGTGCGATGGAACATATCCGCATCTATTCGGAGATCATGGATATTCCCCTTATCATGGCATACAGTCCGGAAGAAGTCACACAGGCGCTGCATACGCTGGAGGATAAGGATGTCGTGCTGATTGATACCGCGGGAAAGAGCGCGCGGGACGAGGGGTACCAGAAGGAACTGGAACAGCTCATCGAAGCGGCGCATGCCGACGAGGTGTTTCTGGTACTCAGCGTGGTGACGGGCAGCAAGGCCTGCCGCGATGTGATTCAGAATTACGGCTTCATCAAGGATTACAAGCTGGTCATCACCAAACTGGACGAAGCGGGCGTATGGGGCAATGTGCTCAACATCGCCAATTATTCGAAAAAAGGTCTTTCTTTTGTAACGATTGGGCAGAACGTGCCGGATGATATCCGCGAGGTGAATACGCGAAAGCTGGCTTCCAGCATCATCGGGGATGAGGTGATATGTTATGACTGATCAGGCGAGCGAACTGCGGAAACTGGCAAGCGTGCATAAGGGTAAGCCCACAACGGTCATTACCGTCACAAGCGGCAAAGGGGGCGTGGGGAAATCGAGCGTGGCGCTCAACATCGCCATCGCGCTCAGCCGCAAAGGTCGGCGCGTACTCATCATTGACACGGATTTCGGGTTTTCCAATATCGACGTGATGCTCGGTGTCAGCACCAAACACGACCTGATGGATGTGATCAACAACAATCTGGATATTCGCGACATCATCGAACAGGGTCTCGAAGGCGTGCAGTTTATATCGGGCGGCTCCGGCGTTTATGAGCTGACGCAGCTGAATGGCAGCCAGCTTATGGATATCGTGGACAATCTGAAAAACCTCGAAGGTGTGGCCGATACGATCATCTTCGATACCGGACCGGGGGTTTCGGATAATAATCTGCGGCTCATCTATGCGAGCCACGCGACCCTGATGGTTACCACGCCCGAGCCGACGTCCGTAGTGGACGCATACGCGCTGATCAAGATTGTCGGCGAGCAGGGAAGCAGCGCGGGCGTCGGCCTGATTATCAACAAGGCAGGCAGCCCCGGCGAAGCGGCCTCCGTAACGGACTGCATCGTGCGCCTCGCGGAAAAGAATGTTAATCTGCGGGTAGAAAAGCTCGGCTATATCATGCAAGACGCCAATATGCAAAAAGCGATTCGAATGCAGGTGCCTATACTGGTCAGCTTTCCAGGCTGTACGGCATCTGCCAACATTGACAGTATTGCGGCAAAGCTCATTAAGTCTCCGGCTCAGGAACCGCAGCGGCATGGGTTAAAAAGCTTCCTGGACCGCTTTCTGGCGAGAAGCGCCGCATTTCCGGGGTAAGAACTGTGCAACTTGAAGAGATGTTGATGCTGGGCGAAATACTGGAGATTTGGGACGGGACCCTGATAGTGCGTACGAAGCTGCAGGAGTTGATTTCGGATACGGAATTTATGGTATTGCAGCCCACTGTAAAGGGGATACCGCTGCACGCTGAAACAAGGGACGTTACATTCGCATTCTATCGTACGAGCGGCTGTTACAGTTTCCTTGCGCGCATCTCCGCGCCGTTCACACAAAACGGCCTGCGCCTTTGCAATGTAACCCGCGTATCCGAGGTAAAGAAGATACAGCGGCGTCAATACTATCGGCTGCCGGTTGTCATGGACGTGTACCTGTACGAAATGGACGACGAAGGTGAACCGACGCAGAAACGGTATAAGGCCAGGACCCGGGATATATCCGAGAGGAGCGTCGCAGTCAGCAGCTTTACCCGCTTCGAACCCGGAACACCGCTGGCGGTGGAGATAAAAATGCCAGACAACAAAAAGCTGCTCATCCATGCAAAGGTGCTGCGAAATGCCCAGCCGCTTAAGTCTACGGATCCTTTCGACATCGTGCTCGTCTTCACCGATCCGCAGCGCAGCGGCGCTTCACTAAGACGGTTTATTTTTCAACAGCAGGTTTTACTGCGTAAAAAAAGGAGTCCAAAGCAGCCATGAACAAAGGGGGGGTGGCCTCAATGGTCAAGGAAGATACGGTAAGGCTCTGGGAAAGGTATTCGAGAGAGAAGTCGATCGAGCTGAAAAATGAGCTTGTGATGCAGTACATCGGGCAGGTCAAAAGCATCGTATTGCGCATGGTTCCCACATACAGAGGATACAGCTCTTATGACGACATGCTTTCGTGCGGAATCCTCGGGCTGATGGATGCCATAGAGAAATATGATGCGACAAAAAACGTGAAGTTTGAGTATTACGCCGCGATGCGCATCAAGGGTGAGATCATCGACAATATCCGCAAGCAGGATTGGGCGCCATCCAGCCTTCGGCGCAAAATCAAGACGATCAGCAATGCCTGCGGCGAACTGGAGAATCGGTATCACCGCACGCCCACCGATGAGGAGATTGCGGAATATCTCGGCATAGAAGAGGAAGAAGTGCAAAAGACGCTGGAAAAGTCGCACATGTTCAATATTCTTTATTTCGAGGAGATGACCCAGGACGATCATCTCTGGGAGAGCGCCGACCCCGACGAGAGCATGGAAGAAAAGCTGGAGGGATCGGAGATGGTCCGGCTGCTCGGCGGCATGATTGACAGCCTCTCCGAAAAGGAGCGCATGGTGATCACGCTGTACTACTATGAGGAAATGACGCTCAAAGAGATTGCGCGGATGCTCGGCGTATCGGAATCGCGCGCGTCTCAGATCCATTCCAAAGCGGTCATGATGCTGAGGGCCAAAATGGATATGGTATACGCATCGTAAATGGGGGAGTTTTATGGATATCACGCATTTTGTTTTTGCTTTCTATGTATTTCTGCTTGTGTGTGTTACAATCTGGTTCTATGCGCGGGTGACGCGCGGCAGCAAGAAGAAGGACGGCGGCGCCCAGGAAAAAGAACAGCATCTGTTCAAGTTATATCAGAATATCGAGGACATGCTGGGCGGTTTTGAGGAATACGCGGAGGAGGCTAAAGCCGCGATCGATGAACGGCTGAAACAGGCTGAGACGCTCATTGCGCAGGCACAAGCGATAGCAAAAAGCGCCAAGGTTTCAGAAACGGAGAAGCCGTCTTTCTTGCAAGACAGCCCGGAACGTGGAACGGTGGACATAAGGCCGGAACCAGAACGCCAATCTGTTCCGGAAACGCCTGTCGTGAAAGAAGGCACGCCTAAGCCGAAGACGGCGGAGAAGAAGCAGGCTGCGGGCAGACGTGCCGCTGAGCCCCAGGAAACAAAGCCGGTTCAGGAGGAGCGATCGGAAGTCAAGCCGCCGCAAAAGGCTGGCAGGAGCGTTGAAAAGACCCGGCAAAACGTAGACGAGCTGATTCCGCAGTATGTCGCGCAGGGCATGCGCAAGCAAGAGATTGCGCGCGCGCTCGGAATTTCGACCCGTGAGGTGTCGTTGATCATGGAAGTAAAAAAAATCGGCGTACCGGACAACAGAAGCTAAAGTTCCGCGTATAGCTGCCGATATTACAATTGAGAGTATTAGAATGTTTATGTAAAGGATGACAGTATGCTACGGTGCTTTTATACCGCGGGTTCGGGAATGCTGGTCCAGAGGGACCGGATGGAAGTACTGGCCAACAACTTAACGAACGTGGATACAGCCGGTTATAAGTCCGATTCCTTGATATCCGGTACGTTTCAGGATATGATGATTGAGAGGCTTAACGATCCGAAAATCGTAAGCACAACCAACATCGTCGGCCCGCTGGGTACCGGTACACATATTGAAGAAGTCTATACTTCGTTCGGACAGGGCAACGTAGAGGAAACCGGAAGAACATGCGATATGGCGCTCGAAGGCGACGGCTTTTTCGTCGTTTCCACGCCAAATGGTGAGCGGTATACGCGCGACGGCAGCTTTTCGGTGAACAGCGCCGGATATCTGGTGACCAGCGAAGGACTGTACGTGCAAGGGCAAAACGGCAGAGTTTATGTGGGCGGAGAAGACTTTAAGGCGGATGAGCAGGGCAATATTTATGTCGGTGATAAGCTGACGGATAAGCTTCACATCGCCGCCTTTACCGATAACGCCGGACTGAGGAAGGACGGCAGCAACCTGTATGAGCGGGTTTCGGGCGGAGTGCAGGCGGCTCAGGGTGTAAAAGTGGTGCAGGGCTCGCTGGAAAGCTCCAATGTGGACACTGCGGAAGAACTGACCCGTATGATGGCAACTTCCAAGGCATACCAGCTCAATCAGCGTGTGCTGGGGATGGTGGACGAATCGCTGCAAAAAGCGGTCAACGAAGTTGGAAGGGTAGGATAATCCTATGCAGGCTGTATATACCGCGAAGCACGGGCTGCAGGCGCAGCAGCAGCGGATGGATACCATCGCCGCAAACATGGCCAACGTCAGCACGACAGGGTACAAGAGCCAGCGCACGGGGTTTAAGGATGCGCTGTATACACAGATGATCGATCCTTCTAACACCGCAAGCACGGCGAACTTAAAGCAGGGCAGCGGCGTGATTGCCGCGTCGGGGTACCGCGATTTTTCAGGCGGTACGCCGATAGAAACGGGCGAGACGCTGGACTTTTATATCGAGGGGGACGGCTTCTTTACGGTGCGGGATGGCAGCGGCGCGCAGCTTTATACGCGCGGCGGGGCGTTCTCGGTCTCCGTGGAGCAGGACGGGCGGTATCTCGTCACGGCGGACGGGTACGATGTGCTGGACGAGAATGGTAACCGAATTGAGCTGCCGCAGGATATGGGCGATCTTTCCGTCACGCGGGATGGTCGGCTGGATTTCGGCAACGGCGCCACGGTACAGCTCCGCCTCGTGACGTTTACGAACAAGGACGGGCTTTCGCTGACAGGCAGCGGCTGCTACGCCGAAACGGCAGCGTCGGGCGCACCTAAGGCAAGCAGCGCGGCGGTGCGGCAGGGTTACCTTGAGTCGTCCAATGTGGACGTCAGCCTGGAACTGACGCGGCTGATTCGGACGCAGAGAGCTTATTCGCTCGCCGGAAAGGTACTGACGACATGGAACGACATGGAGAATGAAACCAACAATATTCGGTAACGGGGAGGATTGATCGGTATGGGCTCAAATGTTAAGCAGTGCAGGCAGTGTGGGATTCTGTTTCAGTCTCTGGGTTCCAGCATATGCCCCAACTGCGCGGAGGAAATGGATCGGCAGTTCCATACCGTCAAGAATTATCTGTATGACAACCCGGAAGCGAATGTGTTCGACATTGCAAGAGACACCGGAGTATCGGAAAGTCTGATACTGCGCTTTCTGCGCGAGGGCTTACTCACTGTGAGCGTCGCCGACGGAACACTTGAATGCGAGGAATGCGGAGCCGCCATCACGAGCGGGCGGTACTGCAGCAAATGCGAGAGGACGCTGGAAAATATTCTGATCGGCGCGATCAAGCAGGAACCGCAGAAACAAGAGAAAAAGGCCGGGGCGGCGGGAAGAATGCACGTCAACCTGAAGAGTTAGAATCAATTTGAGAGGTGATATAGATGAGGATCGATTCAATACCGCCAAAAGAATTGCTGAATCGGTACATCCATGTTCGCGAAAAGATAGCCTCCGAACCGCCGGTATCCAGCACGGATGCGGCGGAACTGACCACCGAGGCCAAAACGTTTTCCGCGGCCCTGAAAGCAGCCCGGGAAGCGACGGAAACGCGAACTCCCGAGGAGTTAAGCCGCATCGAAGAGATCGCGAAGAAGGTGGCCGACGGTACCTACTCCGTTCCGGGCGAAAAGGTGGCAGCAAAGATATTCGGAAAGTAACCGGCTTTGAAGAAAGGGGTCCTCGGGCTTGGAGCATTTACTTTTATTACGAAATATAATGGAAAAAGAGGAAGCGGATTACTGTAGGCTTCTGACATTATCGGAACAGGAGAAGGACGCCGTTATACAGAATGATATACCGACGTTATCTTCCATTCTCGAAAAGCAACAGGAGGTGCTGACGGATATCAATGGGCTGGAAGCCGAAAAACAGCGGATTGTGTCCGTGATCCGTCGCGAGGCCAACTTGCCGGAAGGCGGGCTGGGCGTTCAGGATGTGATTAAAACCGCCCCCGAGCCGCTTCACAGAGAGCTGCGGGGACTTTTAACAGAAATCGAAGACATCAGCAAACGGATACACCGCATCAACTCCCTTAACAGGACGCTCATTGAAACACAGCTGCAATATACCCAGTTCTGTATGAACACTTTGACCGGGAGGGACGCCGCTCCCGCGACATATTCCGGTTCCGGGCGCGTACAGGAAAGTTCAGCGCAACGCTGCCTGGTGGATCAGGCAATATAAGGCGGTATTATGTCAGGTATTTTTTACGGGCTGGAGATAGCGCGCAGGGGCCTTACCGTAAGCCAGCAGGCCATCACGCTGACCGGCAACAACATTTCGAACGCCAGCACGGTGGGCTATACGCGCCAGCGTGTGCAGGTGGAGTCGCTTTATCCCAATACGCACAGCCGTTTGAACGGCGGCGTACAGATTGGTGGCGGCGCGGAAGTAACGCGTATCGATCAGGTGCGCAGTCAGTACATCGACCGTCAGTTGCGCGACGAATACGCGGCGCTTGGCCAGTCGAATACGCGCTCGGACGAAATGCAGTTTATCGAATCCGTATTGAATGAAACCGCCAAAAGCGGAACAATATCCACGGCGCTCGCGGATTTTTACAGCAGCTTAAACAAGCTGTCCAACGAGCCCGACAGTCAGGAAGTTCGCACCAACCTCCAGCAAAACGCGATTAAACTCTGCGAGACGATGGGCTACTACTACGACCAGCTCGTCGATTTGCAGAATTCCTATAATGATGCGATGTCGGTGACGGTGGACAACATCAACGACCTGACCACGAGTATCGCAAGCTACAACAAGGAGATCATGGCCTTCGAGCTGAGCGGGCAGCAGGCGAATGAACTGCGCGACAGCCGCAACATGCTGCTGGACAAGCTCTCGAAGCTCGTCAATATCCAGTATTCGGAGGACACGGACGGCAGGCTCAGCGTCACGGTGAACGGTACCGAGCTCGTGAATCATACGGATGTGACGAAGCTGACCGTAGACCCGAACCAGACCGGCGCGGTATCCGGCGAGACCGGATACTATTCAATTTATTACGAAGGCACGACGACCGAGTTTTCGTATAGCGGCGGCCAGCTACAGGCCTACAAAGACCTGCGGGACAGCAACTCGGCGGACAACATCGGCATTCCGTACGTGCTGAGCAGCCTCAACAAGCTTGCGCAGAGCCTCGCGCAGGAGTTCAACGCCGTACATCAAACGGGCTATACGATCCCGTACGGCGGCGGCACATCCAAAACAGGCATCAACCTGTTCGAGGTGCCGGCAGGCGGCTACGGCAACATTACGGCGGGCAATATATCGCTTTCGGCCGAGGTGCTCGCAAACGTATACAACATCGCGGCGTCGGGCGCGCCTGTCGATCTCTCCGCGCAGGATACGCAGGAGGGCAACAACGAGGTCGCGCTGAAGCTGTACGCGCTTGCTTCCAGCAACACCCTTGCCTCGGTGGGTAATTTTCAGGACTACCTCAAAAGCTTTGTCGTCAAGGTGGGTATTGCGAGCAAAAGCGCGCAGGAGACGGACAAAAATCAGTCGGTCATCGTCGATAACCTTGAAACACGGCGCGAGTCGATATCCGGCGTGTCGGTGGATGAGGAGATGATTAACCTCATCGCCTACCAGCATGCGTATTCCGCGGCGGCGCGTATGCTGACCGCGATTGACGAAGCACTGGAAATCGTGCTGAATATGGGCCGGGTTGGCCGGTAAAGGGGAGGAGAACCCATGCGTATCACCAGTAACATGATGATGAATAACTATCTGAATACGCTCAGCAGCAACCTTTCGAGCATGACCGAGTACCAGAAGCAGTCCGCCAGCGGCAAGCGGATCGATTCGCTCTCGGACGACCCTGTGGGCCTCATCTCGGTCATGAGCTGCAACGTAAAGCTGGCGCAGAATTCCGACTACGGCGATTCGCTGGATTCCGCACTCGCTTGGCTCAAGCAGACGGATACCTCCGCTTACCAACTCAACGAGCTGGCGCAGTCCGCTTACGAAACGCTGATACAGGTGACGAACGATTCGTACACCGGCGGCGATAAAGCCGCGGCTGCGGAGTATATCGGGCAGCTGCGCGATCAGGCGCTGACCATCGCCAACGCCCAGTCGAGCGACAAGTACATTTTCGGCGGATACAACGTGAACAAACCGCCGTTTACGGTAGACGGCAGCGGTAAAGTGCTCTACAATGGGCTGGACCTGACGGATACGACCAACGCGGACCTCGTCACCAAGAGTACGCAGTCGATTCAATACGAAATCGGGCCGGGCATCAAGATGGACATCTCTATCACAGGCACCGAGCTGATGGGCATGGGGGAGGATAACCTCTATACGACGCTGGACGATCTTTACAATGCCCTTAAAAGCAACGCCTCCGCCGATGAGCTGGGCGGCTATATCACCAAGCTGCAGAATGGCCAGAGCAATGCGCTGTCCGTCGAATCGAAGGTGGGCGGCATGATCAATCGGCTGGAGCTCATGCAGAACCGGTACGAAGAGGAGACGCTCGATATCAAGGAACTCAAATCCAACGTGGAGGACGTCGATATTGCCGAAGCCTATATGAACTACAGCATGGCCAAAACGGTGTACGACGCCGCGCTTAAGATCGGCACCCAGATCATACAGAATACGGTGCTCGATTATCTCAAATAGGGAAAGTTCAGAGCGGATTGCATCCGTTCACTGAAAGCTATATAATGGAAATACATCTCGTGATGCGCGCTAAGGAGGGCGGTATACCATGCTGATAGAGACCCGATTCGGCAAATCGGAGACCCACGAGGAGAAGATCATCAACTTCCCGGCGGGTTTACCCGGTTTTGAGGAACTGCATCGCTTCATCATCATTGAGGCCAGCAACACGCGGCCGATCTACTGGCTGCAGTCCGTGGAGAACAAGGATATCGCGCTGCCGGTGATCATTTCGTTCGCGATATTAAACGACTATAACATCAATATCCGGGAGAACGAGCTCGACGACCTGTGCGTGGAGAATAAGAATGATCTGCTGGTGTTAAACGTAGTCGTGATTCCGGACGATATCACCCAAATGACGGTCAACCTCGCGGCGCCCGTCGTGATCAACGCGAAACGCGGGGTCGGAAAGCAGATCATCATCGACGCGTCCGAGCTTCCGCTGCGTTACCCGGTGTATGAGGCGATTCGTGAAAGCTTGAAGGGGGGCAGCAAGGATGCTAGTGCTGACGCGTAAAGCTGGCGAAGGGATTCTGTTGGATCAGAACATCACCATCAATGTGCTTTCGGTGGATGGCGACCGGGTGCGCATCGGCATCGAAGCGCCGAGGGATATGCGCATATTCCGCCGCGAGCTGCTCGACGAAACCGTCAGCACAAACCGTGAAGCGGCAAACGCTGTGGTCGTCAACTTCTCAATCGGGGAGTAAAAGCAGACAGACGGATTATAACAGAGTACAACAGGGTGACCAATGCCCCCCCCAGGGGCGGCGCCGCCTTGTTTTTTATGCCGGGGTTTCCTCCAGGCGTTCCTATCATGGGGATGCTAAAGGCTTCCCCTTGAGGGGCTGTATTGCCCAGTGGACAATACAGGCACCGATAGGCGGCTGATGAGGTGACGTATGAAGTATCAATTAAGCTGACTAGACCTTACATCATGCGAAAGACCTTACCCCTCATCCGTCCACGCGCGGCATCGCGATGCCTTGTTGCGGCCACCTTCTCCCGGGGAGAAGGCTTGCGGGTAATGGCCCGTGTACCTGGATGTCGCCGACAGGCGGCTGGTGGATATGAAGCCCGGATGTGGGGACTGAATCCCACCCTTTAGGCAAGGGAGGCTTGGGCCTGCCGGAATGAGAACTGTTCAAAAAAGAGAGGCAAAGCTTAGCGTCAGCTTTACCCCTCATCCGTCCGCGCACGGCATCTTCGATGCGCGCTTCGGCCACCCCGGGGTCCCTGAAAAGCAAAGCTTTTTGGGGTGGAGATTCCCCCCGGGGAGAAGGCTTGCTGCCGGGAAAACTTTGGGCAAAGGATGGCAGATATTACCCCTTGCCCGTCCGCGCGCGGCATCTTCGATGCCTTGCCGCGGCCACCTTCTCCTCAGGAGAAGGCTTGAAGCAAAAACAAAAAGCCCGCGCGAGGCGGGCTTTTGTGTATCCGGCGTAAGCCGGAGGGTTGTTGATTAACCGAGGAGCTTCAGGACGCTCTGCGGAGCCGAGTTGGCCTGTGCCAACATCGAGGTCGCAGCCTGAACGAGGATGCTCGTCTGCGTGTACTGCGTCATCTCAGCTGCCATGTCAACGTCGCGGATGCGGCTTTCAGCAGCGGAGAGGTTCTCGGACGAGGTGTCGAGGTTGTTGATCTTGTGATCAAGACGGTTCTGCATAGCACCGAGTTTCGCGCGCTCTGCCGAGACGGTGTTGATCGCCGTGTTTACCGTGGTGATCGCAGCCTGCGCGTTCGCTCTGTTATCAACAGAGGAGCCCGCGATTTTCAGACCATTAACGCCCGAACTCATATTGGCAATGGCGATATCCATCGTCTGGTTCTGGTTTGCGCCTGTCTGAATCTTGCCCGCAGCGTTGGTTACCGTGAAGACCAGATCCTGACCATTGAGACCATCTTCAGTAGCCGTGGCAGCAAGCTGGATGGACACCTTCTGGCCACCGCCAAAGTCGATGTTCAGTACGTTTGCGCCGTCAGCATTTGTGACGCTTCCTACGACAGTGGTACCCAGAGTCGCAGTATAAGGATCGCCAGCGGTACCGCCATTGCTAAACGTGATTGTGTGGGCGCCTGCCGAAAAGCCCTCAAACTTGATGTCAGATACGCCCAAGAGGCCAACCTGGATATCAGAGGTTGCGTCATCCACAGCAGTGGTGGAACCGAACGAACCATCGAGCAGAGACATATCGTTGAACTTCGTATCCGATGCGATGTCATCGATTTCGGAGGTCAGCTGCGAATACTCTGCCTGCAGGGCTACACGGTCAACCGTGTCTTCGTTCGTGTCGGAAGCCGACTGAACTGCCAGCTCACGCATACGCTGAAGGATTGCCTGGGTTTCTGCCAGCGCGCCTTCCGCCGTCTGTACGAGCGAGATCGCGTCTTCGCTGTTCTTGGAGGCCATATCGAGGCCGCGGATCTGAGCGCGCATTTTCTCGGAAATCGCGAGACCAGCTGCGTCGTCGCCCGCACTGTTGATCCTGTAGCCCGAAGACAGCTTCCCTGTCGCTTTAGCCATGTTGTCGTTGTTGATCGCATACTGACGATGGGTGTTCATGGCCATAATGTTGTTGTTGATTCTCATTTTTTAAATCCTCCATGATTTTTTTAATTTGCATCCTTGCAATATTGACGAATTCGCCCGCCGTCTTTTGGTACCTAAAAGACCTTGAGTTCATTTCGCTCTACTTGTTTTATCGGAAGCAAAAAGAGAAACTTTAATGCGTTTGATGTAAAAAATGCTTTTTTTCTGATTAAAAGTTTAGATGGCGGTTTATATAAAGGCGGAACATATATTACTTGAAAAACTGGCCACAAACCGAATCATTCTTCCAGGACGGGAGTTTATAATGGCTGCTGCTGATGGTATCAAATCTGTACCCTCGAAATTGCTGAACTACTTTAAAAATATGGGGAAAGGCAAGCTGATACGGCTGATCGTGTTCGCGGTATTGGTCATCGGGATTGTCGCAGCCGTCACGGTTTTCCTCAACCAAAAGACGTACACCGTGCTCTACAGCGGCATGGACCCCGCGGATACCGGCGAGGTGCTGTCCATGCTCAGTGAAATGGGCGTTGACGCCAAGTCGCAGGGACAGGATACGATACTGGTCGCGGACGACCAGGTCGACGAGATCCGGCTGGAACTGGCCGCCAAGGGCTACCCCTCCAGCGGGATGAATTATGATATCTACAGCAGCGCGTCCGGGCTCGGCACGACCGACGCCGAGAAGCAGGTGTATTACCAATACCAGCTGATGGCGAATCTTGAGAAAACCATTGAACAGATGGATAAGGTGGAGGACGCGACGGTCTACGTGGATTTGGGAGAGGACAGCTCCTTCGTGCTTTCGGATAATGAGAAGCCCGCGACAGCCTCCGTGATGCTGACGCTGCAGGACGGAGAGACGCTGGGTAAAACAGAGGTCCGGGCGATTACGGAACTTGTATCCAAGAGCGTATCCGGGCTGGAACCCGATAACATTCGCATCGTCGATTCGCAGATGAACCTCTACAGCTCGGGCGGCGAAGACGAGGTACAAACCGCCGACTCCCATATCGCGCTGCAAAACAACGTAAAGGATCAGCTTCAGGATCAGATCGTAAATCTTCTGGGCCCAGTATTCGGCGCGGACAACGTGCTGGCAGAGGTCAGCGTGATCCTTAACTTCGATACCAAGAAAACCGAATCGGTGGAATACTCCACGCCGGAGGACAACCCGGAAGGCATCGTAGTGAGCATGAAGGAACTTGTAGAGGCCATTACCAACAATACGGACGGCAGCGTCGCGGGTATCGACGCGAACGGCAACGCTTCGCAGTATCTCGCTTCACTGGATGAGAACGGCGACGCCGTATACTACAATGTATCGCGCGAGGTCAACTACGAGGTTAATCAGGCGACTACGCAGGTCGAGGAAGCCCAGGGGCAGATCGAAACACTGTCCGTATCCGTCATCTTAAACAGCAGCAATGTGGACGATTATGCGGAAGAGGTAAAGGGCCTGGTTGCGACGGCGATCGGCGCAAATGTGGACAACATTACAGTCCAGATGCTGCCGTTTGAAGCGGCTGCCGCTCAGGCGGAGCAGGAAGCGGCGGAGGCATCCGCCGCGCAGCAGGTCGAGCAGCAGATTGCGAGCAGTGAACAGGGAGCGCAGACGCTGCGCCTGGTCATCGTAGTCATTGCGGCGCTGGTTGCGGTCATACTGCTGTTCGCTATCATTCGAATGTTCCGCCCGCAGAAGGCTGAGGCAGCGGCGGCAGGAGGGTTTGACGTGATGATCGGTGATGAGCCAAGGGTTGCGAGGACTGTATCTTCCGGAGGGGCGATGTCTTCCGACGACGATTTGGAGATCGAATTTAACAGCGGTAAGGACAACAAGCTCTCCGCGTTGGAGGATTATATCGGAAAAAATCCCGAATCCGCAGCAAATCTGCTGCGCAATTGGCTGAATGAGGAGTGATGATCGCAGATGGCGACGGCACATGAAAAATACAACATGAAGGAAAAGGCTGCGATCCTGATGATCACGATCGGCAAGGAGTACGCGGCTAAAATCTATAAGCACCTCACCGAAGAGGAAATCGAGCAGATGACGCTGAGCATTACGAGCATGCGGCGTGTCGAGCCCGAGATTAAGGACGCGATCGCGCAGGAGTTTATCCAGATGTGCATCGCGCAAAAGTATATCTCCGAAGGCGGCATCGACTATGCGCGCGATATCCTGGATAAGGCGTTCGGCACCGAAAGCGCGAACGACCTCATCATGCGGCTCTCGTCGTCGCTGCGTGTGAAGCCGTTCGATTTTATCCGCAAAGCAGACTCCACGCAGGTGCTTAACTTCATTCAAAACGAGCACCCGCAGACTATTGCCTTGATTCTGTCGTATATCGACCCGAAGAACGCGGCGCAGATTTTATCCTCGCTGCCGCTGGAGAAACAGACCAGCGTCATCGCGCGCATTGCGAACATGGGCATCACCTCGCCGGAGTACATTAAGGAAACGGAGCGCGTGCTGGAAAAGAAGCTCTCGACGATGAACTTCGGAGATACGACCACTACTGGCGGCGTAGACAGCCTCGTGAAGATACTCAACAGCGTGGACCGCGGCACGGAGCGCCACCTGCTGGAAGCGCTTGAGGAGAAGGATTCCGAGCTGGTCGAGGAAATCAAGAAACGCATGTTCGTTTTCGAGGACATCATCAAGCTTTCGCCGCAGGCAATCCAGCGCGTGCTGCGTGAGATTGACAACCGTGACCTCGCCATCGCGCTCAAGGGCGTCATGGGCAGCCCGGTAGAGAAAGTCATTTTGGACAACACGTCCAAGCGTCTGCAGGAAATGATCAAAGAGGATATGGATGTAATGGGACCCATCCGCGTACGCGATGTCGAAGAAGCACAGCAGAAGATCGTCAACATCATCCGTCGCCTGGACGAATCCGGCGAGATCATTATATCGCGTAACGGGGAGGAAGACGTGATTGTTTAGGATCGACAAATCGTTCGTAGAGAACATGAATCTCAATAAAGAATTTGTCGTCATCACCCCCAAAGAAATCGAGAGCCCGCCGCCGCCGGTCGCGGCAGAGGGAGTCAAGCCGGTTATTACGGAACAGGATATTCTGCGCAACGCGACGGCCAAAGCCGAACGCATTGCGGCTGAGGCCAAGACGGCTGCCGAAGAGCTCAAGAAAGCGGCCTGGCAGGAAGGTTACCGGGATGGCCGCGAAAAAGCGCAAAGCGAGTTGGACGCGCTGATCAGCGCGCAGGCCGCGGACGCAAAGCGCATTTTTGAAAAGATCGAGGCGTATAAGCGGGACCTGTATGACGATCTTCAAAACAGCGTTCTCGCTCTCTCCTTCGATATCGCGGAAAAAATCATTAATCTTCATTTGAAAAAGGACGATACATTATATGTAGGGATTGCCAGAGCGGCGATCCAGGCACTCAATTCTTCCGCGAAGTTTACGCTGCGCGTCAGCCGCAGCGAATACGACCGGTTCTTCGGCAAAGGCGGACAGTGGCTGCGCGATGAGATCGGATGCGCGCCGTTCGAGGTGATCTGTGACCCCACCCTTGCGGACAACGGCTGCATCGTCGAATCGGATGAAGGGGTCGTCAATGCAGGCGTCAGCGAGCAGATGAGCAAGCTCCGGCGCATCATCGACGGAAGGACGGAGCCCGATGAAGTACTTTGACACGAGCGCATATGCAAAGGCGATTGAAGATGCCCTGCCGCTTGAGCACGGCGGCCGGGTAAGTCAGATACTCGGGCTTACTGTGGAGGCGATCGGCTTAACCGCCAACCTCGGCGACATTTGCCGTATCTACACGGAGAAGCGGGACCGATTCATTCTCTCCGAAGTAGTAGGGTTCAAGGATAAAAAGGTGGTATTGATGCCTTTCGGGGATCTTGCGGGAGCGGGACCGAACAGCCACGTTATGTCCGACGATCGTTCGCTCAACGTACCGGTAGGCCGGGCGTTCTGCGGCAGGGTGCTGGACGGACTGGGAAACCCGATGGATGGCAAAGGGCCGGTACTGCCGGAGTGCTTCTATCCGATCATGAACAACCCGCCGAACCCGATGGAACGTAGCCGCATTACAGAGCGGCTCACGATGGGCGTAAAGGCCATCGACGCGATGCTCACACTCGGCAAGGGACAGCGTGTCGGCATATTCGCCGGAAGCGGCGTGGGAAAGAGTACGCTGCTTGGGATGATCGCCCGCAACACGGCGGCGGACATCAACGTGATCGTGCTGATCGGCGAAAGAGGCCGCGAAGTCAAGGACTTCCTTGAAAAGGATCTCAAAGAGGAAGGCTTGAGGCGCTCCGTACTGGTCGTCGCTACATCGGATCAGCCCGCACTGGTGAGGCTCAAATCGGCCATGGTGGGTACGGCAATCGCGGAGTTCTTCCGAGACCAGGGATACAACGTCATGCTCATGATGGACTCGCTCACGCGTTTTGCGATGGCGCAGCGGGAGATCGGCATGGCGATCGGCGAGCCGCCGGTTTCAAGAGGGTTTACGCCCTCGGTATACGCGATCATGCCCAAGCTTTTGGAGCGAGCGGGCATGGGGAAGAAGGGCTCGATCACCGGGCTCTACACCGTGCTCGTCGAGGGCGACGACATGGACGAGCCCATCGCGGATACGGTACGCGGCATCCTGGACGGCCACATCGTGCTCTCGCGCAAGCTGGCCAACGCGAGCCACTATCCCGCGATCGACGTGCTGCAGAGCGTCAGCCGTCTGATGCCAGACGTGATGGATAAGGATAATGTAAAGATGTCCATGTATCTGCGCGGCGTGATGGCCACTTATAAGGAAGCGCAGGATCTCATATCGATCGGCGCGTACAAGAAGGGTTCCAGCAAGAAGATTGACGAAGCGGTGGACCTGAACGACGGAATAGGCGAGTTGCTGCGGCAGCAGGTGGGCGATCGGTTCACGTTTGAAGACACGATGCAGATTGTGAAAAATATCTACGACAGGCGAATGGCGGTATGAAACAGTTTGTTTTTACATTACAGGCCCTGTACGACATGCAGGAAGGCCTCGAAAAGCAGTTTAAGATGCAGATGGGCGTAATCGAGGCGGAGCTTGCCCAGCGTCTGCGGGAAATGGACTCGCTGAACGCCAGTTTTGAGACGGCGCAGGGCGAATACTGCAGCGCAATGGCGGGCGGGGTTGCAGCGGTGCGTATCAAGAACTATGGCTGCTTCTTTGAGAGGCTGCGCGCGGTGATGCTGCTTCAGCAGGGCAAAATCAGCCAGTTGGAAGGCGAAAAGGAGAAATGCCTCCAAAAGCTCATTCATGTGCGGCGGGAGAAGATGCTGCTCGACAAGCTGCGCGAGGAGCAGTATGGCGAATACATGAGTGAGGTTCGGAAGCAGCAGGCGAAACTGATGGACGATTTCGTGTCGTACAAGACGACCGTTTCATAGGAAGGCATATGGCAGAGAACGATCGTACGGAAACTCGGCAGACGGCCAGGACTGGCCTTGCCGCAAAGCCGCCGCAACCGGCGGCGAAACCGAAAAAGAAGATAGCTGGCGGTACAATTGCGGCAATTGCGCTGCTGATCCTCATCATTGCCGCGTGCGCCGCCGTTTATCTCAACCTTGGCGGAGCAAAGCAGGCGGTCGCGACCGTGCTCGGCTTCACCACCGTAGAGACGGCTCAGCAGGATGCGGAAGCGAGCGCATCGGCGGCGCAAGCCGCGATCGACGCGCAGAACGTGGAGCTTAAAAAAGATCAGGCGGCAGCGAAAGACAAGAAAGCGGAGCTGGACGCGCGGGAGAGCGATCTCAACGCGCGGGAGGAGGACCTCACGGCACGCGAGTCTGCGGTGACCACCGCGGAAAGCTCGGAACAACAGGCGGCGGAAGCCGAGGCGGAGCTTAAGGCGGCGGCGGAGATATTTGCGCAGATGGACCCGGCAAGCGCGGCGAAAGCCATTGCGGGTATGGACGACGCAGACGACATGGTAACCATACTATCGGGTATGCCGCGTGAACAGGCGGCGCTGATCATGGAAAAGATGGACAGCAAACTGGTGACTGAGATTTTATCAGCAATGATGAAATAAAGACAACTCGGAGGAAGGTGAGAGGTATTGTAAACACGACATTGGCGGTTTCCACTGTAGAAACGCCAACCATCGCAGCCGCAAGCGGACAGGAAATGCGATCGGAAACGGGAACGAACGCAGCGCAGGGCATGGAGAGCAGCTTTAAGAAGAAGCTGCAGGATTGTCAGGCGATGATGGGCCCGGGCCCGCAGACAGCCGCCCAAGGCAGCACACCCATTACGGAAGACGGCGTGCAGAGCGATCCCAATCAGACGGTTTCGGGGATCGGAAGCATACTCGAAGGATTCGGAGTGCCGGTCATTCCGTCGGGCGAACCCCAGACGACAGCGAATGCGGCAGGCGCGGTCCCGGTACCGGCGGACGGTACGGTAAACGCAGCGCAGGCGGCAGACGGGCAGGCGGATGGAACGCCCGGACAAATTGCAGGGACGCAAAACACTACGGCCGGACAAAGTCCGGTATTAACGCAGGATGAGATATTAAAGACCGTCGGCGCGTATCTGGACGAGGCAGCGGAAGCCGGGACCACAAAACCGGGATCGCAGGTTCAGGCGTCGCAGACGGCGGCATCTGCTGCAGAGTCGAAAGTCCCGGCACAGATGCAAGCCCCGGCAGAGCAGGCGGTACCGGCTAGCATGCCAGCCGTTGGCACGGCAAACCCGAAGGCAGAAGCGCGCAGTGAAGGTCGTGCCGAAGCAAATGCCCAGCCAAATGAGGCGGCAGTCGAAGCTACGGCAAAGCCCGCGGCGGAGAACGCCAGCAGCCTGGCCCCGGCTGAAAAGCCGGACAAGGCCATGAAGGCGGACGCGCCGGACAAGGCGGCGCAGCCGGTGAACACGAACGCGGCGGCGGAAACGCCCAAAGCCCCGGTGACGCAGGAAGCGGCTCCGGCGGCTCCGGCGGAACCCAAAGCCAATGAGACGTCGCTGTACGCCAAAGAGAACGTGCTACGCATTGTGGACAAGGTGAGCACACACGCAGCGGAAGGCAAGTACGACTTCGATGTGGAGCTGAAGCCCGACTTTATGGGTAAGGTGAGCATCAAGGTGACGATGCAAGGTGACAGCATCCGTATGCAGATCAAGACGGACGACATGGCCGTGAAGGGGATGCTGACCGATCAGACCACATCGCTGGTGAGCGCGCTCAAGGACAAGGGCATCACACTGACGAATGTGGACGTATCGTACGAGAATCAGACGTCGCTGGGCGGACAACCACAGCAGCCCTTTGAACGGGGCGATGGCGGCAGCGGACGGCAGAGCGGATTGTACTACGCCACGCAGGCCGAGACGACGGGCTATGAACCGGCGGCGGAAAACTACGGCGGCTATTACGTCGGCAACAGCTCGGTCGAATTTCTTGCGTAAGAGGTAACACAGTGAGTACGGAATCAGTAACCGCGTCCGCGTTGCGGACGCTCGAAGATTACCAAAAAAGCACTGAGAAGACACGGTCCACCGGCTCGGACCTCGACGTCGACGATTTTCTCAAGCTTTTCGTCGCACAGATGTCCAGTCAGGACCCGCTCAGCGGCAGCTCAGGCAGCGGCGGCGGCGGCATGGATTACCTCTCGCAGCTCGCGCAGCTTACGATGCTTAAGCAGATCTCCGCGCTGAATGACTCACTTGCAACGAATCAGGCGTACAGCATGATCGGCAAGTACGTCTACATCGGAGACGGCTCCACTGACAGCGCCGACTTAATCGTCGGCAAGGTGGACGGCGTGATCAACGAAGGCGGCGTCAGCCGCGTGATGGTCGGCGGGGAAACCTACGACCTCTCGGAGATTTACGCAGTGGTGGACGGCAGCTCCGCAGCGACGGACGATGAGGTGTTAAAGAGCGCCGATCTGATCGGCAAGACCGTCACCGCGAAGGTGAAGGACAGCGCCGGCGTGGAGAGCACGGTGTCCGGCAAGGTGGAGAAGATTCTCGTGAAGGATGGCTCGATCTATCTCGTTATCGGCGATAAGAACGTCCCGCTTACGAGTATCACAGAGATCGCCGAGACGGCGCCTTCTGCCACCACAACTACGAATTAGTATTTTTGGAGGATAAACCACTATGATGCGTTCATTGTACTCCGGCGTGACCGGATTGCGCTCCCATCAGACCAAGATGGATGTAATCGGCAACAACATTTCCAACGTCAATACGGTGGGCTTTAAGGCCAGCCGCGTGATATTTCAGGACATATACAGTCAGACGGTAGCCCCGGCTTCCGCGGCGACCGCAAACACCGGCGGCACGAACCCGCAGCAGATCGGCCTCGGCGTGCAGCTCGGCACGATCGACGTGCTGGATACCGAGTCGTCCTCGCAGTACACCGGTAACACGCTGGATCTCGCGATCGATGGCGACGGCTATTTCGTCATACAGGACGGCGGCTCGTATACCTATACGCGCGCGGGCAACTTCTACACAGACTCGCAGAATTACCTCGTGGACTCCAACGGTAACTACGTTTCCGGATACGAGGTGGATACCGCAGGCAAACTGGTATATCGTGATGCTAGCAATGCGATCTGCGCTTCGACGGATGCCGGCGCGCACCTGACAATGCAGCGTATCTTCGTCGATCCGGACTATTATGACGTTTCGATCAGCGCGAACGGCCAGGTGGTCGGCCTCGACGAGATTACGAGCAAAAGCACGGTGCTGGGGCAGCTCGTGCTGGCGACGTTCTCCAACCCGAACGGCCTCGAGAAGACGGGCGAGAACGCGTACCGCATGACGGTCAACTCGGGCGATCCCGTGTACAACACGCCCGGCCTCGGCGGCACCGGCTCGCTGAACCCCGGTTCGCTGGAAATGTCCAACGTCGATCTGACCGCACAATTTGCGGACATGATCGTGACGCAAAGAGGCTTCCAGGCCAACTCCCGTATCATCACGACGACTGACGAGATGCTTGAAGAGCTTGTCAACATGGTGAGATAAAAAGGCAGCGGGGAGGGCGCAAAGCTCTCCCCGACATTTCTATTATTGGAGGGCGATGTCTTGATAAGTGTACACCGTCTAAACAACGACGAATTCCTCGTCAACTGCGACCTGATCGAATTCGTGGAGGAAACGCCGGATACGGTCATCTCCATGACGTCGGGCAGGAAGCTGGTTGTATCGGAAAGCTGCGATGAGATCAAGAAGCTGATCATCAATTATAAACGCCAAATATTCTGCGCATTTATTGAGCAGCAAAAAGGCTAACCGAGGTGTAAAGCATTGGATCTGACTACCATTATCGGCTTTCTGACAGGGGCTATTTGTATTGTAGTTTCCATAATGATGGCAGGGTCGCTGGAGGCCTTCTGGGATATTCCGTCCGTGTTTATTGTGCTGGGCGGAACGATTGCATCTACCATCATTTCTTATCGTGGAAAAGCGCTTAAAAATTTGAAGACGATCTATACGAAGGCCTTTAAAAAAGCTGAAATTGATCTCAATAAGGATATTGAGCTGATCATCAGCATTGCCAACGTCGCGCGGCGCGAGGGATTGCTTGCGCTGGAGGATACGATGTCGGACGTGGATAATCCCTTTTTAAAGAAGGGAATCATGCTGATTGTAGACGGCACGGATACGGAATTGATCAAAAACATTCTGGAGACAGAGGTTTACTTCATACAGTCCCGGCATTCGGAAGGACAGGCGATGATCAACAGTATGGCGGCCTATGCGCCCGCATACGGTATGATCGGTACGCTGATCGGCCTGATCCTGATGCTCAAGAACCTGGACGACTCGTCCGCACTGGGGCCGGGCATGGCCACGGCGCTGGTCACGACTTTTTACGGCGTTGTGCTTGCGAACCTGATCTTTACGCCGATTTCCAAGAAGCTCAAAGCGCAGAGCGATCTGGAAGCGCTGCAGAAGGAACTTTATATCGAGGGGCTGCTTTCTATCCAGGAAGGCGAGAACCCGCGCATTATCCGCGATAAACTGAGCGCGTTCCTCGCGCGGCGCGAGTTGAACGCGGGCAAGCCCAAGGAAACGGAGACGAACCCCGAAGTCAAGGAGATATGAGATGAGAGACAGGAAAAAGCCCGAGGAACCGCAGGAGGAAGGCTCGCCGGCCTGGATGAACACGTACGGCGATATGGTTACGCTGGTACTTACCTTCTTCGTGCTGCTTTTTTCTTTCTCCACGATCGACAACAACAAATGGGAAGAGATCGTTCAGTCCATGTCGGGCATGTCGATTGTCGCGATACCGGCGCTGGACCCTAATGCGACGGAGGTTCCGCCCGAGGGAGACACCAGACGGTTTATCATCACCGAGTCCACTCCGCGGCCTTCTGAGAGTGCGGAAGAGACGCCGGACGCCGGGAATGTCAGCATGACACAGCAGCGTTTTGACGAATTGTATGAAAAAATAAAAAATCATATTGAAGCGAATAATTTGGGGTATATATTAAATGTCGAATATACGGACGATTATACGATACTGCTACGAATGTCCGATTCGGCATTCTTCGACCCTGGGAGCGCTGATCTCGATGAGAGTTCTAAAGAGGCCATCAGTACGGTAGCATCTATACTCGTAGAATATACGGATTATATGCGGCTGATTCATATCGAGGGGTATACAGACAATGTCCCGATACACGATTCCAAGTATGCTGATAACTGGGATTTGTCCTATGGCAGGGCAAACATGGTGCGGGAATTCTTAATGGACTATACCGATCTTGAACCGTCTCTGCTGGCTGTAACCGCCTATGGCGAGTATCACCCGATCGCCAGCAACGATACCCCGGAAGGGCGGGCCCAGAACCGGCGCGTGGATTTCGTAATCGAAAGTATTTTGAAGGATGAATAGAGGCGAGTGCAGCTATGAAGAAAAAACTGATCATCATCATACTAGCCGTTGTCATCATCGCGGCGGCATGCCTGTACTTTTTTGTATTGAAGAAGGCGCCGGAAAAAGAATACAGCACATATTCGCCGGGCGATTATTTTGTGACCAATATCAAGGACAGCGCGAGCCTTGTTAAAACGACAATCGTGTTGGAGATTTACACATATCCGGGTGATTTGGAGAAAACCACGGAGTATCTGACGGAAAACAACCCGGTCATCCGGGATATCATCGTGTTTACGTTGCGTTCCAAGACAGAGGCAGAGTTGCGATCGCAGGATATCGACAAAACGCTGCGGCAGGAGATCGTACAGCGCATCAACGAGCAGATGGGTATCAATTATATTACGACAGTCTATTTCAACGATTACGTGATACAGTAACAAAGCAGCAGGAGTGCCATGTCGAATATATTGTCGCAAAACGAAATAGATGAGCTGCTGAGCGCACTCGCGTCCGGGCAGGATACCCCGGCCGAGGAGATGACCGAGGACGAGTCCAAGCTCATCCGATCCTACGATTTCAGGACGGCCAACAAGTTCTCGAAGGATCAGATGCGTACGCTGCACTTTATCTACGACACCTTCGCAAGCCGCCTTTCGACGTACCTTTCGGGTACGCTGCGGGCGATCTGCGAGGTGGACGTGATATCGATCGAAGAGCAGACGTTTTCGGAACTGACCAACTCGATGCCCTCGCCCGTCATCGTTTCGATCATCAGCATGCCGCCGCTTGCAGGCTCGGTGTTATTTGAGATTACGCCGGTGATCGCCTACGAAATCATCAGCCGATTACTGGGTGGAACAGGCCAGTTTGAAAATACGGATAAGGCATTCACCGAGATTGAACTGTCCATTATGGAACGCGTGATCCGCAAGATGCTTTCGCTGATGAACGAGTCGTGGGAAAAGATCAATAAAGTCAGCGCGGCGCTGGAGCGGGTAGAAACCAGCTCCCAATACGTGCAGATTGTCAATGCCAACGAACCCATTGCGATCATCACGCTCAACGTCCGGATCGGGGAAATCTCGGATATCATCAACCTTTGCATCCCGCACGTGGCGGTGCAGCCGGTTGCGAAGAAACTCGTGATGAAGACATGGTACGCGGATAGCGGGATTATGAAATCAACAGAGGAACGCGACGACTTTGAAGCGCGGCTCTCGGGCATATATTTGAATCTTTTTGCGGTGTTTAATACAACGCCCGCGACGATTGGCGATGTGCTGAATACCAAGGTGGGCGACGTGTTGCAGCTCGACCATAACATCAACCGTCCGGTTACCGTGCGGGTGGACCACATACCAAAGTTTAAGGGAGCGGTAGGAGTGCAGGATTCCAACTATGCGGTTCGGATCATCGAGATACTGAAGGAGGAAGCGGACAATGAATACCGGGACCTATACGAGTAAAGACAATTCAGACCCGGATAATATAATGGCGGGCGGCGTAATGCTCAGCGAGATTGAAAAGGATACGTTGGGTGAAGTTGCGAATATCTGCATGGGTACGTGCGCGACGACGCTCTCTACACTGCTGGGTAAAAGGGTGACGATCACTACGCCCCGGGTGACGCTGTGCAAAGGAAGCGAATATCTGGACGGATATGAGAAACCCGTCGTTGCGACGGAGGTTTCCTATACACAAGGGCTTGACGGGCATAACGTTTTCCTGATTAAAAAAGACGACGCCCTTCTGATTACAGGACTGCTGATGGGCGGCTTGCCGGAGGAAGAAACCGGAGATTTATACCTCAGCGCGATGAGCGAGGTAATGAACCAGATGGTGGGCTCCTCATCGACTGCACTGGCGGATATTCTGCATGTGCATGTCAATATTTCGCCGCCGGTTACGAGCGAGTATTCGCGGGAGGACGAGGTATTTGAAAGCAAATACAGCGATCAGACGCTGATTCGTATCAGTTTCCGGATGGAAATCGAGGATCTGCTTGTCAGCAACATTATGCAGATTATGCCGGTTCCGTTCGGGAAAAAGCTGTCGGCATCGTTGATGGGCGAGGATGAACACGCGATGGTGAATGCGAAAATGCCTGTGAAACCGTCGGGAATGGAAGACTTTGAAAGGTCGATGCAAGGTATGAGCGATCAGGGATTGAAAAAGAACGATGAGAAAAAGCCCATGGAGCTAAAAGCGGTTAAATTCCAGTCCTTCGGTGACAGTAAGGCGGAACAGATGGATAAGGCAGCGCAACAGAATATTGACCTCATTATCGACGTTCCGCTGCAGGTGACCGTGGTACTGGGCAAGAGCCGAAAAAGTATTAAAGAAATATTGGATATGGGACTCGGATCGGTCATCGTGCTGGATAGGCTGGCCGGGGAAATGGTGGATGTGCTGGTGAACGGCAAGATATTCGCGCGCGGCGAGGTTGTGGTCATCGACGACAACTACGGCGTGCGCATCACGGAAATGATGCCAGGGCAGATGAAGATGTAACGGTATTATGATATCTGGCTTCCGGTATACGGGAGCTTTTTTTATGCTTGCTTCTCTGCTGGACTGGCTGCTGTGCCGTAATGTGATATAATGGTGTGACGGATAACCTGAAACAAGAGGTGCTTCATGGAGAAATATATCGCGCTGCTGCGCGGCATCAATGTGGGCGGCAACAACATGATCCCGATGAAGGAACTCAAGGCGCTGTTCGAGCGAGAAGGCTTCGTCAACGTATCGACATACATCCAGAGCGGCAACGTGATATTCTCAAGCGCGCCGGAAAGCGCGGAATCGCTGCAACGGAGAATTGAGACGATGATCGAAACGCAATTCGGCTTCTTCGTACGGGTATGCGTGATCTCCGCGCGGGAGCTTGACGAGGCGATGGACCACGCGCCGGAATGGTGGAACGCGGACAAGGAAGCCAAGAACAACGCGATATTTGTCATCCCACCCACCACTGCAGAGGACATCTACACGCAGGTGGGGGGACTTAAGCCGGAGTATGAGAAAGCGGCACACTTTGGCCGCGTGATTTTCTGGACCGCGCCACTTGAGACGTATTCGCGCACACGGCTGTCCAAGGTGGTCGGCACAAAGGTGTACGATTTTATCACCATCCGCAACGCCAACACTACAGTAAAGCTGCGCGAGCTGGCGAAGTGAAGAGCAAGGAATTAAACCGCCTGCCATGGTGCCATAAGCCCCCCTGTAGAGGTGGAAGCCGCCATCCATTCCGGGCAGATTAGTCAGACGGAAGGGTTTGTAATGTTAAACCCCTCAGTCCTTGCAGCGGATTTACAATCCGATCCCGGACAGCTCCCCTTTCAGGGGAGCCTTTATACATTGGCGATTCAGTTTACTTTCCAAAATCGATCACCTATTTTCGTGTATTACTGAAAGATCATTCGTTTCCCGTATAGTACTAATGATGCCGAAATCTCAGGCGTTAAAGCCGCTTTTCAGTGGTGTTTTTTGTTTTTGCCGATTGTGTTTCCATTCAGCGGATTTGCGTACGGAGAATTTACCACACCAATTCATTCCAACCGGGGTTGACGAAATCGTAATACAGTTGTAACATTTGTAACAGTTGAGTAACATACTTGACGAATACACGAACGGAGGTTTCAGGAATGAAAACCAAAAAGAGATGGGCGATGGTGCTTACCGCTATTGTGGCGATTACGGTATTGATATCCGTGATGTCCATCGCGAAAGCCGCGACCTACGAACCGTGGAATTCGGGTATCGGTAATAGCTCAGACGCAAGCGTCGCACCGGGCGGCAATACCGCTCCTGCTGTCAGTACCGCAACGAATGCGGACACCGCTCCGATCGTCAGTGCCGCAACAGAAACGGATACGGCTGCAAATGTCGGTGCCGTATCAAACACGGACACTGATACCACTGCGAATGGCAGCGACGCTTCTAATGCGGATACCACCGCGAATGGCAGCGACGTTTCCGACGCAAGCACCGCTGCGGATGTCAGCGACGTTTCCGACGCTAGTACCGCGTCAAGCGATTGCACCGCTGCGGCAAACTGCGCCAATACGGGCAGCTGTCCTGCTTCGACGGACTGCGCGGCTGCGGGCACATGTCCCGCTACGGGCGACTGTACTACGGCAGGCACATGCGCCGCAACGGGTAATAACGATGTTTCAAGCACTTGCCCCAATGGCGGCGGTGTCTCCAATAACGGGTCTAACTGCCCTGTTAATACGGCTGATCCCGACGCATTGAGTCAGGCGCTTAAAAACGCGGGATGCCCGGTATCCGCGTCCGATCTCTCGGCAGCCCTTCAGGCATGCCAGAACACGGGCGGTACTGTCAGCGCCTTTAATCTGGCTGACGCGATCAACACCTGCCAGTCCTCCGGTTACCCGGTGAACGCGGCGAACATCGCATCCTGCCTCGGTCAATAATCTGCCAACCCCCATGGGCGTCTCCTTCGTGAGGCGCCCTTTTTTATTGTTTGCGCGGCAGTTCACACTATCCTCATGTCGGTTGATATGTTAAAATATACATATGCAGTCATCACAAAGTTAGACATTATAGTGAGGTGCTGTATGAGTGTTTAATTTTGGTATGCTGTCATTGTGGTCGTTTTATTAGCAATACCCATTGCATTTCTCACGAATTCGCATCTTCGCTGGTCGCGACATATCCGTGTTGAGACGGAACATCAATACGATTACACACCGTCAGGTAGGACTTCCTTTGAGGCCAGATTGAAGGTGGCGGGGATGAAGCCCGAAATAGAGGTAACATGCGGACCGAATACCTTTGCGTACGACCGCGAAAAGGGCAAGCTGCTGGTGCAGACGCAGCAGGTGCCGGAGGGTGTGATTCTGCACAGCCGTGATGTGCTCGTCTACGAGCTGCTGTGCGGGGTTGATGTGGTTGCTCAGGGAGTCCGCGATGGCAGGCGAATGCCGCTGGCGCTGCATGAAGGCATGGAGGACTGCGACCGGATAGAACTGTGCATTGAGACAAAACACAAGGATTATCCGCAGATTGAACTGGTGCTTATGCCGTTCCGGTTTGAGAAGGCCGAGGCGCGCGCATCCGCCCTGGACGCGGCGAGGAGGATTGTGGAGGCGCTCGAGGAAGCGCTGGGGGAGTGAGGGTGACTCATGCTGATATTCGGATTATTGTTTGCTTTTGGGATTCCTATTTCTCTCATTATATATGCTAGCATACGCAGAGCAAGAAACACCCGCGCATTGGCAGATCAGCTATTTGATATCCCTCCATCCGATACATCTTCTGATGATACGGAGATGGAAATGAAGCCCGAGCGAACGGACTTTCTGCTTAAGGAATATGGTGCATATCCGAAGCCGGAAAGCAGGGATGAAATCAGAGGATTACTAGCCGAAGAAATTGAAAATGAAAGTAATAATACCGAAGGTCATGAGTATATGCGGATACTTTGCTATTTACTGTTTTTAATCGGAAATGTCGATGACTGCGAACTGATATGCAAAGCGAAAGCGTTGAACTTGGATGCTGCTTGTATGATTGATTCGGTTTTTTTATGTGGTGCGGGATATGAAGAAACTTTGTCATATGCCAATGCTAAAGGACTCACTAGGATAAAAAACTGGGTGCTGGACAATGTAGACAAAGGCTTTGATAAAAACGAGGTCACCAATGAGTTTAAGGGTTATTACTGCTTAATAGAGTGATGAAGGTGCCCATCTCGTATGATCGAGCATTGCGTGGCGCGTGGGTTGGCAGAGCACTTGGAGGGGATAATAAACGCGAAACCGTGGTGCGCCCCGCACATGAAAAAGAGAGGTATATTGTTGGGCTATAGCGTTTTATACATCTTGTTTCCGCCGTATTGTCTCTTGCCGATTGCGATGCTGCTGGGCATCAGCTTTGCGGCCGCAGGCATCAGCAAGGGGATATGCGTGCTGCGGCAAGAGGATATCGCGACACGGAAGGGGACACTGACGAGGGTGACGTTTGCACTGTGGGCGGTGTCCGTGGGAGCGTGGTATCTTTCGCTGATTACGATGCTGCTGATTTCCTACCGCATGCCCTTTTTCGACGGTGTCCACAGCGAGTGGGGCATCGCGCATGAGCACGCGTATGGCCCGGCGGCGGTGTATATCGGTTGCTGGATGCTGCTGTATGCCGTGCTGCAGACCCCGGCGTGGCTGTTCGTCAAAAGAAAAATCGCAAGCGTCGCGAGGCGGTTCTTTGGCTGGCATCTGCTGTTTTCCACGGCGATATTGACGGCCATCCTTTGCGCCGTCTATCTGACAGGGCAGCTGTAATCGCCGGAAATAAGCCTCGCCTGTGAGGGAAGGTGAACGCCTTGCCCATTCTGGGTACTTAGGCGGATGAAAGGGTGAGAATGGGTGGTGGCGCCAATAGTAACGAGGGCTAACCCCTCAGTCCTTGCACCGGATTTCAATCCGGTACCGGACAGCTCCCCTTGGCAGGGGAGCCCTATCTTCACCTGTGTAGGTGAATACCGTCATGGCTACAATTTAAGTTGTAAATGTGCCGATGGCTTTCGCTGCTATCTGACCTTTACGATCGAATTCTTGTGGAGGAACCGGTTGTCGAACAGGATTGGCACACCCTCTCCGGCCCAGATCGAGCCGTCCGCTGATTTCATCGCCTGTATGTGAAGATGGGGAAATTCGGTCAGACCGGAGTTGCCGATATCAGCCAGATGCTGGCCTTTGACGACCTGATCGCCCGTTTTTACCCGAATGCTGGACTTTTGCAGATGCCCCATCAATACGTTTATGCCGCCGCACTGGATTACGATGTGGTTGCCGACGTTGTACGGATGCCTGCCGGAGAAGGGGATTTCGTTTTCCAGTTCGTCCACCACCTCCACAACCGTACCGTCGCAGGGGCATAAAAGCGGTTCGTGATAGATCGCGTATTTATCAGCTTGATGCGGGAATACCCCTTGGGAGAACGCGCCGCAGCGGCTGAGTTTACGATATCGGTCGCGTACCGCATGGAACGGTTTACGTTGCTCTTTGCATGCGAGGAGCCTGCAAAATGATAATTCAGCAGACTGCCTTTCTTGCTGTCGCCGCCTTCGAGTATGTAGTACCTTCCGCCTCGGAAAGGGAAGGCCAGACGGATAGGCCCGCCTTGATACGAAAACGCAGCCAGGGTTTTTGCAAGGAAGTATATCAGCAAAATGACGACAACCACGCAGCCTGCCAGCAAAACTATATTGGGTGTCTGTGTTGGAGCCTCCACGCCGGTCAGCGCCGCGTATACGGCGGAAGCGACTGATAAAGCCAGAACGGCGTAGCGGAGGAAATAGCCGATGAAGCCCCAGTAGCCGATGATAAAAATCAAAGCGGCATATAAAACGGCGACAACCAGCTTTGCACACAGCATGAACCAGCTGGCTTCATGGGCAAATATCAGCCATGCGGCAAGCAGACAAGGCAGAATGATCATGGTGGAATAAAACAGTATGATTGCGGTGATTCGATTGATGTTCATATTTACCTCTGCGGAAAAGTGATAGAAGACGCCGGTCAGCATCGAATCCATTTTACAACCGCCTCTGTTAATAAGCAACGGGGAAAGAATATATGCAGCCAATCATTTCAAGCGATTGCGGACCATTCTCCGGCTTTTTTCCCCCGTCAGGCTCGAAAAATGAATAGATACATTGCGTTCGGCTTGTGATATAATGTCGAAAAATGACACATCGAGGTAGCCCATGGACGAAGTCGTACGCTTTGATATGAAGGCACCCCCGAAACGCCAGAAAACCAGCCTTAAAATATTCACCTGGCTTTTAAGCTTCCCGGTCGTATGGACGAACCGGCTCAAAATCAACCGCGCAAACATGAAGGGTTTAAAGCCCCCTTACCTGCTGCTGTGCACCCATAAGTCGTTCATCGATTTCATGGTCACCACCGCGTGCACCTTTCCGCACCGCGCGAACTATGTGGTCGCCATCGACGGCTTCATCGGACGCGAAAAGCTGCTCCGCAACGTGGGCTGCATCTGCAAGCGCAAGTTTACGAACGACGTGCAGCTTGTGATGCACTTGAAAAAGGTTATCGACCACGGCGATATCCTCGTGATCTACCCGGAGGCGCGCTACTCGCTGATTGGTACCAACGCCTGTTTGCCGGAGTCTTTGGGCAAGCTCGCCAAGTTCCTGAAGGTGCCCGTCGTGACGCTCAGCATGCACGGCAACTTCCTGCGTTCGCCGGTGTGGAACCTGCACAAGCGCCGCATTCCGCTCGAAGCCGACCTCACGCAGATCATCACGGCGGACGAGAACAAGACGCTGCCGAAGGATGAAATCTTCAAACGCATCAACGACGCCTTCTTTTACGACGAATACCTCTGGCAGAAGGAGAACGGCATCCGCATTAAATACAAGGATCGCGCGAAGGGCCTGCACAAGGTGCTCTACAAGTGCCGCTGCTGCGGCGTGGAATACCAGATGCGCTCCGATGGCACGCAGCTTTGGTGCGACGCGTGCAACAGCCATTGGACGATGACCGAATACGGCGAGCTCATCGCGCGGGACGAGGCCGAGCGCATGCATATCCCGAGCTGGTACGAGGCGCTGCGCGAGGACGTGAAGCGCCTCATCGAAGCGGGGCAGTACTTCTTTTCCTCCGAGGTCGTGGTGGACAGCCTGCCGAACGCCGACGGATATATCCGCCTTGGCGAAGGCCGCCTGACGCACGACATGAACGGCTTTACGCTGGAGGGCGTATTCGACGGTCAGCCCTTCATGTTGAAGAAAGACCCGCTCTCGATGTACTCCTGCCACATTGAATACGACTACATGGGAAAGGGCGACTGCATCGACCTCTCCACGCTGCACGACACCTACTACATTTACCCCAAGACGAGCGAGTGGTCTGCCACGAAGATATCGCTCGCCACGGAGGAGCTATACAACCACTACGCGAGGGGATAACAGGCAACAGAAATAAGCAGCCCGGCCCAAAAGGGCGGTGATGCCTATAAAAACGAGGACTAACCCCTCAGTCCTTGTACCGGGTTTTCAACCGGTACCGGACAGCTCCCCTTGGCAGGGGAGCCAACCCGCATCTGGCGCTGCGTTGCCACCGGGGCCCCCGAAAAGCGCAGCTTTTTGGGGTGGAGCTTCCCACAGGGGAAGGCTATTGGGGCAGTGTCTACCGCCTTCAGTCCGGATGCGCGATTTCTGCAGGCGCCCGATTACATGGACGCATATATCGCGTAATTCGTATGGTATAATACCGCCGTTAATACTAAACATAATAAAAGAGGAGAGCCATGAAAAACAAGAAGCTGCTCATCACAATTTCTATCATAGCCGCAGCCGTCGCGCTGGCAGTTGTGGGATTCATCATATTACCGGATACGCTGGTTGTGCAGCTTTCCATGTCGGGCCAGGCCGCCAATACGATGCCTAAATTGCTAGGCGTGCTTATCCCTTTTCTGATATGTGCCGTCTTTTCAATCTTATATTATAGAACCGAAAAGGGCGGCAAGAACCTGATCGTATCGCTGATTGGGATTGTCGTGTTCGTGCTGCTGTTCGTATTTAATCTTTAATTCTGAATTCATTCCGCGAAAATACCGCGGTACGTCGGTCTGGCAGGGGAGGTAACCCTCATCCGTCACGGTTCCCGTGACACCTTCCCCGGAGGGAAGGTTTGTTGTACGATAGCAACAGTAAGACTCCCTTAGCAGGGGAGTCTTTTTTATACTTTCTATTGAGAAGATACCGGAAACCCTGTGTACGCATTCAGGCCTTCGTCGCCCTGAATGCTGGTGATGCGCCAGAAGCCGTTGTCGAAGGCGACCGTGAGATAGGCATGGAGTGTCTGTGCGGGGCCGGTGGAGGTGGCGGTGTCGATGCGGAGCGTGAGGTTGACGACGCCGGGGCTTGTGTCCTCCTGCGCGGTGATGGTATACGCGCTTACCCACGGGCTGGATACACCGGTGACCCAGTTCGGCGCGGTTTTCTCCAGCGCTTTTTTATATTGTGCTTTGAGATCGCTGTCCATTACGGCATACTGCAAGGCCGCGCTGCGCCGCATGAGGCCCTGCGCCCATACGTCTGCCGCGGCTTCAGGACTGCACACACCTACATAATCCATTGCCTCGGTCAAGAGGCGCGCTTTGATCGCATCGTCGGTCGAAAGCGCGTAATTGACTGTCACCGGCGCGGCGAGCGAAGCGCCCGCGCGGAAGCCGACCGCGCCCGAAAGCGTCGCGAGCAGTACGACAACGATCAACCAAAAGAAGGTCTTATACTTTTCCATATGCATCCCTCCGGTCTACACTATGCATATAAGACGCAAAAAAGCCGTCTTATCGGAGAACGAAATATTATTAAACCGCGCAACTTTACATAAACTTAACCTTGCTTTAACGCGCTCGCGATGAAGAAATTTGGCGCGGTCATTACAATGAAATCATGAAGGATTTACATGTGATGGCGCCAATGGAGCGTGTGAAAAAGAAGAAACGCAGGCCCGGCGAGCGAACGATTGAAACCGCGATGCTGGTTTGTGCGCTGGTATCGGTGGCGGCGGTGCTGCTGATTACCGTGTTGATTTTCAGCGAAGGCCTGCCCATATTCAGCAAGGTGAGCGTGTGGGATTTCATCACCGGCACGACGTGGAAGCCGACGAAAGGGATTTTTGGTATACTGCCGATGATTGTGGGCTCCGTGTATACCACCGGCATCGCGCTGTTAATCGGTATTCCGGTCGGACTTGGCTGTGCCGTATTCCTCGCTGAAATCGCGCCGCGCAAGCTGGCTGCGGTGCTGAGGCGGGGTATTGAGGTGCTGGCGGGAATTCCGTCGATCGTATACGGTTTTTTTGGCATGGTGATGCTGGTGCCGTTTATCCGAAGCTTTAAACTCGGCCCGGGCAGCAGCGTACTGGCTGCGGGTTTGATTCTCGCCATCATGATACTGCCGACCATCATCAGTATATCGGACGTATCGCTGCGGGCAGTTCCCAAGAGCTATCGCGACGGGTCGCTCGCGATGGGCGCGAGCAAATGGCAGACGATCCGAAAGGTGAGCCTACCGACAGCGAAGTCGGGCATTATCACGAGCATTGTGCTCGGCATCGGCCGCGCGGTGGGCGAGACCATGGCGGTAATCCTGGTGGCGGGCAATACGCCCATCATACCGATATCCATATTCCAGCCGGTGCGAACGATGACGGTCAATATGGTCATCGAGATGAGCTACGTCGTGACGGGCTCCGATCATTACTCCGCGCTGTTCGCGACGGGTATCGTGCTGTTTGTGTTCATCATGATCCTCAACGCAGCGGTGAGCATACTGGGCAGAAAGCGGGTGAACGCGGCATGAAGGAAAAGGAAGCACTGCGCTGGAGCAGCCGGGAAAGTATATTGAAGCACCGCGCGAAACAGAAGCGCAGCCAGCGCGTCGCGTTTAACGTGCTGGGTATCGCGGCCGGTATTGCGGTTGCGTCATTGCTCGTGATCATCGGGTTTATCGTAATCAACGGCGCAGGCGAAATCTCGTGGGAATTTTTAAGCACCGGACTTAAAGAAGCCGGGAAGTATGGCGGTATATTCCCCATCATCATCAATACGCTGTATCTGGTTGGTTTGGGGCTGCTGTTTGCGGTGCCGCTTTCGCTGCTCGCTGCGATCTATATGACGGAATATGCAAGACAAGGCTTTTTAATCAAAACGATCCGTTACTTTACCACCAACCTGTCCGGCATCCCGAGCATCATATTCGGCCTGTTCGGCTTCATGTTCTTCGGCAAGATGCTGGGCTGGAGCTGGTCGCTGATGTCCGGTGCGGCGACGATCGCGATCGTGATACTGCCGACGCTGATTCGGACGTACGAGGAAGCCATTATGACGGTGCCATCGGGCTATAAGGAAGGTTCACTGGCGCTCGGCACAACGAAATGGCGCACGATGGTGCGCGTGGTGATCCCGGCGGCGGCGCCCGGCATTGTCTCGGGTACGGTGCTTGGCATGGGCCGTATCGTGGGAGAGACGGCAGCGCTGTTCTTCACACTGGGCAGCGGCACGAAGATTGCGACGAGTCTGATGGACTCGGCACGGTCGCTCTCGCTGCACCTTTATGTGCTGGCCAAGGAAAGTATCAGCATCCCCAAGGCGTATGCCACGGCGACGGTGCTGATCGTGATCGTACTGATACTCAACCTGATTGCGGGGGCATTTGGATCCCGCGCAAGCCGATACAAGGAGGGAAGATAAATGAACGCCATGGCAAATGCGGCCGTGAGGTTCACGGAAGAAGCGGAAGCCCGGTTCGCCAGCCAGCTTGAAAACAGCGCAAAAGGCATGGAAGTCAATCCGCAGGAGCAGACCGCTGCCAATATCAAGGTGCACGTGAAATCGCTGGACCTTTACTATGGTGCTTTTCAAGCACTGAAGAACATCAACATGGACATCGAAGAGAAGCGCGTGACCGCACTGATCGGGCCGTCGGGCTGCGGAAAATCCACGTTTTTAAAATGCCTCAATCGCATGAACGACTTGATCGCGGGGTGCCGCGTGACGGGCGAGATCAGCATCGACGGTACGGACATCTATGGGAACGGCATCGATGTTGCGTATCTACGAAAAGAAGTGGGCATGGTATTTCAGAAGCCGAATCCCTTCGAGATGTCCATATTTGACAATATCGCTTACGGCCCGCGCGTACACGGCCTGCGCGATAAACATACGTTGCAGGAAGTCGTGGAAAAGAGTCTGCGCCACGCTGCGCTCTGGGATGAGGTCAAGGACCGGCTGAACAAATCCGCGATGGGGCTTTCGGGCGGGCAGCAGCAGCGGCTTTGCATCGCGCGCGTGCTGGCGGTAGAGCCTTCGATCCTGCTGATGGACGAACCGACCTCCGCGCTGGACCCGATCTCCACAGGCCGCATTGAGGAATTGATCGCCGAGCTTAAAAACGAGTATACGATCATCATCGTGACGCACAATATGCAGCAGGCAGCACGCGTATCGGACAGCACGGCGTTCTTCCTGCTGGGCGACATGATCGAGATGGGCAGCACGGCGCAGATATTCCGCCTGCCGATCGACAAGCGCACCGAGGATTACATCACGGGGAGATTTGGATGAGCGGAGAACGCAGCAGTAAGTACGGTGTAGGCAGCAATGGTAAATACGCAGCTTCGGTATTCACGAGGCCGCGGCGCACTTGGTGAATAAGAACGCGTTAGCCGAAGTGTGGTAATTAGGATAGCCACGGTATTCACGAGGTTTGATAAGGACTGGCGATGGCTGCCGGATACCGCGCGGCATTGAACTGACGGTGGCTGCCGTACCGCTGCGGACATAATAGCAACGAAGTACGGTGTAGGGAGTACTGATAAATACTGTAGATTCGGGATTCACGAGGGCCGCGGCGCACTTGATAAATAAAAACGCGTTAATCGAGGTGTGGCGATTAGGAAGGCTCGGTATTCGCGAGGCTGTATAAGAACTTAGGATGGCTGCCGGTAACCGCGGATAAGGACTGGCGGTGGCTGCCGTACCGCTGCGGAGATGGTAGACTCTCATCCGGCCCTTCGGGCCCCGGGGTCCCCGAAAAGCAGAGCTTTTTGGGGTGGGCCACCTTCCCCCAGGGGAAGGCTTGGGGATACGACAGGTTCGTTGCAAAATGTTGAAGACGGGTGGATAATAAACAAAAAGAACACAAACACCCTTCAGTCCGAACCGGATTTTCAATCCGGTACCGGACAGCTCCCCTCAAGGGGAGCCCAGGCTGTCGAAAAAGTACCTAATGTCATTCTGAAGGCGCAGAGCGCCTGAAGAATCTTTGAGAATAAAGCCACTTTAAGATTCTTCGCTTGCGCTCAGAATGACAATGAGATGGTTTTTTGACACTATCAGCTCCCCTCAAGGGGAGCCTTGGCAGCGATAAAGTATTTTATGCCTCCCTCGGATGAGGGAGGTGGCACGAAGTGCCGGAGGGAGTGACTGGTTTAGCCAATCTCACTCCTCCAGTCACCTATCGGTGACAGCCCCCGTCCCGGGGTCCCCGAGATGCGCAGCTTTTTGGGGTGGTCGTTCGAGGGGCCAGTGAAAGAGTTTTTTAACACTCTGAGCTCCCCTCAATGGGAGCCTTTGATGGACTGTTATAACTCGTTGTTACAGGATTAGGAGGATAGATAATGCCGGTAAGATCGGAATATGACCAGCACTTAAGCGAGCTCAAGCACGAGCTGATACGAATGGCGTCGCTGGTGGAAGAAGTGCTTGCAGGGTCCATGCGGGCGCTGGTGGCGCGCGATGTGGTGGAAGCACAGCGCATCATCGACAGCGACGACGAGGTGGACGATCTGCAGCAGTCGATTGAGGATCAGTGCATCACGCTGATTGCGACGCAGCAGCCTCTGGCACGGGACCTGCGCGTGATCATTTCCGCCATCAAGATGGGCACGGACCTCGAGCGCATCGCGGACTATGGCGTGGGGGTGGCGCGCGCGGCGCTGCAATTTAAGGACGAGGAATACATCAAGCCGCTCATCGACCTGCCTCGCATGACGGACATCGCCTGCGAGATGCTGCGCAAGAGCGTGCGCGCGTTTACAGAAGGCAGCGAGGCGCTGGCTGTTGAAGCCGCGAGCCGCGACGCAGAGATGGACGCGCTCTTTAAGCAGGTATACCGCGAGCTGTTAACCTATGTGCTCGAAAGCCCGCGGCACATTCAGCAGATGGTTTCGTTTGTGCTGATCGCGCGGTATCTGGAGCGCGTAGGGGATCACATCACCAATGTGTGCGAATGGATCGTATACAACACGACGGGCAAGCGCGTGGACCTGGGGCACTCGAAATAGGTGCTGAAAAACCTGTATTCGGATTGTATACAACCGAAAATGGGTATAAAATGCGAAGACAAAGGCGCTTATGCGGGTAATAAGCGCCTACTTTCGTTGGCCCTACTCTTTTAGTATTTATTAGTATGGTGATGTTGTATTGTCACAGGCATATTTCACTGAGCGGATTGCTGTGGTATAAGCGAGGAGGACTCCGTCGCCCCCCGTCTGTGCTTTACGCAGCGCATGCACCGGTCCCGGTCCAGATAGCGCAGCGCCGCGTGAGAGGCGTCATCCGCGTAATCGTCCACCAGACGTGCGATATCGGCGCATTCGTCACC
The DNA here is from genome assembly GCA_023390815.1 of Bacillota bacterium. Classification (GTDB taxonomy): domain Bacteria; phylum Bacillota; class Clostridia; order Christensenellales; family SZUA-584; genus JAEWCC01. The sequence continues at coordinate 54,306 of JAEWCC010000039.1, forward strand.
GTGCATATCTCGACGAAGCAGCGGACAGGGGTAGGTATCGGACTGTCCGGAAATCGCCTTGCCCCGGCGCTTGTTCCAACGGGTTCTTTCGACCAGCAGCTTTTCCTCAAAGACGGTTTGGGCTGTCCAGATGGCGAGCGCGACAGGATTCTTCCTGATGCGCATACCGTATTGGAGAGCGGATTCGTCGCTACGGATGAGCAACTTTACCGTGTCTATCACGCCTTGACTGAAGCCCTCAAGGCTGTCCGGCTTAAGGCCACCCGTATTACAAGCGACGGCAAGCAGCGCGGCAATTCTTTCGTCTCCGCTGTCCAGCATATCCGCGACGCCTGTGGCATGGCGAATGTACGGCTTGCTGAAATCATCCTTGCGGGAGGCGAGCGCCGCTTTGGCGATTCCAAGCGCGAGGAAGTACGCCTGTTCTTCCTCGGTAGGGCGGGTAATGAGGCGGTTTTTTCCGGCAAACAGTACGAGCACGATCATGATGACAGCAAGCGGGATGACGGGCAACACCTCCCAATCGCCCCGCACGCCCCGGTCGAACTGCAGGAATTTCATGCTGAACAGGGCATAGCTGGTATGCAGGTTGCCGTAATAGGTCGTAAATGCGAGGCCTTTTGTAAAGCTCCACGCGGCGTGCAGACCGCAGGCTGCCCACAGGCTGCCAGTGCGGATGGTGAGAAGCGCCGCAAGCACTGCCATCAAGAACAGGATCGTCATATTCAGCACGTTGGTACCGTGATCACCGATGCGCAGAAACGTAAATACCGCGGATGATAGCAGTACGGCCGACACGACGCCTGTTTTTGCCGTGAGAGAGGACAGCAGATATCCCCGGTACAACATCTCTTCCGACGCTGCCTGCAATATGAACGCCGGGATAAACAGCAGGGCAACGGGCTTGAATCCGCTGTAGGAAAAGCTCCATGTGGTCAACTCAAGCGTCGCATAAGCTACCAACAGAAGCGTACCCAGCAGAAAGCCAAAACCAAAGCGGGGCAACGCGTGCCGCCGAGAGAGGCCGATGGTGGACAGTGGCCGCTGCTCCACGCGTTTTACATACAGCAGCACGATAGTAACCAGTATCGCGGTCAGCGAGAGTGAAACGAGCATGGTCGAAGGCTTGGTGATATAGTGGTAGTGATTGGAGACAAGAGGCATATAGTTGGCGGTATCGACAAAGCCCGCCGGAATTTCCCGCACGATGGAGTAAACGACCCACATGACGAACGCGATGACAACAGAAGCCACGACGCCGGGGGAGAAGGAGGCCTCGCGCATGGCGCGGTACATTCCGGGCTTACGGATGATCCACTTCTTCAGAAGCTGACTCCTTTACAGTGATTAGAGCAGCAGCGTATGAACCCGATAGCGTGGGCTTGGTCCGCCTATTGGGAAATCGCCGCGCTCTCGTTTTGAGGCTTTACGGAGATACTCATGCTGTTATGCTTCGCGCAGCGCATGCACCGGCCGCGGTCCAGATAGCGTAGCGCCGCGTGTGCATCATCGTCCGCGTAATCTTCCACCATGGGGATGATATCCAGGCATTCGGCGCGCCGGATATCCCGGCGCAGCATGGGGCAATGATAGATGTCAGGCCGCCGGGAGGCAGTCTTGCTCCTGCGATTATTCCACTCGGTCTTTTCGATTAGTAGCTTTTCCTCGAACAGGAGCTGCGCCGTCCACACCGCGAGCGCGGCGGGGTTCGACCGGACTTGTGTACCGTATTCGAGGTCGGTATCGTCGCCGCGGATGAGCGCATTCACCGCTGTCAGCACGTCCGCGCTGAAACCCGTCAGGCTGTCCGGCGCGAGTCCGCCCATATTGCAGGCATCCGCAAGAAGCACGGCGGTTCTCTCGGCGTCGGTTTCGAGCATCTGCATGACGCCGACGGAATGGCGGATGTACGGCTTGCCGAATTCGTCCTTGCAGGGCGCGAGCGCCTTTTGGGCGATTTCCTGTGCGCGGAAAACCATCTGCTCGCCCTCGGTTGCGCGGGCGATGACGCGGTTCTTGCCGACGAACAACACGAGCACGATCATGATGATTATCAGCGCAATGGCGGGCAGCGTTCCCGGGCCGCCGAAGACGCCCCAATTGATCAGTGTGTCGCTTGAGCCGAACGTAAACATGCTATAGCTGGTGGTAATGTGGCCGTATGTTACCGGGGAGAACAGGCCAAATGCAAAGTTCCACGCCGCGTGCACACCGCAGGCCGCCCACAGGCTGTTTGTGCGCACCGTAAGCAGCGCGCATAACACTCCTAAAAAGAACAGCTGCACCAAAACGAGTATATTGGTGTCGCCGACGTGCAGCAACGCGAACAGAAAAGATGTAAACAGTACGGCGCGGATCACGCCGGTTTTCACGGTGATGGAGGAGAGCATGTATCCGCGGAACAATATCTCCTCGGACGATGCCTGTATGATATAGAGCGGGATGAACAGCAGCGCTACGGACTGAAAGCCTGTGTAAACTGTCGTTCTGGAGGCCGCTTCCCATGCCGTGCTGAGGATGAGAAGCACAAAGCCGAGCAGATACCCGACCGCAAAGCGGGGGGCGATACGCTCGTGCGAGAGGCCGATGGTAGCAAGGGGGCGTTTCTCGGCGCGCTTGACGTACAGCACCACGATTCCAATCATGATCACGGTCAGCGAAAGCGCCCAGAGCATGGTGCTCGGCGCGGTGGCATAGTTCAGCACGATTTGCAGGGCTTCGCTTGAGTTATTGGTGGGATGGCTGGCGTAGTATGTGTAGTCGATGATGCTGGCCGGAATTTCCCGGACAATGTAATTGACCACCAGCATAAAGAACACGATGAGGACGGTGGCCGCGACGCCGGGGGAGAAGGAAGCCTCGCGCATGGCGCGGTACATCTCGGGCTTGCGGATGATCCACTTTTTCAAGGTAATTCTCCTTTTAT
>JAEWCC010000067.1 GCA_023390815.1 Bacillota bacterium
CGTTTTTAGCGAGACGGGAGGCAGTACAGCCGGGAAACCGAACGGACAGAGCGCGGGATACATCGCTAATACATGGCAGCCTCCCGGGCACAGGAGGATTCGAAGCGAGCGTTAAAAAAACGCCCCCGTGTGGGCGTTTTTAGCGAGACGGGAGGCAGTACAGCCGGGAAACCGAACGGACAGAGCGCATGATACAGCGCTGGAACATGGCAACCTCCCGGTCACACATATGATCGGGGGAGGATTCGAAGCAAGCTAAAAACGCCCTAGTGTGGGCGCTTTAAGTGAGAGGGGGAGGCAGTACTGTTATAAAACCGAACGGACAGACCACGTGGTACATCACTAAAACACGCCGACTCCAAATAAATCGCCCATCAGCACTGTGCCATATTCAAGATAAAGTAAACATAATTCTGCTTGAAAGTACCGTTGATGCAAGTTATATTGAGCATGTGAACCACCGTACGACGAATGCAAGTAATAGGTCAGCGAAAAACGAAGGTGGAATACTAAATGTTTGACTTAGAAGTTTTTAGAACCAGTATAAGTAATGAAGATGTTGAACGAGTATATCGTAATATTCAATATTTTGTTGATAATAAAGTGGAAAATGCATATGAAGTGATGGCCAATGGGATGGCGAAGACCAGTAATCCGCTGATAAGGAATGCTCTGGCTTTAGCTCTTGCCGATGTTAAATATGAAGACACTGTTGAGATAATTATTCAATTACTAAAAAGCGAAAAAACTGAGGGGCATAGAGGTACTCTGTTATGGGCATTGCAATCTTTCGATTATATGACGCATATTGAATTCCTATATCAGCTAGTTAAGTCAAGCAATATGGAGCTATGTTCAAATACTTTTACATTGCTTGAAAAAGTCTCAAATGAGTTGCCTTTAAAAATAAGGGAGAAGATCATTGAAGATGCGGAAGAAACGATTGAAGTGCTATATGATGTTATAGATTTGCTTAGAAAAGATAACGAATGAATTTGACTATTTGCTGTTGTATGGCTGGATCAGCTATCTGTCATAAAGATACTACTGTATTATTACTTCACCAAAAATAAATGCATACGTCACATCATCATAAAGGAGAAGATGATATGTCACAAACCATGGACGCGATTGTGAAAGCCGAACCCGGAAAGGGTCTGACGCTTAAAAAGATGCCGAAGCCCTCGCCCGGCATGGGAGAGGTACTCATTAAAATTCATAAGACCGCAATCTGCGGCACGGATGTCCATATTTATAACTGGGACCTCTGGAGTCAGTCCACCATCAGGCCCCCCATGATTATCGGGCATGAATATGTGGGGGAGATCGCCGGGCTGGGAGAAGGGGTGACCGCCTATCAGCCAGGGCAGATCGTCAGCGGCGAAGGCCATATTGTCTGTGGGCACTGCCGCAACTGCCGCGCGGGCAACGGGCAGTGGTGTAAACATACCCACGGCGTGGGAGTGAATCGGGACGGGGCCTTTGCGGAGTATTTGGTGATCCCTGCAAGCAACGTGGTGCCCATACCGGAGGGCATCGACGAGGAGGTCGTCTCGTTCTTCGACGCGCTCGGGAACGCGACGCATACCGCGCTGATGTTCGACGTGATCGGGGAGGACGTGCTGATTACCGGCGCGGGGCCGATCGGCATCATGGCGACCGCGATATGCAAGCGGAATGGCGCGCGCAGCGTGGTCGTCACCGACGTCAACGATTACCGGCTGGGCCTCGCAAAGCGTATGGGCGCAACCGAGGTGGTCAATGTCGCAAAGGAAAGTGTGGAGGACGTTTATTCGCGCAATCACATGGTGGAAGGCTTTGACGTGGGCCTCGAAATGAGCGGCAGCGCCGCCGCGCTGGGTACCATGATCGATCATATGCGAAACGGCGGCAAGATCGCGATGCTGGGGCTGCAGATGCCCGGAACACAGATCGACTGGAACAAGGTGATCTGGAACAGCCTCACCCTGCAGGGCGTATATGGAAGAAAGATGTATGAAACCTGGTATAAAATGATTACAATGGTGGAGGGCGGGCTGGATTTACGGCCGATGATCACGCACCGTTTCCATTACACCGAGTTTGAAAAGGGCTTTGAGGCCATGAACAGCGGAAATTCCGGAAAAGTCGTTCTGGACTGGACCAAATAAGGAGGTTTGTATGCGCAAAGGATTGGAAATTTTCAGAAAAGAACTCGAGGATATCAAAGCCGCGGGAACCTTCAAGGAGGAACGAATTATTACGACCGGGCAGAGCGCCCGCATCGATACCACGAAGGTGGAAGGCGTGCTGAACCTGTGCGCCAACAACTATCTAGGGCTTTCGAATAACCGGGAAGTGATTGAGGCTGCGAAGGCGAGCTATGACCGGTGGGGATTTGGCCTCTCGTCCGTACGCTTTATTTGCGGCACCCAAAGCATTCATAAGCAACTGGAGCGCAGGCTCAGCGAATTTTTAGGCACGGAAGATACGATTCTCTATTCCTCCTGCTTCGACGCCAACGGCGGACTGTTCGAGACCCTGCTGGGACCGGAGGACGCGGTGATCTCGGACGTGTTGAATCACGCCTCGATCATCGACGGGGTACGGCTCTCCAAGGCGCAGCGGCTGCGCTATAATAACAACGATATGGCCGACCTGCGCGCAAAGCTGGAGGAGGCCGGGAGCGCAAGGATCAAGCTCATCGCGACGGACGGCGTATTTTCGATGGACGGCTTCATCGCAAACCTAAAGACCATCTGTGACCTTGCGGACGAATACGGCGCGCTGGTCATGGTGGACGACAGCCACGCGGTGGGCTTTATGGGCGAAACCGGCCGGGGTACGATCGAATATTGCGGCGTGCAGGGCAGAGTGGATATTGTAACGGGTACGCTGGGCAAAGCGCTCGGCGGCGCGTCAGGCGGCTACACAAGCGCACGGCAGGAGATCATCAATCTGCTGCGTCAGCGTTCGCGCCCCTATCTGTTCAGCAATACGCTCGCGCCCGCGATATGCGCGGCGACGCTGAAGGTGCTCGACATGCTGTCGGAAAGCACCCTGCTGCGCGACAAGGTACATGAAAACACGGCCTACTTCCGCAAAGAGCTCAGCAGGCTGGGCTTTGATATCCCCGAGAGCACGCATCCGATTGTTCCGGTTATGCTGTACGACGCGAAGGTCGCCTCGGAATTTGCCGCGCGCATGCTCAATAAAGGCGTATATGTGATCAGCTTCAGCTATCCCGTGGTGCCGCAGGGCAAGGCCCGCATCCGCACACAGGTCAGCGCCGGCCACAGCAGGCAAGACCTTGATTTCGCGGTTCAATGCTTCAAAGAGGTTAAAGAAGAGATGGGAATCTGATTATTCCAAGAATATCGGGTGGCATGGGGGGCTTGTGATATGATAAGAGGAATAAGCTTTATTTCAGAGAATAGTTATTCAATTTTTCCTATTATAACTAGGTCTATTAAAATTAAGGATTATGATTGGTATGTAATAGAAAACGGTGTATACGATGGCAAGACTCATGATAGTGCATTAAAAGTGGCGAAGTATAATGGGGCTAGTTTAAAAAACTGTTTAGAAAGTGATGAGATATTTGTCCTTTATGCAAACATACAAGCTTACCCTTTACAACATGCATATAAGATAATAAATTCTTATGATGATTATTTTAATAGTGACTGCGAAATTGTAATTTTAATTTATGATAGCCTATATATAGAGATATATAGTAAAGATATTGAGATAATAAAATGTATAGAATATTATATACATAATAATGGCTTTAATGAGATTAGTTATATTACTGATAATAATGACAGCAGGACTGCTTTTTATGTAATGAAATAGTGTGTAATATTGAACGTATTTATTGCCTAAAAGGGAGGCAATTAAACGGCAGACCAGTTCTCGGCACATGCATGCTCTTGAAACAATTCTTCCGGGGAAATCATGACCCGACAGCAACAGAATAGACAAACGATGTACGCCACTTGACAAGCTTCCGCATTGTTTCATATAATATGCCTTGTAAACGATTTCGGAAACGATTTATGGGTATGCAGAATAAATTAACAGACAAAACAGTCGTCACAATCCGCGACGTTGCGCGGATGGCCGAGGTTTCCGAGGCTACGGTTTCGCGCGTCATGAATGGCCGGGACGGCGTCTCCGAGGTGCTGCTGGAGCGCGTGAACAGGGCGATTGAAACCCTGCATTACAAACCCAACAGCGTAGCGCGGGCATTAAAGAACAAATCTTCAAAAACGCTTGGGCTCATCATCCCCTCGGTCGAGAACCCGGTTTTTGCGCAGTTGGTCAGCCTCATCGAGAAAATTGCGCAGCGGTATGGCTATTCCATCATATTGTGCTCGAGCGAGGGCAACATAACCAATGAGGAAAGGTATATCGAGTTTTTGATCGAGAAACAGGTGGACGGTATCTTGTTTGACGCGACCGGCAATTATTCCAGCGTCTTTGAGGACCTGAAAGCCTACGGTATGCCAACCGTGGTAATCGGCAAGAGGATATCCGATCTCACGACGTCCAATATTTCAGTGAGCAACTATCAGGGGGGGCGCATGGCCTGTGAGCATCTGATTCAAACAGGCTGTAAGCGGATTGCATTTTTATCGTCGCAGCATGATTCTGTTACGGCCATTGCGGACCGTTTTGCAGGGTACCGCGACGCGCTTGAGCAGTTTGGACTGCCCTATGACGATTCTTTTGTGTTCAGAAGCGGAACGTCCTATCAAAGCGCCGTAGAAAAGACCAAAGAGATTATCGCTTCAGCCACGGCTTTTGACGCGGTGTTTGCGTCCAACGATGTGCTTGCAATCGGATGCATGAACACCCTGATCGATTGCGGAAAAAGCGTGCCGGATGAAATCAGCATTATCGGATACGACGACATCCCGTTTTCCGTGATGACGCGTCCGCGGCTGAGCTCGGTCAGCAACAACATCGAACAACTCGCAAATCTTTCTGTAAAAGAGTTGCTTCGGATCATTTATACCCATAAGGACGAACTGAAGACCCGGTGTATGCAGCCCACGCTGGTACTCAGGGAAACGACCAAGCCGATTGGTTAAAAGCATATGAAAAAGGCGGCTATCGGGATTAAAACGGTTTTTTTCCGGCTCTGGCACAGCCCTTTTATGAGCAGCATGCGCACGAAGCTGACTTTTTCCTACCTGCTTTTAACGATATTGCCTCTCTTGTTCATCAGTTGGTACGTGTACAGCATTGCGTCGGAAACCCTCAAGGATGAAGTATCCGGTTATATATTGAAGACGATTGAGCAAGTGAATACCAACATCGACAACACGTTCATCCAACTCAGCAATAAAGCGATGCGCATAGGCTCCGACGAGACGCTTCAGCAGATTCTCGAAAAGGATATGTACAGGCCGATAACGGATAAGCTGCAGGATGATGAGGTGGTTTCCCGCATTATCACCGATCAGATTCAGGAGGTACCTGGCATCGAAGCCGCCTATATTTACAATTACAGCGGCGATGTTTACGGTATTAAAGGCACCGAAAGCTCGATGGACAAGGACTTCTTTCTGACGAGCGCTTCGTGGTTCAAGGATATGAACAGCCTCGGAAAAAAGTCCATGATACTGCCGACTTACATGCCTTCGGATGTTCTTTCCGGCAACGGAAGCCGATATGTGTTTTCATATATTGCACAGATAAGCGGCAATGGAAACAACAAAAATATCGGGTATATCAAATTCGACCTGGATACGAGCCTGTTCGACGATCTGTTCGAGACCCTGGAAGGCAACATCATTGTGATCGACAATAACAAGCGGATCATCTATGATACGGAGTCGGACTATATTTCGACGCAGCTGCGGACAAGCTATTTGGGTGAGCTGCTCGAGATGCAGAACGGAAGGATCGCGCAGGAGGATGAACTGGTTTTCTTCAACACCTCCGCAATGACCGGCTGGACCGTCATCATTGAAATGCCGGCCAACGCGATTTTCGCCAAAATTTATGCGTTTGAGTATACGCTGATCTATACCCTGCTGCTGTGCATATTCTTCGCCTTAGTGGTTTCAGTGCTCATGAGCCGTTCGCTGACGGAACCGATCAGTGAGCTCAGAGGTCAGATGAAAAAAGTTGAGGCCGGGAGTTTTGATATCGCCGTATCGGTTAAAAGCCGGGATGAAATCGGAGAACTGAGCCAAAGCTTCAACAATATGCTCCTGCGTATCAATGAATTGATCAAAAGCGTTTATCAGACGGAAATATACCGCAAAGAGGCGACGATCAGCGCGCTGCAGGCGCAGATTAACCCGCATTTCCTGTACAACACGCTGCAGATCATCGACATCATGGCGGAGGAAAAAGGCGCCGACGAGATATGCTATGCGTGCCAGGCGTTGTCTAAAATATTCCGTTACAGCATCAGCAAGGGCAAGGATCTCGTTTCGGTGCGCGAGGAGATCGAGCATGTGCGCAACTATGTCTATATCCAGAAGCTGCGGCTGGGCGATAAACTGCTCGAGGTGGAGTACAACATACCCGAAGAGGTGATGGATCTGGAGATATTAAAGCTCGTTATCCAGCCCCTCGTTGAGAATTCGGTGGTGCACGGTATCGAAGCCACCAGCAAAAAGAGCCTGATCCGCATCAGTGCGGCCGTGGACATCGGAGATCTGATCATTACGATTGAGGACACCGGCGTGGGTATGGATGAGGAGGAGCTGCGAAAAGTGCAGCAGAGCCTGTATGACACTTCGCACGAGAACAGCGTGAAATCTTCCACCGGCGGAATCGCGCTGCAGAACGTACACAGTCGCATCAAGCTTTACTACAGCGAAAAATACGGCATGTCGATACACAGCAAAAAGAACAGGGGTACAAAGGTCACGTTGGTGTTCCCGGTTAAAAAGCACAAGACTGAAGAAAGCAGGTTCCATGATGCTTAGAATACTGGTCGTAGATGACGAAGAAATCATACGCAAGGGAATGATACGCAAAGTGGAGCGGTTCATCGACAACGCCGAGATTGTCGGCGAGGCAGCGGATGGTGAACAGGCTTTAATTCAGGTCGAAGAGAAAAAGCCGGATATCGTATTGACGGATATCAAGATGCCCATCATCGACGGGCTGATGTTTATTGAAAAGGCTTTGGAATTATCGCCCAACACCAAGTTCATCATATTCAGCGGTTATAACGATTTTGGGTATGCGCAAAAGGCTTTGCGGCTGGGTGTCTGCGACTATCTGCTGAAGCCCATCAACAATGAGGATCTGGTACGCGTTATCCGGGAAGCCGAGAGCCGGATTGCTTCCGAAGCGCAGCAGCATAAATACTTCAACAGACTGGTCAAGAGCACGGAAAAGGATCAGATCGCGCTTAAAAACAGCTTGTTTGGTGAGCTGCTCGAAGGCGCCGAAACCGATACGCTTAAGACCAAGATCAGCGAAGCCGGATACCTGTTTGCGCAGCCGTATTTCACTGCGTTCTCCATCCGGATTGCGAGCCGCGAGGGCTGCGTATTTTCCGATACGAACATCGCGCTGCTCAAATTCGCGGTCTGTAACATTTGCGAGGAAATACTCGCCGCATCGGGTGCGGCGATCGCGATCGACAGCAGACGAGATGAAAATTTCGTTTGCGGGCTGATCAACCACACCACGGACGTGCATAAGCTCAGGTACCTGTTTGAAGACGCCGTGCGCAATACCGAAGAACTGCTGGCGGTACAGGTGTTCTTTGGAACCGGACGGCAGTATGAAAGCATCGAGGATATGCCAAAATCCTATGCAGAGTCCAGAAAAACAGTACTGCAAAAGCATGTATTTGCGGATTCCAACGTGATATTCTACTCGGATTATGTTTCGCTAAAAGGCAATTACTACGTGCTTACCGATGAAACCCGAAACGTCATTCACGGGCTTTTGGATGAAGTCAACGAGGACGGGATTATCGAACTCGTCGACCGGATGCTCTGTGATCTGGTGCAGAAAAGGATGGAGTATTCCAAAGTGGTGGAGGTCTGTATCGAGGTACTGCTGATCATGATCAACTTTCTTAAAAAGGATAACAGCTATTCCAATACCGACCTGCACGATATCAGCGTACACTCGTATTTTGACTCCTGTATATATAAGGAAGATTTTCAGCGGCTTCTGGTCAAACGGATTAAAGCCTGCTGCGCGTTCAAGCGGGACAAGGATATGAGCGGGGGCAAGAAGATCGTTCAGCAAATTACCGAACGGATCGAAAAGGAATACTTTAACGATTTGAAGCTGAGTACGTTCGCAAAGCAGTATTTTCTGAACCAGAGCTATTTGAGCCAGCTTTTTGCGACCGAGACCGGAGAGAATTTTTCAACCTACATATCGATACTCAGGATCAAGAAGGCCAAAGAGCTGCTGAAATCGACCAACTTTTCCACGTCCAAAGTTGGCGAACTGGTCGGATACAAAGAAAGGAGCTATTTTACCAAGGTATTCGAGAAATACGAGAAGGTAACGCCATATAAGTACCGGGAAAACATGAAAAAATAATGCTGGAGGAACAGAATGAAAAAAAGGCTATGGATCATCATTGCTGTTTGCTTATTGGCCGTCTCGCTGGTTTTCAACCTTGTGCTTCTTTGGAGATATCATACCGACGGATCGGAAAACAGCATCATATCGGAAGGTCAGACCGAGGAATACGTCTATGTCGCCGTATTCAGCGAAGACCCGATGATTAAACTACAGGACGAAAAAGGACTGCAGGAGTTTGCCGCTGAGATGGGGGTGAAGGCAACGCTGCGTGCGCCTGAAACCTACGACCCGGCGGAGCAGGTAAGGATTCTGGAAGAGGTGATCGATAGCCATCCCGCCGGGATCATGGTTTGCGGGTCCGACGATAATCTTACCCCGCTTATCAATCGCGCCATTGCGGAAGGAATCCCGACGATCACGGTGGACGCCGATCTGCCCGACAGCGACAGGCTGGCATCGGTAGGCTCCGACTGGTTTAATATCGGCGTCAGGCAGGGCGAAGCGATGATGCGGCTCATCGGCGGCAAGGGCAAGGTAGCGATGCTGGGCATGGTCGGCTCCGAGAATATGGGAGACGGCTTCGAGGGCTTCCGCAGCGTTGCAGAGAACTATGACGATGTGATCGTACTCGGTGAATACGACGATATGACCAATCCCGATGAGGCGAGGCGGATTGTGCTGCAGTTGATCGAGGATCACCCGGATCTTGCGGGCATCGCAGGCTTCGACTCCAACAGCGGGCCCGGCATCGCTGAAGCGATTAAAGAGCTCGGGTTGGCCGGTAAAATTAAGGTGACCTGCGTGGATATCGCCCCGGTTCATTTACAGCTGGTACGGGACGGGTATGTGCAGAAGCTGATCGGACAGAAACGGGAGCTTTTTACCTATTACGGAGGTAAGCTGCTATACGATATCAATCACAGCAATCTCACCGTTACGAACGAGGACGAAAAAAACGGCATCACCAACATACCGGAATACGTGGACACCGGACTGGTGGAAGTGGACATTACGAACGTCGACGATATCATCCGATAGCACTGCAGAAAGGGGAATATGAGGAAAAGTTCGCTGTATATACTCTCCGCCATTCTTCTGTTCATATTGTGCGGCATCACGCTGACAAACTCCTTCCAGACTGCCCAGCGCAAGCTGGAGCAGCAGCAGGACGGAGTGCGGCTTCGCGAACTTAATTTTATCCATTGGGAGTATATCCCGGATGAAGTGTTTTCTCTGTTCGAGCAGGAGCACCCGGATATCAAGGTGAACTATACACGCTATGTGAAGAACGGCTACTCCGAGATGCAGCGGCTGCTGCTGCTCTCCGGCGAAAAAGTTGACGTGATGGGCGTTCTGGGCGAAGATTATCAAAAGCTGGCCAGCGACGGGACCCTGATGGATTTATCCGGAAAAGCACTGCTCAACTACTATAACGACGAAGTGCGGCAGGCTGTCCGTCACCTGTACGACGGCCATGAATATGCGGTCGCGCTGCGCAGCTCCTATTACGGAGTTTGGTACAACAAGATTTTCTTTGATCAATACAACTTAAGCGTACCCGATACATACAGCGAGTTGCTCTGGGCATGTTCGATGTTCAAAGCGAATAACATCAGCCCCATCGTTATCGGCGCGCGGGACGAGGAAGCGGCGGGTACGCTGCTGCTGCTTCCGCTGTTTGACATCATGGACGAAGCTTCCTGGGAAAACCGATATAAGCTGGGTATCCAAAGCTTTAAGGTGGATGCCACGGACTTGCTTTCAAGGACCGGAGCGCTCATTGAAAAAGGCTATATTGACCCGGAGTCGATCAATCTCACCTCCCAGCAGGCATTCGAGTATTTTAAAAAGGGTAAGGCGGCCATGATCATCACGTCGGACCAGTCGCTGAGCCTGACGGGCGAGGACATGGAAAAGGTATGCGATCCGGGCGTTTTTCGCATTCCCTACTCGAACATCACTTCGGAACTGAAAACGCCCGCGATGCTTGCCCAGGATCTGGTCGCGGTGCATGCAGGCTCCGATATGACCGAGGAAGCGCAGCTGCTGGTTGAGTTTATCAGTCGCCCTGAAATCGCAAGGATTATTTGCAAGGCGACCAGCGCATATCCCACGGTTAAGAACGTCGATACCAGCTATCTGCGTTACAATGAGCTTTGGATGCCCCTTCGCAGCGGCGAATGCGCCCAAACGGATATATACGGACTCAGCGAGCCGAACCAAACGCGGCTGTTCGACGACTGCCAGAGTTTCCTGATCGGCGAGATGGATACGGACAGACTGGTGTCAGACATTGAAAGCAGCATGATTATCAGGCAATCATAAATCGAGTTGCCTGTCGGTTATCAGGCCGGTTTCAAGCAAAAACCACCCTCTTCGCACCTGCGTAGAGGGTGGTTTTTTATATTGAACGGAAAAAACGCATAGGGTATTGCTTTATGACGATATAAGAAAACTACCCATGTGAAACTAATGATCCTTCATATCCAGCCCCTTGAGCCGGTGTTAGAATCAAGTTGCTTTTCAAACCGGAACTGACAACCGTGGCAGTTTTCATTCGTAATATGGGAGGAAACAATGGCGTGAACACTTCTGCAAAGCCGAAATTCGATTTGTTGAATTTTGTTTCAAAGCAACGCGCGCTCGCACTGTTATTGCTGATCGTGGTATTCTGCATCATATTCTCTGTTGCATTACCGGCAACCTTCGGTACGCTCGATAACTTTGCTTTGATTCTGTTAAACATGTCTTCGGAAGCCATGATATTGGTAGCCATTACACTGGTGCTGATATTGGCGGAGATCGATCTGTCGCTCGGGTCCATTATGGTTTTCGGCGGCATCCTGTGCGGCCTGCTGATCATACAGTCGGGCTGGCCTACTTTCCCGGCGATCGTGGTAACACTCGCAATATCGCTGGTCATGGGCTTCATCAACGGTGTGATCGTCTCCAAGCTGGGTGTCGCTTCGTTCATCGCCACGCTTGCGACCGGCATGATCTATCTGGGCATCGCGGTAATACTGTCCGGTACGGGCTGGACAGACTTCCGTGATCCGGTGTTCAAGGCGATGGGGCAGGAACATTTTCTCGGGCTGCAGCTGCCCGTATACTACATGATCGTTATCATTGCGATATTTGCCTATCTGGTCGGGCGGACGCGCTATTTCAGACAGCTTTACTATATCGGCGACAACCTGAAGGCTGCCGAACTCTCCGGTATCAACATCGCCCGCGTCAAGATCACGGCGTTTGTGCTCTCCGCGTTTCTGGCTTGCCTCAGCGGCATCATCACGGCGATGCGCTTTAACACTTCAATGCCCAACGTGGGCACGGGCGTAGAGCTGCGCGCCGTTACGGCAGCAGTTATCGGTGGTGTGAGCTTCACGGGCGGGTCTGGCACCGTCATTGGCGCGGCAATGGGCGCGCTGTTCATCGCGGTGCTCAACAATGTTTTGGCGCAAGCCCAGGTGAGCCAGGATATGCAGTATGTGGTGACCGGCATTGTACTCATACTCGCGATCGTGCTCGATATCGCCATCGCAAAGAGAGAGAAGTAGCAGGGGGATGGATATGAAAAAAACGATATTGGAAGTCAAGAACATCGTTAAGGATTTTCCGGGCGTACGCGCGCTAAAAGGCGTAGACTTCGATGTCCGGGAAGGCGAGGTCCACGCGCTGTGCGGAGAAAACGGCGCGGGCAAGTCTACGCTGATGCATATCCTTGCGGGTGTGTATCGGCAGACCTCGGGAGAGGTGCTCATGGAAGGCTGCCCTGTCGATATTCATAACCAGCGCCAGGCGAATGAGAAGGGTATCGCTATCGTGTATCAGGAGCGGTCCCTCGTCAATGGGCTCAACGTTGCCGAAAACATATTTGCTGCGCGGCAGCCCGTCAAGTTCCTGTCGCATATCGACTGGGATAAGCTTTACAAAGACGCCGACATGCTGTTAAAAAGGCTCGGCATCGATATTAACCCCAGAACCAAGGTCGGACAGCTTTCTCCGGCGATGAAGCAGATGGTCGAGATCGCCAAAGCGCTTTCTCTTAAACCCAAGGTGCTCATTCTGGACGAACCGACCGCAACGATTACTGAAAAGGAAGTTGGCGCGCTGTTCAAGCTGCTCCATGTGCTCAAAGATCAGGGCATGGCCATCATCTACATCAGCCACCGCCTTGTGGAGATTTTCCAGATTGCCGACCGCGTGACCGTATTTAAAGACGGCGAGCACGTCGCAACGGAGGACGTGGTGGGCGTGGATAACGACTGGATTGTGAGCAAGATGGTAGGCCGCGATCTGCAGTTTGAGCACATCGATCGCGAGCTTGCAGGCGATGTGATACTGGAATGCAAGGACTTCTGCTCAAAACTGTTCCATGACGTGAATTTTAAGCTGAAGAAGGGTGAAATCCTCTCGTTCGCGGGCCTTGCTGGCGCGGGACGTACCGAAGTGATGCGCGCGTTGTTCGGAGCGGACAAAAAGCTCTCGGGCGAGGTTTACCTGGAGGGCGAGAAGGTTGAGATCAAAGCGACGGGCGATGCGATTAAAAAAGGAATCGGCTATCTGCCCGAAGACAGAAAAGAACAAGGACTGTTCCTTGATATGGCTGTTGCCAACAACATTGCCTCCGCCAGCCTTAAAAAACTCAGCAAAGGCTTCAACATCGATACGGCGCGAATGTACAAAATCGCGGAGGAATACAAGGATAAGCTCGGCATCGTAACGCCCAGCGTCAAGCAGAAGGTCGTGAACCTCTCGGGCGGCAATCAGCAGAAGGTCGTTCTGGCCAAGTGGCTGCTTGTTGATCCCAAGATCATGATCGTTGACGAGCCCACGCGCGGCATCGACGTCGGCGCGAAATCGGAGATTTATGCGATACTGCGCAAACTGACCGAGCAGGGCACAAGCGTCATCGTCGTTTCCTCCGACCTTCCCGAGGTTCTGTCAATCAGCGACAGAATATACGTCATGTACAACGGCACGATCACCGGCGAGGTCGAAGCCAGGAAAGCCACCGAGGAGATCATCATGCGGTATGCCTCGGGAATTACCAATTAAGGGGAGGGGTAACGCAATGACTGCAAAGCAAGCTGTAATCAATAAAAGCGACATTCAGGAAAAAAGGTCCAAGACCTTCCTCGATTTCATCGCAAGGGAAAGATGGATTATACCGCTTAGCCTGATTGTGCTGTATGTGATTTCGTATTCAATCATGTACCCGGATGTATTCCTTTCGGGATACAATTTGTCCTCGCTGCTTCTTGAATTCTCGTTGCCTGCCATCATCGTGGTGGGTATGGCGCTGCAGCTGATCAACGGCGAAATCGACCTCTCGGTTGGCTACAATGTGATGTTCGCCAACCTGCTGGCCGGTTCGCTCGCCGTGCTGGGTGTGCCGATACCGTTTGTGATACTGGCGACGCTCGTCGCCTCCGGTTTAATCGGGTGGATCATCGGTCTGCTGGTGGCGCGTGTGGGCGTGAACTCGTTTATTGCCACGCTGGGGTCTGGGCTGGTGTTCTACGGGCTGGCGCAGGTGATATTTGCCGGAATCTTCGGTATCACGGGCACAGGAGGCGATATCCAGCATCTGCCGGAGGCATTTACAGCCATCAGCAAGACGGAGCTTGCAGGCATTCAACTGCCCGTGTATTACGCGGTGGTCATACTGGTTACCTTCGCACTGCTCATGGCCAAGTCGAGATACTTCCGTAAATATTACTACATTGGCATGAACAAGGAAGCGGCCAAGCTTTCGGGCATCAACGTGCAGAGCATGAAAGCGATGGCATTCGTATTCAGCGCAGTGCTAGCTTCCTTCGCCGGAGTACTGCTTGCAGCCAGAATGGGTGCCAGCGGCACGCAGTACGGCAAGGGCTGGGAACTCAAGGTCATTACCGGTGCGGTCATCGGCGGTGTCAGCTTTAAGGGCGGCATTGGTTCCATGGGCGGCGCAGTTCTCGGTATGCTGTTTACTACCTGCCTCAGCAACGCGCTGCGCATTTCGGAAGCGCCCTCCAATCTGTATAAGATCATCGAGGGCCTCATATTGCTGGTCGCGGTCATTATCGACGCGCTGTTCTCAAAAAGAAAAGTAGTTGGATGAGTTTGTCCTTCCATTGGCCGGCCTCCCCCTGGGCCACGGGGAAAGCCGGCCGAAGGAGGAACGAAATAAAAAAAGGAGAGGGAAAACAATGTCTAAAAAAGTTTGGGTAGCCATTCTTCTCGTGGTTGCGATGGTGTCCGTATTTGGCGCATGCGCGGGGCAGCCGGCCTCGTCCAGCAACACGCAGGCTTCCAGCGGTCCTGCTGAAAACGTATCGGATGAAGTCTATGTGTGGGCTTGCCAGTACAACTCCCTGCCGCTGTTTGTGAACAACGACTACATCGGTATGGACCTGATTGCTCAGCAGCTTGGCGTCACCGTCAAGAAGATTGGTCCTCAGGAAGTTGACCTGCCGGCGTTCATCGCGGCGATCGAACAGGAAATCCCCAAGAAACCCGACGGCATGATGGTTGTTGGCTGGGACGCTTCGCTCGCAACGGCGATCGACGAAGCCATGGATGCGGGTATCCCCGTTGTAACCGTTGACGCAGACGTTCCGGGTTCCAAGAGAATCTGCTTCGTCGGCACCAACTGGTATGACCTCGGTGTAGAGCAGGCCAAGGCTGTGGCGCCTTACCTTGAAGGCAAGACCGGCAAAGCGGTGCTGATCGGCATCCCCGGCGCTGACAATACGGTTTCCGCGCTGAATGGTTACACCGCGACGCTGGCTCAGCTGGCTCCCGGAATCGAAGTGGTTCAGCAGGTTTATGACTCCACCTCCAATGCGCAGAAGGTTGCTGAGACGATCACCAACCTGATCCAGTCCGACGCCAGCATCCTTGCGGTAGCCGGCACAGACTCCACCTGCGGACCTGGCATCGCTCAGGCGATCAAGGAAACCGGCAAGGTTGGCACCGTGTATGGAACCTGCGTAGATGCAGAGCCTGAACACCTTCAGGGTGTTAAGGACGGCGCGCTCGTAGCGGCTGTTGGTCAGAAGCGTCACTTCTTCACCTACTACGGTGTACGGATGCTGTTTGACTACAACCACAACGGCATTCAGTTCACGAAGGACGACAAGTCCGCTGGCATCACCCCGATCCCGACCACGATCAGCACCGGTTTCATCGTTGCGACCCCGGAAAATGTTGATCTTCTGATCGAGACGGCTGCAGAAAAAGAAAAATAGACAAGGACGAAATGCGGAGGGCGGATATCCGCCTTCCGCAAATTTCCGTAACGGCCCCACAGGGGTTAAGGCTAAGGAGCATCAGACATGAAAAAGATTCTGTTCGTGTTGATCGCGATGGTTTTGCTGCTAAGCGCATGTACCGCTGAAGACCCCAATGTTCCGGCGTACTTGCCTTCCAAAATGGATTATTCAGCCGAGCTGGATGTAAACAGCCCTGAAGGGCTTGCCCAGCGTGCCAGCCAGCTTTATCAGGATATGGTGAATGGAGATCTAGGGCCTTCGTCCGGATACGAAGCGCTGCTTGAACTCGTCACCCCCGAATCTGCCGCAGCGATGGCGGAGTATGAGAAACAGTTCCTTGACGAAATTTCTGCCACGCAGGATTACCTGAAAACTGAAAATGACAGCGTTACCGGATACGAGTTTGCCGAAACCGTGTATCCGAGCGAGGATGAGGCATATATCCTGCGGGTACAGAATCATCAATCCGGACAGAAGTATTACTTCCGGCAGGATTTCAAGCGTGTCGACGGGGTTTGGAAGATCGCTGGAGATAACATCGAAGACCCCTTCCGAATCAAACACAAGATACTTTTCTGGTATGACTAAAGAAGGTGCAGCATGATAACCGAGGACAGAACATTCTATAGCGGAGGCAAGCGGATTTCGGCCAGGGTACGCATTCCGCGCAGCGAAAAGAGTCCTGTAGTCGTAATCAACCATGGATACTCCGGCGATAAAGAAGAGTACGACGCGATGGCGCAGTACCTCTGCGAAAGAGGCTTTCTCACGCTCCAGTTTGACTCGCGTGGTTGCGGCGGCAGCGAAGCGCAAAAAGGCCGTATGATGTGCTCCACAGAGTGGGCGGAGGACGCGGCAAACGCGGTATCTTATGCGGCCAGCCTTGATGAAGCGGATGAAAACCGTATCGGGTTTACCGGCTGCTCCATGGGCGGGGCGATGACGATCTATATGGCCGCGATGGACCGACGCGTAAAATGCGCGGTCGCGATGGCGCCCGTCGCGTGCGGAAGAGCCGTACTGGAGGAAAGCTGGGAGCGCAATAAAGGCGGCAAGCAGTTTCAAAAGTTTATCGAAAGGCTTGCGACAGACAGCAAAACGGTCGCTTCCATTGGGAAGTCCGAGTATGTAACGGTGCCTTACGCGTTGGGTATGAGCGAGGCAGACGAAGCGGATTACTGCCTGTTCCGAGAAGAGCACCCCGAGATGGTGTGCGAGGTGCCGCTCGAATCCGTGGTCAACAGCTTCCTGTTCTTTGAACCGAGGCTGTATGCAACCCGAATTAAAGTGCCGCTGATGCTGATTCATGGGGACGCGGATACGCTTGTTTCGGTCAGACAGAGCCTCTCTCTCAAGGAGGTTGTCTCCTCACCGTGCGATCTTGTTGTCATCAAGGGCGCACCGCACCCGCTGCCGACGTCCGAGTTTACCCAGGATGTGTTCTATCATGCCGCCAAATGGTTCGCGGAATATCTGTGACGGAGGAAAGAATGAAGAAGATATGCGTGCTGGGCAGCATCAACATTGACCTCGTGACGAAGACGCCGCGGTTTGCGCAGCCGGGGGAGACGCTGGAAGGGGAAGCCTTTCAAACGTTTCCGGGCGGCAAGGGCGCGAATCAGGCGGTCGCCGCGGGTAGACTGGGCGCTGACGTCACGTTCTTAGGCAAGGTCGGCAGCGACGCGTTTGCCGCGGTGGCGCTCGAAGCGCTGGCAGGAGCGGGCGTTAAAACCGAACACATCGAAAACGAAGATACGAGCACGGGAACCGCCACCATCGTCGTCAACGCGCAGGGCGAAAACTCCATCATCATTGTACCCGGCGCGAACGGACGCGTGGACGTGG
>JAEWCC010000068.1 GCA_023390815.1 Bacillota bacterium
CCACGTCCACGCGTCCGTTCGCGCCGGGTACAATGATGATGGAGTTTTCGCCCTGCGCGTTGACGACGATGGTGGCGGTTCCCGTGCTCGTATCTTCGTTTTCGATGTGTTCGGTTTTAACGCCCGCACTTGCGAGCGCGCTCAGCGCCACCGCGGCAAAGGCGTCGCTGCCGACCTTGCCTAAGAACGTGACGTCAGCGCCCAGCCTTCCTGCGGCGACCGCCTGATTCGCGCCTTTGCCACCCGGAAACGTTTGAAAGGCTTCCCCTTCCAGCGTCTCCCCTGGCTGCGCAAACCGCGGCGTCTTCGTTACGAGATCGATGTTGATGCTGCCCAGCACGCATATCTTCTTCATTCTTTCCTCCGGTTGTCATCCATGTTGTCTTGCTTCAAACCCAGCCTTCGTGCGGCGTGACCAGTATCTTGATTTGATTCCGGTCTTTGATGCTGCGCTGTATGCCTTCCTCAAACGCGTTTTCAATATATGTCTTGCCGGTGATCAGCGGCGTGGGGTCAAATCGACCGTCCAGGATGTACTGCACCGCCCATTTAAATTCCTCGCACCAGGTATGCGCATTGGTGCCGATCACTTCCTTGCTGGTCATAATGAGATCGATGACCGACAGCGGTAGATCCTGATTGACCACGCTGGCGACGACGCAGCGGCCCTGCCGCCGCGTAATCTCGTAGGCAAGCTGGATAGCCGGGATGTTGCCGCCCGTATCAAGCACCATATCGGCCCCGACTCCGTTCGTCAGCTCGTCATACCGATCCCGCCAGCCTTGCTCGGTCGTGTTGACACAGTGCGTCGCGCCCACCCGCTTCGCCACCTCGGCGCGGTGCCCGCCGCGATTCACCGAGATAATCCGCTCGGCTCCGGCAATCCTCGCCGCGGCGATGCCGCACAGCCCGATCGTGCCGGCGCCCACCACCGCGACCGTCTCCCCCATCCTGACGCGGCCCAGGCGCACTGCGCGGACGGCGACCGCAAAGGGTTCCGCCGTCACAAAAAGCTGTTCATCGGCATCGTCCGGCAGAGGAATGCAGTTCTCGCCGGGTACGTTCACGTATTCCGCCATTCCGCCGTCGGTATACTGCCCGATCGAGATCATCCCGGGGCAAAGCGCGTACTCCTTGCGCTCGCACCAGTAGCACTTGCCGCATCCCGCGACGCATTCAACCGCAACCTTCTGGCCGGGAACCAGCCTCTTCACGTTCTTTCCGGTCTTCGCCACCCTGCCGACGAATTCGTGTCCGAATACCATCGGCGCCATCCGTCCCGATGTCGGGTGCGGCCTTTCGGTGGGGATAATCCCACCGTGCCGGTAATCCTCGATATCCGTGCCGCATATCGCGCACCACGAAATCGCAACCGTCACTTCGCCGTCGCCCGGTTCGCCGGGGCCGGGCCAATCTTTTTCGTACCGGATATCGCCCGGACCATAAAAAACGAGTGCTTTCATGCCATATCCCCTTAGCGACATTGGTATCCGCGCCCTTGCGCGGTAACAGCCACAGCGGGACGTCTGGGAAGCCGTCCCCTACAAGTTACTTTCAACCTCGCTGCATGTCTGTTTTGACGGATATTCAGATTCTCCGGGAAATTTGTACAAGAGCCTCCTCGAATGATTCCTCTATGCCGATTACGCCGTTAGCGTGTTCGGGCTGAGGGATCACATGTTGTTGATCCCGAAGAAAAAATCGAGATGGCTCTTTTGGGAGAATGGGCTTTCCAGCCGTATGGGAATTGCTCGACAACCGATGGGTCGCAACTATCCGCATTGCACCGCTATGGTCAGTATCGGCCTTCCCTCGGCGGGTATCGCCGCTTTTACTAATTTCCGCCTGTCAGACTATACGCAGGGTTTTGCAGCGGGGTGGAGAAATGGGTGCTTTTACATAGATGTGTTGACGGCCATTTCTCCATCAGCCCCTGCTAAGACTGAGGCTGCATTGCTGCAGCCTCAATCGTCGATCTTTTGTGATTTACTTATTTGATTGCATTCGCCCAGAGTTCTTCGCTGTCGGCGTTGTCGATTGTCGCCTTCACCGGAGCCAGCCGCTGGGTTTCGTTGCCGTCCACCGCGATTTCGCCGTTCGCAGCCGCAACAGCCTTCAGGATCGCTTCTTTACCAAACGTCAGGATGCTCTGCACAGCCGTTGCATCCACTGAGCCAGCCTTGATCGCATCGATGACAACCGGGCAGCCGTCAACCGTCGTCACGATGATGTGGCCCGCTTCGCCAACCTTAACGGCCTTGCCAAGCTGATCGAGAGCGGAATTGACCGCAGCGCACATGATGGAGTCGGAAGCTTCGAAAATCGCGTTGATTTCCGGATGAGCCTGGAAAGCATCGAGCGTCGCGTTGTAAGAGGTATCCGGATCCCAGTAGGTCGGCAGGGAGGTGACGATCGTCATGCCCTTCTCGGTGCAGGCTTTCTGGAAGCCTTCGGATCTCTCCTGGCCAGCGGAGGTCGCAAGGTCGCCCTGGAGCTCAAGGATCTTGAGATCGCTGAGCGCGATGCCCGCTTTTTCAGCAGCTTCAGCCATGTACAGGCCAGCCTGGTAACCATGCTCTACGTTGTCCGACTCGATCAGGGCGGTGATGTTGCCCGAGGTGACCGAACGGTCCATGCAGACCACGGGGATGTTCGCTTCATTCGCCTTCTTGACCGCTTCGCTCAGCGCGCCGGAGTCAGCGGGGGTCATAATGATCGCGTCCACGCCCTGGGAAATGAAGTCTTCGATCTGGGACATCTGCGTCTGCGCATCGTTGTCCGCATCGACGACGCGGAGTTCTACGCCCGCTTCATCAGCGTACATCTGAACGCCGTTGGCCATCGCTGTGAAACCGTCGGTTTTGATCTCAGGCATCGACAGTCCGATGACCAGAGAAGCGGCCTGCGAAGGCTCCGTGCTCTCAGAAACGACCGGCGCTTCCGATGTGGTCTGCGATTCCTGCGCGGACGGGGACTCCGTCGACGGCTTAGCCGAGCATCCTGCGAATACGCTCAGAGCAAGCACCAATGCCACAACGATAACTAATACCTTCTTCATGTTGTTCCTCCTCATTTATTATCTTGCACCTTAAAGATGCAAACCGATTCTTTAGTCTGCTTTTCTGTACTTGGTCCGCAGGGCATCCAACATGACCGCGAGGAATATAATCGCTCCGCGGAACACATCCTGCCACTCGGACGGTATGCCCCAGAGGTTGAGCGCATTGTTGATAACACCCAGCAGGATGACACCGACGATGGTGCCGGGAAGAGAACCCACGCCGCCCGCGAGGCTTGTGCCGCCGACGACAACACCCGCGATGACCATGAATTCCACGCCGTCGCCCATGGCTGCCCAGAAGCTGCCGACGCGCGCTGTCGTCATCAGCGCCGCAATACCGGTGATGAGACCCAGCAGCGTGTATACGCTCATCTGCACACGCCGTACGCTGATACCGGATACCTTCGCTGCTTCCGGGTTACCGCCGATTGCGAACACCTTTCGGCCGTACACGGTTAGTCGCAGTAGTACTAACGCTAGTCCGAAGACAACTGCCACCATGTAGATGAGCACCGGGATGCCGAGGAACGACTCCTTGCCGATGAACTGGAAGGCTTCAGGCAGGTCGTACCACGACTTGCCGCTGGAGATAACCAGCGTCAGGCCTCTCGCGATACCCTGCGTAGCCAGCGTGACGAGGAAGGCGGGCATCCGCAGGTAGGCGACGGATAAACCGTTGACGAGGCCGAATATCGCACCGACTGCGACGATCACGAGGATGCCGACGCCCACCGGTACGTTCATCACTTTGATGAGGCCGACGCCGCACGCGCTGGAGACCGCCATCACCGCGCCGACCGACACGTCGATGCCGCCTGTGATGATAACATACGTCATGCCGATCGCGAGTACCGCGTTAACGGACGTCTGCAAAAGCACATTGATCAGATTCGTGCTGGTTAAAAAGCTCCCGTTGAAAATCGAAAGGATGACAACGATCAGCAGAAACAGAAAGTAAATGCCGTACTTGAGTATAAACTGTCCGACCGATATCTTTTCGCCCGATAATTTCTCTTTGCTATTCATGGTTACACCCCCATCGCTGCTGAAAGCAGGTTTTCACTGTTTACTTCTTGATCGCTCAGGGAGGCCTTGACCTCGCCTTCCTTGAGCACGATAACGCGGTTGCAGACGCCGATCATCTCCGGCAGTTCGGAGGATACCAGCAGTATGCCCACGCCTTTTTTCACGAGATCCTCCATGATGACATAGAGTTCGTGTTTTGCGCCGACGTCGATGCCGCGCGTAGGCTCATCCATAATGAGCAGGCTCGGATTCGTGTTAAGCCACTTGGCAATAACCACCTTCTGCTGGTTGCCGCCCGAGAGGAACCGCACGACGCGCTTAATCGTCGGGGTTTTGATCTTGAGATCCGCCACGCTCTGATCGGCGATTCTGACTTCCTTCTCCTTCTTGACGAAGAACCGGTTGGTCGAGATGGAGGGCAGATTGGCAAGCGATATGTTGTATTTGACCGACTCGCCCAGCACCAGGCCTTCCAGATGCCTGTCCTCGGTGACCATCGCAATCCCCTGCTTGATGGCATCCATGGGCTTATTGATGTTGCCCGGCTTGCCTTTGACGAGGATCTCGCCGGAGTCGATCTTGTCGAGTCCGAATATGCTGCGCAGGATTTCCGTGCGGCCGGAGCCCATGAGCCCATAAATACCGACGATCTCTCCGCGCCTGACGTTGAAGGAAACGTTATTGAGTTTATCCTTACGGCAAACGTTCTTCAGGCAGATGAGTTCCTCGCCGGGGTTCGTATATTTTTGTGAGTAAAATTCATTCAGCGTCGTACCGATCATCTTGTTGACGATCTCGGAACGTTCGATGTCACAGAGCGGACTGGTCTTAATCTCCGCGCCATCACGCATGATCGTAATGTTATCGCATACGTCGTAAATCTCCTCGAGCCGGTGCGAAATGAACACGATCGCCACACCCTTCTCTTTGAGGGATTTAATCAGCGAGAACAGGATGCGCACCTCAGGCTTCGTCAGTGATGACGTCGGCTCGTCCAGAACCAGCACACGCGTCTTCTGCGCCAGCGAGCGTCCAATCTCGACAAGCTGCTGCTCGCCGATTTTAAGGGCGCTGACTTGCTTGGAGGGTTTGCGGTCGAGCTGCAAGACCTTCAATATCTCATTCGTGTCGTGGTAGAGCTTCTTTTTGTCCAGAAAACCGCCCTTTTTGGGCATATGATGGATATAGATATTGGAGGCGATATCCATATTGCAGAACAAAGACAACTCCTGATGGATGAAGCTGATCCCCAGCTCCTCCGCCTTCCTTGTACTGTCGATGTTCACCTTTTCTCCATCAAACAGTATGGTGCCGTTGTTAGGCGGAAACACCCCGCCAAGAACGTTCATCAATGTGGATTTTCCCGCGCCGTTTTCGCCCACAAGACCGCGAACTTCTCCCGGATAGAGTGTGAAGTTCACATCCTTGAGTGCATGAACGCCGGGAAAATACTTATTGATGCCTTTCATCTCAATAATCGGTTTCACATCAGCCGCCATGCTATCGTAATCACCTCCGCAAATATTTGCTTTATTTCTAAATCACTGAATTATCACAATTTGAATCGGGTTACGTCCCATCTCTATTTACAATTTTAATTTATTTTTATGTAATTATTTGAATGTACACAGTCAAAGTCCATAAACTATCTCTCATTGATTCTTCTGTTCTTGCCTGATAACCGTTTTTATATTTAATGTTGACTTGATTATATAGTCACATTTACACTTTGTCAATTTTTATTTTCTTTCATTTGTTACTTATTTGTTTTTACTTTTTTGCAGACAATAACACAACGCCTCCAAAAGTCTGCCATACATCGCATTTGCCCTATCGCGAGAGCCGCACCATGATCATCGCTGACTCTATAAAGGTAGATATTAATCGTTTTAGTTTTTCGCGTATTTTCGTCAGATTATGCGCTTTTTCGCGCTTTTATGGTTTAACCCAGTAATCCGTCATACAGAATGATAATCCTTTCAGCCTACAGAATCGATTTGCCGCACCACATTCCATACAAAATAAGCTGCGAGCAGCGTTTTTCACATCTCGCCAATTAGACAGGTCATCATTTTGTCAACCATATATTGAATCATCGGTGTCTTTCCATTCGGTGATTATAATTGTATTGGATTTTTGTCCATATGAACAGATTGAAATTTCCTAATCAATATTATCGTTTTGTAATTTCCGGGATTAAAATTAGATGAGAAAGCATCAATAAAAAGAATGGCGGTATCCTGCCCGAATACCGCCTTGATGAGAAAACGTACATAACTATTGAATGAGATTCGCCCAGAGATCGTCCGAGTCCACGTTGTCCCGGTCGATGACTTGCGGCTGCATACGGACGATCTTCTGATCGAGCGTCTCGCCGTTTGCGAGACTGATGCAGCTCCGCATGGCTTTTTGTCCCACCGTGTACAAGCGCTGCCCGACATCGATGTCGACATACTCTTTGCGGATGTTCTCCAAACCGATCGGGTGGCCATCCACGCTGACGATGATGATGTGTTCCGGCTGGTCGATGGGTTTCAGTTTGCCCATAATCTCCAGCGCAGAGACGGTGCCTTGTGTATACAGGTCGCTCGGAAGGTAGATCGCATTGATCTCGGAATTGGTTTTAAACGCGTCCAGCACCGCTTCATACCCCAGATTCGCCTTCCATTGAGCCGCTGCACTTACCACGATGGTACAGTTATCATATTTCTTTATCTGTTCCTGGAAGCCGCGGTCCCGTTCGTATCCGGCGGATGTCATCCTGTCGCCCTGGAGTACGAGGATCTTAAGGGTCTTGCCTTCGGAAAGGGCGTACATCTGATCTGCGGCGGTCTCGCCGATTTTAATGTTATCCGATTCCACCAATGCATTGGGCATCGCGTTGGTAACCGACCTGTCTGCCGCGACGATCGGTATGCCGCTTTCGTGCGCAGCATCTACCGCGACGGAAAGCATTTCTGAGTTTGTCGGGATAAATATGATTCCATCCACCTGATCATCGATAAGCTGGTTGATTAACGCTATCTGGCGGTCAGGGTCGTTGTTGGCGGAATAACAGGTTAAGCCGACATCCTGCTTGATCGCTTCGTCTACGATGCCCGTAAAAATCGCAATCCAGCCCGCATTGTCGAATGCCGCCATCACGATTCCGATCACGATCCCGCTGCTGCCCTCCAGCGTCGCTTCCTTTCCGTCGATGGTCTGATTCGTCAGCCGCTCCACGATATCCGATGTACCGCCCCGGTTTTCGTCGACCATGCAGCCAGCCAGCATCGAAACGACAAGCAGTGCGGCCATACCCAGCCAGATAAACCGGCTCATTTTCCGCCATCCTTTCCGATACTGAAATATTTGCCCATGAGTTCCTTCATTCCCAGCCGTTTGATCAGGCTGATAACCTCCTTGGTGCTGTGCATATCAAATTTTTTAAGGATATTGTTCACGTGCGTCCGTACGGTGGAGAGCTCCACGCATCGCAGCCGGCTGATTTCCGTAACGGTCATATCCTGTGAAAGCAGGTCCAGCACCTCGATCTCCGTTTCGGTCAGCCGGCAAAAGATGCTGACGAACTTGATAAAGTTATTTTGGTCGGATTTGATGCGCATGAATTCTCTGCGCAGTTTCTCCGCGATGCCGGGACGTATCGATACCTCCCCGCCATAAGCCGTGCGGATGGAATTGATGATGTCTACGGCGGAGGCATCCTTAATAATATAATCGACCGCGCCCACCTCAAATGCCCGGAAGATCATATCGTCTTCCTCGTGCACAGTCAGTACGATGCAGCTGACATCAAGATTCATGCGGGTGATTTTTTCGATCGCGTCCAGACCATCGGAATGAGACTCCATCTGGATATCGGTCAGAAGAATGTCCGGGCGGTATTTGATCACGCTGTCCACCGCCTGTTTCCCGTTGCTTACCGCGTCGAGCACTTTGATATTCGCTTCATGGTTCAGTACGGTAACAAAGTACTCGCGAATTACCTCAATATCCTCGGCAATGACGACCTTGATTGGTTCCTTGCTCATACTACCTCCATACCCTCGGCAAAACGATTTCAAAAGAAGTATATGTATTTTCCTCGCTCTTAACGGAGATATCTCCGCCGTGCGAATTGATGATCAGCTGGGAATAGGAAAGGCCGATACCCCAGTTGTTCTTTTGGTTCTTTGTGCTGTAAAAAGGCTTGAACATCTCCCTGAGCGTTTTTTGGGATATGCCGACCCCATTGTCGTTGATTTGAATCACCACCCATTCGCTTTCCACCCAGAGTACAATCCGGATCCTCCCATCCCCCTTGCCCTGCACGGCTTCCACCGAGTTCACAAGAAAGTTGCGCAGCGCCTCATAAAGATACAGTTCGTCCGCCAGAATCGCGATTTGATCCAGCGGTTTTTCCACTTCGATGTCCATCTCATAGGTGTCCCGGATATCCTGCCGCAGCCGATCGATCACCTTAATCAGATCGGTCTCGACCATCGCGATCCTGACCTTTTTCAGCTTGGCCTGCAGGATATTGATCTTGCTGATATATTCTTCGCAGAGAGCCCCGATATCCTGCCCAAGTTTTTTAATCTCCTCTTTGTCTGTCTGGTCGCTGTTGATGCGATTCGCCATGATCTTAATTGCGAGAAAATTATTCTTAAATGCGTGAAACATGCCCTGAAAGTTCTCATTCGCTTCACGAAGCCGGTTGCCCAGCGTCCGGGTCCTCTGTCGCTCCATCCGGTAGAGTATCTGGTGCCGTGCAATGAGGTAGATGTTGAGGATCATGAAGCCGGCCGCCATCACCGGCAGCAGTTCGAAAAACGAGTACGGGATGGTGAAATCGGTCGGCGTGAACGTCAGACGGATCGAATACATATAGATATCGACGTCCTTGACAGGAATCCAGATAAAGATCAATAAAAACATCAATGAGATGGGTAGAATCTGCGCAACAATGAACAATATCTGGCTCCGTTTGATCTTGAGCTTCGACCGGAAGAACTTGATAACCAAAATGACCAGCGAATATAGGAAATAGAGGTTAATCAGGTAATAATTAATCACCTGCAAAGCCCTCACCAGGTTCAACACCGCGTTTTCATTATTGGCGGCGCTGCCCGTCACCCGTATAAATATCTGGAAGCTTAGCAGCGGGTCGTAGAAAAGGATGATCTCCACCGGCAGCACCGCAAGCAAAGCGATTATGAGCGCGGTCTTTTTCGTCGTCTTCTCTCTCGTATAGAGGATTGCGAACACAACGACGGCATAGATAAACACCGCCGACGATATGTTGATGATTCGGGTGATTGTATTGGCGCTGACAGATACGCCCTGCAGGTGCGTCCAGAGCCAATAGTCCAGCGAAAATACGACGTTCGACGACGAACTCATGAAACGCTCGTTGTAGTTCACAAACTTTGATATATAAAGCTGAAGGAAAATGATTGTGATACCGAAAAAAACCACAATCAAAAATAACCATCGGATATACTTGCTTTTATGGTTCATCAAAAGCATATAGATGCTGAAAAGGGCCAGCATGATTAACGTTACAGTCATTGCGTCATCCTAAAGACTATGATTTACAAACTCGCTTGGCTTAAACGTGGAAATTCTTATTCAGCGATTCAATGAACGACAAAGCGCGATGGTGCTCTTACCGTGATGCAAGGTTGTATTATACACTCCCTCCCCCTCTTTGTCAAAAAAGCAAGGCGGCGAAATCTGTACAGCAGCAGGGCATAGAAGCCGAGTTGACGTCCACGACAGCCAGGCGATATAATATCGATAATTCATTATCGATATTATGTGCGGAGGATAAGTTGATGTTGATACCGCAGCAAGGGGTTGTCTCCATCTCCCGGCAGGCGCTGCAGCGTATGCCGTATTACCTGCAGTACCTTAAAAAGCTTCAGAACAGCGGCGTGTCCCTCGTCGCCGCGCCCGCTGTGGCAGCGGCGCTGGGCTTTGGCGAGGTGCAGGTC
>JAEWCC010000050.1 GCA_023390815.1 Bacillota bacterium
ACACGGTAACGTGGGCGAACTACGACAATACACAGTTGGAGCAGGATCTGAACGTAGCGTATGGCACAACGCCGAGCTATAACAGCGCGGAGCCGACGAGACCGTCGACCGCCCAGTACAGCTACACGTTTGCCGGGTGGACGCCCCAGGTGGATTCTGTGAGCGGAGACGTTACCTATAAGGCGGCATTTACCGAGACACTGAGAAGCTACGTGGTGACGTTCTACGATTACAACGGTACAGTACTTGGTACCGATACGGTGGATTACGGCAGCGGCGCAACCGCTCCGGCGAACCCGAACAACCAGACCGGGCATCATTTCACGGGCTGGAATAAGGACTTTGGCAACATCACGGGCAACCTGGATGTGACGGCACAGTATGCGATAAACACCTACTCGGTACGGTTCTTCCGTGCGGATGGCGTGACGCAGATCGGTACGACCCAGACGGTCAATTGGGGCGAAGCCGCTACGCTGGCGACCGCGCCGACCAGGACGGGCGCAACGTTTACCGGATGGACGCTGACGGGTGACGATGCAACGGTGGCGACCAGCCTGACCAACGTGCGCGAGAACATCGATGCAGTGGCTGGTTATGACCGGGACGTGTTCGTGGTAAGGTTCGAAGACTACGACGGAAACCTTATTGGAACGGACGAGGTACTGTACGGTGACGATGCGACAGCGCCTGCAGACCCTGTACGTGAAGGCTATGACTTTACAGGCTGGAGCCCGACCTATGACGATGTGACGGGCAATCTGACGGTCGTCGCTGAGTACAAGATTAAAACGTTCACCGTAACGTTCGTCAACTTTGACGGCTCGGTGATCGATACGCAAACGGTTGATTGGAACACGGGCGCGACCGCACCTGAAGTTCCTGAAAGAGAAGGGTTTACGTTTACAGGTTGGGATACCGCATTCGATCCGGTGACCTCCGACTTGACGGTAACGGCCCAGTTCGAGGAAATCGCGGCTCCTACACCGGAACCGACTAAGATTACGGAAGAACCGGTGCCGACAACGGGCGGTGGTGTGAGCTGGCTGTGGTGGCTGCTGCTGATACCGGGGCTTGGACTGCTGATCTGGCTGTTGCTGGCATGGCTCTCCATCATTCCGATCGCGGAGGCGGTTACCAACAACGGTGACGGCACCATGACGATACAGTGGGGCTACGAGAATCGCAAAGGCCGTAAGAAGAAGATCGATGAAGAGGATTCCGAGCTGTCAGCGCTGTCCGGCAACGTGATTCGCAACAGCCAGACGCCTCCGAATGAGTTCGACAAGGGCAGAGTGGAGAATGTGTTTACCACGGTTGCGGCAGTAGGTTCAAAGATCCAGTGGAAGATCAAAAATCGCAAAGCCAAGGTAGACCTCTCGAAGGCGAATAAGTAACTGAAGAAACACAAAAGTCAGCAGCGCCCGGATTATCCGGGCGCTGCTTTTGTATAATGACGAGAGAACATCCGTGGCAGACATGGATAAAGTGAGTATTAGCGGTCAGCATCAGGGTTTGGTATGGGATGTTTCTGGGGTTCAAGCTGGACAAAGTGATAAAGTGGTTTTGACAAAATACATAATGCGTATTATAATATTCGTAATAAACATATAAATAACTTATACGATTTAATTCAATAAATCCCTTCTCAGTATAAAATTGTATTCGGTAAAAGGTCAGCACCCTTATAACCTCCGGTGCGTGGAGATGGACTCTTCTCAAAACCAAACAGGGAGCTTGGCATGAACGCAAAACAACGGGTATTCACTGTTTTAGATGGGAAAAAGCCAGATCGCATTCCAAACCTTAATATCATTATGCAATTTGCGGCACGAGAGATTGGCGTGCCTTACGCTGCGTACTGCAAAGATCATAAAAAGCTGGTGGATGGGAATATGGCCTGTGCGGAGAAGTACGGAATTGACTGCGTTACGACCATGTCCGATCCGATGAAAGAGGCATCGTCTTTCGGCACCAAGGTGGAATTTCCGGAAGACGGTGTGCCGTATGCACCGTTTAACCTGATCACAGATGAAAAGCAGCTGCTTGCGCTTAAAGCAGTAGAACCCTGTGAAAGCGAGCGGATGGCCCAAAGTGTGATGGCCATCGAGCGGTACAAGAGACTGGCCAGCGATGATGTGCCTGTCATCGGTTGGGTAGAAGGCTGTATGGCCGAAGCGGCGGATCTTCGCGGTGTGAATGAGTTGCTCATGGATCTGGTCGATAACGAAGAGTTCGTACGCGATTTAATGGATATCTGTCTGGAGCAGGCGCTGTTGTTTGCTAAGGCGCAGATTGAAGCCGGAGCGGATATCATCGGTGTCGGCGACGCGATCGCATCCGTTGCCGGTCCTGTATACTATCAAAAGTTTGCGCTGCCGTACGAGATTAAGCTGCTCTCTGAAATTCAACGTTTAGGTGCTAAAACAAAGCTGCATATCTGCGGCAACGTCACGCCCTTTTTGGAATATCTGCCGGCGCAGCATTGCGATATTATAGACCTTGACTGGATGGTACCGCTTCACCGGGCAGCAGAAATCGTTGGAGATCAGTGTGCCCTGAGCGGCAATTATGACCCTGTCGCTGTATTGCTCCAGGGTACGCCTTCATCCGTGCGAGAAGCGGTGATTGTTTGCAGCCAGGCAGGGGCTACGCGCTATATCAGCGCGGCGGGCTGTGAGGTACCTAAAGACACGCCTGTTAAAAACCTGTTGGCAGTATCTGAGACATTGAATAATCTCATATTGTGATCTCTATATTGTGATGAAATTCAGACCCTTTGCGTACAATGAGTAACGGGTGAACCATAGTAGAACAAATGAATAGAATGGTCGTTTCGGAGATGAATATACGTCAAGACTTATACGTATAAACTGACTGGCGAATACTCGTTCAATAAGATAAACATTGGGGCGTCGAATCGCCGTTGCTGAAGAATTCCATAAATCATAAGGAGGTTCAATATGAGAGTAGGTATTAACCTGTTGCTGTGGACGGCGTCTCCGAATTTTGCGGAGCACGGCCATATACTGGAGAAGCTAAAGGAATGGGGCTTTGATGCATTTGAAATCGGTGTAGGGGCCTTAAGCGCGCAGGAGGTTGACCGCTTTGCGAAAAAAGCGGATGAACTCGGACTCGCAAGGTGTGCACTGGATGTATATGCGGCCGCTGATATGGACATCATCAGCCCGGACATTGCGATGCGCAGGAAAGCAATCGAATTCCTGAAAAGCTGCATTGCGAAGACCAGTGACCTTGGAGGCACTGTATTCAGCGGTCCGATGTTTCAGGGGTTATGCAATACGACGCAGGTCGGCCCCACGCCCGAAGAGCGCAAGTATGCCGTAGACGGTCTGCGCGAATGCGCGCTGTATGCCAAAGAAAAAGGTATAAAGCTTGCAGCGGAGCCGCTCAACCGGTTTGAGATGTATATACTCAATACGATCGAGCAGGCATACGAGTTCTGTGAAGAGGTCGGGGTGGACACACTGGGGATACTGGCCGATACCCACCACAGCAACATCGAAGAATATGATACCGCGGCATCCTGGGCGCGTGTGATGGACAAGATTCACAGCGTGCATATCTCAGAGAATAACCGCGGTATACCCGGATTTGGTCATGCGATTCCGTCGTCCGTATTTGATGTGCTGAAGAAGGGTGGATATAACGGGAATGTGATCATCGAAGCGTTTAACGCCAATGTGCCGGAAACGCTGCCGCTTCTCAGACTGTGGCGTCCCTTTGTGGAAAACACCGACGAGATTGCCATCAAAGGTCTTGAGTTTATAAAAAAACATCTATAACCCGGGGACGATGCATACTTGCAGTGAGCCCATGCATAAAATCAACTGTCAGAGTGGCTGATTTCCTGCGTGATGCCTATGCAAGACGGCATTCTTCCCTGCTGGACGAGGCTATGGGTGGGAGAGTGGTCGAATTTTCTCTCGTTTACGGTTTATAGGTATAAGTAAAATATGAATATGAAAACGATATATAACGAGTATATAATCGAAGAGATATTGACAATACGCGAATAATGTGCTTTAATAGCATTAAAGAACTTATTCGTATAAATTAACTTCCGTTAACAACTTATATATCGTGTAAAAAGTGTGAGAAAGGTCGAAAATTATGGCTAGAAAGATAGCGATAATTGGCGCAGGCAGTATCATCTTTTGCAAGACACTCATACTCGACATCCTTGGTACCCCGGGACTGGAAGGGACCGAATTTGCGCTGATGGCGCCGACAACCCAGAAATCTTCACAAGTAGAAAAGTACATCAAAAAAGTAATTGCTCACAACCATCTCGACGCATCGGTTTATGTGACAACGGACCGGGTCGACGCGATTCGCGGAGCGAAGTTTATCATTACCACTTTCCAGGTGGGTGGGGTGGCCGCATTTGAGATGGATTACCGCATCCCGCTTAAGTACGGCGTCGATCAGTGCATTGGCGACTCTATGGGCCCGGGCGGGCTCTTTAGGGCGCTGCGAAGCATACCCGTCGCCGTGGAGATCGCAGAAGAGGTCAAAAAGTATGCCGCTCCCGGGGCGCTGATTCTCAATTACGTTAACCCCATGGCCATGATTTGTTGGGCGCTGGGTACGACGTGCGTCAACTTTGTCGGTTTGTGCCACGGCGTACAGACTACGCTCGATCTGATTTCGGGTTATGTCGGCGTTCCGAAGGAAGACATCGACTTTCTGTGCGCGGGTATCAACCATATGGCATGGTTCCTTGAGATTAGGAAGGACGGCAAAGACCTTTATCCGCTCCTCAAAGAACGTTTCGAACTGCCTGAATACTATGTGAACGAGAAAGTCAGGGGAGAAGCGCTGCGCCAGTTCGGATATTTCATGACTGAGTCTACCGGGCATCTGTCCGAATACCTGCCCTGGTTCCGCTCGAGCAAGCGTGCGCTGGAGCTTTATTGTGACGAGCCCGCATTTGGCGGCGAGAGCGGCGCATATTATCACTGGTGTGCGCATGTTGCGGGGAAATACGAGAACGAGCTGGCGCTCGAGAACGAACCGCTGGCGCTGCCGAAGCGCAGCATTGAGTATGGTTCTTACATCATTGAGGCGATGGAAACCGGAAAGGTGTTCAAACTCAACGGAAATATTCGCAATGACGGGGTGATTTCCAGCTTTCCGAACGATTGCTGCGCCGAAGGCCCGATCTATGTCGATGCGCTTGGGCTGCATCCGGTTCGCGTAGGCGAATTGCCGCCGCAGTGCGTCGCCCTCAATATGACCAATATCAATGTTCAGGGGCTGGGTGTGAAAGCCGCGCTCAATTCCGATCCTGAACTCGTCGTGGCGGCAGCCGCGCTCGATCCCCTCACCTCAACGCAATGCACATTAGGCGAAGTCCGTGAGATGTGCGGCGAAATGCTGGAAGCGCAGCGGCAATGGCTGCCCGCTTTCGAAGGTAAAACGATCAAAAAGACACCCGTGATTAGCATCCCCAAAGATGTGAAACGCGCAGACGTGCCGGTCGATCCGGCACTCGCAATCATGGCGCGTTTCGGCGAACTGGGAAAATAGTTGCCTTTATACAGTTTAATAAAAGATAAGGAGTGATTGCGATGAAAAAAGTATCGATCGGCAGTTGGGCTTATATATTTGGCGAATATGCCAAAAATCCGATCCATCTGCGTGACCTGTGCAAGCGGCTGAATGAACTGGGATTCGATGGCATCAGCCTGGGCGGCTTCAAACCGCACGCGCATCCGGACGATTGGGGAACCCCCGAAAAGATGGCCGAGCTCCGCAACATACTCGAAGAGAACAAGCTTGAAGTGGCCGATTTCGCCGCCGATATGTGGAGCGTCAACGCGCTGAAGCAGAGGCAGGAATACATCGACATATTCACGAAGAACGTGGATTTTTGCGACAAGATGGGGTTTGGTATCATCCGCGTCGATACGGATGCGCCGCCGAAACTTCCGGACGGAATGACCTATGATGAGGTCAAGGCCTATTACGTTGATCTGTTCAAGGAATGCGCGAAGATTGCAGCAGCAAAGAATCTGCTTGTCGTGTGGGAGTTTGAACCCGGCTTTATCATTAACGAACCCAAGAACGTAGTCGAGGTTACCAAAAAGGTGAATGAACCCAACTTCAAGATATTGTTCGATACCTGCCATGCGCATATGGGCGCTGTGGAAGGCGCCAACCATATCGAACCGGGCTGCAAGCTGCCGGGCGGCATTGTAGAGTATTGCGAAATGCTCGATGGCATGATCGGCGTTGCGCACGTGATCGACTCGGACGGATCGCTCAACGAGCAGAACACCAGCACGCATGCACCGTTCGGCATTGGCAAAATCAACTTCGACGAAGCCATCCCTGCGCTGCTTGAGAAAGCGCATTACACGGGCGACTGGTGGGCGATCGATCTTTGCGAATGGGGCGACGCGTGGGAAGTCACCGCGCAATGCAAGGAATTCGTCGATAAGCAGATCAACGAGAAATTCTGCAAATAGCCGGAGGAGGAAACAGATATGGAAGGCAAGATGCGCGCTCAGGTGTTTTACGAGCCTGAGGTAATGAAGCTGGAAATGATCGATATCCCCAAGATCGCCGATAACGAAGTGCTCGTGCGCGTCAAAGCGACGGGTATCTGCGGCTCGGATATCTCGTACTATTACGGGCACAGCCCACTGGGAACTTCGGACGGCAAGGGGCCTCTCGTACTCGGACACGAGTTCAGCGGCGAAGTTGTTGAGGTGGGTG
Source organism: Bacillota bacterium (assembly GCA_023390815.1). Classification (GTDB taxonomy): domain Bacteria; phylum Bacillota; class Clostridia; order Christensenellales; family SZUA-584; genus JAEWCC01. The sequence continues at coordinate 6,745 of JAEWCC010000050.1, forward strand.
CGCTTCCCGCCTCGCTCGGGCTGTTTAAACCGGGTGACCGTGTGACGTGCAATCCCGTCATGCAGTGCAACGCATGCCCCGCGTGTGCGGAGGGCAAGTTCAACATCTGTCCGAATGCGGTCGTACCGGGCGTAACCGTAAACGGCGCGTTTGCGGAATACTGCAAGCTCAACTATACGCATGTATACAAGATACCCGACACAATGTCCTTTGAGGACGCGGCGATTATTGAGCCGCTGGCATGCGGAACCTATGGCGTCAAGAAGCTCGATGTAAAGCCCGGAGAGTTCGTCGTGGTGTTCGGACCGGGACCCATCGGAATCATGATGGCGCAGCTGATTAAAGCGAGCGGCGCCGGTAAGGTTGCCGTCGTGGGTACGCGGGATTATCCGCTCAGCGTCGCGGTGGAACTTGGCGCAGACTATGCGATCAACGTGAAGGATGCGGCGTCGAAGTACTATGCCGCGGACGTCAACCAGCGTGTAGCCGAGCTTACCGGCGGCAAGATGGCGGACAAGGTGATTGTACCGACCAGTTCGAAGCAGGCGCTGCAGGATGCGCTGACCGTATCGGGTGCGGGCGCAACCATCGTTTACTTCGGGCTGCCCGGACCGGATGACAAGATCGAAATTCCGGCCTTGCAGGCAATACAGTCCGATAAGACGATCAAATTCGCATGGCTCGCGCCGCTTGTATGGCCCACGGCCATCAGCGCGGTTGCCAACGGCCTTGTGAAACTGGGTTCGCTGGTCACCCACCGCTTCTCTCTGGAGGACGCGGAAAAGGGGATACAGTATATGAAAGTCGGCAAAGGGGATAAACTGAAAGGTCTGGTCGTGATCTAGCAATGATGACTGCGCCCGGCCCAAATAGCCGGGCGCAGCAAATACTTTGGCAAGGCGATGCATCATGAAAAAGAGAACCACCAAACCGCCCACCATGAATGATGTCGCGAGAATCGCGGGCGTTACACAGGCCACGGTATCCTACGTGCTCAACAATTCGGGGGATATCTCTGAGCCGGTGAAGAAACGCGTGCAGGAAGCCGCCGAGCAGCTGGGTTATATCCGCAACAATGTTGCCCGAAATTTAAAGCTGCGCCGGGCGAATACGGTTGGCATCATCGTGCCCGATGTGACCAACAGTTATTACAGCGAGATCATCAAATACACCGAGAAGATCATACGCGAGAGCGGCTATTTTACATTCATCTGCATCACGATGCATAACCCGTCCATCGAGGATTGGTACATCACCTCGCTCATCGAACAGAAGGTAGCCGGCGTGGTGGTATGCTACGGTCTCGCAAACGAGCAGGCGCTAAACAAATTTACCACCTACAACGTACCCTTTGTGGTATTGGACGACGACGCACAGCAGCAAAGCATTGACGCCCCGTGCGTACTGGTCAACAACATCAAGGGAAGCTTTCTCGCGGTGCAGCAGTTCGTTTCCCTGGGCATATCCAAAATCGCGTTCTGCTCAGAGACGACCTTTAACAGCGCGCTAAAAGATCGCTATGATGGGTTCATACTCGCCATGAAGGAGTTTTCGCTGCAGCGGTACCTTCAGCACGTGTATATCGCCGGCGAAGAGGTGGACCAGTACGATAAGATTGCGCTCGGTTACAGCGCGGCGGAAGAGATACTGGCCAGATCGAAGCCGGAAGGCATATTCGCGGTCAACGATGAGATGGCAATCGGCGTGATGAAAAAGCTGATGGAAAGCGGCATCCGGATTCCGCAGGATATCGCGGTGATCGGATACGACAACGTTCCGCTTTCGGCAATCATATCACCGACGCTCACAACGATCAACCAGCCGGTGGTGACCATGTGCATTCAGGGTACAAACATGCTGCGTGATCTCATCACGGGCAAGGAGAACCTGCGTCGCAGAATCATGCTCGAACCGAGTATTATCATCCGGCAGTCCGCGCCGCAGCAGCGCGATTGGTGATTAACGATGGCTTACATGGGAATTGATGTCGGCACCACCGGCAGCAAAGCGACTGTAATTGACGCGCAGGGCAATGTCCGGTCGTATGCATATCAGGAATATAAAGCAGCGCGAACCCGCGAAGGTTACGCCGAGATCGATCCTGAATCGGTATGGCAGACCGTCCGGAACGTGATCGCGCGGGCAGCGGCAGAAGCGAAGGAACCCGTAAGCGCGATCGCCATCGCTTCGCTCGGTGAGTCGTTCGTCGCGTTGGACAGCAGCGATCGTGTTTTGCGCAACAGCATGCTGTATTCGGATGTACGCGGAGCGGAAGAGGTCGACGAGATCCTTGGCAGGATGGATTCACAGCAGCTCTACGATATCACCGGCATGCCGATCAATGCGATGTACACCCTCAATAAGCTGCTGTGGGTCAAAAAGCATGAACCGGAATTGTTTGGCCGTATCGACAAGTTGTTTTTGTTCGAAGATTTTATCTATTATATGCTTTCGGGCGAGCGGTGCATCGATTACTCACTCGCATCCAGAACGATGTTCTTCGATTTCGCGGGACACCGCTGGGCAGACGGTGTACTTTCGGCCTTTGAACTGGACGACTCAAAACTATCGAATCCTGTACCGCCCGGACAGGTGATCGGCCGGGTGCGTCCCACGCTGACCAGCGAACTGAACCTGCCGAAAGACGTGGTATTGGTGGCGGGCGCGCACGATCAGGTATGCGCGGCGCTTGGCGCAGGCGTACTGCAAAAGGGCGAATGCGTGGACGGCATCGGCACATCGGAGTGTATCACCGCGGTTCTGAATGGACTTGACCAGAAGGCATACATGCTCCAAAACAACTTTTGCATCGAACCATACGCGCTGCAGGATGAGTACGTAACACTGGCATTCAGCGCCACGGGCGCGTCGGTACTTAGCTGGTTCTGCAGCGAGATCGTGAAACCTGAGCGCGGAGGCTCCTCGGTTTTCGCGGCGATGGAGCGGGAATGCCCAGCTGAACCGACCGGGCTGCTTGTGCTGCCGCATTTTGCGGGCAGCGGCACGCCCTATATGGACCCGTTTTCGACCGGTGCGGTGATTGGCCTGAGGCTGAACACCACGCGCGGCGAATTCTACAAGGCATGCATCGAGGGGTTATGCTTTGAAATGATGCTCAATGCCGAGCTGCTTGCGCAAATCGGCACCACGCTGACCGGGATCACATGCGTGGGCGGCGGATCGCGGTCGGACCTCCTGCTGCAGGTGAAGGCGGATATCATGGGCATTCCCGTCAAGCGGCTGTGCAACGAAGAGTCAGGCACGACAGCGCTTGCCATGCTGTGCGCCACAGCGTGCGGCGATTATGGCAGCCTTTATGATGCAGCGGCCCAGTTGGTCCGATTTGACCGGTGCTTCGACCCGGATATGCACCTGCACGAATTGTACATGCAAAAGTTCAACACCTATCAGCACATCTATCCATGTATCGCATCTTTGAACAAATAGGGAAACTGTCTATCCAGACTGATTTTGAGCTATCTAAAGTTATACGTATAAGTAGGAGGCAAAGATGACAGTTCAGCAGATTAAAAACCTCGTCAGAGAGGAGATCGAGCGGTCCAATGGCGTGATTCGCCTTGCGCCCGCATGGGTGGGCCGGACAATATTGCTGCCCGGCAGACGTCTCAAGCTGGATAAGCGGGATATGTATCCGTTTGGCGCGGCCTATGGCGCGCTGACCGAACGGTGGATGTCCTCGACCGGCATGGCAGACAATGGCCCGACAACGACCGAAAACGAAGGACTCAGCTTTATCGTCGCCCAGACTTCGGCAGGACTTGAAAAGGTATTGCTGAAGGACGCGATCGATACCATGGGAGACGACATCCTCGGCAAGCGCATCATGGACAAATTCGGTGGACTCAAAGCGTTTGCAAAGTTCTTTGACTTCCGTACCCCGATCAGCCATCACGTCCATCTGAAAAAGAAGGAGGCCAGTGCCGTAGGCGCAACGCCCAAACCGGAAGCGTATTACTTCCCGGTGGAACTCAACAGCATCGATTACAACGGCGACTATACCTACTTCGGGCTGGAACCCGGTACAACGAGAGAAGACCTTAAAAAGTGCCTTGACAACTGGGGCATGGGCGGAGACAACGGCATACTGGAACTGTCACGCGCGTATAAATTAAAGCTTGGTACAGGCTGGGACATCCCGGCGGGTATTCTGCACGCGCCCGGATCCTTGGTCACCTACGAGCCGCAGCACGTCAGCGACACTTCGCTGTTCTTCCAGCCGATCGTGCAGGATAAGTTCTTCGAGCGTGAGCTTCTCGTTAAGTTCGTGCCCGAGGATAAAAAGTTCGATCTCGACTATCTGGTCGACTGCCTGGATTGGGAAGCGAACATGGACCCCGATTTCAAAAAGCACCATTATCACGAGCCTATTCCCGTTGCGCCGCCCGAGGATACGCGTGAACAGGGCTATGAAGAGGAATGGGTCGTGTATGGTTCTCCGGATTTCTCCGCGAAAAAACTCACCGTGCTGCCGGGCGCCGAAGTCTTGATTAAAGACAGCGAAGCCTACGGATTCATCATGATGCAGGGCGTGGGTTATATGGAAGGTCACCTGATTGAAACGCCTGCCGTCATCCGCCATGGACAGTTGACACGGGACGAATATTTCGTTACCAGAGACCGGGCGCTTGAAGGTGTACGGATCAAAAACATCAGCGACAATCAGAACATCGTGATGCTCAAACACTTTGGCCCGGACAATCCGGAGGCGGCTAAATTCCTATAAAGAGGGAATAGGAGGTATTGATATGCCCCAGGACTTGATATTGGAAATGAAGGATATACGCAAATCTTTCCCGGGCGTCGACGTTTTCAGCGGCTTTGACTTCGATCTGCGAAAGGGCGAGGTCCATTGCATCTGCGGCGAAAACGGCGCAGGAAAGTCAACATTGATCAAGATATTGTCAGGCGCGTATACCCCGGACGGCGGAGAAATACTCATCGGCGGCAAAAGGGCCGAGGCAATGACGCCGAGGTCGGCAATGAAACTGGGTATTCAAACGATATACCAGGAGCACGCGCTATATCCGCTGCTGCCGGTATTTGAGAACCTGTTTGCCGGCAACGAGGTTGGCAGTGCGTTCATGGTAAACAAAGCTGCCATGGTGGCGAAAACGCGCGAGGTGCTGACGTTCCTTCACTCGGACATATCACCATACGACGTTGTTGGAAACCTGGGCAGCGGGGAGCAAAAGACTGTGGAGATCGCCCGCGCGTTTATTCAGGAATCAAAGATCATGGTGCTTGACGAGCCCACAGCCTCGTTCTCCAAAAAGGAAACGGACCATTTGCTCGGCATCATCAAGAAGCTCGCGGGCGAAGGAATCAGCATCATCTATATCTCGCACCATCTGGACGAGGTGTTTAAGATTGCGGACCGCGTAACCGTGATACGGGACGGTCAGAAGATTAACACCTATGCGATTGCCGATCTTACGGAGCAGCAGCTCATCAAGGACATGGTCGGACGCGATGTCTCCGCGTTCTATAAACGCGAATGCGCCGAGATCGGCGACATCATGTTCGAGGCCACAAATGTCTCCGGCAACGGCGTGAAGGATGCTTCGCTGGCAGTACGGACTGGCGAGCTGTTGGGCATCGCGGGTATGGTGGGTTCGGGAAGGACGGAACTGGCCGAGCTGTTGTTCGGCGTAAAACCCATGGATACGGGCGAGATCCGTATCCGTGGCAAGAAAGTCCATATCAGAACGCCGCTGGACGCGATTGCAAACAAAATGTGCTTTATCACGGAGGACCGGCAGTCCTCGGGTCTTTTCCTGATCCATTCCATCGCCAAAAACACCGTCATTGCGAGTTATGCGAAATCGAAGCTGCCCTTTGCCCGGCCCGCGGACGATATCAAGCTGGCCAAGAAATACGTGAAGGCGATGAATGTCATCACGCCGAGCGTGGACCAGAAAGCGATGTTCCTTTCGGGCGGCAATCAGCAAAAGGTCGTACTGGCCAAATGGTTTGCGACCGCAGGTGACATATTCATATTCGACGAGCCGACGCGTGGCATCGACGTGGGTGCGAAGGAGGAAATTTACAAGATCATGACCGGCCTTTTAAGGGAAGGTAAATGCGTGATCATGATTTCCTCGGACATGCCGGAACTCATCGCCATGAGCGATCGCATTATGGTCATGCGGGATGGCGTGATGGTCGCGGAGATCAATCGCAGGGAAGAGATTTGTGAAGAGAATATACTGAACTTTTCTATTGGAGGTGGCGTATGATGACGCTCGAAAACGGGGAGAGAACAAAGTCGCGGTCAAACATCGGCCGCAGAATCTGGCAGCACGAAAACACCTCGATATTGCTGGTGTTGGTCGGGATGGTCGTACTCGTCTATTTGGCAGAGCACCTGATCAATTCGGACCTTGCCTTTTTCGACAGCAACTTTATCACCGGTATGAATATCTCCAACGTGCTGCTGCAGGTATCGGCAACCGGTATTCTCGCGCTGAGCATGACGCTCGTGATGATTTCGGGCGGCATCGATTTGTCCGTCGGCAACATGCTCACGTTCCTCGGCGTCGGCATGGCCTATTTGATGAAGACGGGCGGCTGGGGAGAAGCGGAAACGCTGGCGCTGGCGGTCGTCGTGGGTGTGGGGCTGCAGCTCCTCATGGGTCTCATCATCTCGCGCACCAAAATCGAGCCGTTCATAATTTCGCTGGGCTTCATGAGCATATACCGCGGCTTCACGTACCTGATCACGAACGGACGCGAAATTACGATCATCGGCAAGCTCGAGTTTTTAAAAGCGGTGGTGTTCCGGGTCAATATGAACAGCGATGACCCGAGCAGTGCGTTTGTCGTCACCGTCCCGATCGTATTGATGTTTGGCCTCGCGTTAATCGTTTGGGCGGTGGTCAAATACACCAAGTTCGGACGCCGGGTATACGCGGTTGGCGGCAACGAGAACGCAGCCTACCTTGCGGGTATTAACGTGAAAAACTTCAAGCTCCTGATCTACGGGATCAACGGCTTGTTCGTAACGATCGCCTCGATGGCGCTGCTTGCGCGGCTCGGAACCGGCGCGCCGACGATGGGCCTTGGCAAGGAAATCGACGTCATTGCGGCCGTGGTTGTAGGCGGCACGGCAATGTCGGGCGGCAAGGGGCACATCTGGGGCGCGATGATCGGTGTTCTGGTGCTCGGCATCATTTCCAATGCGCTCAATATCATCGGCATCGACCCGTATTATCAATTCATCATATCCGGCTTGCTCATCATATTTGCCGTGATGATCGGTTATTATAGCGGCCTGAGAACAGCAAAGAAATCCGTCAGGAAAACCGAGCTGTCTCTGCCGAGTAATAATAAAGCATCAAGTGTCTGATGCAAACAACAAAAATGTCAAATTAGAAGGAGGAAGACAATGAAAAAACTGTTGGTGATCCTATTGGTTTTCGCGATGCTGTTCTCCATCGCAGCATGCGGCGCGAAAGAGACCCCCGCAGAGTCCTCGCAGGCGGTATCCGAAGCCCCGGTATCTGAAGCCCCGGTTTCCGAAGCACCGGTTTCTGAAGCTCCGGTGGATAACGTTACGGGCAAGACGGTGTACTTCATCAACGCCGGCCCGGACGACTATTATGCACAGTTCGGCGATGCGTTCAGAGCCATCGGCGAGACGGTCGGCCTGAAGGTTGAAGAGCTCAACTCCGACTATAACCCGGAGCAGGAGCTTGCCAACGTACAGGACGCCATTGCAGCGGGCGCGGACGCCATTGCGGTGATCACGGCGGGCGCAGCGGGCAGCGCGGAGTCCATCGCGGCTGCGAATGCGGCGAATGTTCCGATCTTCTTCATTGCTGGCAAACCGGAACTGAAACCTGGCACCGACCTCACCGGCCACGTTACCGACAACTTTGTGATGATGGGCTACATGATCGGCAAATGGGTTGCCGAGAACTACCCGGATGCGCAATGCGTCGACATCCCGGGCTTCCTGGGACAGGGCCCTGCGGAAGGCGAAATCGTCGGCTTTGACATGGCGCTCGAAGAAGCGGGCATGAAGCCGGCTATCCTGACGAAATCCTCTGAATGGCAGAGAACGCTGGCGATCCCGATCGCACAGGACCTGATTGCCTCCGGTCAGGAATTCGATGTGGTATTCTGCTGCAACGAAGAAACCTACTTCGGCGTCAAGCAGGTGTTTGACGAACTCGGCGTAACCGGCAAGGTCCTCGTCTCCAACAACGGTAAAGACGATGTGTGGCCGGATCTGCAATCGGGCGCTCTCGCGGCAACGGTTCCCAATCCGCCGTCTCTCAATGCGGACCTGTGCATCCAGCAGATTATCCGTTACTTCAACGGCGAGCCCTTTGTGCAGTACCTGCAGATTAAACCCCCGTTCGTGCTGACCGGCGAGAACGTCGGACAGGCGATTCCCTGGACGGTCGCGGATTACCTTGAAGGCCGCGCCAACAATACGTTCCAGTGGGATCTGGCAGCTTATGAGACCGCTTACGAAGAGAACAAAGACGAATTTGCAACCTTCGATGCAGCGGTTACCGAGTATCTCGCAACGCACTAAGCAAACCAGGCGATGCACCCGTTATGCGGGTGCATCGCCACCCTTTCTAACGCCTGTGCAGCAGGAGGAGTGAAAGCTTTACCCATGCGTGATTCAGGGATTCGGTTTTGCGCTCCCTTGCGGGTCAATTATAAAGTTTATAACTCTGTAAAACGCCGGACTCTTCCGGCAATACCGCTTTAATGACCGTAAATAAAATCCGAACCAAAGGAGTTGATGATATGTCTATCAAAGCCAGCAGCCTCGAGAATTCGGCCAGAGTTTTAAAGTTTGGCATGGTTGGCGGGGGTCAGGGCGCGTTCATCGGCGACGTGCACCGCAAAAGTGCAATGCTGGACGCCATGGCGACATTGACGGCAGGCTGCTTCTCAAGGAATTTTGATAATACGCTTGCGACGGGCGCGCTATGGGGCGTTGCGCCGGATCGGCTGTATCGCACGTATGAGGAGATGTCGCAGAAGGAAGCAGCCCGCGAGGACGGTATCGATTTCGTGATTATCGTGACGCCCAACAGCACGCATTACCCCGCTGCGAAAGCGTTTTTAGAGCAGGGCATCCACGTCGTCTGCGACAAGCCGCTTGCGCTGACATCCGAGCAGGGCGAGGAGCTAAAACAGCTCGCCGAGAAGAAGGGATTGCTTTTCTGCGTCACCTATACCTATGTGGGCTATCCCATGGTCCGGCAGATGCATGAGATGGTCAGGAACGGCGATATCGGCGCGGTACGCGTGGTGACGGGCCGCTATATTCAGGGCTGGCTTTCCACCGAGGTGGAGGGCGGCTCCAAGCAGGCTTCCTGGCGCTGCGACCCCGCGCAATCGGGCATCGCCAATGCCACCGGCGATATCGGCACACACCTTGAAAACCTGATCGCATATACGACCGGGCTTAAGATTGAATCGCTCTGCGCGAATCTGCGGCCGGTGGGCGAGCATCGCAAGCTTGATAACGACGGCGAGGTGCTCGTGCGGTACGAGGGCGGCGCAACGGGCATGATGTGGTGCTCTCAGGTTGCGATCGGACATGACAATGATCTGCGCATCATGATCTGCGGCGAAAAGGGCACGATTGAGTGGGAGCAGGAGAACCCCAATTATCTGCGCGTGGATATGATGGGCGAGCCGACCCGAATCATGTCGCGCGGCAACGGCTACTTCTATCCCGAGGTCAACGGGATGAACCGCATTCCGGCGGGCCATGTGGAAGGCCATTTCGTCGCCTTCGGCAACATCTATAAGGCGTTCTGTACGGCGCTTGGCAGTAAGCTTGCCGGACAACCGGTGCCTGACGTGTACTACCCCGGTGTGGACGCGGGCATTGAAGGCAACAAGTTTGTGGAGAAGTGTGTGGAAAGCAGCAGCCGCGGCGCTGTCTGGGTAGATTTTAAATAACGGTTAAGGAGGCTGGATATGAGACCTATAACGCTATTTACCGGTCAATGGGCGGATATCCCCTTTGACGAAATGTGCGCCAAGGCGGCGGAGATGGGGTATGAGGGACTGGAGCTTGCGACATGGGGCAACCATGTCAGCGCCAAACGCGCTGCCGAAGATTTGGACTATGTGCAGGAGATCAAGTCTGCGCTGGAACGCAATAACCTGAAGGCTTGGGCCATCAGCGCTCATCTTTCGGGCCAGCTTGTGGGCGATGCGCTCGACGCGCGACACAACGGCTTCGCGCCTGCTTCTGTGGCCAATCAGCCGGAGAAGATGCGCGCTTGGGCAGTGCAGGAGGTTATGGATACCATCCATGCCGCGCACAATTTGGGGATCAAAACCATCACCGGATTTATGGGCTCCCCAATTTGGCCGTATTGGTACTCGTTCCCGCAGACTTCGCAGCAGATGGTGGACGAAGGGTACGCGACAGTCGTAGAGCGCTGGACGCCGCTGTTCGACGAGATGGACAAATACGGCATCGTGTTCGCGCTGGAGGTACATCCGACCGAAATCGCGTTCGACTACTACTCGTTTGTGAAGCTTCTTAAAGCCTTTAACTACAGAAAGACGCTTGGTATGAACTTCGACCCGAGCCACCTACTCTGGCAGGGCTTGAAGCCGCATCTCGTCATCCGCGAGCTGCCGGACCGCGTGTACCATGTGCATCTTAAGGACGCCGCCGTCACGCTGGACGGACTTAACGGCATTTTGGGTTCTCACCTGGAATTCGGCGATCCGAAGCGCGGCTGGAATTTCCGTTCGCCCGGCAGAGGCCATGTGGACTTTGAGGCGATTGTCCGTGAACTTAATGGCGTCGGGTATGAAGGCCCGCTGTCCGTCGAGTGGGAAGACTCGGGCATGGAGCGCTTCAGAGGCGGCGCGGAAGCGTGTGCGTTTGCCAAGCAGGTCAATATCAGCCCGAACGTGGGCGCGTTTGACGCAGCCTTAAAGAACGAATAGGAGGAACCGCGATGAATATCGGCGTATTTTTGTTGATCGTTCCCTTCGCGAGCGTCGAGGTACAGCTTCAAGAAGCCAAGAAGATGGGCTTTACCTGCTGCGATATCACGGATACGAACAGCGGCGCCACGATGCTGGGTACCGCTGGCTTCTCTCCGGTCGTGAGTCTGGATGACAACCCGTATGACGTCAAACGCCTGTTTGACAAATACGGCATGAAGATTGCGACGGTTTGCGCGCATGCCAACCTTCTCGACCCGTCTAAACCCAGCCGGTTCGGCACGAGCGAGATTATGAAGGCTGTGCAGTTTGCCGCCGCGATCGGCATCCGGGAGGTCGTCACCACGGACAGCGAACCCGTGACACCCTGGGGCAAGAACACGACCTTTGAACAGAAGGTATTTACCTGCGCCGAAAAGCTCGTCGAGCCTGCCAGAATGGCGGAGGACTATGGCGTACGCATCGTGATGGAGCCGCACGGACCGGTTACGGATACCATTGAAGGCCTCAAGGGCATCATGGATTTGCTGGGCAACCCGAAATCGGTGGGTATCAACCTCGATACCGGTAACTCGTGGCTGGGCGGTACGGACCCGGTAGAGATGGCCAGAGTGTTCAAGGACAAGATCTATCACATCCACTGGAAAGATCTTGGGCCGGAATGGGTGGAGAAGCGCGGCACGCAACACGGCTGCGGATTCTCCACGATCGCCGTCGGCGACGGTGTGATCGACATCAAAGGCGTATGCGACGTGCTGAAGGATGCGGGCATCGAAACCTCTACACTGGAGATCGTCGGCGGGGCGGATATCCTGCTGAAGAGCGTCGATTACCTGCGCTCCTGCGGCATGTAACAACCCGGAATGAGAAGCAGGCCCCGGGCAACCGGGGCTTCAGAGTGTCAAAAAACTTCCTATAATGGCCCCCTCTGACGAGGGGGCTGTCACCGATAGGTGACTGGGGGAGAGATAATGGCTTGAAACTGGTCACTCCCTCCGGCACTACGTGCCACCTCCCTCGTCTGAGGGAGGCATGATAAGCTTTATCGACAGCCTGAGGCCCTGGGCAACCGGGGCTTGCATGCTGTAATGGGTTATCAATAAGGAGAAGAAACAAAACGAGGTGAAAGTATGAAAGAGTATTTCCCGGATATCAAGAAGCTCGAATACAGCGATGATAAATTTACCAAGGAACTTTGCTTCAGAAGATACCGTCCGGACGAAATGGTCGGCGGAAAAGCCATGAAGGACCAGCTTAAGTTCTCCGTTGCGTACTGGCATACGATGGTGGGCGCGGGCGCGGACCCGTTTGGCCCCGGCACTGCGGAACGCCCCTGGAACGGCGTTGCGAACCCGATGAAGCTGGCCGAAGAGCGGGTGCATGCCGCGTTTGAACTGATGCAGAAGCTGGGCGTGGAGTATTTCTGCTTCCACGACCGCGATGTGGCCCCGGAGGGTGATACGCTTGCAGAGACGAACAGGAACCTCGATAAGATCGTCCGCCTGATCAAAGAGAAAATGGAGGAGACGGGCATCAAGATGCTGTGGGGCACCGCTGCGCTGTTCTCGAATCCACGCTACATGCACGGCGCATCCACCAGCCCGAATGCCGACGCCTTTGCCTACGCCGCGGCGCAGGTCAAGAAAGCGCTGGAGGTATCGAAGGAGCTGGGCGCTGCGGGCTATACGTTCTGGGGCGGACGCGAGGGGTACGAAACGCTGCTCAACACAAACATGAAGCTCGAAATGGACAATATGGCGCGCTTCATGCATATGGCGGCAGCCTATGCGAAGGAGATCGGCTTTGCCGGCCAGTTCTATATCGAACCCAAGCCGAAGGAACCCACCAAGCATCAGTACGACTTTGACGTCGCGTCGGGGATCGCATTCCTCAAATCCTACGGGCTCGATCCGTACTTCAAATTCAATATCGAGGCCAACCACGCTACGCTGGCCGGACACACCTTCCAGCACGACCTGCGCGTCGCGCGCATCAACGGCATGCTGGGCTCGGTCGACGCAAACATGGGCGATATGATGCTCGGCTGGGATACCGACCAGTTCCCGACCAACTATTACGACACCACGCTCTCGATGGTCGAGATATTGAAGATGGGCGGATTCACGACGGGCGGCCTCAATTTCGACGCCAAGGTACGGCGCGGCAGCTTCAAGCCGGATGACCTTTTCTATGCGCATGCCGCGGGCATGGACGCGTTTGCGGTGGGGCTTAAAGCCGCAAATAAGATCATCGCGGACGGCGTGCTGGACGGCTTTGTGGACGACCGGTATGCGAGCTACAGCGACGGTATCGGTAAGGATATCGTGGAGGGCAAGGTTGGCTTCAAGGAACTTGAAACCTACGTGCTGGGCATTAAGGACGTGCAGAACACATCCGGCAGGCAGGAACTGCTCGAGACGATACTCAACGAGTATATCCTGAGCGTATAAAAGCGGTACTGCAACAGGCAGAGGAGGCGGGCAGGCATGAAGCAAGGTCGGGGCATCGTAGCGTACTTTTTTGCGATATTCCTGTTTTTGGGATTGTATATGTCCATGCTGCAGCGCGTGGTGGGGGAGATAGCGGCAAAGTATACACTGGACAATACGGCAATGGGTACGATCATTACGATGACGTTCGTTGGGTTCGCGGTCAGCCCGATACTGACCGGCGAAGCGACGGATCGTTACGGCCGACGGCGTGTTGTGCTGCTCGCCTTCATCGGTATGCTGGCAGGCTTCGGCCTGGCGCTGTGCATCGACAGCCCGGCGGGTGTCGGTGCGGGGTTCTTCGTGTCGGGTCTGGCATTTGGCGTTTTCGAGATGACGATCTCCTCCATACTGACGGATATGCACCCGGAGAGCGCCAATAAGGTGCTCAACTATTCCCGGCTGTGTTACGCGTTGGGGACGATTTCCGGCCCGTTTATCGCGATGGGACTGCTTTCGGCATTCCATGATTGGATTTATGTGATGGTGGTGGATCTTGTGCTGCTGGTCGTGCTGCTGCTCGTGTTCCTTCGTATCAGCTATCCAACGCCCGCATATCCCAACCGGATCGAGAAACAGAAGGGACAGCCCTCTGTAACGGTGAGTCTGCTGAAAAACCGTACACTGATCTTGCTGAGCCTCTCGGTGTTGATGTATTCCGCGGTGGAGTCCGGACTGACCTTTTACGTATCGAAATACATCGGCCAGATGAGTCATGATATGCTGCTCTCCACGCTGACGCTTTCGGGGTTCTGGGTGTTTGCCGCAGTCGGGCGCATCATCGTTGCGCGTTTTAACAGGGAACTGCATCTTGTAATCGCTATATTGGCGGTAATCGCGGGCATCGGCTTGGCCATCTGTTTGATTACGGATGCCCTCGCAGTGTCGATCGCTGCGTTCGGCGTGATGGGACTGGGGTGTTCCGCCATATACCCCACGCTGCTGGCAGCAGGCAAGCTGCGATTTCCGCAATTCACAGCGACGGCATTCGGTATTATACTATCGGTGGGAGCGCTTGGCGGAATATTGCAGCCGCTGGTCATGGGTGCGGTTGCTGATGCGGCAGCCAGCCTTAAAGCGGCGCTGACAACGTGTCTGGTCCCAATCGCCGCGATCGTTGCGCTTCAGGCGGTGCTGAGGGTTAAACAAAACAAGCAAATGCAAGCCGACGTGGGGAACGATCACAGCAGCGCGATATAAAATTGATATACATTGGAGGAAGACATTGAAAAGTACAAAGCAAATTATTGAGATTGCATGGAAAAAAGGAATTGCGGTTCCGGCCTTCAACATCCCTTACCTCCCGATGGTCCGTCCGGTTGTTGAAGCGGTGCGTGACGAGAATTCGTTTGCGCTCGTCGAGGTGGCACGGCTCGAATGGGAGAAGTTCCAGTCTCAAAGCCTTGAGGCGGTTCGGGAGGAGTTTGGACGCTGGGACGACAAGGCGCATGTGCGGCTTCATCTGGACCATGTGCCGGTGATCGACGAAGACCATTTGCGCGTCGACTATGCCGGTATCATTAAGCGCGCAATCACGGCGGGATTCCAATCTGTGATGGTGGACGGGTCCCGGCTGTCCCTGGACGAAAACATCCGCGCGACGGGCGAAGCGTGTGTACTCGCCCATGCATCCGGGCTGCCGTGTGAGGCGGAGCTGGGCGCGGTGATGGGACACGAGTCCGGTCCGATGCCCCCGTACGATGAGATATTCGCGAGCGGCAAGGGATTTACACGGACCGATGAAGCGGCACGCTTTGTGAGAGAGACAGGCTGCGACTGGCTTTCGGTTGCCATCGGCAATATCCATGGGGCTATATCGGAAGCAACACGCGGGCAAGCTAAGCCCCACGCGCGCCTTGACATTACGCATCTGAAAAAGCTGAAGGAAGCAACGGGTATTCCGCTGGTGCTGCACGGTGGTTCGGGCATTCAAAAGGAATGCATCATGGACGCGGTGCAAAACGGCATCGTCAAGATCAACGTGGGGACCGAGATCCGGCAGGCATATGAACGGGGCCTTAAGGAAGGCGGCATCGAAGCGGGACAGCGCATGGTGTATGAAAGCGTACGCGAGATGATCAGCGCGTTTTTTGAAATCAGCGGCAGTGCAGCACAGATACTGGCGGCACAGAACTAGAAGCTGACCTGGCGCGAAACTGGAGAATATTGTAACAGGCGGGATATTGAGTACATGCATACGCTTAAAATGCATCACTCAAAGAGCCCGCCTTTCTTATGTCATCATCCGTGCATAATGCGTGCCGATTATCGAATAATTATAAAAAATTACGAATAAAAAGACTTTATCTTTTCGGGATGTGTGATAAAATATACGAAAGCATGCAAATATAGATGGTTTTACCAAAAACAAAAGCAGGCTTAACAGCAGGATCAAAAAAGCCCTGTTCGTTCTATCGGATTATGTCAGGTTTTTGCGAATTCAGTGGTTAGAATGGTTGCACTGGTTCAGTAAAAGGTTTATAATCGCTTATAAATAATTTATACGATTAATTTAACTGTGAGTTGAATTGATATGGAAATCAGAGGGGTAAATGGGGGAGAGTCGGATGCAGCCAACGATGAAGGATGTGGCGAAGCGCGCAGGTGTTTCTCAGCCAACCGTATCCCATGTGATTAACGGTACGGCTTCGATATCGGAAGGCGTGGTGAAGCGGGTTAACGAGGCGATTGAGGAGCTGGGCTATGTACCCAACGCCATGGCCAAGGGTTTAAAGACGCATAAATCCCAAATCATCGGCATACTGGTCCCGAACGTGGGGATCAGTTTCTACGGGGAGATGGTTAAGGCCATTGAAACGCTGCTGCGCAAAAAAGGCTACATCATGTTCCTTTGCGACACGTTCTACAACAGCCGTCTGGAGCTCGATTATATCGAGTCCCTGATTCAGCACAATGTGCTGGGTGTGATATCGGGTTCCGATCTGCTCGAGGATAAGTCTTATGCGCTGCTTAAAAAGCATAATATTCCGCTCGTGACGCTGGACTCGAGGCTCGATAACGACAAAGGGCTGAACGTACACATTGACAATGAGATGCTGGCCCGCATGGCGGTCTCACACCTGTACGACGTGGGAGCGCGGGTCATCAGCTATTGCAGCGAGCCCATGGTCGTCTCCGTACTCGAGAACCGGTATGCGTATTTCAAGCAGGCGGTACAGGAGTTTGGGCTGGAGTTTGACGAAAAGCGCTGCTTCATCGCGCAGAACCCGTACGATGATTATAATAAGATGAAAATGGGCTATAACATCGCCGCAAATATACTGCTGCACGATAACATCGACGCGGTGTTCGCCAGCTCCGATGAATTCGCTTTCGGTATCGTCTCGCGCCTCCGGGAGCATGGCGTGGATATCCCGCAGCAGATGCTGATTATGGGCTGCGACAACGATCCGTTTTCCAAGATGATCTGTCCGCCGCTCACGACGATTTGGCAGCCCATCAGCAAAATGGCGGAGATCGGCGTATCCATGCTGACGAAGGTGTTCAAGGGGGAGACCATCGAAGAGCCTAGTGTCTGTCTGGAACCCAATATCATTATCCGCGAGTCAACATTAAAGATTCGTACGCAAAAGTAAGGGTTCAATCCATTCAAAAATTGTCTGACCCGACCGTCAGAGCTGCTTTTGAGCGGTAAACCGTTTCGACAAATAATCGACAGGCATTGCCCTGTTTAGCCCGTTTTGGCGGGTGTTCCGTTTGATTATTGTTATCGGCGTGAAGTATACTTAAAGCACTACCAGACTATTCAACTGAGGTGCTGATATGAGAAAAGGGATTGCCGTTGCGGGAAATATGATTGTGGATATCCTTTATCCGATACAGGGGTTGCCCAAAGCCGGGGAACTGACGACGATCACGGAGGGGATATCACGCGCTTCGGGTGGCGCGGTTTGCAATGTGATCATGGATCTGGCCAAGCTAGACCCGGCGCTGCCTTTGCAGGCTCTGGGCTGTGTGGGTACCGATGCCGAAGGCGACTTCGTGCTGGAGCGGCTGCGCGAGCATCCCAGCATCGATCTCATGCAGGTAAAGCGCGAGGGGACTACCTCTTTTACCGTGGTCATGGCGGATCTGGTCACCAAGCAGCGCACATTCTTCCATTACCGCGGTTCCAACGCGAGGTTCGATGAGAATGATATCGACTGGAGCCAGGTGGACGCGGAGCTGCTGCACATCGGCTATATCCTGCTGCTTGATACGCTCGACGAAACCGACGCGGAATATGGCACACGCATGGCGCGGCTGCTGCACAGTGCCCAGCAGCACGGCATCAAAACATCAATCGACGTAGTCAGCGAGAGCGGCGACCGGTTTAACCGGCTGGTTCCTCCGGCGCTGCGATATACGGATTATTGCATCATCAACGAACTGGAGGCGCAGCAAAGCACCGGGGTGCAGCTGCGCGATGAGCGCGGTACGCTGCTGCGGGAGAATATGCAGGGCGCGCTTCAAGCGCTGATGGCGCTGGGGGTTTCCACCTGGGCGGTAATCCACTGCCCGGAGGGCGGATTCGGTCTGGAAAAAGGCGGCGAGGTGATCGCCCTTAAGAGCTTAAAACTGCCGGAAGGCTATATAAAAGGGACCGTAGGTGCGGGCGACGCGTTCTGTGCCGGGGTGCTTTATGGCGCGCACCAGAAGATGCCGCTTCAAACAGCGATTGAACTCGGAATCGCATCGGCGGCATGCTCGCTGTCCGAAGACGGCGGCACGGAAGGCATGCGCAGTGCGGCGGAGGCCATGGCGCTTTATGAACGTTTCCGGCAGACATAATAGGATAATATTAAGGAGGCCAATATGCGCAAATATCTGGCGGGTATCGACGTAGGCACATCCAGCGTCAAATGCATCGTGATCAGTGACAATGGCGAGGTGCTCTCCTCGTGTTCAGAAAAGTATCCTCTCTACACGCCGCAGGTCGGCTGGTCGGAGCAGGAGCCTCACGAATGGTGGGCGGCCACCCAAAAAGCGATCCATCAGGCAGTGCAGCAAAGCGGCGTCAGCCCCAAAGATATCGTGGGGTTGGGTTTCTCGGGCCAGATGCACGGGCTCGTCGCGCTGGACAAACAGGACAGGGTGCTGCGACGGGCGATACTCTGGAACGATCAGCGCACGGGTGAGGAATGCGAAGACGTCATCCGGGCAGCGGGCGGTTTGGATAAGCTGCTGGGCTATACCAACAACACGATGCTGACAGGCTTCACCGGAGGCAAGATCCTTTGGGTTAAAAAGCATGAGCCGGAAATATTCGCGCGGTTGGCATCCTTCCTGATGCCCAAGGATTATATCCGCTTTATGATCACCGGAGAAAAAGCGACGGACGTTTCCGACGCTTCGGGCACCGGGCTGTTCGATGTAGAAAAACGCTGCTGGAGCGATAAACTGATATCCATACTCGGATTTGACAAAGCGATGTTCCCGAAAGCATTGGAATCGGACGAGGTTGCGGGCTATGTGACCGCTCAAGCAGCCGAGGAGACCGGGCTGATGGCGGGCATGCCCGTATACGCGGGCGGCGGCGACGCGGTCATCCAGACGACCGGCATGGGAATCGTCAAGGAAGGCACGATCGGGCTCATCATCGGCACATCGGGTATCGTATCGATGTCGCTCAACAGCTTTGCGCATAACGACGGCGGCCGGCTGCAGTTCTTCTGCAACAACGACGCCCGCAAATGGCAGGCGTTCGGGTGCCAGCTGAGCTCGGGCGGCTCCGTGGAATGGTTTAAGGAAACGATGTATGAGGGGGAAGGCGCGTTCAAGCAGCTCGACGCGCAGGCGGCGGCGAGCCCCGCGGGCGCGAAGAACCTGCTGTTCCTGCCGTACCTCACGGGAGAGCGCTGCCCGCACGCCGATCCGTACGCGCGCGGCGTATTCTTCGGGCTTTCGATCGCGCACGGCAAGGGCGACATGGCGCGTGCGGTCATGGAGGGCGTGACGTTCGGCTTGAAGGAGATCTATGAGATCATACTCAAGGGCAACCCGAACTTAAAACCTGTTGAAGTCATCTCGTCGGGCGGCGGCAGCCGGAGCGCCATATGGCGTCAAATCCAGGCGGACGTATTCGGCCTGCCGGTCAAAACGCTGACAGGTGCGGCGGAAGGCGGCGCGTACGGCGGCGCAGTGGTTGCGGGCGTCGGTGCGGGCATATGGGAAAGCATCGAAACGGCGGCGGAATGCCTCAAGGTCGAGACGGTGACCGAGCCGATCGGCGGAAACGTCAAGGCGTTACAGCGGTTGTTCGGCATATACCAGGGCCTGTATACCGATCTGAAGGAACGTTTTAAGAGCCTGATGGAATAGCAGCATGTTGAAATAGAGTGACAAGCGCGTGGAAGGACCTGATTTCTTCACGCGCTTTTTCAATCCTTGAACACTGTGTAAACTTGGCAGTGAAATGACGGATGTACGCTTGAACTATTCATCCAAGCCATGTATGATATAAGCGCCGGATAACCCGGCATAACAACGATTTGGGGGACACATGGAAGTACTGCTGGACTGCCTGCCGTGCTCGATGCGCCAATTGCTCGAGGCGGCCAGACTGTCAACGGACGATCAAGAGGTTCAGACGACCATTATGCAAGAGGGCATTGCGCTGCTTGCGACGTACAATACCTACCGCAACTCGCCGGAGCTTTGCCGGGCCATGCATGGCATCGTAAAGCTGCATACCGGCAATGAGGACCCGTATAAGCCGATCAAGGACAGGGACGTGGAAGCAGCGCTCAAGCTGTATCCGATGCTTAAGCAATATGCACAGGACGGGGACCGGCTGCACCGTGCGCTCAAGGTTTCCGCTACGGGAAATGTCATCGACTCGGCGGTAAATTCACAGCTCAGCATTGAAAGCTGCGTGCAGCACGAGCTGCAAAAGTCTTTCGCCATCTGTGACGAGGCACAGCTGCGCAAGCGGCTTGCGAAAGCGAAAACGTTGTTATTCGTCGCTGATAACGCCGGTGAGACGGTATTCGACCGCGTGCTGCTGGAAACACTGCCACCAATGGAAATCAGCTATGCCGTGCGAAGCAAACCGTCGCTCAACGACGCAACTCCGCGGGAAGCGATCGCTTCGGGGCTGGAAAGCTGCGCGCGTATCATCCCTTCGGGTTCCGATATGCCGGGCATCAACATGGACGAGACGACGGAGGAATTCAAACGGGCATTCTGGGAGTCCGATATTGTGATATGCAAGGGACAGGGGAATTTTGAAACGCTCTCGGAAAGCGGCCGCGACGCATTTTTCCTGCTTAAGGCCAAATGCCAGGTGCTTTCACGCCTGCTCGGCGTGGGCCTTGGCGATTATGTTTTCCGCTATATTCCAAATTGAGCGAGGTGACGTCTTGAACAGGAAGCATATGATTAGGATCATACTGATGCTGACGGCGGTGCTGATGCTGGCGGCATGCAGCCCGGGGCCTTCGGTCGTTGTGACAACTTCAACGGCGACGCCGCAGCCTTCGCCTACGCCGGTACCCACGCCAACGGCGACCCCTGAACCAACACCTGTACCTACGCCCACGCCGGACCCTATCCGTGAGAAGATCGCGCAGATGAGCGACAAAGAGCTGATCGGCCAGATGGTGATGATCGGCTTTACAGGCACGCAGGATATGGACGAAGACAGCATCAACCTGATGCAGGATTACGGCGTCGGCAGTGTGCTGCTGTTCGGCTGGAATACCGAAACCTTCTCCCAGACAGAGCTGCTGATAGACAACATCAATGCGCATAACGCCAGCGACATCCCCGTCATGGTCGGCATCGATCTGGAAGGCGGTTCGGTGGTTCGGTTTAAGGGGCAGTGGAACCCTGCCCTGCTCTCGGCGCAAACGCTGGGCGAAAAAAACGACCCTCAGGTGGTGCGCGATCAGTATAAGCGCATCGGGGAACAGCTCAAGTCCATCGGGATCGACATCAATTTCGCGCCCGTGCTGGACATCGCCCACAACCCGTCCGAAACCTTCCTCGGCAAAGATAAGCGCATGTTCGGCAGCGATCCGGACATCGTCGCGCCGCTGGTCAGCCAGGCCGTAATGGGTCTGCACGACAGCAGTGTCGCGTCGCTTGGCAAGCATTTTCCGGGCCACGGCGATACTGCGGACGACTCGCATCAAACGCTGCCGGTAATCGGTGCGTCGCTGGAGGAGATGCAAAGCTACGCGCTTGTGCCCTTCCAGGCCGCAATCGACGCAGGACTGGACGCGATGCTGGTCGCGCATCTGTCTTATCCCAATCTCGACGACAAATATATCACCTCGGTATCGCCCACGGTCATCACAAGCCTGCTGCGTGAGCAGATGGGATTTGATGGCGTGGTGTTTTCGGATGATATGCGCATGCAAGGGCTGCGCCAGCATTATTCGGTAGGCAGAGGCGCAGTGCTGCACATTCTTGCGGGCGGAGACGTCGTGCTGATCGGTAAGTATTACGACCTCCAGAAGGAGGTGCTGGACTCGCTGCTTCAAGCCGTAAATGACGGTGAAATCACACGCGAGCGGCTGGAGGAGAGCGTGTACCGTATCCTCTCGATGAAGATGAAGTATTGTTATTAAAATTAGCTGTTGCAAATCTAATGGTATAAAACGGCGCTGAGCGCCGTTTTATACTTTCCCGGAGAACGTGAGATACAGGAGAACCGCATTCAGCCCAATAATGATGGCCGCAATGATCCAACCGATTACACGGGTTATCGGTTTGTTGACAAACGGCCCCATGATCTCTTTTCTGCCGGTGATCAGCAGCATCGGGATGATGGCAAACGGCAGCGCAAAGCTTAGCGATACCTGGCTGAATAATAGCGCCTTCATCGGATTGACGCCCAGCACGAGGATTACCATGGCCGGAACCATGGTGATGAGACGCCGCAGATTAACCGGCATTTTTACGTTCACAAAGCCATCCATCACGGTTTCGCCCGCCATTGCGCCAACGGCTGACGATGAAAGCCCCGAAGCGAGCAACGCAACGCCGAAGGCAGTGCTGGAAAGACGCCCAAGCAGCGGCTCCAGCGAGCGGTGGGCAAGCTCAATGGAGTCCACAACGAGCCCTTGCCCAAAGAATACCGCAGCGGATACAATGACCATCGCAGCATTCACAACGAACGCGATGTTCATGGCGACGACCACGTCGATCTTCTCCATCTTCAGATGATGCCTTTTTCCCTCTATCGTTTTATTGCCGTTGCGGTGCTGCACGAGTTCGGAATGCAGGAATATGACGTGCGGCATCACGGTGGCGCCCAGCATACCCGCGGCAAGCAATACGGCCTGGCCGTTTGGCATCGCGGGCAAAATCGTGTGCAGCGCAATCCGGCTCCAGTCCGGCTCTGCCAAAAACATTTCGATTGCGTAGGCCGCGCATATCACGGCAATCAAAATCGTGATAATGACCTCTACGGCCTTTTGACCGAACTTCTGCATATAGATAATGCCGAATGTAATTACGCCCGTCAACAATCCCGCGATCGGAAGAGGTATCCCCAGGAGCAGATATAATCCGAGCGCGCCGCCTAAAAACTCCGCCATCGTCGTCGCGATGGAAGCGATGATGGATATGACCCAAAGCGCCCAGTTGACAGGTTTGCCAAACGCAACGCCGCACATGGTGGAAAGGTTTTTACCCGTTGCGATGCCTAGCTTGGCGGAATTGATCTGCAAAAATACCGCCATCAAATTGCTCGCGAACAACACCCAAAGCAGCTCATACCCGAATATGGAGCCGCTGCTGATGTTGGTAGCGAAATTGCCCGGATCGATATATGCGACGCTGACGATAAACGCAGGCCCGAGAAATTTGAGCAGCTGCGCAATGTAGTATTTAATCGGGACTTTTTGCCGAAGCCCCGTGGAACCTTTCTGCAGTTCATGGCTGCATTGTATATCAAGCTGAGACAAAACTGGCATCCTCCCCAAAGGTAACGTCAAGTAAAAGAGTTAACCTGCTATAAATTATGTGATAGCCATATGGATGTGTGCATTTTCCGGCGATGAAAAAATAAATATATACAGTACGGAGGTTGCATGTGAACGATTTTTACACGTTTCGAGAGTATATGAACCGCATGGACGAAAAGCTTTCCGCGTCCACGCAGGATTATCTGGAGATGATATGCAGGCTTTCGCTGGATAAGGGATATACGCGCGTGAGCGAGCTTTCAAGCGCGCTCAATGTACAACCGCCCGCAGCGACGCGGATGGTTCAAAAGCTTGCTGAAATGAAGCTGATCAAGTACGAGAAATATGGCGTGCTGGTACTGAACGAAACAGGGAAGGAGATGGGAAATTACCTGCTTCAGCGGCATGGGATCATCGACAAATTCCTGAAGATTCTGGGCGTCAGCGATTCACAGCGTCTGGAGTCGACAGAAAAGATGGAGCATACGATCGGAAAAGAAACATTGCAGTGTATCTCGCTGTTTATTGAGTACGTCGAAGAAAACCCGCGTTTTTTAACGGCGTATAATCTGTTTCGTATGCAGAAAGAGAAAAAGGACTAACTTATACGGTGCCGCGCACTTCGTCGAGATAGGAATACAGTGTGCCTTTGGAGATTCCAAGATATTTGCACAGCCGCGTACCTGCCTTGGAGATCAGGAAAACGCCGCGTTCGTCAAAGAAGCGGACCGCTTCAAGCTTGTCATCCTTGGTTAGTTTCTTGCCCTCCCGCGGATATTGCTTTTCATACTCTGTGATGTAGTGATCCAGCAGTTCTCCGACATTTTTGACGAATACCTCCTCTTCGGGCGGCGTATGATCGAGGGCAGGAAGCAGCGCTTTTTGTGCTTCACTGACTTTGATCAGCGCGGTGATATCGGTATTGACGCATACCGAGCCGAAGATTTTACCCGAATCGTCGTTTAAAAACATGGTAGAGGAACGCAGGGTTCGGCCATCAGGAAGATGCGTGAAGTAACCATAGCGGTCGTGGCTGCCATTGCCGTCGCGCAGCACATTAAGGCCAAGGCTGGTGCCGCAGTCGCCCACCTCGCGGCCTGTAACATGGCCGTTTTCGATCGCAACGATCGTGCTCTCGTACCCGTGCGTAAGGTCATGCAGCACCACCTCGGTGTCGGCGCCAAACTGTTCCGCGATCATTTTAATGAGCCGCTTGTAATCATCCGATATATTTGCAAAAGAGTTCAATTTTCACCTGCAACGTTTTTTTCTATTATATCGTCTCCGTAAAAAATGTAAAGAATTTATACAAAAAGTTTAAATATTCGTTGTATATATGTCTGGACGAGCTAAAAACCTGCTGGATCGAACGAAATCGACTCATAATTGACCGGATATATAGAATAATATTATTGCAAATAGGCAAGGGTTGGGATATAGTTGAACCAGTCTTTTGGAGGAGGTATCGCCGGTGTTCATAGAAAAACGTTTGCAGGAACTTGGAATCAAGCTGCCCGCGCCGCCCGTGCCGGTCGCGTCGTACACGGCCTATAAGATCAGCGGGAACCTGGTGTTCGTATCCGGACAGGGTCCCATCATTGAGGGTGTCCAGCAGTACAAAGGCAAGCTGGGGAGCGATTACGCACTGGAGGAAGGGGTTCAGGCAGCACGGCTTTGCGGGCTGAATCTCATCTCCATCCTGAAAAGCGCTGTGGGCGACCTCGACCGTGTCCGGCAGATCGTAAACCTCAAAGGGTATGTTGCCAGCGCCGATGATTTCTACGCACAGCCGCAGGTAATCAACGGCGCATCGGACCTGATGAAAGAGGTGTTCGGTGAGGTGGGCGTCCATTCGCGCTGCGCGCTCGGCGTCAACGTACTGCCATTGAACCTGCCCGTGGAGATCGAACTGAT
This sequence comes from Bacillota bacterium, assembly GCA_023390815.1. GTDB lineage: Bacteria > Bacillota > Clostridia > Christensenellales > SZUA-584 > JAEWCC01. Next base: position 32,024 of record JAEWCC010000050.1, read on the forward strand.
CGCGGAAATCTGAAAGGGAAAAGACATGCTGGGAAGAAATACATCACAGGTATGCATTGCCGATATGTTCGCCGCGCAGCGGCGGCTGCGCCGCATACTGCCGTCGTCACCGATGCTCGATATGGCACCGCTCAATACGGAACTGGGTCATCAGGTATATTTGAAAGCGGAAAGCCTGCTACCCACAGGATCGTTCAAGATTCGCGGCGGCTACAACAAGATATGCTGCTTGATGGAGCAATATGGCCGCGATATCGAGGTAATCACGGCATCCTCGGGCAACCACGGGATGGCCGTTGCGCTTTCCTCGCGGATGGCCGGAATCAAAGCCACGGTGGCGGTTCCTGCGTCCACACCGGCTATGAAGAAAGCGTGCATCGCTTCGTTCGGCGCGCAGATACTCGAATACGGTTCCACCTACGACGAAACCTATCCGTACGCATACAGGACTGCGGAAGAACGAGGAATATATTATGTCCACTCCACATCGGATGCCGATATCCTGGGCGGCCAGGGAACGATCAGCCTTGAAGTGCTGGAGCAGATGCCTGATCTTGAACAGATCATCGTGCCGCTCGGCGGCGGCGGGCTCGTGTCCGGCATCGCATACGCGATGAAGACGCTGCGGCCCGGCGTGAGCGTAATCGCGGTGATGCCCGAGCAGTCGTGCGTCTACGCGGCCTGCCGCCGCGCGGGGCGCGTGGTGGAGCTGGAAAAGGCGGGGTCCGTGGCGGACGCCGTTGTGAAGAAGACCATCGAGGAGTACTTATATCCCTACATCGAGAGCTATGTGGATGATATTCTCACGGTCAGGGAGGATTCCATACGCCGTGCCGTAAAAACCGCCGCGCTGTACGCCAAATGTGTGCTGGAAGGCGCTGGCGGGCTTGCGCTGGCGGCTGTACTCGAGGGACAGATTGACCTCGACAAAAAGACAGTGATCGTTTTCAGCGGCGGCAACATTGATCAAGCCGTGCTGACTGAATGCTTAAACCGCTGATCCCGGAGGGAGCGCAGTGAACAAAAATGCGAGCGTCCTGGATATACTTTCTGAACTGGTCGCCATTGAGAGCGTGAACCCCGATTATCCGGATGGCGGCGCCGGTGAAGCCGGGGTAGCGGACTTCATTGCGGGTTATCTTCAAACAGTTGGCATTGAATATCGCACGGACGAAGTTCTGCCGGGCAGGCGCAACCTCATCGCTTTTTTGCCCGGAAAAAGCCGGGCGGGCCTGTGCCTCGAGACGCATATGGATACTGTTTCCGCAATGGGTATGCGCATACCGCCGTTTGATCCGGCCATCCGGGAGGGCAGGCTTTATGGCCGGGGCAGCTGTGACGCCAAGGCGAGTCTGGCTGCCATGCTGTTCGCGCTGGCGGAGCTGAAACAAAGCGGCGTGACATCGCCGACGGATATCTATCTTGCGGCAGTCATTGATGAGGAATACCGGTATCACGGCGTCACCCGCTTGCTGGAAAGTGGGCTACGCGTGCATTCCACGGTTGTCGGAGAGCCGACCAGTCTTCGCGTTGTTACCGCATGTAAAGGCGTCGTGCGTTTCTCTGTCACAACGAATGGCAAAGCTGGTCACAGCGCGCGCCCATGGGATGGACGGAACGCCATTTATGATATAGCCGCCATCCTGCAGGCGCTCGAAGAAGAATTGATTCCGATACTCAGCAAAAGGCAGCACCCGTTGCTCGGCAGCCCTACGCTCAGCGTGGGGCGCATCGAAGGCGGCGTGATCGTCAATATCATCCCCGACCGCTGTGAAATTGAGATCGACCGGCGTACGCTGCCGGGAGAAGACTACGCCTCGGTATCCGCCGAGATTCGGGAGGTTATCGACGGGGTAAACAAAAAGCGTCCGGGATTGGACGCTGTGATCGGGGAACCCGTGCTGACGGATTACGCCATGGACACGCCCGAGAATTGTCCTGTTGTTCAATGCGCGCTGGCGGCATGTCAACGGGTGACGGGGGAGAGCGCGATAGATGGCGTGGGGTATTGCTGCGACGCGACAAAGTTTTCGCGCGCGGGCATACCCGCTGTCGTGCTGGGCCCGGGCGATATAAAGAATGCGCATTCCGACAACGAACATGTGGATATTGCACAAGTGGAGGCTGCCGCAGGCATATACATGGATTTATGCCGCCGCTTTCACGGTTAACTTAAATATTCTGAGGGATTCCAAGGCCTGCGAAAACCGTGCAGGCTTTTTCTATGGGTACATATCCGCGATTCAGCAGGAAATTTAGATGCGCGGGCAGCAGGGAGTCGATATGAAGCGCGCGTACGCGCTCCATGCTGGCGGCATATTCGGGAATCCGGCAGTCTTCAATCTGCTGGAGGATGATCTTGCCGCCCCAGAAAACGAGATCGCCCGAAAACAGCATGCGCTTGCCGCCGTGCTCCATCAGATAGCATGCGTGGCCGTCCGCATGACCCGGCGTTTCGATAAGCCGCAGGCTGAAACCGCCTGCCTGCAGCACGGTGCCGTCGGATACGGGCGTAACGGGGCAGGCATAAAAAGCATAGTCCGCCGGGTAAGCTCCGGCTTGCTTTGCCTGCCGCAGCGAAATCGCGTACTCGTCGCCTTCAGATACGAATTTTGCGGTGAGGCCGGTCGCCAATATTTCGGTACCGCAGTGCTTGTGCAGGAAGTATGCGCCGCCCGAATGGTCGGCATGGCCGTGTGTGAGCATCGCGTATCGTATATCGGCCGGGTCAAAGCCTTCCGCTTTGATGCTTTGCATCAATTCATCCGGGTTTACCGCCGCACCGGTATCGATGAGCGCCAGTTCGTGACCGTATCCAATCAGGTAAACCGTGCAATCGTAAGCGTTGCTGAGGGCATAACCGGCATCTCCGCTGGCGATGATATGAATACCATCATATATTTTCATTGCATATATACTTCCCTTCGCGCATATTATAGCCATGTAGTCATATGCATGCAAGACTATTATTATAATAATACGCAGCATATCAGCAAAATTCCATCTAATATTGACAAAAAGTATAATCCGGTGCGTAGATTCAATGAAAAGAGACAGTTGACAAATCTATAGGGGGGCGATACAATAGTTCCAACGTGCAAACGTTATCAATGAAGATCACGTGAAAGCGGTGCCGTATGGCAAACAGACTCAAGGATATTGCGGATGAGCTGGGCGTTTCCGTTTCCACCGTCTCCAGAGTTGCGAACGGGAAGCATAACGTATCGCCATCCACAGAGAAATTGGTAAAAAAAGCATTAGCCCGGCACCAGTACATGCCCAATCAGGTAGCGCGTTCGCTTAAAAAGCGGTCTACCCATACGATTGGCGTGATTGTTCCCGATATCAGCGATTACTTTACCACCGTAGTCAAGGGGATCGACCGCGTCGCTTCACAGAACGGCTATTCCATGATTCTCTCGGACAGCAATGAACTGCCGGAGACCGAGGAAAAGTACCTGAGACTGCTGTTTGAAAAGCGTATCGACGGGCTTGTACTCGCAACCGTCTCGACTGAACATAAGGCGCTGCATCTCTACAAAGAGAATAATGTGCCGGTGGTGTACATTGACAACCTGCCTAATCTCGACTATGGCTACGATTGCGTTCTGATCGATAACAGACGCGCGGGCTACATGGCGGTCAGCCATCTGCTCAGCTGCGGACACCGCAATATTGCCATCATTACGGGCTCCAAACATGAGACGACCGGACTTGAACGTCTGGAAGGCTACAATGAAGCGCTGACACGTTTCGGCCTGCCTGTTCAGCCGGAGCTCATTAAATACGGCAACTACAAGGAAGACGCCGGCTACTCCGACATGATGGAGCTGCTGGAAAACCGGGAGAACGCGCCGTTCACCGCCGTTTTTGTCGGGTCGTTCAAAATGACCTGCGGCGCAATCGCAGCGCTCAATGAAAAGGGCCTCAAAATCCCGGACGATATCTCGCTCATGGGTTTCGACTTTACAGACAAGACGATGCTCATTCAGCCTAAAATCACGACCATATTGCAACCCGAAGACGCAATCGGCCGCATGGTGGCCGAACTGCTCATCTCGCGCATCAATGCCATTCAGGACACGGAACACAGCAACATTTATGTTCCGCAGCGGATCATGCTCGATCCGATACTTCAGGTCAACAACAGCTGCAGCATCATTCGCCGGTAATTCATTTGTATAATGACAATGTAAGAAGACCGTATCGGAGTCGATATCCTGCAAACGTTTGCAGAAATCCCAAATGATAATCCCTATTTCTATATCACGCAAAGGAGCAAAACCATGTCGTACTACAACCGGAAAGAAACGGACACGCGGATCGAAAAGATACGCGGTATCCTGGCGGAAAAGAAGCTGGACGCAGCGCTGATCTATTATGACGAGCTCAACGTCGCCAACGGCTGGTATCTGACGGGCTGGTGCCCGCAGTTTGAGAAGGG
>JAEWCC010000062.1 GCA_023390815.1 Bacillota bacterium
TGTTTTCGGTGATGAACCGCACCGACGGCACGGAGAAGGACACCCTCGTCAACATCCGGCAGATGGGCGAATTTGTGATTCATATCGTATCGGTCGAACTGCTTCACAGCATGGAGGAAACCGCGAAGCCGATTCCGTACGGAACCGACGCGCAGGCGGTCGGCGGCATCCATCTCGTGCCCTCGAAAACAGTGAAGCCTTACAGGATTGAGGAAGCGAAGATTGCGTTTGAATGTACACTCGAGCAGATTGTCTGTGTGGGTGAAGGTGCGTGCGCGGGCAACCTCGTGCTGGGGCGTGTGCGGCTTGCACATTTTGAGGACGGCCTGCTCAAAAACGAGCGCGAAGTGGATTGCGCCAAGCTAGATGCGCTCGGCCGTTTGAGCGGCAGCCGCTACTGCACCATCCGTGACGTAATCGAAAGTGAGACGAACTGAAAAAAGCACAGCGGAAAGCATAACGATCAGATAAGAGGTTGTTGACTTCTCAAAAAACGCTGTGCTATAATCTTGCATGTATGTCACACCGGCGCTGATTCATGCGGCCGTGCCCGAGTAATCGGGTTCCGCATAAAAACGACGCGACCGGGAGGATAATAACGAGGAGGAAAATATGGCAGTCATTTCAATGAAGCAGCTTTTGGAAGCGGGCGTCCATTTCGGGCACCAGACCAGACGCTGGAACCCCAAGATGAAGAAGTACATCTTCACGGAGCGCAACGGCATCTACATCATCGACCTGCAGAAAACGGTCAAGATGGTGGAGCAGGCTTATTTCTTTGTGCGCGACGCGGTGATGGAAGGCAAGACCGTGCTGTTTGTCGGCACGAAGAAGCAGGCACAGGAGTCGATCGAGCAGGAAGCAAAACGCTGCGGCATGTATTTCGTCAGCCAGCGCTGGCTGGGCGGCATGCTCACCAACTTCAAAACGATCCGCAGCCGTATCCGCCGTCTCGAGAAGATCGAGAAGATGGAGGAGACCGGCGAGTTCGCGCTGCTTCCCAAGAAGGAAGTCATCAAGTTAAAGCACGAGTACGAGAAGCTCAACAAGAACCTGGGTGGTATCCGCGACATGCGTGAGCTGCCGGGCGTACTGTTTGTCGTAGACCCGCGCAAGGAACACATCGCGATCCTTGAAGCAAGAAGCCTCGGTATTCCGATCGTGGGTATCGTGGACACCAACTGCGATCCCGACGAAGTCGATTGCGTAATCCCGGGCAACAACGACGCGATCCGCGCCGTCAAACTGCTGGCAGCCAAGATGGCCGACGCGGTGCTGGAAGCCAAACAGGGTGAGCAGCTGACCGATGTCGACGCGCCGTCTGCGGTTCCGGCTGAGGAAGAAGCGGGCGAGGAGCTGTTCAATCTCGATACAGCTGAGGAGACCGGAGCGCAAGAATAACTTTCAAGGAGAGTAAGATATATGATTTCGGCGAATGATGTAAAAGCGCTGCGCGATAAGACCGGCGCTGGCATGATGGACTGCAAAAAGGCGCTGACCGATTCGGACGGCGACATGGAGAAGGCCATCGTTATATTAAGAGAAAAGGGCCTTGCTTCGGCGGCGAAAAAAGCGGGCCGTATCGCGGCGGAAGGCATCGTGGACAGCCTGCTGACCGCGGAAGGCGGCGTGCTCGTGGAAGTTAACTGCGAGACCGACTTCGTTGGCAAGACGGATGTTTTCAAGGGCCTCGTGCAGGATGTTGCAAAGCACATCTGGGCGAAGAACCCGGCGGATGTGGACGCGCTGCTCGCGCAGTCGTATGCGGCTGACGAGAGCAAGACGGTCGCTACGCTGGTCAATGAAAAGGTTGCGGAGATTGGCGAGAAGCTGGATATCCGTCGTTTCACGCGCTATGCGCTTGCGGGCACCGGCGTTGTAGAGAGCTACATCCACATGGGCGGCAAGATCGGCGTGCTGATCGAAGTCGCTTGTGAAAACGCGGACATCGCGGGCAATGCGGCGTTTAAGGCGTATGTGCGCGACGTCGCGATGCAGATTGCGGCGGCGAACCCGCTTTACCTCGACTCCACGCAGGTTCCGCAGAGCGTGCTCGATCAGGAAAAAGAGATTCTGCGCGTGCAGGCCCTGAACGAAGGCAAACCGGAGAAGATCATCGAAAAGATGGTCGAGGGACGCATCCAGAAGTACTACAAGGACTTCTGCCTCGTGGATCAGGCTTTCGTGAAGGATCCTGAGAAATCGATCAAGAAGCTCACCGCGGAAAAGAGCGCGGAGCTGGGCGGCAAGATTGAGATCAAGCGGTTTGTCCGCTACGAGATGGGCGAAGGGCTCCAGAAGCGGGAAGACAATTTCGCTGAAGAAGTCGCAAGTCAGATGGGCAAATAAGCAGGGCTTATGGGAGAGTGACAAGCGCGCTCTCCCTTTTTAAAAACGGGGTATCCGGATACGGTAAAAGCCTCCCCTGCGAGGGGAGGTGGCCGTGCGGCGGATCAGCGATCCGACGCGCGGACGGAAGGGTGTGACACCCTGCAAAGATACTCCACTTTTAAGAATTGCGTCGAATGCCCGAACTGGGTTGGAAGGTTGATTTGCCCCCAAGGGACGCGATAAACGCCGAAGTGTTGTATATGCCCAGCGGGCGGGCACAGGGGCCCGCCCCTACAGGTGCGATGAGAGTGCTGCAACTGTGGAAACATCGGGCGGTTGAACAAACACCCGAAGGAATAACCAAAAGAATCATGCCTTTCGAACAAGCCGCCTTGGAGAAAGGCAACGGAGAGATGGGGTACGCACATATCATCTCGCCGTCAAGCGAACGCAGTGAGATTGGCGGCGAAAAAGAAAGGATGCCTATGAAGCCTAAGTTTAAACGGATTATACTCAAAATCAGCGGGGAGGCACTGTCCGGGGACGGTACGGTATTCGATTTCGATGTGCTGAACCGCGTGGCCGATCAGGTGATCGAGGTCGCGCGCATGGGCGTGCAGATCGGGATCATCGTGGGCGGCGGCAACATATGGCGCGGGCGCAGCGGCATCGGTATGGACCGCACGACGGCCGACCACATGGGCATGCTGGCGACCGTAATCAACGCGCTCGCGATGCGGGACGCGCTGGAAAATAAGGAGATGCAGACGCGCGTGATGACCGCGATCGAGATGCGTTCCATCGCGGAGCCGTACATCCGGCTGCGTGCGATGCGCCACCTCGAAAAGGGCCGCGTCGTGATATTCGCGTGCGGCACGGGTAACCCGTATTTCTCGACCGATACGGCAGCGGCGCTGCGCGCGGCGGAAATCGAGGCGGACCTCATACTGCTGGCTAAGAACGTGGACGGCGTTTATGACAGCGACCCGAAGAAAAACCCGAGCGCCAAAAAGTACGACTTTATCAGCTACATCGATGTGATCAACCAGGGCCTCGGCGTGATGGACACCACGGCGGTATCGCTGTGCATGGACAATAAGATTCCCATCGCGTGCTTCGGGCTTGAAGAGCCGGACGGCATTAAAAGGGTCGTCTGTGGCGAAAAAATCGGTACGATGATTCATAACAAATTATAATAACGTCGGGAGGTTAATCATGCAAATTTCTCATGAGGCGCTGGACAGCGCAAAAGCCAAGATGGAAAAAACGATCGCCGCGCTGAAAAAGGAGCTGACGCATGTACGCGCGGGCCGCGCGAACCCGCAGCTGCTCGACGGCATACTCGTCGATTACTACGGCACGCCCACACCCATCGCGCAGATCGGCAACATCTCCGCGCCGGAGCCGCGCGTACTGATGATCTCGGTTTGGGATCAGAAGGCGCTTGGGGCGGTCGAGAAAGCTATCCAGAAGAGCGATATTGGCATCAACCCGAGCAACGACGGCAAAGTGATCCGTCTCGTGCTGCCCGAGCTGACGCAGGAACGCAGGCAGGAGCTTGCCAAGACGATCCACAAGAAGGGCGAGGAGAGCAAGGTAGCCATCCGCTCCATCCGCCGCGACGCGAACGAAGCATTTAAAAAAAGCAAGAAAAACAGCGAGATCACCGAGGACGATTACGACGATCTCGAGAAGCGTGTGCAGACGGCGACCGATGATTTTATTAAAAAGATCGACGTCATCGTGAAGGACAAGGAAAAGGAAATTATGGAGGTATGAACCTCCAAGTGATCGGGATGGAAGCCGACGAGGCGCAGCGGCTGCTGACCGACGCAGGCTTTGCGGTGCGGCGCGAGCAAACCGCTTCGCCGCGCGGCGTTAATGGCGCGGACAGCGCCCGGGTTATACGCGTACGCGAGTTGGGCAACAATAACATCGAGATCACGGTGGCGCATTTCAAGATCAGGGTATAAGGAGCCGGGACGGTTGGGCAGACTCACCGGCCTGCCGGTTGGCAGGCGTAAAAGCAAAATCGACGACGTGTACGCGAGCATCAACAAGGAACGCTTGCCGCAGCATGTTGCGGTCATTATGGACGGAAACGGACGCTGGGCGCAGCGCAGGCTGCTGCCGCGCGGCGCGGGACACCGCGCAGGCGTGGAACGTGTGCGCACGATCATTCGCATGAGCAGCGACATCGGCCTCAAATACCTGACGCTGTATGCCTTTTCCACGGAAAACTGGAAACGCCCTGCGGACGAGGTGAGCACGCTGATGGGTCTGCTGCTCGAATACCTGCGTAAGGAACTCGCCGAACTGCACGAGAAAAATGTGCGCATTATGACGCTGGGCGACCTATCAAAGCTGCCCACCGAGGTGCGCAACGAGATCGAACGCGCCAAAAAGACGACGGCCGGAAACACCGGGCTTACCGTCAATATGGCGGTCAATTACGGCGGACGGCAGGAGATCGTCTCAGCCTTCAAAAAGGCGCTGGGAGAACGCAGAAACGCGGAGGAAGTGGACGAGGCGTATATCTCCTCGCTGCTTGAGACAGCGGGGCAGCCCGACCCGGACCTGATGATCCGTACGAGCGGAGAGGCGCGCATCAGCAACCTGCTCCTGTATCAGCTCGCTTATGCGGAGCTTTACTTTACCGACACGCTCTGGCCCGACTTTGACGAAGTACAATATGCCAAGGCGCTTGCCGCGTTTGCCGCGCGGGACCGGCGCTTCGGCGGGGTGTAATAGAAAGGACAAGTTTTGGGCAAAAGAATATTGATTGCGATTCCCGCGCTGGGGCTTTTGTTCTGTGTGCTGTGGTTTCATGGCTTGTTCGCGCGGATCGCGGTTTCGCTGGTGGGCGTGCTCTGCATGTACGAGATGCTTCGTGTGCTGGGTGCGGACGGCAGCAAACCGGTGAAGTCGGTGGGGTTTCTATTTGCGGCGCTGACGTGGCCCATCTATGAGTACGTGGTGGGCTGGTGGCGGTTCGGCGGCGGATTCTGGGCGCTCGCGTCCATGCTCGTGCTCGCGGTGATGGCGATATTTTTGATACTGGTGCTGACCGGGCGCAGCGCGGAGGACGGCATCCGCACGGTATATGCGCTGATCTATCCGGGGCTGTTTTTCGCGTTTCTGATCGCGATCATCTGCATCCCGAATGCGATGGCCTCGCGTTTTATGTTCCTGCTCGCATTTGTGGGTGCGGCGCTGACGGATACGTTTGCGTATTTCGGCGGCTCGCTCTTCGGCAAGCACAAGCTTGCGCCGGAGATCAGCCCCAAGAAGACGGTGGAGGGCGCAATCATCGGTGCGGTGTTCGGCGGACTCGGCGTGCTGCTGACGGGCATCCTGTTCCAGCGGTTCTTTCTGCGGGAACAAGCGGTGCCGGTATATCTGTACGCGATCCTCGGGCTGACGCTTAGCGTGCTTTCGCAGGTGGGCGACCTGACCGCTTCGATTATCAAGCGACAGTTTAAAGTGAAGGATTACGGAAATATCATGGGTGCGCACGGCGGAGCAATGGACCGGCTCGACAGCGTAATATTCATCAGCCCGATCGTATGCGCCTTTTATTATGTGTTTATCCATTAAAGGAGACAGATGAAGAAAATAGCGATACTCGGCGCGACCGGCTCCATCGGGCGGCAGGCGCTTGACATCATTGAGAAGAACCCGGAGCACTTCTGTGTGACGGCAATGACGGCGCACGGGAGCAGTGCCGAACTCGCGGAGCTGGCAAAGAAATTCGGCGTCCGTTACCTGGGCCTTACGGGCTGCAGCGGGGATGCCGAGTTCGAGAAGACGCTGCCGAAGGGGACTACGGTGGGATATGGCATCAAAGGATTGCTGGAATCGTGCAGCTTTGACGCCCCGGATATCGTGCTGATCGCGGTGGTGGGTATCGCGGGGCTGCCGCCGCTCATTGAGTGCCTCGATCGGGATATCAATGTCGCGCTGGCCAACAAGGAATCGCTCGTATGCGGCGGGCATCTCGTTCGTGAAAAGTTAAAACACAGCAAATCCGAACTCTTCCCGGTGGACAGTGAATTGTGCGCGATTTACCAGTGCCTTGGGGGCACAGATACGCGCGGGCTTTCCCGTATTCTGCTGACCGCGTCGGGCGGGCCGTTTATCGACTGGACCAAGGAGCAGATCGAGCAGGCGACGGTGGAGCAGGCGCTGCGGCATCCCAACTGGCGCATGGGCAGAAAGATTACCGTGGACTGCGCAACCTACATGAACAAAGGGCTCGAAATCATCGAGTCGCGCTGGCTGTTTGATGTGGACCCCAAAAAGATCGAGGTCGTCGTACACCGGCAGAGCATCATCCATTCCATGATCGAGTACAACGACGGCGCGGTGATCGCACAGATGGGGCCGACCGATATGCGCCAGCCCATCCAATATGCGTTCGGACATCCCGAGCGCCTGGACAGTGTCGTGGGGCATCTCGACTTCTACTCGCTCAAGAATTTGACGTTTGAAGCGCCCAACCTCGAGAAGTTTCCGTGTCTCAGGCACGCGATGGACGCGATCGCTGCGGGCGGCGCAATGCCACTGATCATGAACGCAGCCAACGAAGCGGCGGTGGAATTATTCCTCGAAAAGCGTATCCGTTTCGGCGATATCGAGAAGACCGTGGCGCGCGCAATGGACAAATTTGCCGATCTTCCGGGCGAAACCCTGATCGAAATCTATAATACCGATCACCAGGTGAAAGAATATGTTTACAACCATTTTTAATATTGTACGTATTTTGGCAAAGCGCTTATGATATAATGATAAAAAAGGAGGCGTGAGCTTGGATATTTTTGTCACGATTCTCAGCATCATCGGCGCGATACTGATCATCGGTATCATTATCATGGTGCATGAGCTGGGCCACTACAGCATAGGCCGCGCATGCAAAATTAAAATCGTTGAATTTGCCGTTGGTTTTGGCCCCAAGATTAAAAGCTGGGTTAAAAACGGCATCAAATATTCCGTCCGCTGGCTGCCGGTCGGAGGCTTCACGAAGTTTTACGGAGAGGACGAAGACAGCGACGAGGCGATGGCCTTCAATAATCAGCCCGCAGGCCGACGCGCGCTGACCATTGCGGCAGGCCCGATTTACAACATCCTGTTTGCGTTTCTTCTCGTGGTCGTTACGCTGTGCGCGTTTGGCGACTATGTGCCGACCGTCGGCCAGGTATGGGCAGGAAGCCCCGCCGAGGCCGCTGGGCTCAAGGACGGTGACGTCATCCTCGAGATGAACGGCGTCAAAATGGACTTTATCATGGAAGTCGACGCGTCGAAGCGAGCGTCCGACGGCGTATCCATGCCGATCACAGTGAAGCGCGGCGACGAGGTGCTGTCGCTCAATGTGCCTTATGAACCGAATCTGACCGATCCCCAGGGCAATATTCAACCGGATAAAAACATCGGAATATATATCGGCTCGGAGCGCGTTACGTATTCGATACCGGAGGCGTTCGGGCTTTCCTTCAAATGGATGTATCTGCTCGTGCGCGAAACGATATTTGCCTTGCTCGGCCTGTTCGCGGGACATACCGAGAACGCGGGCAGCATCGTCATTATCGTATCGTACCTAGGACAGGCGCTTCGGAGCAGCCTTGAAAATGTGCTGCGGCTGGGCGTCGCCATCAGCGCGAGCCTCGCGGTCATGAACCTGCTTCCTCTCCCCGCGCTGGACGGCGGCAGGCTGGTGTTTATCGCCATCGAAAAGATATTCAAAAAGCCGGTGCCCCGGAATGTGGAGGGTATGATTCACTTCATTGGTTTCGCGGCGCTGATGCTCTTCATCGTGTTTTTGGTATTCAACGATATCAGAACGCTTATAGGCAGCTGATATGGTGAAAGCCGAGACAAGACGCGTTTCATTCGGGGGTATAACCATCGGCGCAGACAGCCCCGTGCTGATTCAGTCCATGACCAACACCGATACTGCGGACGCAGAGACAACGGCGGCGCAGATCGCCGCGCTGGAAGCCGCGGGCTGCGAGGCGGTGCGCTGCGCGTTCTATGCCAAAGAGTGCGCTCCCGCTTTTAAAGAGATCAAACAGACGATGCACGTACCGCTCATCGCGGACGTGCATTTTGACGCGGAGCTGGCCGTGCTCGCGATGGAAAATGGCGCGGACAAGGTGCGCATCAATCCGGGCAACCTGCGCGGCTCCTTAAAGCGCGTGGTGGACTGCGCAAAGCAGAACGACGCTGCACTGCGCGTCGGTGTCAACTCCGGCTCGCTCGAGCAGGAACTGATCGAGGAGTACGGCGGGCCTACGCCGGAGGCGCTCGCGAAGAGCGCGCTGAACTGGACGCAGCGCGTATACGCCATGGGCTTTGAGCGCGTGGTGGTTTCGATCAAGGCATCGAGCGTGCCGGTCTGCGTAGAGGCGAACCGGCTGTTCGCCGCGGAGTGTGACGCGCCGCTGCATATCGGCATCACCGAGGCGGGCACGTATGAGAACGCCATCATCAAATCTGCGGCGGGGCTGGGCGCGCTGCTGCTGGATGGCATCGGCGATACGGTGCGCGTTTCTATCACGGGCGATCCGGTGCAGGAGGTGGGCGCGGCAAGGCGCATCCTGCAGGCGTGCGGCGTGCGCACGTTCTATCCGGAGGTCATCAGCTGCCCCACATGCGCGCGCACGGGCATCGACGTGGCCGCACTGGCGCGCCGGGTGGAGTCGCTGCTGATCGAGATGGACAAGCCGGTCGTCGCGGCGGTGATGGGCTGTATCGTGAACGGGCCGGGCGAGGCGAAGCACGCCGACATCGGCATCGCGGGCGGAGGCGCGGGCAAGGCCGCGCTGTTTGCCGGAGGGAAGCTTGTCCGCACCGGCACTGAAGAAGAAATATTCGAGCAATTCGCAAGATATATCAAAGAGAACTTTTAACGGAATCCGCAACTTCCCGAAAGGTTGGCAAGCAACCGCCGGGGTACTTTGACCGTTCCTTTAAAAAGGAGCAGAGAAAATTGCGCGTTTTGTTGTTTGCATGATAAGAGGAGAACGCTTTGAAGCAGGGAGACTTTTTTTCCGCGTTGAAAGACAGCGTGAAGATCGACGAGCGGCTGGAGCTGCGCTTTATCAAGATCCAGCACGACACCAAGCGCAAGGAGTATTTGGCGCGGTTTGAGAGCGAGCCGCTGCCTGTACAGGTGTATCTCGAGATCGAGCGTTTTGTACGCGGGGCGCTGGGTGAAAGCGCGTATCCGGTGATCGCGTATCACGGCGCGGAGCAAATTTCTCCCGAAAAGCTTGCCGACCATGCGCGGGAGCTGCTGTGCGCGAAGGACAGGGCGCTTGCGCCGTTTTTGCAGCGCGCGGAGTTCGCCGTCGAGGGCAGTCTGTTGCGCATCGATTTCGCGGAGCCGTTCGGACGCGATCTGTTTGCGGAATCCGGCCTCGCCCAGTATATCAGCGGTTACTTCAAACGCTGCTTCGGGATGGAGCTGGTGGTGAAGACCACGGCGGACGCGAAAAAGGCACCGCGGCAGCGTAAGGAATCCACCGCGCCCGCGCCGGAAAAGGCTGCGGATGCGCCGGAGGCAGCGATGTCTGCGGACGATATCCCGCCGTGGGAGGACGCGCCTAAGGTGATGGCGCCCGCGCCCAAAAAGCAGGAAGTGCCGAAGCCTGCCGCGAAGTCAGCCGAAAAGAAGCCCACCGACAAAAAGGAAGCGGAAAAACCCGTACCAACCAATCTGATCCACGGCAAGAAGATACCGTGCGAGCTGACCGCCGTGCGCGACATCGGGGAGACGACCGGCCTGTGCGCGATCACCGGTGGCGTGATCGACGTCAAATCATTTGATATCAAAAACGAGGCGCGCGGGCAGAAGTCCATCGTGGTGTTCGGCGTCACCGACCTTTCCTCCACGATCACGTGCAAGGCGTTCGTGCCGCGCGACAAGTGCGAGGAGATCAAGCAGCGGCTTACCTCCGCGCCCGCGGTATACGTGATTGGCACGGCGGCCTACGACGCATACTCGCGCGAGGTGGTCATCTCCGTCAAATACATCGAGGAAACCAAGGCCGCAAAACGCAAGGACGAGGCGGAGGTCAAACGCGTCGAGCTGCACATGCACACCAACATGAGCGCGCTCGACGGCATGGCAGACGAGGCCGACGTGGTAAAACGTGCGGCGGAATTCGGCCACGAGGCGGTGGCGATTACCGACCACGGCGTGGTGCAGGCGTTCCCGCGCGCGTTCGACGCGTCCAAGAAGAGCGGCATCAAGGTCATCTACGGCATGGAAGCCTACCTCATCGATGATACAGGCGAAACCTACCGCGAGGAGTTCGCGGACGAATACGTCGTGTTCGATTTGGAGACGACGGGCCTCAACCCGCGCAAATGCGGTATCACCGAGATTGGCGCGGTGCGCTTAAAGCATGGTGAGATCGTCGATACGTTCTGCACGTTCGTCAACCCCGGCCAGCCCATCAGTGCGGAGATCACCGCGAAAACCGGCATCACCGACGCGATGGTCAAGGACGCGCCCGACATGGGCACGGCGCTCGCGATGTTTCAGGCGTTCGCGGGGGATACGCATCTGGCCGCGCATAACGCCTCGTTCGATTTAAGCTTCATCTACACCCATGGCGACGACTACGGCATCAGCTTTCCAAACCCGTGCCTCGATACGCTGTGGCTGTTTAAACGCATCATGCCTGGCCACCGCAGCTACAGCCTCGGCAAGTTCGCGGCGGATTTTGGCATCGAGTTCCGGCACCACCGCGCGCTGGACGACGCCGAAGCGACCGCGAAGCTCATGAAGATCTGCATGGATTCCGCGAAAGAAACGACAGGACATGTGCCCTCGGTCGATGAGAAGACGCTGCCCGTGTACCACGCCATTCTACTGTGCAAAAACGCTGCGGGGCTGCGTAACCTGTACGAGCTCGTCAGCGATTCGCATATGCACCATTTCTACCGCCGTCCGCGTGTGTTAAAGTCTTTGCTGATTTCGCACCGTGAAGGGCTGATACTCGGCAGCGCGTGCGAGCAGGGCGAACTGATTCAGGCCATCCTGCGCTACGCGTCCGACGGGGAACTCAAGCACATCACGGATTTCTACGACTACCTTGAGGTGCAGCCCGACGGCAACAACATGTTCATGGTGCGCGAGGGACGCTTGCGCGGTATCGAGGACGTGCGCGACATCACGCGGCGCGTCATCCGCCTCGGCGAGGCAACGGGCAAGCCCGTTGCCGCAACGTGCGACGTGCATTTTCTGGAGCCGCAGGACGAATACTTCCGGCGCATCCTGATGCACGGACAGGGCTTTACCGACGCCGACAATCAGGCACCGCTCTATTTCCGCACAACCGCGGAGATGCTCGCGGAGTTCAAGTACCTCGGTGACGAGAAGGCGAAGGAGATCGTCATCGAGGTGCCGCGCAGCATCGCGGCGCAGATTGAAAAGATACAGTTGCTGCCCGACGATACCGCGATGCCGACGATCGAAGACTCGGCGGAGAAGCTCTCCAAAATGTGCTGGGATACCGCGCGGGAAATGTATGGCGACCCGCTGCCGGAGATCGTGCAGGAGCGCCTCGACCAGGAGCTTGGCAACATCATCAAGCACGGCTACGATGTGCTGTACTATATCGCCTACGAACTCGTGAGCCATTCGCTGGGCGACGGCTACCTCGTGGGCTCGCGTGGTTCGGTCGGCTCCTCGCTCGCCGCGACGATGGCGGGCATCACGGAGGTCAACGGTCTGCCGCCGCACTACGTCTGCCCCAACTGCAAACACAGCGACTTTAACGTGGATACCGAAGAATATGCGACCGGGCCGGACCTGCCAGCGAAGGACTGCCCAATGTGCGGTACGGCTTATCGGCGCGATGGCTACGGCATTCCGTTCGCGACATTCCTCGGCATCGATGCGGATAAGGTGCCGGATATCGACCTCAACTTCTCCGGCGATTACCAGCCGAGGGCGCACGAATTTATTTTGGACTTTTTCGGCCACGACCACGTGTTCCGCGCGGGCACGATCAGCAGCGTGAAGGAGCAGACGGCCTACGGCTTCGTGAAGAGCTACTTGCAGGAGCGCGGCATTGTCGCGAGCCGCGCCGAGATTGACCGGCTGACCAAGGGCGTATCGGGCACGAAGCGCACTACGGGCCAGCACCCGGGCGGCCTCGTCATATTGCCCAAGGAGCGCGATATCCACGAGTTCACGCCCATCCAGTACCCCGCGAACGACGAGGACTCGGGCAGCGTCACGACGCACTACAACTTCAACTCGCTGCACGACCGGCTCATTAAGCTCGATATACTCGGCCACGACGACCCGACCGCGCTGCACATGCTGCAGGAGCTGACGGGAATCGACCCCAAGGAGGTGCCGATCAACGACCCGGACACGCTGTCGCTGTTCTCGTCGCTGAAGGCGCTGCATTTAACGCCGGATCAGATACTCGGCACCGAGGTCGGCAGCATCGGCATTCCCGAGTTCGGCACGAAGTTCGTTCGGCAGATTCTCGTGGAGACGCAGCCCACCACCATCGGCGAGCTCGTGCGTATCGCGGGCCTCTCGCACGGCACGGACGTATGGCTCAACAACGCGCACGACCTCATCCAGAACGGCACGGCGAACCTGCGGCAGGTCATCTGTACGCGTGACGACATCATGAACTATCTCGTATCCAAAGGCATGGACGCGCGCATGTCGTTCTTCATCATGGAGTCCGTCCGCAAAGGCAAGGGCCTCAAGGAGGACTGGGAAAACGCCATGCGCGAGGCAAGCGTACCGGAATGGTTCATCGACTCGTGCAAGAAGATCAAATACATGTTCCCGCGCGCGCATTCCGTAGCGTATGTCATGATGTCGCTGCGCATCGCGTACTTCAAGGTGCACCATCCGCGCGCGTTCTACGCCACGTATTTCTCGGTGCGCGCCGATAACCTTGACGCACAGTACCTGCATTCCGCAGAGACGGTGCGCATGCGGCTCGCCGCCATCGAGGCCAAGGGCAAAGCGGCGACCGCCATCGAGGCGGGCCAGGTGACAATTCTCGAAGTGGCGCTGGAGATGATCGAGCGCGGCATCGACTTTCTGCCGTGCGACCTCTACAAGAGCGACGCGACGCGCTGCGTGATCGAGGAGCAGGGCATCCGGCTGCCGTTCACCGCGATGGGCGGCACGGGTGCATCGGCTGCGAAAGGCATCGTGCAGGCGCGGCAGCAGGGCGAATTTGTCTCCGTGGAGGAACTGAAAAAACGCGCCGGAATATCGAGCGCGGTCATCGGTAAGCTGGAGGAGTACGGGTGCCTTAAAGGCATGGTCAAGAGCAGCCAATTGAGCCTTTTTGACTGAAAGACGCGTTTTTGAGGGGCGGATGATCCGCCCCTTTTGATGGTATAAGATTTATTTTTTCCTTATAATATGTTTTATTATCGCTTCAAATCCATATAATACATTCCTGTTATCCCATACAACCGGCTAAACGCACGAAAACAAGAGCGAAAACGAGCGGCGGAGCGCCAGATTGACTGGCGGGCCAGCGGGCGGTTTGTTTGGACGCATTCAGAGCAATCTCAGGAATCGTAATGCGGAAGGTTCTTCCTATAAGTTTATGTTATACCCCGTATAACGAAATCGCACTTTCAATCGTCTCTTCGGCTGTATTATAATTCAACACAAATCGCAAAAATATATATGAAAATTATATATAAATTTTAATCGTTGGAAAGGTCTACGAAAATGAATACGGCAACAAAGAAGAGCAAGGTGGTCGTGGTCGGTGCGGGCAAGGTAGGTTCTACCGTTGCTTACACGATCATGATGAACAACCTGACGTCGGAAATCGTACTGGTGGATGTCGACCGGAATCGCGCGCGCGGCGAAGCGCTGGACATGAGCCACGGCATCGCGTATTTCAAGCAGGTTCTGATTCGCGACGGGGATTTTGACGACTGCGCCGACGCCGACGTCATCGTCATTTCGGCGGGCATCGGCCGTCAGCCCGGACAGACGCGTATCGACCTCGCGCGCACCAACGTCGCCGTTACGCGCGACATCGTGGCCCGCATTATGAAATACGCTTCCAACCCGCTGATCGTCGTCATCTCAAACCCGGTGGACGTGCTGACGTACCTCGTACAGAAGGAAAGCGGCCTGCGGCCCGGGCGCGTCATCGGCTCCGGCACGACGCTCGACACGGGGCGTTTCCGCTACCTCTTAAGCCAGCACTGCCAGGTGGACGTGCGCAACGTGCACGCGTACATCATCGGTGAGCACGGCGACAGCGAAGTGCCGGTATGGAGCCGCGCTTCCATCGCGTCCAAGCCCTTCGATGAATACTGCGAAGACTGCCCGAAGCGCTGCCAGAATATCAACCGTCAGGTGATGTTTGAACAGACGCGCGACGGCGGCGCGGAGATCATCAAGATGAAGGGTTCCACGTTCTACGGCGTTGCGCAGGCTGCCACCCGTATCGTGGGCGCAATTTCCGGCGACGAGAACTCCGTGCTGACGGTTTCGAGCGTGCTGACCGGCCAGTATGGCATCACGGATGTGGCGCTGAGCCTGCCGTCAATCGTCAACCACAATGGTATCGACCGGTATCTCGACATCCGCATCAGCGACGAGGAGACGCAGCAGTTGCTGCAGTCCGCGGAGAAACTCAAGGCGGTCATCCGCGAGGTCTGCTAATTTAACGCTTTCTATGGTAATGAACACGGGCAGTGCGTTCTGCCCGTGTTTTATTTTCTCGTATTGATGATTGTTCCCGTTCGGCTATTGGTATATTAGACGGGGATCAGCGTTCCAGAACCTCGGGCCGTTTAACCGCAGACGTACGACCCTGTCGGCATGCAGTGACGACTGACCGATGTGAAGGGAGACAGTGAAAGTATTGCGTCGGGTTGGCATGCAATTGGTCGGATTATGATGGAAAAAGACAGGCTGGCCGCTAGCCCTGTAAAAACGGCATCAGAACGCAGTTCAATGCGCATTTTCACGCGAAAAAAAGCTTTTTTTGGCGCGGTTGACTATTGGACAACCCGCGGTTATAATGATAAGAGTTTTCATCAGATGCATTTAATCGCACAAGGAGGACGCGTTTACGATATGAAGAAACGCCAAATTACTAAACTGGCGGTCATTGTACTGGTCCTTGGCGCAATCGTATACTTTTTGATGGCGGGTTTTCACATTGGCATTTACAAAGTGGGGCCGCTTCAGGAAAAAGTACCGCTGGGCCTTGACCTGACGGGCGGCGTATATGCTGTTTATCAGACCGAACAGGGAGACTTCAGCGACCAGGAATACAACGTCAAGATGGAGAATACCGTAAGCGTACTCCGTAACCGGTTGGACGAAAAGGGGTATACCGAAGCCACGATCGTACGGCAGGGGACGGACCGTATCCGCGTCGAGATTCCGATCAACGAGACGAATGCGACGGACGACCCGAAGGATATTATTGCGTTCATCAGCGATACCGGTCTTCTGGAATTCTGCGACGTAGACGGCGTCACCCAGATTACGGGTGACTCGGTGGTGTCCGCGGGCGCTTACATCATCACGAACGAGGATAAGACCGAAGAATACGCAGTCCGGGTGGTGTTTAATCCCGATGCTTCGGCAAAGTTTGCGGAGATGACCAAAGAATCTCACGCGACCGGCCAGCCGCTTGACATCAAGCTGGATGGCAAGGTAATTTCCAGCCCGGTGGCACAAGCGGAGATTACCGGTGGCGAGGCGTATATATCGGGCGGCGCAGGCGGCGCGATGGCGGCCGAAGAAGCGAAGAACCTTGCAATACAGATAGAAAGCGGTGCGCTTCCGCTCGTGCTGCACGAGATGGAAAGCCATACGATCAGCGCTTCGCTCGGTGCGGATGCACTGCAATCCAGCCTGTTTGCGGGCATGATCGGTATCATTGTACTGTTTGTGTTCATGCTGATCTACTACCGCTTGCCGGGACTTGTCGCTTGCATCGCGTTGTCGTTGTACATATTCCTGATCGTGTTCGTGCTGGCAGTGTTCCAAATCCAGCTCACACTGCCGGGTATCGCGGGTATCATCCTCAGTATCGGTATGGCGGTGGACGCGAACGTCATCATATTCGAACGTTTCAAGGACGAGCTTGCCGGCGGCAAGACGCTGCAGGCATCCATGAAGGCAGGCTTCCACAAGGCCATGAGCACCATCATCGACTCCAACGTGACGACCATCATCGCGGGCGCGGTCATTGCGTTCTACGGCGTGGGCACGGTGAAGGGCTTCGGATATACGCTGATTATCGGTATCCTGCTCTCCATGTTTACCGCAGTGGTAGTGACCCGGTGGCTGATGAACATCGTGCTGCTGCTGAACGTGCATAACCGAAAACTTTATACGATACGAAAAATCGTAGCGGAGACCCCCGCGAAAGGAGGAAAATAGTATGAAAATGATGTTTCTGAGTAAGACAAAATATTTTCTCATACTGTCATGCCTGATCATTATCGCGGGACTCGCCGTAGGATTGATATCCGGGGGCCTCAATCTCGGTATCGACTTTACAGGCGGCAGCATTTTAACCGTTAACATCGGCCAGGTATACGACCAGCCGGTCATCGAAAAAGCGCTAAGCGACAACGGGGTAGACCCGGCGACCGCGCAGATTGTATCGGCAGAAGATGGCACACAGGCGATCATCCGTATGCAGGTGGTTTCCGAGGATACCGATATCGCGCAGCTTCGGGACGATATCCTTACATCGATACAGGCAACTTATCCGAATGCGACCGCGACGGATATGGAAACCGTGGGCGGCGTATCGTCCAGCGAGATCGTTATGAACGCGTTCCTTTCTGTGGTGATCGCGTCCGTACTCATGCTGGTCTATATCTGGATCCGGTTCGCGTTGTTCTCGGGGATCGCGGGCGTCATCGCGCTGATCCACGACGTGCTGATCATGACGGCGTTCATGAGCATCACGCGCGTACAGATCAACAGCTCGTTCATCGCTGCGTGCCTGACGATCGTCGGCTACTCGATCAACGATACCATCGTGGTGTTCGACAGAATCCGTGAGAACAACAGGATCATCGGCGGCCGCGGGTTTACCCGCACACAGATCGCGGATATCAGTATCCGTGAGACGCTGCCCAGAACGATCAATACCTCGCTGACGACGTTGATCACGATCCTTGCGGTATACATCTTCGGCGTCGCGTCCATCAAGGAATTCGCGCTGCCGATTATCATCGGTCTCATATCGGGTACATATTCCTCGATATTCATCGCCTCCCCGATCTGGATCGGACTCGAGGACTGGAACGACCGCCGCAGACACAAGAAGATGTCTGCCAAACCGGCCGGACAGAAGGCGTAAGCGGCACTACTTGGCTTCTAAAAAAGCCTTTCCCGCGCGGGAGAGGCTTTTCTGATATCGAAAGGAAACAAAGTGCAGGTATTCGTTCGCAGAGAACAGGAAGCATGCACGGAAATCGCGGCTGCGGCGATTGCGCGCGCGGAAGGCTTGTGTCTGCCCGTCGCGGAGCTGTTGTGCCGGCGCGGCGTGGATACGCCCGAGGCGGCGCGGGATTTCCTGCATCCAGATATTTCGCAAATGCACAACCCGCTGCGGCTGCCCGATATGGAGGCCGCTGTGGCGCGTGTCCGGCAGGCGCTGGAGCGAAAAGAGAAGATCAGCGTATTCTGCGATTATGACGCGGACGGCATCTGCGGTGGCAGCGCGCTGTACCGGCATCTGCGCAGCATGGGCGCGGACGCCGATATATGTGCGCCGAACCGGCATCTGGAGGGGTACGGACTCTCTACCGACGCCGTACGCCGCATCGCGGCCTCCGCAACGACGCTCATCATCACGGTG
Organism: Bacillota bacterium; assembly: GCA_023390815.1. Lineage (GTDB taxonomy): Bacteria > Bacillota > Clostridia > Christensenellales > SZUA-584 > JAEWCC01. The sequence goes on from JAEWCC010000062.1 coordinate 18,183, forward strand.
GACTGCGGCATCACTAACTTAACGGAAGTGGAACTGGCCAAAAGCCTTGGCGTGGATGTGATCATCACCGACCACCACGAATGCGGTGAAAAACTGCCGGATACGCCCTGGATCGTCAATCCGAAACGGCCGGACAGCGCATATCCGTTTTCTTATCTCGCGGGTTGCGGCGTGGCGTTCAAGCTGATATGCGCGCTGTCCTCACTGAAGGATGCGCTGCAATACGCTGATCTGGTGGCGATCGGTACGATCACCGACATCGTGCCGCTGCTGGATGAGAACCGCGTGCTGGCACATCTGGGATTGAAGCGCCTGCGCGAGGAGCCTTCGCCGGGCGTGGCTGCGCTGGCGGCGGCAGCGAATATTTCGCTGAAAGATATCGGTTCGCAGGGGGTGAGCTTCGGGCTCGGCCCGCGTATCAACGCCGCAGGACGGATGGATACCGCACAGGACGCAATTTTACTGTTTTGCGCGGTGAAGCCTTCGCCGGGGCTCGATCACCCGGCGAAGCATATCTGCGAACTAAACGAGCGCCGAAAGAAGGAAGTGGAGGACATCACTGCCGCGGCGGAGTGCCGCATCATGGAGGCGGGATATTACCTCGAACCGGCGATTGTGCTGGCCGATATGGATTGGAACCCGGGCGTCATCGGCATCGCGGCGGCCAGAGTAGCGGAGCGGTTTACGCGCCCGTGCGTACTGCTGGGCGGAGCCGAAGGACGGCTGACGGGCAGCGCGCGCAGCGCGGGCGGGATCAACATCTACGAGGCGCTGGCGGCGTTTTCAGACCGGTTTGAAAAGTTTGGCGGCCATGCACAGGCGGCAGGGCTTACGATGCGCTCGGACGGCGTAGAAGCGCTGCGTACCGACGTGTGCGCTTATATCAGCGCGCATTACGGCGAGGACGCGTTTGCCGTCGAGAAGCTGTTCGACATGGAACTGCCCGTGCGTGAGATTACGCGCCGCCTCATTGAGGATATGGACAGGCTGGAACCGTTTGGCGCATGCAACGAAAAACCGGCTCTGCTGGTTCGGGGCGCATCCGTCCGGGACGCCAAATATGTCGGAAAGAACGGGTTGGCGCATTTGAAATTTTCGATGCGTCAGGGCGGCGCGGCGATTGACGCCGTACGATTCTTTCATAAAGCGTCGCAGACGTTTATATCGGACTTGTGCGACTTTCTGTGCGAGCCGGGTATCAATGATTTTACGGGCAGACCGCAGCTCGTGGTGCGCGAGCTTGAAGTTAAGTTTGACGACGCCCTGCTTCAGGGTTACATGGCGGCAAACCGGGCGCTTTACGCGCAGCAGTTTCTGGATGAGACGGCAGCGATGACGGCACCGGAGCGCGGCGAGGCGGAATTTACCGCGCGGCTGGAGGAGGAACTGGCGAAAAGCCGGTTCTCCCTGTGCGTGGAGGCGCGCACGGAGCCTGCGATCAAAAGGCTGCTGCGCATTCGAAGCGGATACGACGCGCTGGAGAGCGGCAGACTCTGCCTGTACGATCCGCTCGTTTTTTCGTTGGACAACTGCGTCGCGCCGAAAGCGCCTGCGGGCTTCGACCGGGTGCTGCACATCGGTGCGGGGGAGGGCAGCGCGCTGTGGGACGAAGCGCTGCGCGAGGAGTACAGGACGCACGCAGCAGCATTCTATCTGGAACGGGAAGCGTTGCTGACTGCATATCGTAAGTTATACGCGGCGAGCAGGAACGCAAACGTGGAGTCGCCGGAGAAGCAAATGGGGCTGAACTGCGAGCAGACGGCGTTTGCGCTGCGAGTACTTACAGAGCTGCGGTTGATTGAAAAAGGCAAAGGTGGTAGAATACAGGCAATCCCGCATTCGGGGCCCAAAAAAGAGCTGCGGGACAGCGCGTGCTACGCGCGCATTGAGGATTTGAAGTATGGAAGGTGAAGTCAGGTCAGCCGAGCTGCTGCCCGAAAAAATTAAAAGCCAATACAGCGCCGAAGATCAGGCGTTTTTTCGCAAGGCGTACGTGTTTGCCAAAAATGCGCACGAAGGCCAGTTCCGGCTTTCGGGCGAGCCTTATTTTTTGCACCCTTATGAGGTGGCGGGCATACTCGCCGAGCTCGGCATGGACATCTCGACCGTTGTGGCCGGGCTTTTCCATGATATCGTAGAGGATACGCCCGTTACGCTGGAGCAGATTCAGCGCGAATTCGGCGAGGATATTGCGCGGCTTGTGGACGGCGTGACCAAGGTGGGCAAGGTGGATTTCCTCTCCAAGGAGGAGCATCAGGCCGAGTACCTGCGCAAGATGTTTATGGCGATGGCGAGCGATATCCGCGTGATCCTTGTGAAACTGGCCGACCGGCTGCACAATATGCGCACCTTGAAGTATCAGAGCAAGGAGAAGCAGATCGAGAAAGCCAAGGAGACTTTGGAGATATACGCGCCGCTCGCGCACCGGCTGGGCATTAGCACGATCAAGTGGGAGCTTGAGGATCTTTCGCTCAAGTACCTCGACGAGAGGGCATACCACGAGATTGCCGACAAACTGAAGGAGACGCGCAACCAGCGGCGCGAATACATCGACGCCGTGATCGCGCAGATCCGGACGCTGCTCAAAAAGATTCATGTGGAAGCGGATATCGAGGGGCGGCCCAAGCATATCTACAGCATCTACAACAAGATATACAACAAGCACCGCGCGTTCGAGGAGATGTACGACCTCATTGCGGTGCGTATCATCGTGGGCACGGTGAGAGACTGCTACGCCGTACTGGGAACCGTGCACACCGAGTGGAAACCCATACCGGGGCGCTTCAAGGATTATATCGCGGTACCCAAACAGAACATGTACCAGTCCATCCATACCACGGTACTCGGAAAAGATGGGCGGCCATTCGAGGTGCAAATTCGCACACGGGAGATGCATTCTACTGCGGAGTACGGCATCGCGGCGCACTGGCACTACAAGGAAGGGTCCGAGAAGGACGAGATGGACGGCAAGCTCGGCTGGCTGCGCGAGATGCTCGAATGGCAGACCGATACGCGCGACTCGCGCGAGTTCATGGAGACGCTCAAGGTCGATTTCTTTAGCGACAAGGTGTTCGTGTTCACGCCCAAGGGTGACGTAAGAGAGTTTATTCAGGGCGCCACGCCGCTCGATTTCGCGTACGGCATCCACAGCGAAATCGGCAATCGCTGCACGGGCGCCAAAGTAAACGGCAAGATCGTGCCGCTCACGTATACACTCAAGTCGGGCGATATCGTGGAGATACTGACGGTCGCGTCCAAGGGGCCATCGCGTGACTGGCTCAAGGTCGTGAAGACCAGCCAGGCCAAGAGCAAGATCCGCAATTGGTTCCGCCGCGAACTCAAAGACGAGAATATCATCAAGGGCCGCGACATGCTTGAGAAGGAAGCGCGGCGCAAGGGATACGATATCAAGGACTTGTTCCGGCCCGAGTGGCTCAAGGACGTCTACAAGCGCTATACGTTTTCATCGACCGACGATATCTATGCGGCAGTGGGCTACGGCGGCATCACCACGGGACAGGTGCTGCACAAACTCATCGAGGAGTACAGCAAGGTCAATAAAGCGGTACCGGGGAAACAGGTCGAACGCGCAGCCGGAAAGGACGCATGCGTCAGCAGCGGCGTCATTGTAAAGGGCTACGACGATATGGTGGTGCGCTTTGCGCGGTGCTGCAACCCGGTGCCGGGTGACGACATCGTAGGCTATATCACGCGCGGCAGAGGCGTCTCGGTGCACCGGAGCGATTGTTCCAATGTGACGGGCTCGGACTTCGAATTCGGACGCATGATCGAGGTCAAATGGTCCGAGCGCGAGACGTCGTCGTACAATGTAGAAGTGCAGGTGACCGCGCAGGATCGCAGCGGCTTGATTGCCGAGGTAACGGCTGCGCTGTATGAGATGGGACTCTCGATTACGTCGATTAACGCGCGCATGGGCAAGAACCATGCCGCCATCATCGTAATCGGCCTCACGATATGCGCGACCTCGCAGCTCAGCGAGATTCAGAAGCGCATGCGCGGCATCAGCGGCGTGACGGACGTGTTCCGTCTGCATACATGATCGCGGCGGTGCAGCGTGTGGCGCACGCGAAGCTTGCGGCGGACGGACAAGCCTATTCGCAGATCGGACGCGGTCTGTTCGTGTTGCTGGGCGTGGAGAAGGGCGACGCGGAAAGCGACGCGGCGTATATCGCGAGCAAGGTCGCGGGACTGCGCATATTTGAAAAGGACGATAAAATGAACCTCAGCGTAGCGGACATCGGCGGCGAGGTGCTGCTCGTGTCTCAGTTTACGCTGTGCGGCGACGCGCGGCATGGGCGCAGGCCCGATTTTACACGGGCGGCGGCTCCTGCGGAAGCGGAGGCGCTCTACGAGCGCTGCGCCGCACTGCTGAGGGATGCGGGGCTGCCGGTCGCGACGGGCGTCTTCGGCGCGCACATGGACATCGAAACGGCCTGTGACGGGCCGGTGACGATACTGCTGAATTCGAAAAAGATTTACTGACGGAGGATAAATGAAGGTTGTTCAGATCCCCGTGGGAGACATGGGGTCCAACGTGTTCATTGTGTTTCGGAATGGCGAAAAGAGCGCCTTTCTGGTAGACGCCGGAGATGATTTTGAGAAGATACGCGCGCACCTTGACCATTACGGCATTGAACAAGTGACGCATATATTTCTGACGCACGGGCATTTCGACCACATTGGTGCGCTGGCCAGGCTAAAGAGAGAGACGGGTGCGAAGGTGGTTGTTCATTCACGGGACGCATCGATGCTGCAAAGCGACGCCGATAACCTCGGCACATTCGCGGGCGTTTCCGTGGAGAAGTGCGTGCCGGATATCGTACTCACGGGCGGCGAGACACTGAAAGCCGCAGGCATTGACGTTTCGGTGCTGCACACGCCCGGTCACTCGGGCGGCAGCGTGTGCTATATCGCCGATGGCGCGCTGTTCACGGGCGATACGCTGTTTTATATGTATTGCGGTCGGACCGACTTTCCGGGCAGCGATTCGGACGAATACCGCTGTTCTCTTCACGAAGTGCTGGGTAAACTGAAACAGGACTATACCGTGTACGCGGGGCACGGCATCAAGACCACGTTGTTTGCAGAATTTAAAAACAACCCGTATCTGACGAAATGACTGCGCTCTATATCTCCATGCCCGCCTACTTCAGCGAGGTATGCGAGGTCATGCGGCTGTTTATCGACGTACGCAAAATTGAACCGCTGAGCGCCGCGGAGCCAGCAAAAGAGGGCGTGAGCCTGCTGCTCTCCATGTACGAGACCGAAAGAACCGTGCAATGCGCCGCGGTCGTCTGCGAGGACGGGCGGCGGGGCGGCATGTACGCATACCACTGCGCAGCGCAGAAAGGCGCGCTGGAGCGCAAGCGCAGCGTGAAACGCGCAGCCAAAATTTGCGCTTATCGTGCGCTTAGCGCGCACTTTAACGAAGCGCTGCCGTGGGGCAGCCTTACGGGCGTACGGCCTACCCGGCTGCTGCGCGACAGTGAGGAACTGCTGGGAGCGGCAGGTGCGAAAGCGCTGTTCCTTGATGAGTTTGACGTGCTGCCTCAAAAGTATGCGCTCGCGAAAGCCATACTTTCCACGCAGGAAGGGTTGTATCCGCAGCCGCAGGACGTTGATATCTACATTGGCATTCCATTTTGCGCGACACGCTGCGCGTACTGCTCGTTCGCGTCATGCACGCCAACCGTTTTTAAAAACGCCGAAGCGCTGTATGTGGACGCGCTGCTGAAAGAACTATCGTGCGCAGAGGAATTGCTTGCGGGCAGGCGCGTGCGCGCGCTGTACGTGGGCGGCGGCACGCCGACGGCGCTCAGCGAAGCGAGCCTGGAGCGCGTGCTAACTCGCGCGGCGAAGCTGGCACAGGGCGCATGCGAGTTTACCGTGGAGGCCGGAAGGCCCGACACGATCACGGCGGAAAAGCTTAAGATCATTAAACAAAGCGGCGCGGGACGCGTGAGCGTGAACCCGCAGACACTCAAGGACGAAACGCTGGTGCGCATCGGGCGCGCGCACACCACTGCGCAGTTCTTTGAAGCGTATGAGTTGGTCAGGAAGGCGGGCTTTGCGGTCAACGTGGACACGATCGCGGGGCTGCCCGGAGAGACGGCAGAGGACACCGCAGATACGGTGCGGCGTGTGGTGGCGCTCTCACCCGACAACGTGACGGTGCACACACTCGCGGTCAAGCGCGCGTCGAAATTCGCGCAGGACAACCTTGCCGCGATGCCGGGGGATGCGGAGGCGGCGGCCGCTGTCGACACGGCCCAGAACATACTCGAGAATTCGGGTTATCAGCCGTATTATATGTACCGACAGAAATATATGAAGGGCAGTCAGCAGAATACGGGCTTCACGCTGCCGGGGCGCGCGTGTCTTTATAACGTGGACGTGATGGAGGAGCTGTGCGACGTCATGGCGTTTGGCGCTGGGGCGATATCCAAGCGCATCTTCGAAAAAGAGAACCGCATTGAGCGCGCGGCGGACACCAAGGACCTGCGCGAATACATCGCGCGCGTGGATGAAATGATAGAAAGAAAGCGCGGGTTGTTTGAGCCGAGTAAAGGCGGCGCTTCGGGCGCGGCGGAGGGTGACTGAGGCATCATGGATCAAAAGACCTACGCGTTGATAGAAAATTATATGCTCTCATGCATGAGCGACAGCGCGCACGACAAGGATCATGTGTACCGTGTGCTGTACGCGGCGTTGGATATCGCGGAACATGAAGGCGGCGTGGACTACGATATGCTCGTATCCGCGTGTCTGCTGCACGACATCGGGCGCAAGGAGCAGTTTGAATGCCCCGAAAAGTGCCACGCGATGGTCGGCGCAGAAAAAGCGGCCCGGTTTTTACGAGAAAACGGGTTTGGCGAAGAATTTTCGGCGCGCGTGGGAGCCTGCATCGCGTCGCATCGGTTTCGCAGCGACGCACCGCCCGAGACCATCGAAGCGAAGATTTTGTTCGACGCGGACAAGATTGACGTAACAGGAGCGATCGGTATTGCGCGGACGTTGTTTTATGCGGGACAGGTTTCAGTGCCGTTATACGCTACGCTGCCAGATGGACAGGTATCGGACGGCGCAAAAGACGAGGAACCCTCATTTTTTCACGAGTATAAATACAAGCTGGAAGGGTTGTATTCCAAGTTTTATACAAAACGCGGCACGGAAATTGCCGTGCAGCGCAAAGCTTCCGCATCGGCGTTTTATGCCAGCATGCTGGAGGAAGTTAAGACATCTTCCTGCGTTGGACGCACGCTGCTAAAACGCGTGATCGATTGATTTTTATACTGGCTTTGCCGGGATTGAGGCAGGTTAATTTTTATCGCAGCTGGGCAGAATTACCGCATGGATAGCGCCAGAACGCGGCCTTTCAAGCTAAAAAAAGGTTGACATCCGCGTGCGCGACCGATATAATTCTACACGTTGACGAATGCTCGCATTCGTTTTTTTAGGAGACGGTTATGAGAGTGAACATCGCCGATGCGCTTGCGAGTGAAGGTGAAGCGTTTGAGGCGCGGTATAAAGGGCCGATGGCGCCGGTGGAATACGGAGACGAAAGCTTCTCCTTTCCGGACGGCGTACAGGTGGAAGCGGAATACCGCTTTGACGGCGAAGGCGTAACGGTGACTGGGAGCTTCATCGGCGCTACGAACGTGGAATGCGCACGGTGTTTAAAGCCGCTGTCGCATCCGGTATCGATACGGTTCGCCGAATACTATTCCCGGCAGCCCGAGGAGGGCATGTACGCGTTCGAGGGCGAAGAGATTGACCTCGCGCAGATGCTGGGAGACAACATTGTGCTGAGCCTGCCGATGCGGTTTCTGTGCCGGCAGGATTGCAAGGGGCTTTGCCCCGCGTGCGGCAAGGATTTGAACGAAGGCGCATGCGGCTGCAAGCCGATCGTAGACGAGTCTAACCCGTTTTACGGCTTATCCAAATTGTATAGCGACGAGGAGGTGTAGATAGATGGCAGTACCAAAGAATAAAAATTCCAAGCAGCGCGGTCGTACCCGCAGATCCGCAAACTTCAAGCTGACTGTGCCCGGCATCGGCGAATGCCCGCAGTGCCACGCGATGAAGCTGAACCACAGAGTATGCCCCACGTGCGGCTATTACAATGGCAGACATGTGATGGATACCGAGAAAAAAGAGAAAGCGGAATAAGCATCGTTGTTTGAAAGAAAGCGTCTTCAGGGCGCTTTTTTTATTGTGCACGGTTGGATAATATGTACAGATGTGATATAATCGGGAAGGTCTGGTGATTAAAATCGCATAATGCTTCCTTGTCTGAGGATACTGTCGGTTTATGATCGGAGAAATTATGAGAAAGAACATTATTTCTATAATTCTGTCACTTTTGATTGCAATGAGTATTTGCCCTGTAGCTCTCGCAACAGGTAACGATACTACGCCACCCGAACTTCTTAGTGTATCGCTAAACAAGACAGAGTTTGCAGTCGGAGAAACGGTTGTTATCACGGTGGTAGCGAAAGACAATGAAACCGGCTTGGATATCACGCCAGGTTGGGTGGGTATCGGAAAAGATACCACACAGAGTTATTGTTATGCGCTGCATTCTACCGAATTGCCGGATACATACACAGCAAGCTGGACAATCAGTGACAGAACCGCGCCAGGGATTTATTGTGTTAATGCGGTGTACCTGGAAAATAATGGCGTTGTAGGCTGTGAATACAGCATTTATTATGGCACCTTATCAAACGAATTCCAGTTCAATGTCACTAACGATGTACGTACCGATTGGACAGGACCGACTCTCGACATATTGACGGTCGACCGGACCACTGCGAATGTTGGCGATACCGTCACATTTTCCGCAAAAGCGAGTGATCCGTCTGGCGTTCAAAGTATATATATGTACTTGTATTATAATGGTGTACAAAGTCAAACAATTTATTTAAAAAAAGCTACAATTCAATCTATCTATTTTACAGGAAAATTTACGGTAACAAGTAGTATCAAAGAAGGAAATTATACAGTAGGCGGAGTTTACCTCACTGATAAATTAGGTGCTTTAAGCCAATATACAACTGCTGACGGCAGTCTGCCGGAAAGCATGCGTTATAGCATTAATATCATCAATCCCAACGTAACGCCCCCACCGGGACCTGTTATTATTGACAGCATTGAAATTATCACCCCTCATATCAAGCAGGGTGATCCCTTTACGGTGAAAATGCAAGTTGATCCAAATGGGAATACGTCGTTCGGACCGATAGACCTTGGATATAGATACCCGAATCAGAGCTTTTTTATCGATACAGCGATAAGGCTGAACAGACAATCCGGTAGCAACACATTTGAAGGAACTAGAATCATTCCGCCGAATTCTCCTGCCGCTAATTATTCACTGTCTAGTTGTTATATATGGCAGAATATACCTTTTGATTATCATTCTTTTCTGTATAAATGTAAACAGTTTGTGGTTGAATCGGTGTTCTCAGGAACTGAGAATTGTTCCGTAAGCGTGGGCAGTGTATTCGATCCGTTGGCCGGTGTGTCGGCTAGCAACAACACGGAAGGCGACATGACAAATAAAATAGAGGTGACCGGAACGGTGGATACCAGTCAGGTCGGTGTTTATCTGATTAAGTATACCATACCTAGCGAATACAAAATAGACAAAAACGACACAAAGCAATACTATTACTATGATTTCCGGTGGGTGGGTGTAACTGAAGTGCTGCCTTCAGCCTCGGCAGATTCTCCTATTGTACTGACGGATGGCGATGTCTTAATTGACGCAGGAGAAGATGAGATTTCACTTAAGAAAGACGGCGGCTCAATTAGTTATACAGATTTAGTGACCGAAGAGGGACATTATTCAGTGCAATTATCAGATCCAGACGGCACAAATTCGAATGCAAAGCAATCCGTGGATTTCAACATCGACCAGAGTGCACCTGAGATTAGTCTGACTCAGATGCATAACTCCGATGGTAGCACCTGTGTAAAAGCCGACATCCAGGATCTTTCTGAAATAGTATCATTGGAGTGGGCAGCAGGTGAGCGGGATAATACTTATTTCCTCCAAAACGGGAACGCCTTTACTGGTGCATTCAATGCAGTAGATTCCGGTAAGTATACGGTTTATGCAGAAGATTTGTTAGGGAACGCCAGTGTGAAAGTCATTGATGTTGAGCCGGCCGAGTATACTGTATGTGTATTATCCGCAAACTCCAATTATGGTCGGGTATCTGGTAATGGTAAGTACAATAATGCAGCAACCGTTTCGCTATCCGCTATGCCTAACCCAGGATGCCGATTTACATTTTGGACGGAAAATGGGACACAGATATCAACTGATGCAGTATATAAATTTTCTTCATTGGCAAACCGTACTATTATAGCCGAATTTATGCCTATCGGAACACCTGCAGTTTCTGCGGCTTCGGCAGGTTATAACAGCGTAAACATCAAATGGAGTTCTGTTGAAGGCGCAGCTGGATATGAAATATGGCGAAGCGACTCCGCCGAAGGTAATTATTTAAAAATAAGGACATTTAGCGGTACATCCTATACTGATAATGGCCTTTCTGCCAATACACCGTATTATTACAAAGTGAATGCGTACTGCACCGCCTCCACAGCGACAACGTACGGCAGCCGGTCGGCCTATGCGGTGGCGACACCGGTGCCCGCAGCGCCCACAGCGAGCGCCTCGGTAACGAGCTACAACAGCGTCAAGGTATCGTGGAACGCTGTATCGGGTGCAAGCGGGTATGAACTGTACCGCGCAACTTCGCAGAACGGGGGCTACAGCCTCGTTAAAAAGACGTCTTCGCTGAGCTATACCAACACGGGCCTCGGCACCGGCACGACCTATTACTATAAGGTGCGGCCATACGCGAGCGGAAAGATATACGGCAGCTATTCCGCCATTGTCTCCGCGAAGCCCATGCTGACAGCGGTAACCGGCGTTTCCGCCTCGGCGTACAACCCCTCCAGCGTGAAGATATCGTGGGGCGCGGTATCAGGGCGCACCAAGTACGAGGTGTGGCGGTCCACATCGCCCACCAGCGGGTTTGTAAACATCAAGACCACCAACAGCACGTCCTACAAGGATACGACCTGTACGCCGTTTCAGACCTATTACTACAATATCAGGGTGTACCGCACGGTAAACGGGCATAAGGTGTACAGTGCGAACAATTCTGTGACGGTGAACGCCAAACCGATACTGAACAACGTCACGGGCGTCAAGGCGGCGGTGAGTTCGCCGAGCAGTGTCAAACTGTCGTGGTCGTCGGTGACAGGATGCAGCGGGTACGAGATACGCCGGTCTACGGCGGCCAACGGCACGTATACCGCCATTAAAACGACGTCAAGCCGGAGCTATACCGACAGCAATCTGACTCCAAACACGACATACTACTATCAGGTGGTCGCGTACCGCATGGCAGGCGGCAAGGTATACAGCACGCCATGCGCGCCGGTCTTGGCGAAACCGGTTTTTGGCTCGGTGACGAATGCCGCGGCTGTGCGCAGCAGCGCATCCAAGATCAAGCTGACGTGGAGCGCGGTATCCGGGCGGAAGGGCTATATAATCTATCGCTCAACGAATCCCGACAGCGGGTTTGTGAAAATTAAATCGACGACAAGTACGAGCTTTACGGACAGCGGCCTGACGGCGGGCGTGACGTACTACTATAAAATACAGGCGTATCTAAAGGTAGGTAGTGCCGACCACAGCAGCGGACCTTCCGCGGTGGTATCCGCGACGCCGTAGGAAATGGTCAACATCATAAAAAGACAATGAAATAGCCTTTATGATAAGGCTATTTTCAATTAATATCATTTTTGAATCCCCGATGTGTATGAATGTAATTTTGTCACTGAAATGATTCTGCTCGAGCGGTAGTATATAGCCAAGAATCAAGCCATAAGGAGCCAAGTATGTTTGGAAAATTAAGACCTCGGCGCATCAATGCCCGGGAAGCGAAAACGCTGATTGATCAGGGCGCTGCGCAATTGGTTGATGTGAGAACACCGCAGGAATACAAGCAGGGTCATATACCGGGTGCCATATCGCTGCCGCTTGATAAGTTGTCGTATCGCGCGGAGCAGACACTCCCGGACAAGGAAGCCGCCGTTGTTCTGTATTGCCTGAGCGGAGCGCGTAGCGGGCAGGCTGCGGGATTGCTCGTACAAATGGGCTATAAGAACGTGCGCAATCTGGGCAGCATCCATCGCTGGCCGTATGGGTACAGTCAGTAAGCAAGCCGCAATTGAACCTGAAGCTGCTCTGTGAGAGCGGCTTTTTATTTATCCGTGCAGCAAATCTTTCATGCGTACAGACGGGTATATATTTTTTGGTGCGCACTTATGCCTTTGTGCTATAATGGCATAAATACCAGCAAGATGGAGACCGGATATGGGCATGCAACACATCAAACAAATACCCGCGGCGGAAGAAATTCTGCAGCAACTGCCATTGACTGCGAAAGCGGCGGAGTTAAAACATCGGCGCGAAGAGGAGCTGCGGCGCGCGCTGGAAGGTGACGGCAAGTTTATATTGATCATCGGGCCGTGCAGCGCGGACAATGAAGACTCGGTATGTGAGTATATTGGAAAACTCGCGCGGGTGCAGGAGCGCGTAAGCGAGCGCGTCGTCATTGTGCCGCGTATCTATACCAACAAGCCCCGTACGACAGGAGAAGGCTATAAGGGCATGGTGCACCAGCCCGATCCGGGCAAGGCGGCCGATTTATTTGAGGGAGTTCGCGCGATCCGTACGCTGCATATCCGCGCGCTGTCCGACTACGGCCTGCCCGCTGCCGACGAGATGCTGTACCCTGAGAATTATGCGTACCTCGCGGATGTACTCGTGTATAACACGATCGGCGCACGTTCAGTAGAGAACCAGCAGCATCGCCTGACCGCGAGTGGCGTGGATACGCCAGTCGGCATGAAGAACCCCACGAGCGGTGATTTTTCGGTGATGCTCAACGCGATCCGCGCGGCGCAGATGGCGCACACCTATATCTATAACGGCTGGGAAGTGAAGACGACGGGTAACCCGTACGCGCACGCGATACTGCGCGGTTCGGTAGACTTTTCCGGACGTACCATCCCCAACTACCACTACGAGGACTTGAGCCGTCTCGCGGCGGCGTATACGGAACTGGGGCTGTTAAACCCCGCCATTATCGTGGACACCAATCACGCAAATTCAGACAAGCGTTTCTATGAGCAGCCACGCATCGCGCGCGAAGTGCTTTTAAGTCGCCGGTACGATCCGGTGCTGCGCGGCATGGTGCGCGGCCTCATGATCGAGAGCTATCTCGTGGAAGGGCGGCAGGAGGTGGGCGGCGGCGTGTTTGGTCAGTCCATCACCGACCCGTGCCTCGGTTGGGAAGACACGGAGCGGCTAATCGATTTCATCGCGGAGAATGTATAGGTTCAGTGATTGTAAAACGTTATCAGTGTTGCTATAATCATGATAACATATTTTGCGGAGGTGCTTCATGGCCGGGTTTATCGATCGACTGGCCCAAAAGATGGGCTATCAGCGCCACAAGAATACGGCATTCGGCAGAACAAACGGTATTTTCTTTAATGTTATTCCAGTGGATGCGGCGAATGTCGCGCTGTATGGGGCAGTAGGTGCGCGCATGGCGCAGGGAGCTCCGGCAACGCCCGTGGTGCGTGCGTACGTCAAGCGTGAAGGCGGGATCGACCTTAACGGTATCAACGCGTTCCTGCGGAGCAGAAAGTGGAAAGGGCTCAAGGTCTATGACGCGCAAGCGGATCAGGCGTCCGTGTGGATGAACATTAACAACGCCTGGATGGTCAAAGCGGAAGATGTGGAGGCGCTGCTGCAGGAGTTTTCCGCGTTTTTGACCCAAAGCGGGTATACCTCGGGCTGTGGCTTTTGCACGGCTACGGAAGGCTTGGGCTATACCGAGCAGGATGGACGGATCATGGAGGTATGCGACGCGTGCCACGAAAGGTTGCAGGGGGCTGTTGAGGAGATCAAAGCTCAGCGCGAAACGACCGGGAGTTATGGCAAGGGCCTGATTGGTGCGGTGCTGGGCGGCATCGTCGGCATTGTCCCTTGGGTGCTCATCGGTATGCTGGGCTATGTAGCGGCAATCAGCGGCCTGATTATGGCGTGGCTGAGCTATAAGGGATACCAACTGCTGGGCGGTAAAAAAGGCCGTGGCATGGTGTGGATACTCATTATCGTACTTATCGTGTTTACCTATGTGGGCGTGATGGCCAGCCTGTTTGCCACCGTCGCATCGCAAGGATATGAGATGGTGGATAATGCGCTCCTGATCATTTTAGCACTGCCGTTTACGCCTGGAGAAGATATGGGGTTAGTCTGGGGACAGCTTGCTCTGGGCTGGCTTTTTGCGGGTCTTGGCAGCTTCGGTCTGCTTCGCAGGGCGGGCAAAGAGGCCGCAGGGAAAGATCTGGCGGTCAAACGCATAGACAAGGTACAATAATCGTATGCGGGGCGCGGTGGCCGGAAGGCTGCCGCGCTTTTTCGTATCAGGAGCCATTTTAATGACACGTAAGATCATCAAATTGGGCTTATTCATCAGCGGGATTGCAATTGCCGCGACGGGTATGGTGCTGTTTCTCCTGAGCTTTGTTCCGCCGATGGTATTCCGGGAACCATTCCTGAGGTCGATTATTTGCGTTGCGGGGATGTTTCTCATTTGCGCCGCGTAATTGCTGCACGCTTATGATATAAAAGAAACGAAAAAAAACTTGGGAAACGGCGTTGAAAGCCATCGCAATCATATGGACGGTATGGGGCGGTTTGTATGTCGCTGCCGTGACGGTTCAGATCGCCCTTGGCACTATATAGTGATATGGGTTTAGCCGGGCGGCAGGGCAGGTGCCGTGCCTTTTTGAGATACTGGGAATAAGAAGAATAATGTTGCGGGGCGCTGTCTTTGGCGGCGGCGGCTGCCCGAATAGCCATAATATTTCCGGGCTTTCGCGGACATGTACGGAACCTCGGGTATTGTGGCTATTGAAGCCCGTCGTACCGATCCACATCGTATTTCAACAATAGCTGCGTCAGATGCTCGGCATGCCCCTTTTCCTCGTTGATGATCGAAATCAAAGCATTCTTGATATCGTCATACGGTATCCGGGCCAGATGCTGCTCGTAGAGCACGACGGCTTCCAATTCACCTTTGATGTCTTCACGTACGTTGTTGAGAATGAGCTGTTGGTTATAGCGCGGTGCATATACCTGCATAGGCGATTTCGGGCCTTGGCTGCTGCCGATGTGTTCCTGATACGCCTGGTACTGCGCAGGGTCGTACGCGCGGAGCAGCGTAAGAATCATGCCATAGTGTTTTTTTTCGTCCGCTACGATGCTTTTCCAGACCGTATTGATGTCCTCCATGCCCGAATTGGCGATATGATCCTCATAGCCGTTGATTGCGTCGATTTCCGCGATCAATATCTCCCTGAGTTTATTGGTGTTCAAAAACGAGACGCCCTGCGGCTGTCCGAACGGATGCGTATAGCTCAAAGTGTATCTCCTTTATTGGCTTCCCTGATATACTATTCGCCAGATTCTGCGATATTCACATAGAAATAATCTGGCTGCCGGGCGGGCCCGGAGACCCGCCCCTACAGGATAGTGGAAATAGAGGGCGGTGGAGCGGGCACCTGCGCCTGCCTGACGGGCGACTAATAGTCGCCCCTACAGAGTAGCGGTACAGGTCAAAACATTTGAAAAGCAACATGCCTTCCGCAAGGCCGCCCTTGCGGAAGGTAAAACAAAAATGGGTAAGAGCGTAAACCGCCGCTAAACGGAACGAAGTGGAGGTTAGCGGCGGAGGCGCAAGCCACAAATAATTGTTGCATTGGACATTGATTTTTTATATACTACCTTTGTATTCTAAAAGGTGGTGAGTATGTGAAGGTCATCGTGGACGCTATGGGCGGCGATCATGCGCCGCAGGCAATCGTGGAAGGATGTGCGCTCGCGCTGCATGAACTGCCGGATATGCATATCACGCTGGTTGGCCGAAGGGACGCCATACTTGCCGAACTCGAAAAAAACGATTATGACGAAAAACGCATAAATATAGTGGATGCGGCGGAAGTTATAGATATGGCTGAGCCGCCGGTGGAAGCGATTCGCAAGAAGAAGAACTCTTCGCTTGTAAAAGGGCTGGAGTTGCTGCGCGACGGCGAGGGAGAGGTATTTATCACGGCGGGCAGTACGGGCGCGACCATTGCGGGCGCAACGCTGATTGTGAAGCGTCTGCCGGGCGTGAAGCGGCCAGCTCTCGCGCCAATGCTGCCGACCAAGGCCGGAACCAAGGCGCTGCTGATCGACTGCGGCGCGAATGCGGAGTGCCGCCCGTCATATTTGGCGCAGTTTGCGCTGATGGGCAGCATATACATGGAGAAGGTGGAGGGCGTAAAAACGCCCCGCGTCGGCTTGATCAACAATGGCTCGGAGGCCGAGAAGGGCAACGAGCTCACCAAGGCGGCCTACAAGCTGATCCAGACGATGCCGGTGAATTTCGTGGGCAACGCAGAAGGGCGCGATCTCGTTTCCGGGGAGTACGACGTGCTCGTGTGCGACGGCTTTACAGGTAATGTGGTATTGAAATATACGGAAGGTCTCGCGGATGCGCTGCTTTCCATGCTGAAAAAAGAACTTAAGGCCACGATGCGCACCAAGGTCGGCGCAGCAGTGGCAATGCCCGCGTTCAAGCGGTTTAAAAAAGAGATGGACTATACCGAATACGGCGGCGCGCTGCTTTTGGGTGTGCGCGGGGGCGTGGTAAAGGCGCACGGTTCATCCAATGCCAAGGCCATCAAAAGTACGTTGCGACAGGCGGCCGGGTTTATAGGCGGCGATGTCGTCAATGTGATAAAACAAGAGATCTCAAAAGTCGCTTTGGATGACGAAAACGATTGATTACAGGAGGCGCACCATGGTATTTGAAAAGGTGAGGAAGATTTTATCGGATCAGCTGGAGATCGACGAGGACATAATCACGATGGATTCTGACCTCGTAGAGGATTTAAAAGCGGATTCGCTCGCGATCGTCGAACTCATCATGGATCTGGAGCAGGAATTCGATCTGGATATCCCCGACGAGGAATTGCCCAAAGTGGTTACCGTCAAGGATGTCGTCACTTACATTGAAAAGAACGTTGGAGGATATTAAGCAGAACAAGGCAGTGCAGACGCGCATTTAACCTGCGGGGATTCTAAAAGGATCGCAGCAGCGGCGATGGCGGCACGCATCTGCCTTTTGCTTTATAACTGGGATGGATCACGCTGATTTTTCCGGGCTGGAAGAGCGCATTGCGTACACGTTTTCCGACAAGGCACTGCTGGAGCATGCGTTTATGCATGCCTCGGCGGATACCGGGGAGAGCTATGATCGGCTCGAGTTTTTAGGCGACGCCGTACTCGAACTGATCATCAGTGAGACCGTATATACGCAAAAGCCCGAATTCACCGAAGGGCAGCTGACGAAGAGCCGGGCGGCGCTTGTGAGCGAGGTATCGCTCGCTGAAGCGGCACGGGCACTGGGCCTTTCCGAGTATCTGATACTCGGAAAAGGGGAGCGCAGTTCCGGCGGTATGGATAAGCCCTCGATTCTCGCCGACGTGGTCGAAGCCATGATCGGCGCGGTGTATCTGGACGGCGGCCTCGAAGCCGCCAAAGCGCTTGTATTGCGCATACTGGAGCCGCGTATCGGGGAAGTGCTCTCGGGCGGGGGCATCCGTGATTATAAAACACGGCTGCAGGAACGCTGCCACAAGCAAGGCGTCAGCGATATCCGCTATGTCGTATACAAAGAAGAAGGACCGCCGCACGATCGTACCTTTTATGTGAAGCTGCTGATCGGCGGACAGGAAGCCGCGCAAGGCAAAGGACGTTCTAAAAAGGCTGCGGAGCAAAAAGCGGCACGGCAAGCCTATATGGAAGTGCAGGAGTAAAGGGGGCAGACATGCTGGATTTTTCAAAGGTACGGACGGCGGACGAGGCGGTATATGCCGCGATGATGGATGAACTTAATCGCCAGCAGAGCAACATCGAACTGATCGCGTCCGAGAACTTCGTCTCGGAGGCGGTGATGAACGCGATGGGTTCTCATCTGACCAACAAATACGCGGAAGGATATCCGGGCAAGCGGTATTACGGCGGCTGCGAGTACGTGGACGTTGTGGAAACGCTCGCCATTGAGCGCGCCAAGGCGCTGTTCGGCGCGGAGTTCGCGAACGTACAGCCGCATTCGGGCGCGCAGGCCAATACGGCTGTATATTTCGCCATGCTGAACCCGGGGGACACCATCCTTGGCATGAACCTCGCGCACGGCGGGCATTTAACGCACGGCAGCCCGGTTAACTTGTCGGGCAAGTATTTCAACATCATACCGTACGGTGTACGTAGCGACACGGAGCGCATCGACTACGACGAACTCCGCAGCCTCGCTTTGCAGCACAAGCCCAAGATGATCGTCGCGGGCGCGAGCGCGTACCCGAGAGCCATCGACTTTAAGAAGTTCCGCGAGATCGCCGACGAGGCGGGCGCGCTGCTGATGGTCGATATGGCGCATATCGCGGGATTGGTTGCGGCGGGCGTACACGAGAGCCCGGTGCCGTATGCCGATTTCGTCACCACCACCACGCACAAAACGCTGCGCGGGCCGAGAGGCGGCATGATCCTGTGCCGCGAACAGTACGGCGCGGCGATCAATAAAGCCATATTCCCCGGCACGCAGGGCGGCCCGCTGATGCACGTCATCGCGGCCAAGGCCGTGTGCTTCCTCGAAGCCGCGTCGGACGAGTTCAAGACGTATCAGCGCAGCATCGTATCCAACGCGAAGGCGCTTGCGGAGTCGCTCATGAAAAACGGCATCCGTCTCGTATCGAACGGCACGGATAACCACCTGATGCTGCTCGACCTCACGGAAAAGGGCATCACGGGTAAGGAACTGGAAGCGCTGCTCGGCAAGGCGAACATCACTGTCAACAAGAACGCCATCCCGTTCGACAAGCAGAGTCCGTTCATTACGAGCGGTATTCGCATCGGCACACCCGCTGTGACGACGCGCGGCATGGACGAGGCCGACATGGGTGAGATTGGCGCATGGATCGCCGACATCGTGACGCGGCGTGAAGCGGCGGTGGACGAGGTGCGCGCGAAGGTGCTTTCGCTTTGCGAAAAGAGGCCGCTTTACCGCTGAAAACCGGAAATTCGCCCAACTGTTTACACCACGTACACAAACACTGTGATATACTATGCCGGAAAGATGAGCATCGGGAGGAACCTATGAAAAAGCTTGTGATATTGGCGCTGGCCGCCTGCATGATGGTCGCGATGACCGCCTGCGGAACCGGCGCAACGACGGAACCCACGCCCACGGTAGCGCCCACACCGACCGCCACGCCCGCACCCGTAGATTTGACATTCTCCGGCGCTAAAGTAAGTGTAGGCAATGCGGTGAACGACCTCGCGACCGCGTATATGGAGAAAACCGGACTGAACCTGCAATGGAAGCGCACCACCGCAGGCACCGCCATGGCTTATACCCTCGCGGACAAAACAGACATCGCTTTGTTGTCCCGCGAGCTTAAGGAAGAGGAACTGGCGATCTATGATAACTTGAAATCCACGCTGCTGTGCACCGAAGCCGTCGCAATCGTCGCGGGCTCCGACTGCCCGGTGGACGACATCACGACCGATCAGCTGAAGCAGATTTTTAACGGCGACATCACCGACTGGGCGGACCTCGGCGGAAGCGGGGAGATTGCCGTTTATGCGATGAGCAATGAAGGCTCCACGGGCGACGCGTTCCAGACGCTGGTGCTGGGCCGCGACGAAACGGGCACTCAGGTCACGCTGGATGAGTCGGTATTAAGTCTTGTCGACACCGCCGCGGACATGGGCGGCATCGTAGAAGGCAACCCGCTCACGATCGGCTTCATGCCGCTTTCGCTGGCGGACGATTACAATGTAAAGGTATTGAAGGTGGACGGCAAGGCAGCGACCGAATCCGCGGTCAAAGCCGGTACGTATCCGATCTTCCGCAATTTCTATATGGTCACGACCGGCGAGGTATCGGATAAGGCGCAGGCGTTTATCGACTACTGCACGACCGACAGCGCCGCGCAGGATATCCTCAAAACGCAGGGATACATCCTGCCGTAAGCGTCCGGAAAACGAATACAAACGCAGCGTGTGGGCGATGAGAATCGCCCACATTTCTATATACGGAGTTTTAATGCATGACGGAGAGTATTGTAACTGACAAAACCATATATTCCGGCAAACCGGACGCTATGGGGCGGCTGCCAAAGGAGATGGCGTCCTACGGGCTGCTGGACAGCCTCGGCATCGCCTACCGCAGGCTGGATCACGGCCCGGCGATGAGCGTCGCGGACTGTGAAGTGGTCGAAAAGCTGCTCGGCATCGAGATCAGCAAGAACCTGCTGCTCAAGAACACGCGCGGGGAGCTTTTTATGCTGATGATGCCGGTCGGTAAGCGCTTTGACTCGTCCGCGGTGTCGCGGCAGGTCGGTTCCACGCGGCTGTCCTTCACAGACGCGCTGACGATGGAGCAGGCAGTGAACATCACACCGGGATCGCTCAGCGTGCTGGGGCTGCTGTACGATACCGCACACCGGGTACGGCTGCTCATCGACCGGGACATACTGCGGTATGAGTATTTCGGCTGCCACCCGTGCGTGAATACGACCAGCCTGAAAATTAAGATGGACGATCTGCTGGGCAAGTTTCTTCCCTACACGGGGCATGAGCCAACGATTGTGGAGCTTTAAAAGCGGGGGGCGGTATGGACGACCCGATGCTGCGGGAGTCGTACTGTATACTTGCGAGTTCGTGGTCGAGACATCTACGGGCGGGATGGCTTTTGGCATTAAGGAAAGGGAATAGCTTAAATGATAGAATGAGGAGCGAGACGCTCCTTTTCCTTCTCAAGGGAACGTGCTCCGTTCGGGCATGATTTGAAGCGGGGTTATGATAAATTCATACGATATTTAGTATATATAGCGGAGGATAAATCAAATTATAGTGTTTTTGCCCTGAATAATGAACAAATTATGAATGGAATGTAAACCTTATAAGGCGTTTCTTGATGTTGCGTTAGCCATAGTGGTATATTACAAGCTGCGCAAAAATAACCAATAAAGGAGACTTGCCTATGGTGAAGATGAAAACATTTGTATCCTCTGAAAACATGAATCTGATGGTATTGATGGGTAGAGAAATCGAAGTACATGAGCAGATACTTAGAACTAATGCAAAGATACTAAGTCATATCACCTGTCAAAGAGAGAACGAAGCTACAGCCATAGCGGTTTGTAGATTACCAGCGATGGAGAGACACAAGGATTACGTTGTGCTTAACGATAGAGTTGTATTTAGGCCGCATTAAAAGCGGCCTTCACAATTTTTCCAACGTGCAAGCTGGCTAAAATATATAGGTATTGATTAGGCATGCAATTTTAAGTATAATACATATAGTATGAAATAGCTGCTACATGTTATCAACACATACTACTACTGCTACTTCTATATAACTTACTAGTGTAACCGGTAAAGGGAAAAGTAAAGGAATAGATGAAGAAGATTAATGTAGTTTGTGTTTCGTTTTTTATCCAAAGAAACATCTATGTAGTTTCTGAACAGTCAAGAATCAAAAAGAAACCCAAGACAGTTTACAGAAAGGCCATGGATAAGGTACGCAATCTTGAAGGTGACGTTACTGCAATTGTGAAACTAATCGGTTATGCAATATTTCTTTATGGGCTTTTAAAGGCTATAGGTGTATGGTAATTGATCTCACCAAAGATAATGAATAATGGTATATTGGATAAAGGGATTACTACAGCCGACACGCCGTTATAAAAAAGCCGCAGCGCGGTAGCCGCGTGCGGCCTGTGTAGTGTCGATATGACGGCTAAATCTCTTTCTTGCGGTATATCGCGTTGGAGAGCGCGTAGGAGAGCGCCAGCGCGGCGATGAGTATCAGCGGGGAGAGCGCGAACAGGAGGGTAATTGCCTGCTCGCCCGGCAGCTTGACGCCCATATTGCTGAGCGCGACGAACGCCGCGGTGGGGGCCGCGAATACGGCGATGGTAATCAGACGGGATTTCTCCACGCCGAACTTGAATATGAGCGGCAGGAGTATGCCCGCAAACAGCAGCCCGACGGCGAACAGCACGTAGGATACCGTCAGCGCTTCCAGCAGATTGCCCGAATGGGTGATCAGACGGTAAGCGGTGCCGACCGCGATGGAGATGCCGGTGCCGATCAGTGTGAGAATCAGCGCGAGCAGGTATTTGCTTTTAACCACGTCCCTGCGCGTTACGGGCAACGAAAGCTCGTATACGTCCCAGCCCGACTGATGGTCGAGCGAGAACGAAGTAACCGGAATCATCGCGCACATCAGCACGATCATGCCGCTTAAGAAGTTCGAGCTGTCCATGAAGAAAATTAGCAGCGCGTACGCCGCGGTAAACAGCAGCAGTGTGCGCATGTATTTGCGCAGGCTTAACAGGTCTTTGAGTAGTAATCCTTTCATGATGCGTTCCTCCTCACATAAAACAGCATGATTTCCTCAAGGCTGGCCGGGTCAATCGTGACCCCCGGATACTTTCTCTGAACTCTGGCTTTATCGCGCACGAACACCTCGTGATTAAACTGGTTTTTGCGGTGTCCCGCGATGTCCGCGGGGTCGATCCGTGCATAGTCCGCTTGGCCGCAGCGCAGGATGCCGCACTCGTTTTGCAGCGTGTTCATACTCTCGCTGAACACCACGCGACCGTCATGCAGCATCGTGATATAATCCGCGGCCTTCTCCAGGTCGCTCGTGATGTGTGTGGAGAGCAGCACAGAACGGTCTTCCTCCTGAATGACGTCACGCAGCAAGTCGAGCACCTCGCTGCGCATCACCGGGTCGAGCCCGCTCGTGGCTTCATCGAGGATCAGCAGCTTGGGCCTGTGCGCCAGCGCCGCGCAGAGCGACAGCTTGGTCTTCATGCCCTTCGACATTTCCTTGACCGTTTTGTTCTCCGGCACGCCCAGCCGCAGCAGCGACTGTACATACAGCTTATCGTCCCAAGTGGGGAACATCGGGCGCATGATGGACGCGACGTCCGCCGTGCGCAGCGTGTCGTGGAAATGGCAGTCGTCCAGCACCACGCCGAGCTGCTGTTTCATCTGTTTCTCCTGCGCGACGGGATCGCAGCCCAGCACACGGATATCGCCGCCGTCCTTGCGGATCATGTTCAGAATCAGCTTGATCGTCGTGGTTTTGCCTGCGCCGTTCTCGCCGATAAGCCCCATGATGCAGCCACCCGGCAGTGAGAACGTGACATCGCTCAGCGTAAACCCGCGGTATTCCTTGCGCAGTTGATTAACTTCCAGCGCGTATTCCATGGTTATTCCTCCCGGTATAAAAGCGTTAAAATTTCTGAAAGCTCGCCGAGCGATATGCCGCTGCTTTTGGCCAGTTCCACAGCCTTTTGCAGATGACCTTCCGCCAAACGAAGCTGTTCTTCCCTTATCAGTTCGATATTGCGGCCCGCCACGAAACTGCCTTTACCCGCTACCGTCTCGATGAAGCCATCGCGTTCCAGATCTTCGTAGGCGCGTTTGGTGGTAATCACGCTGATGCGCAGCTCTTTGGCGAGCAGACGGATGGAGGGCAGCGCGTCGCCTTCGCTCAGTGTGCCGCCGAGTATCATACTTTTGATCTGCGAGGTGATCTGCTCGTAGATCGGCCGGTCGCTTGCGTTGCTGATGATGATGTCCACGCAGGCTCCTTTCTTTTGCGTCATTCGCAGACATACCGTATATATACGATATGTACAGT
>JAEWCC010000023.1 GCA_023390815.1 Bacillota bacterium
TGTGCAATAAAAATAAATATCTTGCGCCTGTCATTGATACTAGACTTGTCTGGAGTCACCAAACTGCACGCGGTGACATAATATACACTACAAAACAACCGAAAGGAGCTTAATCCATGGACGGAAAATGCTGTATGGAAGACTTTGCGGAGCATCTGTGCCATTTTATTGGGCAGACTGTGACGTTATATACCACGAGCGGCGGGGCATCCGGCTGCGGAATCACGGGTGTAATACTGATGGTGAATCAGTGCTTCGTCCGCATCGTAACATGCTTTGGGCCCGCTCCGTGCTGCGCGCTTGGCAGCGCTTGCTGCACCTGCTGCTGCCCGACTTTCACGGGCTGCAAGAGCAGATGCGGTGTGGTTAACACCGTAGGTTCAGTGGCTGATATCCCGATCGACAGGATCGCATCGTTTGTTCATAGCGCGATTTAATAACGGCGCCTTACAGCACTGGCTGTAACGCATCGGATACCATATACGGTGGTAAACCCCCAAAAGGCCCTTGCAAAAGGGCCTTTTTGCATCCGAAAAAAAGCATACGCCGCGCAGACTTGCGAATAGATTGATAGGGAAAGGGGGAGAGGCGCATGCCGGAGACGAAGGCGCGCGTTCACGGCCGGAAGCGTAAGAACGCATCGGCACACCGGACAAAGATGAACCCCTCAATGCACCAGAAGCGAAAGGGTATGTTTTCGTATCAGAAAAGGAAGAGCCTGTTCGCGTACCGGAAACGGCGTATTTGGGTATCAAAAAGAGATGATCCGGATTTCGTATCGGAACCAGGTGTATGTGTTTGCGCAGGGGATGAGGATGGGCCTGTTTACATACCGGAACCGAATGAAACAGTTTGCATATCGGCAGAAGGCGGGTATGACTCCGCGCCGCAACCGGATACGTGGGCATGCGTACCGGAAACGGAAACCGCCCCCTGCCGCGGGATTCGCCCCATCGACGCGGACTTTTTGCGGCACATGAGCCAGTACATCGGCATGACGGTGACGGTTTATACGGCGAGCGGAGGGGAAAGCGGCTGCGGCGTGACGGGCGTGCTGATTGTATGCGCGGACAGCTACGTGCGGCTGCTTACCCAGCCCGCCTCCGCGCCTGAAAGGCCGCAGGGGCTATGCCGCACCTGCCCATTTTACCCGATCTGCAGCGCGCGAAAAACACAAAGACCGCAAGGAGCAAGCCTTGGCGCGATGGTCGATATCCCTGTTGAGCACATTACGATATTCGTGCACAGTGCGGTGTTCGGGGATACGACCCGCTATAACACGTAAAAGAACAGGTACGCGCGCTTTTCAAAACCCAGCCGCTCGTAAAACGCGTGCGCCTTTTCACGTGGAAAGCCGGAGTCCAGCTCCACGCGCTTAAGGCCCCGAAGGCGCGAATGACTGATGGCTCGCCCGTTAGCTGCACGTAACGTAAGCCGCATTGATTCTCCGCTTTAGCAGTTATTCCAAAAGCTTGTTCAGCGCCTTCTGATAGGGGACGTCCTGCGTTATCGGGAGAGGGCTACTCGAGGGTGCCTTTTCCCTTGGTGACATTGATCACGTATCCATCTTCGTCGTAAGTGAACGATACCAGAAGTATTTGCCCGTCGTCCACCGAATGCATACCCAACTCTCCCGACCCGGGCAGCACATTCAGATCGATGTCCTGCGTCACCAGCCAGCCGTCTTCCATGAGCTGGGTCACATACGCCAACAGGTCGTCATATACCGTATCGCTTATATAGGTATATTGCTTGGAAGTGACTCCGTTGTTTGTGGAGGTTTCCACACCGGCAACCTCGCGCTCACCCACAACCGAGGTGATGCTTATGATTTCATCGTCACCCATGTCATATTGCTCCAACTGTGCCGCGTCCGTTAGAATGGCACCACACCCTGTCAGCATCAATAGCAATGATATTGTCAAACACGCAAATTTCTTCATCGTAATCTCCTTTTATATAATTACTTGATATGCAATCATCCGGGAGTCTAGGCCTGCATGTACCTCAATATGGGGGCGCGGGCAGCGTTCACCGGGCAGAATAGCCGTAAGGATAATGGCATTTTCCCAATAACCTTCGAACGCATCACGATATTTTTGCACAGTGCGGTGTACGGGGATACGAGCCGCTACAACACGTAGGAGAACAGGTAAGCGCGCTTTTCAAAGCCCAGCCGCTCGTAGAACACGTGCGCCTTTTCGCGCGGAAAGCCGGAATCCAGTTCCACGCGTTTGAGGCCCCGACGGCGCGAGTCCGCGATCACCCCGCTCATCAGCAGCGTGCCGTACCCCTTGCCGCGGCAGGATTCGTCCACGACCATCGCGTAGACGTAGGAAATCTGCCCTTCCTGCCAGAGGTTGTTCACTATGGCGTAGGCGCAGAAGCCCACGATGCGATCCTCCTCCGTAAGGCAGAGCAGCGCGTCCGTTTCGGACGCGGCGGCGCGCGCGAAAACCGCGCGCAGGGCATCGCGGTCGATTACCTTAGTGGGCCAGAGCTGCACGAACAGCGGGAATATGGCGTCGAAATCTTCGGGTGTGACGGGACGAATCATGGGGGGCCTCCTTCTGTGTTTAATATCGGCTATTGCTGCTTAAATTTCTCGAATTCGGATTTGCTTTGCTAACAATACGCTTGTTCGGGTTGAGGAGTTTGTGAAGAAGAATAATCTTGGTGATAACCAAAATCTTTAATGGAGTTCTTGCTTGATCCGTTCATCTAAATTACCTATGCCTGGGATTAACATGCCGTTCTGGCTTAAGGTATCTGGATTCATACATACGTAAATTTTAGCATTCGGGATTTGTTCATGTAATTCCATGATCCCTCGTTCACAATAAAAAATACTTGCAACAATAATCCCATCGGGCATATATTTTTCGATTGACTTCTTTGCTAGAGATACTGCTGTACAGCTGGTAGCAATAACGGATTTTGCAATAATTACATATTTAACATGGCGACCAGAAATAATATTAGGTAATTCAATTGCCCTGATTGGGGAAGAAAAAACACTTGGCCCCCTTGAGTTACCAAAGTCAATATAACCTCTATAACAATTACTTATAATACTGGCGATACCGTTGGCGAAATTATCATAATCATTTAAGGTGCTGATAATAACATTATCCTTGCTAGTATCAAAAACTTTACCTGTGTAGGGCATGTTTAATGGTGTAGTAATCTCTTTCGTTAATACTAAATGGTCAGAGGCTATACCTTGCCCCAATATTTTACCCAAGTCATATAAATTGTTTTTCAGAACATCACTATCTGTATGAATATCTCTAATTGTTGTTGTTAAAGAGTCTACAAATGGATTATTCAGAATTCTGACATCAGATCCATTGGTTGCATCTAATCTGTAAATCATTTATACATCCCCAAAAATCTCTTGAAATACTTATTACATCATATTGGACGACTTGGCTACTGTGTGGGAACTCATACTCGAGCTCTACATAATCTTTTGTTACTCGATAATATACATTTATAATATCTAACGGGCGTATTTGCTTTGCTAATCGAACAAAATGATCAAGATAATTTAATCTGTATCCTAATTGCGCTCGTCCTATCAGCCAGTTGACAAAGGAATCCATAATCATATCTTGCAATTGATGAGAAAATTTAAATGAGGGTCGAAAGTAACCAGAATAATAGTCACTGACCTTTTTAATAAATGTTTGTTGCTTTACCTCAATTTCATCCGGTCTGCATTCCTTCATGAAAACCATTATCTTTGTAGGATCATCCTTTATTGCAGAGTCATATTCTGCCTCGGTAGCAGATTTATCGCCAATAATCTCAAAACCATACTTTTCTGATAGAATTAAAAAATAAACGTCGCATGTTCTAGCCATTTCTACGGTAGAATAGGCGCTACTCGATGAATGCGCCGTATTAAGGAAAGGATGAGATCCTATTAACTCAACAAAAGGAACATTTTTGAAGCATTCTTTTACAGCATCTCTTTCTGCTTCTAAGCCCCCATTAACAGAACTAATCATAACACTAATTTTATTCATTATTAACCTCTAAAAAGATAACGACAATTACCATATTTTACATTATGTTTATATCATAAATATTAAAACTTGTAAACTCTATTTTCCTCTTTCCCATAAAACCTTGCAAGTGTCTGATGAGCTTCTTTATGTTCTTGTGTAAATTACTGCTGATGGTTTCGATACCCTCAAAAGATGCTTCGTTCGCTCTGCATGACGCGGGTGGATGTTTGGTCACACCTGTTGTACGTGTCCGACATACCTACCTGAATTCCACGTCCATATCCTATTGCCACACGATAAATCCTTATTATCGCATTGGAGAGAAATTCATTGGGGTGCGGTGTCAGTCGGGCGAGTTGTTCCGGAATTCGGCGGTGGCGGCGGGTAGTATGCCGTGCTTGGGGGATTGTAAGGGCCGTAATACGGAGGGTACGGGCTGCCGAACATGGCCTGCCTGATTTTCCTAAAGATTAATATAACAATGTTGATGATTACTGCAACGATATAAGAATTAAGTAAATAGTCGAACCAGTATATAAACACGTTACCCAGCAGAATATCGTGAGAAGTAAAAATCGCTCCTGAATAGGCACATAGAAAGCGAAGCGGAAAACCATATGCGATTTCATCATTGCCCCTTAGTTCACCCGGTATTAAAAAAGCGGTTAACAACGAAAGGAACAAGGCTAATACCACTCTCCAGGGATAAAGCTTGGTTATGCTATTCATACGCGCTCCTATGCTATTATGCACTAACCCGATCACTTCTTCATGTCCTCGCGCAAGCTGTCGGCAGTATGTCATTCTGAGCCGCTGGCGGCGAAGAATCTTGCGCTTAGCGCATAATTGCTTCGCAAAGATGCTCGTCCACTTCGTAGTCGCTACGCTCAACATGACATAAGGGGCTGCGGTATAACATCTGGCGTCGGTACGTCCGGGAGGCCGCACCCTACACTTTATACACCCCCGCGAGCGACACGATCAGCTTCTTCATGTCCTCGCGCAGGCTGTCGGGGTAGAGCACCTCCGCCTTGTCGCCGAACACCGTGAGCCAAGAGATGAAGCCGGGGCTGACGCGCACGCTCGCGGAGACGGTGAACCAGCCGTCCTTCGCGTTGGAAACGTCGATGTCGAGGCCGAGGCGGTCGAACACGGCGGTGGCGAGCTCCTCGCGGAAGCGGATGCGCACCTGCTGCGGCTTGCCGCCAAACATGAAGAACACGCTGCGGTGGTACTCGTCAAAGTCGATGTAGTTCTTGTACTCGGAGACCTCGTCCACGGGGCGGCGGTTTTCCTCGAGTATTTCCACGCGCGTCATGCGGTCCACGCGGAAGTGGGCAAGGTCATCATACTTGTCCATGTTGCAGACGAGGTAATACGCGTCCTCGAACCACATCAGCGAGTACGGGCTGACCTCGTAGCGGCGGCCATCCTTGCGCAGCCGCAGCGTCTTGTCGGGCAGGTACTCGAAGTAGAGAAACGATATCTTCTTGTTCGCGCTGACGGCGCGGACCACCTTGTCGATGTTGTAGTAAATCTCCTCGTTTTTGGTTTTGAGCGTGCGCGCGAGCTCCATGCGGCTGCGGAAACCCGCGGCCTGCACGGTGGAGAACAGAGAGCCCAGCTTGCCGATAAGCTCCTCGCTCTTCTTCTGCGTGATGAACCGAGCCGCGGAGACGGCGCTCGCGCAGATCTCGGCCTCGGCGAGCTCCATGCTGCGCTCGCCTAAAAAGTAGGCCGCGCCGCCGCCCTCGCTCGTCTTCACGATGTCGTAGCCGAGGTCCCGCAGCAGTGCAATGTCGGCATACACCGCCTTGCGTTCGGCCTCGACGCCCTGCCCGGAGAGGTAGTCCAGCATTTCGCTGAGCCTTTTAGGGTGCTGCTCGTCGCTGTGTTGTTTGAGATAATCGAGCAGCAGCAGGAGTTTGGCGCGTTTGGGGAAGTCGCTCATGGTTTCCTCCGTCTATTTTACCGTATTAGTGTAGTACAATTTTAATTTGACAAGAACCCATATTGTTCTATAATTATACCATATATCGTCCGACAGGAGAACTGTTTCCATGACAAAAAATGACTCGAGCTTCCAGATCAATAAGAAGAGCCTGCTCACTGCCGCGCTGATCATATTCATCCTGATCATCGCTTCCTACTGTCTGACGCTGCTGATGCCGCCGGGGCAGTACGAGCGCACCGTCAACGACGCGGGCGAAGAGGTAATCGGCTCGTACGCGGCGACAGGGGAGGCCGGACAGTACCCGGTCTATAACATTATCCTTGCGATATTCAAATCGTTCGCGCCGGGCGGGGATGTGAACGTCACGATGATCTCCATCATGCTGTTCATTCTGCTCATCGGCGGGTCGTTTACGCTGCTCGATAAGTCGGGTATCTTGCGCGCCGTGGTCGCCCGCATCGCCGCGAAGATGTACCATCGGCGGTACCTGTTGGTCGCGGTGATCTCATTCGTGTTCATGTTCTTGGGTTCGTTCTTCGGCATCCTCGAGGAGATCGTGCCGCTGATTCCGCTCGTCGTGGGGCTGTCGTTCATGCTCGGCTGGGACAGCTTGATGGGCCTTGGCATGAGCCTGCTCGCGACAAGCTTCGGGTTCGCAGCGGCGCTCTATAACCCGTTCTCCATCGCCGTGGCGCAGAAGCTCGCGGGCGTGGAGCTTTACACGGGCACATGGCTCCGGCTGATATTCTTCGTGCTCATTTATGGGCTGCTCATGCTGTTTTTGCTGAGGTACGCCAAAAAGCTCGATAAAAACCCCATGGCCTCACGCGTGTACAAAGAGGATACGGAGCGGCGCGACAAATACCGTATGACGCCCGCAGAGATCGACGAGACGGCGAAGTTCAAAAAAGCGCCGATTGTGTTCATCGGCGTGCTGCTTGCGGTGATGTTCGTGTTCCTGATATCGGCGTCGTTCCTCGGCCTCGCGGATTATTCGATGATCGTAATCGCGCTGATATTCATATTCGCGTCCACCATCGGTTCCAAACTTGCGGGCTACAAGTCCACCGCAAAGACGTTCTTCAAAGGCATACTCGACATCGCACCCGGTATCCTGCTGATCCCGATGGCAATGGCGGTATCCACGATCATCCGCGACAGCGGCATTCAGGATACCATCCTCTTTTACTGCTCGTCCGCGCTGACGGGTACCAGCCCGTATGTCAACATCCTGCTGATCTATGTCGTGGTGCTGCTGCTCGAGTTCTTCGTCGCGCAGGCGTCCGCCAAGGCGTTCCTTGTGATGCCGCTGCTCGTCCCGCTGGCGTCGCTTTCGGGCATCAGCGGGCAGTCGGTCGTGCTGGCCTATGTGCTCGGCGACGGCTTCCTCAACATGCTGTATCCCACCAACGCGATGCTGCTCATCGCGCTGGGACTCACTACCGTGAGCTATCCCAAGTGGTTCCGATTTACGATCGGCATTCAGCTTGTCATCGCGGCGCTGTCCATCGGTTTCCTGATGCTCGCGGTTGCGGTGGGGTATTAGATCAGACAACACCAATACAAACAATAAAAGACTGCCGAAGCGCTTTTACCTTGGCAGTCCCTTTTAATATCGATTCTATTGCCCCGTGACTTCGTCCGTAGCAGTAAATACCCCATCCACCGTGACGGGCGCGTCCTCGTAGCCCTTCATGCGCTGCGATACGAACCCGCCGTCCTCCGTGACCGACGCCCACACGCAAAAGCCCGGCGCGTCTGCGTCCATTTGTACACCCTCGGGTACTTCGATCGGAAAGTCCAGCAGCGAGGTAAACGCGTAAAGTCCGTCCCCGATGCCCAGTACGGCGACGGGACTCTGCCGTGCACACAGCCACACCGAATCCGCGTTATCTGCCGCCCCGCGGTCCACCCAGACCGCCGCGCCGTTTGCTGCGGCCTGCTCGACTTCTTTCATGCTATAGACCACCATAACCTCGGGATGCGCGGCCAAGTCGTCTTTGGACAGCGCGCCGCCATCGCTGGGGGCAAAATACACCGCGCGGATGTCCTTATCCGGCAGAACCGCCGTTTCGGTTGCGCATCCGGCTAGTATGATGGCTAAACATATTCCAATCATGACAGAGCGGGCCTTCACGAAAATCACCTCAAGGGTAAGACGCAAAGGGTTGGTAAAGAGTTCCGCTGCAATTGTAAATTATGCACGCGGACGGATCAGTTGTACCGCCCCGATGCTGATCAGCGCGAGCAGTGCCATGGCCCAGTAGCCTGCGGTAAATCCGCTGCTTTCGATGAGCGCGCCCATCAGCATGGGGCCCAGCGTCATGCCGACGCCGTATACGGCCTGAAAGAAGCCCATTGCGGTGGATTTACCGGTGGGGTCCACACCTTTAAGGGCGAGCGCCATGAGCAGAGGCATCAGCGCGCCGCTGCCGATACCGGCTGCTGCCTGCAGCAGGCACACGTGCCAGACCGCATTCGCAAGCGGCATCAAAGCGCAATAGAGCAGCAGGAAGCCGAACAGTATGCTGATGAGTGCGCGGCTGCTGACACGGCGGATTGTTCCGATCACCAGCGAGGTGCCCACCGAAGCCGCGATGAATATGGCAGAGCTGACACCCAGCAGAAATTCCTGCGAGGTCAGCTGCTTTAAATACGAAGCGGTGAACGAGAGCGATGTGGAGAGCACGATGGCTTGCAGACTGATGCCCAGCAGGGACCACGCAATCAGCGGCCTGCTTCTGAACACCTTGAGCGGGCTCACCGGCGGCGCGGTGCGCGGCGCGGGCTTTCCCTCGCGGATGAACAGCGCCACCAATAAACCCAGCACACCGGAGGCGATGCTGGCGGTAAAAACCTCCCGGATGCTCAGGATATCGTTGAGTAGCGATCCCGCCACAAAGGCGAGCAGAATGCCGCCGTTGTTGGCCGCCATGGCATAGCCCATGGCTTTTTTCGTCTGCCCTTCATGAAAAAGCGAGGCGTAATAGACCGTAAACGATATCCACATGGCGGATGCGACGCCGGATAGCATGTTGGCTGCAAGGAACGCGCCCGGCGTCGGGATAAGCAGGCGCAGCACCGAGGCTAGCGAGGAGGAAACGAGGCCGGTCAGTATGAACGCCTTGTGGCGGTTGTAGCGGTCGGCGAAGATACCCAGCGGGATGCGCAGCAGCGTCTGCGTAAGGCCGTATGCGCCCACGACGATTCCGGTCAGCGAAGCGGCTGCGCCAAGCGACTTGAGGTAGGGCGTCTGAAACGGAACGTAGACGTATTGTGCGAACCAGAACAACGCAATCGCGATGACGAGCAGTGTCCGGTTGGTTTTGATAGTCTGCATGGTGCTTGTCCTTGTGTTGAAATCATATCTATGATAGCACGCATCAATAAGACAGGGCAACTTTTTTGCGGCACAGGGGAGCGCATACAAAGCGGTGGGGGTTAAAATGAGAGGGATATCCCTCGGGTTGGGAACGGTAAAAACGGAAATGTAACGTAAATGTAACAATTTTTCGCTTCCATCTTTCTGGGAATGTGGTATAATATCCAAGCGTCATTGTGACGACATTTGAAAGGAGGGCCAGGCAAATGATGAGAATTCGGAATCAACAAAACAGCATCAATGGAGCAATAATTGCCTGTGCCGCATCCGTAACCGCAGGCAGTCTGCAATCGTACGTCAAAGGGATTGCTGCGTCCGTTCCGCTGTATCAATTGAATACGTGATACCCGACATATGAATCAGGGAGCAACAAACCGGCCTGTATAATATGCGGCCGGTTGTTTTTATTTATGGCACTAAACGCTCCGGAACAATCTGTTGGCGCCGCAAACCACGGCGCATTCAGGGGTCCAATGGAAAGGAGGCAGCAATATGTGGGGGATACGCTTGACGAAGTCAGCCTGCTGTGTGCGGGCAAACGGCTGATGCCGACCGGACGCGGATGTACCCGGATCGGTTCAGCAGGGCCGATGGAGCCTTGTGCAGGTCTTAAAGGCACCTTAGAAGCTGCCGCCTCACTTTTCGGAATGGGGAGCAGGACGGGGAAGACGGCGGCTTAAGCCGCTGCGCCTGCGGACGGACACCGCCATCGGCAAAGGCTTAATCAACCAGTAAACGAAGAAAGCAGAGTACCCGGAAAACGGATTTTTCCGGGGGTGTGGTTCGTGTTCTGTCAAAAAGGGTTTGGCAGGGGCACATGGTTCCCGCGAGGCAAGAGCCTGCGGGGTTTAAGGAAAAGGAGAATTATGAAAAAGTTAAATGAACCAATAGAAAAACAGGGCATCGGCGGATGGCTGGCGCTCTTTCAAGTACGAATGGCTCTGGGATTTGTCCCGATACTGGTGCTGCCGGCGGGACCGGCGCTTACCGTGATATTCTTCGCGGCAATGGCGCTGTGCCTTGCGCTGTTCTATCTGCGGCGTATGGCGTTCCGGGCTGCGTATATCTTCGCAGCCGTGCTCGGCATCATCGTCTGCATCGCCGCGCTGCCCGACGGTCTTTCGTATCTGATCGTGCAGCTCGTGTTGGAAGCGGTTATCATCCCGGCGCTGTACCGCTCGCGCCGCGTAAAGGAAACCTTCGTCCGGTGCAGAACCGCGCATGAACCGGACCAAGGACATTTTGCGGTACGCCACCGCAGCTGCTACGACGTGTACTTCACCACATACCGGTGCGCCCGGTAATGCGGCTCCGTCGGCGGATGAATCAAGGAAGAATTGCGGGCGGCTGCCTGTACCTTGCACAGGAACACCGCCCGCAGCATTCTGCCGCGCCGTATTTAGCGCACAAAAGCCGTCGATTTATGACTCTATAACAACGGTCCATATACAATGTGAATGTATTCTATCCATTCTGTTAAAATCCGACAAAGTGTCGCATTGATAACACTCCGTACAGGGCATACAATCAATATATCGTGGCACAACCACATTGATTTCGCATGGCGAAAACCGATTCGGATACAAAAGACAAGCCATTTTCAGGGGTATGGGGGCATGACATACGCAAAAAGGCGGTTAGCGCATGCAACCCAAAGCAAATAGAACAGCCAGACGGCTTACGGCGGCTATAGCCGCCCTCGTAACGCTGATTACCTGTATTCCCGCTGCATCCGCAGCGCAGGCAGCCGTCAGCATCAATTCAAACTGCACTTTTTTACCCTCATTCAACGCGGAATCATTTTCAAGCGCGACGGATGGCGACTATACCACCAAATGGACAAGCACCTCAGTGTCTTCCCAGACCATCGATATTACCATCGGCTCCGGATCGCAAATCGGGGGCATCTATTTCATATGGAATCGAGCGCCCGCCTCGTGGACGCTGGAAGCGGTTGACGGCGCAGGCGCGGCGACGGAGATCATGAAGGGCGGCGCGGAGGGATACCTTACGCAATACGTCCATATTCCGTCCGAATACGCAGCCTGCGGCAAACTACGGCTGTCGGTGACACCTTCAAACGCGCCTTCCACGGTGAGTATCGCGGAGCTGACGGTTTTCGGCCCGGGCGATGCCCCTTATTACGCGCCGGAATGGGAGCCGTTTTCGGGCCGGGCGGATTTGCTCACGATTGCGGCGCATCCGGATGATGAAGACCTGTATCTGAGCGTGCCCGCGGTGACTTATACCGATCAGGGCATGCGGTGCGCCACGGTTCATATGACATACGGCGCGTCTTCATCCGTGCGGCGGTTCGAGGCACAGGAGTCCGTATGGTGTCTCGGCAACAAGGGGTACCCAACGATGGGCAGCTTTGTGGACCAGTGGACGAACAACATTGATGACATGCTTCAATACTGGGAGCTTGACGATACGGTCGGATACATCGTCGAACAGATTCGCAAATACAAGCCGTCGGTGATCGTGACGCACGATGTGAACGGCGAGTACGGCCACGGCGCGCACCGGCTTACGCAGTACGCGACGGCGCTCGCCTTTCAGTATTCGGGGGATGCGTCGAAATACCCCGATTCGGCGGAGCGATACGGCACATGGAAGGCAGGCAAGCTCTACGTGCATCTGTATGGCACGAATGCGCTCAATCCCATGAGCCTCGATACAGCACTGCCGAGCTTCGGCGGGAGCACGGTGATCGATGTAATCAGCGATGCCTACAACCGGCACGTCTCCCAGCTGCCCGGCCGCGAGCTGCCCACGTCGGGCGACTACGACATGCGAAAGTTCGGGCTCTATGCGACCAATCTGGGCGACGACATGGTGCACGATACGATGTTTGAGCACGTGATGGAGGAAGCCATGCTGCGGCTGAACCCGTGGTATATCTACGAGACGGTAGATCGCAGCGCACTGGCGCAGGCGCTCAGTGATGCCAAAGCGAAGGCTCAGGCGAATTATACGCGCGCGAGCTGGACGGAAGCGGACTTGCCGGCAAAGATAACGGCGGCGCAGGCCGTGATGGACAACCGTGAAGCGATGCAGGCGCAGGTGGACGCACAGACCGCATCGCTGACGGAAGCGATGGGTAGACTCCGGACGTATCTTGCAACGCTGCGCATGGACCGCGAGCCGGACAAGCTCATCTATCGCGTGGGAGAGATGCTGGACCTTGCGGGCCTTGAAGTGACGGCAGTATCGAGCGACGGTACGGAGCGCAGCCTCGCGGCGGCGGAGCTCACGGTATCCGGCTTCGACAGTACGGTACCCGCTGCGAAACAGAAGGTCACGCTCTCCTGTTCGGATGGGTACGCCACCCAGACCGTTACGTTCCTCGTCGATATTCAGGCACAGCTGCTTGAATCAGCAAAATTCAAGATTGATCGTCGCAGCGGCGTGGTTTCAAACATTTCTCCCGGCACAACGGCGGCGCAGCTGCTTTCAGGCTTCTCCAATAACGCAGACAAGCTGAAACTGTACATGCCCGATGGCAGCGCGTTCACGGGCGGGGCGGTTGCATCCGGCATGACGATTAAGCTCGTGTCGGGGGGCGTTGTCAACGACACTTTGGTTCTCTCGGTGCTCGGCGATGTGAACGGCGACAGTGAAATCGACATCGACGATATCCTCTATATCCGCGCGGATATCGTGGATACCTATACGCTCAAAGCATGGGAGCTTCCTGCCGCTGATGTGAGCGGAGACGGCGCTGTCGACATCAACGATATCCTCTATGTCCGCGCGCATATCCTCGGCACGTATACCATTGCCGCGAAGGAGGCCTGATATGAAGAAGGCTTTGGCTTTTTCCCTGATTTTCATCCTGCTGCTGGTGATGTTCCCGCTTAAAGCGCAGGCTGCGGGCGCATCGTTCAGCATCTCCGGGCCGGACACCTTGAAGACAGGAGATACAGGTACTTACATTGTAAAGGTGTCGGTCAGCGACGCGGCGGCGGCGCAGGCGACGCTAAAATATGACAGCGACTTCTTTGAGCTGGTGTCGGGCAAACTGACCGGAGAGTGGGACAGTTCCACCAATGAAAGCGTAACGGAGGATTTAATTAAGGTGACGCTGAAATGCATCGGTGCGCCCGGAACGTCCGGTTCACTGTCGCTTTCCGACAAAAAGGCATCACGGCTGACCGGGGGCGACCCGCCTTCCGAGTCGGTTTCGTGCAGCGGCGGCTCCAAGACGGTCAAGAACCCGCAGCCGGCGGTTCCCACCCCGACCGCCGCGCCCACGCCCGCATTGACGGCCGCGCCTACATCCGCGCGGACTCCGGCGCCCACGCCGCGCCGCACGGAGACCACGGAGCCATCCGCTGAATCTACACCTAGCCTGCCGCCTGCGCCTTCGCTGTCGCTGGAACTTGGTGCCACTCCCTCCTTGACGCCGACCACGACCCCGGACCCATGGGCGGCTGCCGCGCAGGATATCGCAAAGGCGGAAGCCGGGGATACGGTCCGTATAAAACCCACGGATGCGGTGCTGCCCGCCGAAGTGCTGGCGCTGCTGAAGGAGAGAGGGTGTATCCTGAAAATCGAGATGGACCATTACATCTGCACCATTGACGGACGCGAGCTGTGGACAGCGCCGGGAAGGGTAATCGACCTGAGCCTCGGCATGGAGCGGGACGAAACGCTCTCCGAAGCGGCGGACGGAAAAGATTTATTCCAGCTGCATTTTGCCTGCAGCGGCGAGCTGCCCGGAAGGTTTGTCTACACGTTCAAAGCGAAGGGGTGCGAACCGGGCGATGTGCTGTATTTATACTACTATTACGCGCGCGCGGGCGTTGCCGAGTGCGCACAGACCGCCGCGGTGGATGCGGACGGAAATGTTTCTTTCTCGATCTATCATTACTCCGGCTATTTCGTCGCCGATTCGCTGCTGGATGGCGCCGTATACCCGAAGATCGTGGATGCGGCTGCCCGGCAGACGGGCGCGCAGCAAGCGCAGCCGGGCGTTACGATACCGGTGCTGATTATATGTTCGGTTGGTGCGGCGCTGCTGGGCATTGCCGCGGCGTTCTTGCTGGTACGATGGGCGGTGAAACGCAGAGAGGCGCGCAGGTAGGGCAGCGGGCTGATATAAAGCGTTGGCTGCTTCATCCGATCTAAAGCCGGGTATCTGAACCCCGGCTCAGGCTGATGACAAAGTGACCTTTTGTCATTCTGAGGGTGCAAAGCACCCGAAGAATCTTCGAACACCAAGCCACTTTAAGATGCTCGTCCACTGCGTAGTCGCCTTCGGCTCAGTATGACATAATGGTTTTTTTCAGCAATCTGTGCCGGGTATCTGAACCCGGCTTTTTTGTGTTGGAGCTGAGGAGTGCGATTGAAATTTTCCGGCGTTGATGATAAAATGTAACCAGTATTACATTTGAAGGGAGAGTCGTATGCCGGATCAATGGCTGATGCTGAATTATACGCTGCCGAGGGAGCCCTCGCGCCTGCGCGTGGGCGTGTGGCGCAAGCTAAAAAAACTGGGCGCGGCAAGCCTCGCGCAGTCCATGTGGGTGCTGCCGGACCGGCAGGGCCTGCGCGCGGCGCTGGAAACCCTGAAAAGCGAGATCGTAACGCAGGGCGGGGAAGCCATGCTGATGAGCGCCTCCGTGGATGCGCAAAGCGAGCACGATTTTATCGCGCGGCTTGGCGCGGCAAGGGACGAGGAATACACCGAGGTTTTGGAGCAATGCGCAGATTTCATGGAAGAGATGGAAAAGGAGACGGCGCGGCGCAACTTCTCGTTTGCGGAAATTGAGGAAAACGAGACCGAACTGTATAAACTCCGGCAATGGCATGCCACCATCGCGGCGCGGGACTTCTTCGGCGCGGGGCTTCAGGCCAAGAGCGCAGCCGCTTTGGAGGAATGTGCGGCGGCGCTGGAAGTGTTCTGTGAACAGGTATACGAAAGTACGGAAGAGACAAGGCGGGATTAAGCATGGACAAAACAAAAAAAATCATATCCAACATTGTATTGCTGGGGCTGGTCAGCCTTTTTATCGATATGAGCACCGAAATGGTGTACCCGCTGATCCCGCTGTACCTCACGGCGGCGCTCGGCGCGAGCCCCGCCATCGTGGGCATCATCGAGGGCGTCGCGGAGAGCATCGCCTCGCTGCTTAAGGTATTCAGCGGGTATATCGGCGACGTGCGACAGAACAAGAAGAAGCTTGTATTTACCGGATATGCCGCATCAGCCATCTATAAGCTGCTGCTGCTGGTCAGCACCTCGTGGGCGGGCGTGCTCGCTGCGCGTATCGTGGATCGCACGGGCAAAGGAATCCGCACCGCGCCGCGCGACGCGCTGGTGGCGCAGTCCTGCGGCGGACGGAAGATGGGAGGCGCTTTCGGCCTGCATAAGATGCTCGATATGGCGGGCTCGGCAGCAGGCGCGCTGCTGGCGTTCGGCTTTATTGCGACCGGCTTCGGCTATCAATCGGCTTTTCTGTGGTCGATCGTTCCCGCCATCATCGGCTTGATCATCATATTTGCGGTGCGCGAGGAGCAGTGCGAGAAAGCGCCGCGCGAGCGGTTCTCGCTGAAGGGGGTCAAGCTCGATAAGCATATCAAACTTTATCTCGGTGTGATCTTCTTTTTCTGCCTCGGCAACTCGTCCAATGCGTTTCTGCTGCTGAAGGCACAGGAGAGCGGCTTTACCGCCGCGGAGGTGATACTGCTGTATCTCGTGTTCAACGCCGCGGCCTCGGCTCTCGCTTTTCCGTTCGGTAAGCTCTCCGACCGGTTCGGGCGCAGCCGCGTGCTCGTGCCGGGCTATATCATCTATGGCCTCGTGTATCTCGGCTTTGCGCTGATTGCCTCGAAGGAGGCGACGATTGCGCTGTTCGTGCTGTATGGCGCGTATACCGCGCTCATCAGCGGCGCGGAGCGCGCGTTGATTGCCGAGGCTGCGCCTGCGCAGTACAAAGGTACGGTGCTGGGCCTCTACGGCATGCTGCAGGGAATCGGACTGCTGCTGTCATCGATCATCGCGGGGGCGCTGTGGGATGCGCTGGGTTCCGACGCACCGTTCCTGCTGGGCGGAGGGATCGGCCTTGTGTCGGCCTTGCTTGCGGCGATTGTGCTGCGGAAGAGAGACAGTAAGACTGCGGCAATTGCCTGATGAGTTTTCGGGAATGTTGTTACCGGGACAGAGGCGGAACAGGATGGGTATGGTTGATGGTTCGTGATTCCCGGCGGAACCAGCCCGCAATTATGCTGCGCTTGGCGATGAGTACGGGGATGAGCAGCAGCAGCGTAACCGTCCCGCAGCTGATAAAACCGGAATCGCCCGGGATGTTCTCCATGATCGCTCCCGCAAAGAAGTTGCCGATCGGCGTGGAGCCCACGAGCAGCAGCGAATAGATGCTCATCACGCGCGAGCGGTATTCGTCGGGCGTGCCAAGCTGAAACATGGCGTTGGCGGTATTGAGAAATACGATATTACAGAACCCGATCAGGGCGAGCAGTGCGAGGCTGACGCCATAATTGACAGTGAAGACCGTGGCAAGCTGCAGTAACGCGGTGCCGATGCCGCCGATTACCAGAATACGGCCCCGGACGCCCTGACGGCTGCGCGAAGCCATGAGCAGCGCGCCCGCCAGCGATCCGATGCCCGCAGCGGTTAAAAGCCCGGTATAGCCGTTCGCGCCGCGGCCCAGCACCTCTTCCGCAAATACTGGTACGATCACGTCGTGGTTGAGCGCGAAGGTGCTCACGATACCGAAAACGAGGATGCAGGCGACGAGCAGGCGGTTGTGCCCGATATAGCGCAGCCCGTCCTTTACTTCGCTCACGATATGCGGCCGCGTCTGCTTTGCAGCGGCGAGCGGTACGCGGATGAACAGCAGGCCTGCAATCACGGCGATGAAGCTCAGTGCGTTGATGCCAAAGCACATCGTCATACCGAGGTTTTGCATCACGATTCCGGCGAGCGCCGGGCCGAATATCTTGGCGCCGTTGACGATGGTGGAGTTGAGCGACACGGCGTTCATGATGTCTTCCTTACCGACAAGCTCGTAAATAAACGTCTGGCGCGCAGGCATTTCAACCGTCTGGGTGACCCCATACACCGCGCTGAGGGCGAGGATGTGCCAATACTCAGTAACCCCGGCCCATGTGAGCAGCGTGAGCACGACCGCCTGCGCAAGAAAGATGGTCTGCGTCACGATGAGAATCCGGCGTTTGGGGAAACGGTCGATGAGAGTCCCGACGGGCAGCGAAAAAAGCAGCATCGGCAGGAACTGGCATACGCCGAGCATGCCGACGGCGAAGGGCGAGTCTGTGATTTTATAAACCAGCCAATATTGAGCGGTACGCTGCATGAACGTGCCGATCAGCGACACGCATTGTCCGAACCAGAAAAGACGAAAGTTATGGTTCCGCAGTGAATGAAACGTGTTGCCTAAGGTTTGTGTCAGCATTGCAAGCATTTCTTTATGTCCCGGTGCCCATTATAATACGCGGCGGACTTCCCGGCAATACATATACCATATATATAGAAGCAATAATTGCCGCAGAGCCCCGTCAAGTTTCAGGCCTCACAATACATAGGATATGGCCGATGGTGGTAACCGGTGAATCTGCGGGAGCAAGGTTAAGCGTGACTATCGCTGCCGGGGGTATGAGGCGATGAAAAACGAGCTAATGAGGTGCAGCAAGGCTGAGAGGCTGAGCTTACGCTCTTCAGGATCCATTATACCCCTCCGTCCCCGCGCCGGGCTTTGCCCGGACGCTTTGGTCACCTCCCCTTGGCAAGGGAGGCTTAAAGGGTTGGATGCCTTAAGGCTCCCCTGCAAGGGGAGCTCCCGAGCAGCAGATAATCTGCGCGAGGGTGAGGGGTGCTTTTTGTATCCTCGAAACTACGCAACCCCTCCGTCCCCGCGCCGGGCTTTGCCCGGACGCTTGGGCCACCTCCCCTTGGCAAGGGAGGCTTAAAGGGTTGGATGCCTTAAGGC
The DNA here is from genome assembly GCA_023390815.1 of Bacillota bacterium. GTDB lineage: Bacteria > Bacillota > Clostridia > Christensenellales > SZUA-584 > JAEWCC01. The sequence continues at coordinate 18,322 of JAEWCC010000023.1, forward strand.
TCCCCTGCAAGGGGAGCTCCCGAGCGGCAGATAATCTGCGCGAGGGTGAGGGGTGCTTATTGTATCCCCGAAACTACGCAACCCCTCCGTCCCCGCGCCGGGCTTTGCCCGGACGCTTGGGCCACCTCCTCTTGCAAGGGGAGCTCCCGAGCAGCAGATGATCATCTGCACGAGGGTGAGGGGTGTTTTTTGTATCCCCGAAACCTACGCAACCTTCCGTCCTTGTGCCGACTTTGCCCGGAGACTTTAGCTACATATCCTTGCTTGGGAGGCTTTTGCAGCAATGAGGCTCCCCTGCAAGGTGAGCTCCCGAGCAGCAGATGATCATCTGCGCGAGGGTGAGGGGTGTTTTTTGTATCCCCGAAACTACGCAACCCCTCCGTCCCCGCGCCGGGCTTTGCCGGACGCTTTAGCTACCTCTCCTTGCAAAAGCGGCTTAAAGCGATGGAAGTCATAAGGCTCCCCTGCAAGGGGAGCTCCCGAGCAGCAGATGACAATCTGCGCGAGGGTGAGGGGTGTTGGTTATTATAAGAATGCGCAGGGCTAGAATGCGACAACGTCAAGAAGATTCGGGAAGAGCCATTCCAGCAGAAACAGGATGCCAAGGAACCCGCCCACGATCAAAATGATAATCAGGATGGCAACCAGTATCGTAACGGTCCTTATCAGAAACCGGTTTTCGTAACGGGCATTTTTCTTCTTCATAAAGACGAACCAGTCTTCGGTGATTGCTTCCACAATCGGACCGACAAGTGCTTCAAAAATGAATTCCATAACGGTTCCTCATATATCAGGACATTGAAAAGTATATGCTGATTATAATTGATCCCCGACAGTCCGGACTATCAGTAATTATTGGATACCGCTCTGGATTAGGAGATTGCCGTATATACGCTTTTCTTCAATAAAAAGAAAACGGCTGCCCCGAAGAGCAGCCCAATATTCGTATGGGTTCAGTTGCCGGTGAGCAGCACCCCGTCGCAGGCCTGCGGGATGCCGGTATATACCATGCCGCGCGCGGCGTCCAGCGTCACAGTTGTGCCGTGCTTTAAGATGCTCGTCGCGTTCTCGGCGTCGCACAGCACCGGGATGCCCAGCGTCAGGCCGACGATGGCCGCGTGGGAGTCCAGACCGCCCTGCTCTGTGATGATGCCCGCGGCTTCCTTTAACAGGTCCATCATCGTGTTGTTCGTCTTCGGGATCACGAGGATGTCCCCGGGCTCGAACAGCGCGCGCGCCTGTTTCGCGTCCACGCAAACGCAGAGCGGGCCGCTCACAGCGATGTTGTTGTAGCCCGTGCCCTTGACGAGTACGTTGCCCACGATATGGACTTTGAGCGTATTGGTCGTGCCGGATACGCCGATGGGCACGCCCGCGGTAATCACGACCACTTCGCCGTGCTTCACGAGACCGGTCGTCCTTGCCAGCTCCACCGCGTGTTCAAACAGCTTATCGGTATTCTCCTGCTCCTCAGCCAGCACCGGGCAGACGCCCCAGGACAGCGCGAGCTGGTGGAACGTCTTCTCGCTCGGCGAGCACGCGATGATGGGTACCGCGGGGCGGTAGCTTGAAACCATGCGCGCGGTGCGGCCCGACTTCGTAAACGCAATGATCGCGCTCGCGCCCAGGCTGTGCGCCGTGGAGCACGTCGCGTGGGAGATGGCGCTGGTCACGCTCGCGCAGTGATCCGGCAGGCTGTTGTTGAAGCGCGTCTTATAGTGGATATTGTTTTCCGTGCTTACCGCGATGCGCGACATTGTGACAAGGCTCTCAATGGGGTACTTGCCCATCGCCGTTTCGCCGGACAACATGATCGCGCTTGTGCCGTCGTATACCGCGTTGGCGACGTCAGTGGCCTCGGCGCGCGTCGGGCGCGGGTTGTGGATCATCGAGTCCAGCATCTGCGTGGCGGTGATGACCTTTTTGCCCGCGGAATATGCCTTCTTGATCAGCAGCTTCTGAATGCGCGGCAGATCGACGATGTCCATCTCCACGCCCATGTCGCCGCGGGCCACCATGATACCGTCGCTGACCTGAATGATCTCATCGATGTTATTGACGCCGCCTTCGTTTTCGATCTTCGCGATGACCTGAATGAGCTTGCCGCCGTTCTTTTCGAGTATCTTGCGAATCTCCAGCACGTCCGCCGCGCTGCGGCAGAACGACGCCGCGATATAGTCCACATCGTTTTTGATGCCGAACAGGATATCGGCGCGGTCCTTTTCGCTGATGTAGTCCATGTTGAGGTGGATGCCCGGTACGTTGACCGACTTGTTGTCCTTGAGCTCTCCGCCCGTAACGACCCGGCAGCGGATGGCCTCCTCCGTCACGGCTTCGGCTACCAACTCAATGAGCCCGTCGTCCAGCAGGATGTGCGTGCCGCGCGGAAGCTCGTGTGCGAGCTTCGGGTAGGTGACTGCCACCTGGGTTTCGTCGCCTTCGCAGTCGCTCATGCAAAGTGTGAACGTGCCGCCCTCCTTGAGCTCCGCGCTGCCGCCCTTAAAGCTTTTCACGCGTACTTCCGGCCCCTTGGTATCCAGCAGGATCGCGACCGGTTTGCGGTATTCCGCCCGCAGCTTTTTGATGAGTTCGATGCGCTTGCCGTGCGTTTCATGGTCCCCGTGGCTGAAATTGAGCCTCGCCACGTCCATGCCGTTTTCGATCAGCAGGCGCATGGGTTTTTCCTTATCCGTCGCCGGCCCGATCGTACAGATGATCTTCGTCTTTCTCATAGATTTAAAACTCCTTTGGTTCACTATTATAATGCCCAACGCGATTATCGCAATAGCGATGATGTTAAGCTTTGCGGGCCATTTGTTAACAAAAATTATTCTTGTGTTTTACCCCCCTATTGTTTATAATGCAATTGCATTAGGGCATTGAGCCTTTGGCGAGGGAGCTTTCCTGCGTCAAGCAAAGAATTTTTGACCATCCCAAAGGGATTAAGGCCATACGGACAGCCGGGTCAAAAGCCGAAATTGGCAACTTTGTTGCCTTATTGGTTGGGCATAAACGCTCAAAAAACTAGCAGGCTTGTAGCCACGCGCCAAAAGCGCACCACGCTTGTGAATCAATCAATAAGAGTAGTAAAAGTAATTCCTTGCTATATAGACTCTGCCTGATAAGCGAATGAACGTCCCGGCTGCGGCAAGCGGCAGGGCCGGCATGATTGATTGGTAACGCTCGAGGTGTGCGCAAACGCGCGGACCCGGGCGTTTTTAATTCCCGGCGACCCCGAAAAGTGGAGCTTTTTGGGCGTAATATCAATATATTAATGGGGACAATATATTTAATAGAGGAAAGGCTGCGCAATGGAACAAAAACTCAAGCTCTACGGGTTCAATAATCTGACAAAATCCTTAAGCTTCAACATATTCGACGTCTGCTACGCCAAGACGCCGAGGGAGCAGAAGGATTATATTGCCTATGTCGACGAGCAGTACAACTCCGAGCGTCTGACGGGCATTCTGGAGCGCGTGACCGAGATGGTCGGCGCGCAGGTTCTTTCCATCGCGCGGCAGGACTACGACCCGCAGGGCGCGAGCGTCGCGCTGCTGATCGCCGAGGAACCGATGTCGGGTCTTCGAAAGCGCGGTGAGACGGTGGTGGCCCACCTCGATAAAAGCCATGTGACCGTACATACATATCCGGAATATCACCCCGAGACGAGTATCGCGACGTTCCGCGTGGACATCGACGTGGCGACGTGCGGCGTCATTTCACCGCTGAATACGCTGGACTTTCTGATCGGCAGCTTCGACTCGGACATCATTACGATGGATTACCGCGTACGCGGTTTCACGCGCGAGGTCACGGGCAAAAAGCTGTTCATTGACCACGACATCACGTCGATACAGGACTATATCGCCAAGCCCACGCTCGAACGCTACGACGCGGTGGACATCAACGTGTATCAGGTGAACCTGTTTCACACGCGCATGCTCTTAAAGGAAGTCGATTTACAGAACTACCTTTTCAATACCGACGTGCACGAGCTGCCGCCGCGCGAGCGGCTGGAGATTACGGCCAGCCTGCGCCGCGAGATGATCGACATCTTCAGCGGCAAAAACGTGTACTGAGATGGAGCGGCTGGATCAAACCAGAGCGCCGCTGTTGGAGGCGCTAAAAGCCCTGCGCGCCACGCGCGTGGTGCCTTTCGACGTGCCGGGCCACAAACAGGGCCGCGGTAATCCGGAATTGACCGCGTTCCTCGGGCGGCAGTGCATGGAGGTGGATGTCAACTCCCAAAAGCCGCTCGATAACCTCTGCCATCCCGTTTCGGTCATCCGCGAAGCCGAGCAGCTGGCGGCGCAGGCGTTTGGCGCAGCGCACGCCTTCTTTATGGTAGGCGGGACGACCTCCGCGGTGCAGAGCATGATCCTCTCGGTGGTGGGGCGCGGGGACGAGATCATCCTGCCGCGCAACGTACACCGCAGCGTAATCAATGCGCTCGTGCTGTGCGGCGCGGCACCTGTTTACGTGAACCCGCAGACCGACGCCCGCCTCGGTATCTCGCTCGGCATGGCGATGGACGACGTGCGCAAGGCGATTGAAAGCCACCCGAACGCGAAGGCGGTGCTCGTCAATAACCCGACGTATTACGGCATCTGCTCGAACCTTGCGGAGATCACGCGGCTGGCGCATGAAAAGGGCATGATGGTGCTTGCGGACGAAGCGCACGGCACGCATTTCTACTTCGGAGAAAATATGCCCGTGAACGCAATGGCGGCGGGCGCGGATATGGCGAGCATCAGCATGCACAAGTCGGGCGGGTCGCTCACGCAAAGCTCGCTGCTTGTGATCGGGCCGAATGTGAGCGAAGGCCGCGTACGGCAGATCATCAACCTCACGCAGACGACGAGCGGCTCGTATCTTCTCATGAGTAGCCTTGATATCTCACGCAAGAACCTTGCGCTGCGCGGCGTGGAAATATTCGACCGGGTGCAGAACCTCGCGCAGTACGCGCGGGAGGAGATTGCGGAGATCGGCGATTATTACGCCTATGCGCGCGAACTCGTCAACGGCGACTCCATCTACGACTTCGACCCGACCAAGCTCTCGATCCACACGCTCACCGTGGGGCTTGCGGGCATCGAGGTATATGATATTCTGCGCGACGAGTACGACATACAGGTGGAGTTCGGCGACGTCGCAAACATCCTCGCGTACATCTCCGTGGGAGACCGCGAGCGCGACATCGAGCGGCTCGTCTCTGCGCTGGCGGAAATACGCCGTCTGTTCAAGCGCGACAAAACGGGCATGATGGACATCGAGTATCTGAGCCCCGAAGTCGTCGCGACGCCGCAGGAGGCGTTCTACGCACAGACGGAATCGCTGCCCATCGAAGCGAGCGCGGGGCATATCTGCGCCGAGAGCGTGATGTGTTATCCGCCGGGCATCCCGATACTCGCGCCGGGCGAGCGCATCACAAACGACATCATCCGGTATATCCGGTATATGAAAGAAAAGGGCGGGTCGCTGACCGGCCTGCAGGATATCGGTAACGAGCGCATCAACGTGCTGAAGGGAGGGCATCCATGCAGCTGACATTCACCGAAAAACATACCAAGCATGTGGGGCTGTCCATCGACATCGACCGGCAGCTCTACTGCGCGCAAAGCCGGTTCCAGCGGATCGACGTGTTCGAATCGACGGAGTTCGGGCGCATCCTCGCGCTAGACGGTTTCCTGATGCTGACCGAAAAGGACGAGTTCATTTATCACGAGATGATCACGCACGTGCCGATGGCGGTGCATCCCGCGGCGAAGAACGTCCTGATTATCGGCGGCGGCGACGGCGGCGCGGTGCGCGAGCTGTGCCGCTACGACTCGGTAGAGCATATCGACCTCGTGGAGATTGATGAGGCCGTGGTGGCGGCATGCCGGGAGTACTTCCCCAGTGTGGCCTGCAGCCTTTCCGACGAGCGGGTCAGCATCCATTACGAGGACGGCCTGCGTTTTATCCGGCGCTGCAGCGATATTTACGACGTGATCATCGTGGACTCCACCGACCCGTTCGGGCCGGGAGAGGGGCTGTTCACCAAGGAGTTTTACGGCAACTGCTACAAGGCGCTCAAGGAAGACGGCATCCTCGTGAACCAGCACGAGAACCCGTTTTACCCGGACGACGCAGCGGCGGTGCGGCGCATCCACAAACAAATTGTGCTGTCCTTTCCGCTTTCGCGGCTGTATCAGGTGCATATTCCGACGTACCCTTCCGGCCACTGGCTATTCGGGTTCTCGTCGAAGAAGTACCATCCGGTACGGCATCTGGACGCAAAGAAGTGGAATGCGCGCGGCATCGTAACGCGGTATTACAACACCAACCTGCATAAGGCGGCGTTTGCTTTGCCCACTTATGTGGAAGACTTGATCAAGGACGTAGAATGATGGAATCGTTTTTGGGATGCAATAAAGGCTACGATCAGGCGGACACCGTAATATTCGGCGCGCCGTACGATTCGACGACGAGCTACCGGCCCGGTGCGCGCTTTGGCAGCCGGACGATGCGCGCGGAGTCTTACGCGCTGGAGACCTACAGCCCGTATCTCGATGCCGACCTTGAAACGGACAAGCAGGTTTGCGACCTCGGCGAGCTGGAGCTGTGCTTCGGCGATACGCAAACCGCGCTGGCGGCGATTGAGGCGCAGACCGAAAAGATCTTGCGCGACGGCAAACGGCCCCTGATGATCGGCGGGGAACACCTCGTATCCCTGGGTGCGATCCGAGCCGCGGTGAAGAAGCATCCTGATCTGCACATCATCCACTTTGATGCGCACACCGACCTTCGGACTGACTACCTCGGGGCGGAGCTCTCACACGCGACGGTGATGCGCCGCGCATGGGACATACTGGGCGACGGGCGCATATTCCAGTTCGGCATCCGTTCGGGTGACCGGCCGGAGTTTGTGTGGGCGGCGCAGGGCCATGTGCAGATGAGCAAGTTTGATTTCGCGGGCCTTAAGGAGACGGTGTTCCAGCTGCTGGACAAGCCCGTATACTTCTCGATCGACCTCGACGTACTGGACCCGTCAGTGTTTCCCGGAACGGGAACGGCGGAGCCGGGTGGCGTCACGTTCATGCAGCTGCTGGAAGCGGTGTACGAGGTGTGCCGTTTAAACATTGTCGCGTGCGACCTTTGCGAGCTGTGCCCGGTGTACGACCCCACGGGTGCGTCCACGGCGGTAGCGCTCAAAGTGCTGCGCGAGATGCTGCTGGCGATGAAGTAGGATTACAGGGAAGAGCGGGAGAAGCGGCGCGACCTAGGCCGCGCCCTACGGCAAGCTGTTTCGGTGATTAAGGGGCGCATTAATGGAGAAGCGGTACGATAAGCTGGTGCGGGATAATATTCCGCGGATCATCCGCGAACAGGGCGGCACGCCTGTGACGCGTATACTGGGGGAAGACGAGTACCGGCAGGCGCTGGTCCAAAAACTTCAGGAAGAAGTCGCGGAGTTTCAGGCGGACAACAGCCTAGGCGAGCTGTGCGATTATGGAAGTCGCCTATGCGCTGGCGGACTCGCTCGGGTATACGCCGGAGGCCGTTCGGAATGTAAAAGAGGAGAAAGCTGCGCAGAATGGCGCATTCCGGGACCGCGTGTTTCTGGAAAAGGTAATCACGGCGGAGTGAATGGATAAACAGTTACAGAAAACTTAGAGGGAGCTTGTATTGAGATAGCGAAAGCTGTCAAACAAGCGTCATGCCTCCCGAAGAAAGTGCCCAGTATGGGTACGAGGGAGGTGGCGCGGTACCATTCTGGGTACTTAGCGCCGGAGGGAGTGATGATTAGTATCAACAAAATCCCTCCCTCACCCGGCTGCGCCGGGAGCTCCCTCATCGGAGGGAGCCATATATTGATACAGGAGGAACGGGTATGGGGAAAGCGCTGATCATTGGCTGCGGAGGTGTCGCGAGCGTCGCGATCCACAAGTGCTGCCAGAATTCTGAGGTATTTGACGAGATATGCATCGCGAGCCGCACGGTTTCCAAGTGCATCGCGTTAAAGGACAAGCTGCAGGGCGGCAAGACGAAGATTCATGTGACGCAGGTGGATGCGGACAACGTGTCGGAGCTGACGTGGCTGATCAATACGTATAAGCCGGATGTCGTGCTCAATCTGGCGCTGCCATATCAGGACCTTTCGATCATGGACGCCTGTCTCGCGACCAAGACGAATTACGTGGACACGGCCAACTATGAGCCGCCGGAAACGGCGAAGTTTGAGTACAGCCATCAATGGGCGTATCACGAACGGTATAAGGCCGCGGGGATCACCGCGCTGCTGGGCAGCGGCTTCGACCCGGGCGTGACGAGCGTGTTTGCCGCGTACGCGCAGAAACACTACTTCGATGAGATCCACGAGATCGACATCCTCGACTGCAACGGCGGCAACCACGGCTACCCGTTCGCGACCAACTTCAACCCGGAGATCAACATCCGCGAGGTGTCCGCAAAGGGCAGCTACTGGGAGAACGGCCATTGGGTGGAGACCGAGCCGATGGAGATCAAGCGCGTGTACGACTTCGAAGAAGTCGGCGCGAAGGATATGTACCTACTGCACCACGAAGAGATCGAAAGCCTCGCGAAGAATATCAAGGGCGTGAAACGCATCCGCTTCTTTATGACGTTCGGGCAGAGCTACCTCACGCATTTGAAATGCCTGGAGAATGTCGGCATGACCTCGATCGAGCCGATCGACTTTCAGGGGCAGAAGATCGTGCCGTTGCAATTCTTGAAAGCGGTGCTGCCGGACCCGGCGTCGCTCGGGCCGCGCACGGTCGGCAAGACCAACATCGGCTGCATATTCAAGGGAGTCAAGGACGGCAAGCCGCGCACGTACTATGTCTATAACATCTGCGACCATCAGGAATGCTACCGTGAGGTGGGCAGTCAGGCGATCAGCTATACCACGGGCGTACCTGCGATGATCGGTGCGATGATGCTGATGACCGGCACATGGAAGGGGCCGGGCGTGTTCAATCTCGAGGAGTTTGATCCCGACCCGTTCATGGACGCCCTGAACCAGTGGGGTCTGCCGTGGAAAGAGAGCTTTGACCCCGTTCTGGTGGACTGATGGAAGCCTGGATGTACGATCTGCCCACGCCGTGCTACGTGGTCGACGAAGCCAGACTGATCAATAATCTTATGCTGCTGCAAAGCGTGGCGAGGCGAAGCGGCTGCAAGGTGCTGCTCGCGCAGAAGGCCTTTTCGATGTTCAGCCTGTACCCGCTGATGCGGCAGTATCTCTGCGGCACCACGGCGAGCGGGCTATATGAGGCCAAGCTCGGCGCGGAATGCTTCGGCGGCGAGACGCATGTCTATTCGCCCGCATACAAGGCCGGGGATATGGCGGAGCTTGCCCGCATATGCAACCACATCGTGTTCAACTCGTTGGACCAGTGGGAGCGTTTCGGGCGGCAGGCGTTGGATGGCGGCTGCGAATGCGGGCTGCGCATCAACCCCGAATGCTCCACGCAGGACCATGCGATCTACGACCCGTGCTCGCCCGGTTCACGCCTCGGCGTCACGGCGGCGAATTTTCACCCGGACAGGCTGGACGGCATATCGGGGCTGCACATGCACACGCTGTGTGAGCAGAACGCCGACGCGCTCGCGGCGACGCTGAAAGCCGCGGAGGAGAAATTCGGCGCGTATTTTCGGCAGATGAAGTGGCTGAACCTCGGCGGGGGGCATCACATTACGCGCGCGGACTACGACGTGGAGACGCTCGTATCGGAGCTTGTGCGCATCCGGGACCAGTACGGCGTGCAGGTGTATATCGAGCCGGGCGAAGCCGTCGCGCTGAATACGGGTTTTCTTGTTTGCAGCGTGCTGGATATTGTCCGCAACGGCATGGATATTGCGATACTCGACACGTCCGCGGCTTGCCATATGCCGGACGTGCTGGAGATGCCGTACCGCCCCCAGATTGTCGGCGCGGGCAAACCGGGGGAAAAGCCGGTTACATACCGCCTCGGCGGGCCGACGTGCCTCGCGGGCGACATCATCGGCGACTATTCGTTTGACACGCCGCTCAAAGCCGGGGACCGCCTTGCGTTCACCGATATGGCGCACTACACCATGGTCAAGAACAATACCTTCAACGGCATGCCGCTGCCCGCCATCGCGGTGCACGGCACCGACGGAAAAAACCGTATTATACGCACCTTCGGTTACGAAGACTTTAAAGAGCGGCTTTCATGAGCCGCTTTTAAAATTCTATTCGTTCATAGTGGTAATCCAACCACATTATAGTATACTGAGATGGGTTCATATTTTCATGACAGCTGCATCAAAGCGGCGGGAAAGGTGAGAGGATGAAACGTTCACAGATCAACACGGCGATCCGGGAGATGGAGGCGCTGATCGGCGAGCACCGGTTTGAGCTGCCCGACTTTTGCAAATGGACGCCGGAGGAATGGCAAAACAAAAACCATGAGTACGACGAGACTCGCGACAACATGCTGGGCTGGGACATTACCGATTTCGGCTCGGGAGATTTTGACCGTATCGGTTTCTCGCTGATTACGCTGCGCAACGGCAACCTCGGGTTGGAGAAATACAAAAAGTCCTACGCCGAAAAGCTGCTGATGCTGCGCGAGGGCCAGTATGCGCTGATGCATTTTCACTGGAGCAAGATGGAGGATATCATCAACCGCGGCGGCGGCAACATCCTTATCCGCGTATATAACTCCCTGCCGGACGGCGATATGGACAGGGAGTCTGACGTCACCGTGTATTCGGACGGCCGATGTTATACCGTCGCCGCGGGGACGCAGGTAAGGCTCACCCCCGGAAACAGCATCACCATCATGCAGGGCATGTACCACGACTTCAATGTGGAGCCGGGTACGGGCTCCGTGCTGCTGGGCGAGGTGTCCATGGTCAACGACGACAACACGGACAACCGGTTTTATGAGGCGGCAGGGCGCTTCCCCGCGATCGAGGAGGACGAGCCGCCGTACCGGCTGCTCTGCAACGAGTATCCGCAGGCGAAACAGTAAAGCAACAGGCGGCATCAGAAAGGACAGACTGTGAAAGTACTGGTACTCGAATCGAGCACATCCTCCGCAAAGGCCATGCTCTATGACACCGATACGGGTGCTGCGGAGGTCCGCACGCAGCCGTATCGGCATCAAAATGGCGACACGGCGGCGCAGGACGCGCAAGAGGTATTTCTGCACACTGCCGAGGTCGGCAAGGCGCTTTGCGCGGGAAAACCAGTGTATGCCGTCGCGCTCTCGGGCGCATGGCACGGCTTGATGCTGTGCGATAAAGACATGACACCCGCCACGCCGGTATACCAATGGTCTCATACCGGTGCAAGCGCCCTCTGCAAGGCGCTGCGTGATGATGAAGCGTTCGTGGATTGGTTCTACAGACGTACGGGCTGCATGGTGAGCGCGATCTACCCGGCCTTTAAGCTGAAGCTGATGGCGGGGCAGGGATACGACCTGAAGAATTATATTGCGATGGGACAGGGGACGTACAACTTCTTCCGGCTGACAGGGCACTTTGTGGATTCGCTGAGCATGGCTTCGGGCACGGGGCTGCTCAATATACACACGCGGGACTACGACGACGAGATACTGAGTTTCGTCGGCATCGGGCGGGATCAGCTGCCACAGCTGACCGGCTTTGACAGGCCGCAGCCGCTTTCGGCACAGGGCGCGGCAGCGCTCGGCTTGCGCGCGGGCATCCCCGTGGTTCCGGCCGGGCCGGACGGCGGGCTCAACCAGCTTGGCGCGGGCGCAGCGGAAAATGGAGTTATGACGTTCTCCGTGGGAACGAGCGGCGCGATGCGGCTGACGGTGGATCGGCCCGTACTCGCGGACGACCATAGCCTCTGGTGCTATATCTCGCCCATATCGTGGCTGAGCGGCGCGGCGACCTCGGGCTGCTGCAACTGTGTGGACTGGGCGAAGCAGCGCCTGTTCCCCGAAACTATGAGTTACGCAGACATCGAAAAGGGTTTCCATGTCGGGCCGGAGGATACGCCCGTGTTTTTGCCGTTTCTGTACGGCGAACGCTGCCCCGGTTGGGACGACGCGCGTCAGGCGGCGTTTGCGGGTGTTCTGCCGCAGCACGACGCATACAACCTGTATCACGCAGTGCTGGAGGGCACTCTCTATAACCTGTATCAATGTTACCAGAAGCTTTGCGAATGTAATGGTGCGCCGCGGAAGATTCAGCTTTCGGGTGGCATATTGCGCAGTGCGTACTGGATACAGATGTGCGCGGATCTGTTCGGCGCGGAGATGACGTGCGCGGATATCGAGCACGGTTCCATGACCGGCGGCGCGATGCTGGCTCTTGCGGCGCTCGGCTTGCCTGAGGATGGTATTTTGAGTCGCGGCGGCGAAAAAACCGTCAGCCCGGACCCATGCATGACGGCGCGGTACCGGGAGAAGTATGAGCGGTATATTCAGGCGTACGAAGGTGCGATGAGATAGCTTCACAATTACGAGCCTCTGACAGTTTAGAGGCTTAGGCTGCTGACAAAATAAGTTTTTGTCTGAGGGTGCAATGCATCCGAAGAATCTTTGAGAAACAAGCCACTTTAAGATTCTTCGCTTACGCTCAGAATGACAACGAGAGGGTTCTTCATCAATCTGAGCCTCTGATATTTTCAGAGGCTTTTTTGTTTTGCACAATAAAAAAACCGTTGACGAACGGTTTGTACGCATGTTATAGTGGAGAATGATGCCCACAAATATCTTACATCTAATACATAATTATCATAGCACACTTTGCGGGTGATGTCAAGGGGTTTGGAACAAATTTTTAACATAAAGAGGTGACTATGGACGGACGGATGCTGATACCGATCGGCGTGCCGGAGAAAGCGGCGGCGCAGGAGATCATGAACTGCAACGAGCTGACTTCGCGCTTTGGTCTGGTGCTGACGCGGGAGGAAGCGGCGGCGCTGGCGCAGACGCGGGGCGAGGCGCTGAAACGCGCGGGGCGCGTGGAGTTTGGCGGCGGCGCGATGCAGGCCTTGATCACCGCTTTTTGCGACTCGCCGTATATCACGCAGGCGGAGTACGCGGATACGCTGTGCGAGCTCGCGAGGATATTCTACGACTTCAAGACCGACTCAATGGACGAGGTGGACGACGCGGAGGCGATTGCGATGATGCGCAAGGTGTTCGACGAGTGGCGCGGCTCGGTGGAAATGGTGGAGAGCCGCATGGAAGCCTTTGCGCGCAACGTGCGCTACGGGCGCGACGCGGAGGACAGCGGGGAAGATAACGAGGATGAGGACACGGAGGAGGATGAAGCGGATGAATGAGCTGGCGATCAGGCCGATGCACACCGACCCGAATCAGTACTTCGTGTCGCTCGTGGCGGAGGGGCGGCGGCTGGGGCTGATCAGTGAAGAGCAGGCGGAGCGAGTGGGCATGGAGACGATGGCGTTGCTCGCGAAGCAGACGACGAAGTACACGCATGGCGCGAGCACCTCGGTGCGCGTGGAAACCGCGCAGCGGCTGCTTTCCTCCGCGGCATACTGCATCGGACATGGGCTGAAAGCGCTGGGCAGCGCGGAGGCTGCGCTGAGTGCGGTATGTGATACGGCGGTTTTAACGCTGTACGAGCAGGGGAGGGAACGCGTAGACGCCTCAGTTGCCGAGGCGCGGGAATTGCTGGGCAGCGCAAAAAGAAGCATGTTGAGAACCATTAATCTGGCCTACAACGACACGCTGCTGCATGGTCTGCCGCCGTTCTTCGCGGAGTATGACTCCGAATACGGTGCGCACGAAACACCCGGCTCCATCGATTATCCGGTCTGCCGCGTGCCGGACCTCGTCGGCGCGGAATACATGCTTGCCTTCCTCAAACGGCTTGATATGGAGAATCGGTTTTGCCGTGCCGCAGGCTATACGGACGCACTGCTGCGCGGGTATCATAAGGACGGCAAACAGCTGCTTGTCAGCCTATTCGAACTGACGCTGGGCTGCGCCGTGGGCGCGGTGCTTTGCGGCAAGGTTCCGGCGGAGGCGCTGACACCAGAGGATGTGGCCTATCTGGCGCAGCGGCTGCGCGAGGTTCCAGCGGCGCGGCTGAAGGGCATGCTGGTTTTGGCGTGCGGGCAGGCATGTACGCGGCTCGGCATGGACGAGGAGACAGCAGCACATGCCGCCGCGGTGATGAACGACATGCTGGCGCACATTCAGGGCGCGCTGCGAACGGGACATCCGCAGCAGATGTTCATCATGCCGAAGCCGGAGAGGCAGCGGGCCAAGTTTGTGGACGGCGCGAAGATGAACGATGAGGCGTTCCGCGCACTGACGGAGGCGCTGCGCGACAGCCGCAACGTATCGGAAAAGATCTCGATGATCGGTGAGCGGGTGCACAGCATGGCCGACCTGATCGATCTGTTGGGTGCGGAGTGCCTGTACGGCACCGAGTTCGATGCGGTGTTTGCCACGCTGGACGATGTCTCGCTGCGCATATTAAAGTCCCGCATCGCAAGGGACGGCCTGCACGTGAGCGCCGCGGAAACGGAGTGGCAGCGGCGGCTGGTGCGGTTTATTAGAAACCGATGAGAGAATTGCGGAGCGGCATGGATATGGTATAATATGATAATAGCGGCTGAACGGATATTGGATTGTGCGATGGGTGCAGAGAGCAGCTTTCAGGGGGATTTATGAAAACGATGAATCAACTCATAAGCGACTATACTTCCTGCTTGCGGCAAGGGGAAATACAGATTGCTTACAAAGCGATAATGGAGTTCATGAATCGATTGCGGTCGCATTACATTAAAAAGCACCCCGATTACGACACGGGCAGCGTATACCAGGGCTTTATGGACATGACCTATTATTCTCTCGGCACGAAACCCTTAAAAGATAAGGGCCTTAAGATCGCCGTCGTCTATTTACACGAAAAGGGTGTCTTTGAGGTGTGGCTTTCCGCGCGGAACCGGGAAATAGCAAAGCAATATGAGTCCATAGGGATCAATACCTCTTCGGATATCCTTCTGTTCCACGATGCGGGTAATCAGGACGCTATCGTGGAATGCACGTTGACTTCTGCGCCCGATTTTGAGGATCAGGCTTCATTAATCAATATTATAGAGCAAAATGTCCAGAAGTTTGTAGCTGAAACAGCGAATCTCCTGGCCCTGACCTCTTTGTAAAATGCGATCATTGTGTTATATAATAATGAAGAAATTCAGGTCATTATAAAGCAAGGAGTATAGCATTTGGAACTGGATTTATCGCAGCTGGAGACGAGGCACGCGCACGACCTTTTAACGAGCAGCATGATACCTCGGCCCATCGCGTGGGTATCCTCGGTCAACGCGCAGGGGCAGGCGAATCTCGCGCCGTTCAGCTTCTTCACAGGTGTGTCGTACGCCCCGCCGGTCGTCGCCTTCTCGGTGATGAACCGCACCGACGGAACGGAGAAGGATACCCTCGTCAACATCCGGCAAGTGGGCGAGTTCGTGATCCATATCGTATCGGTGGAACTGCTGCACAGCATGGAGGAAACCGCGAAACCGATTCCCTACGGAACCGACGCGCAAACGGTCGGCGGCATCCATCTTGTGCCCGCAAAGACGGTCAAGCCCTGCAGGATTGAGGAGGCGAAGATCGCGTTTGAATGTACGCTCGAACAGATTGTGCGCGTGGGCGAAGGCGCTTGCGCGGGTAACCTCGTGCTGGGACGGGTGCGGATTGCGCATTTTGAGGACGGCCTGCTGAAAAATGAACGTGAAGTCGATTGCGCCAGGCTCGATGCACTGGGCCGTTTGAGCGGAAACCGCTACTGCACCATCCGTGACGTAATCGAGAGCGAGACGAATTAAGGAAGCAATCGGCGAAGGAGCAAGCCAAATGCCATCTACAGAACAAAAAGCGCTAAACCAAATGCTGGATGAAGTTCAGGACGAAGCTACATTTATCGTCTTTTTAGATGCGCTAATGATGGATAAAGTTCATTCAGAGCATGAGTGGCAGAATGATACGATTGAACTTTTCTTGGATTGCGCTCACGCTTGGGCTTCAGCATCGATTAACGGCTTGCCAGAATATAAGAAGCCCGATAACGTGTGGAAACGGTGCGCCGAAATTCTGTATATGGGGAAGATATACGAGTGATAATGATATCGTTTGTTGTTTGGTCTGGCGGATATGGGATGCCTTATGTAAAATTTAGCGCAGGGGAAAAAGACAGCAAAGCGCCTGTTGACTTCTCAAAAATCGCTGTGCTATAATCTTGCATGTATGTCACACCGGCGCTGATTCATGGGGCCGTGCCGGTGTAATCGGGTTCCGCATAAAAACGACGCGACCGGGAGGATAATAACGAGGAGGAAAATATGGCAGTCATTTCAATGAAGCAGCTTTTGGAAGCGGGCGTCCATTTCGGGCACCAGACCAGACG
>JAEWCC010000001.1 GCA_023390815.1 Bacillota bacterium
ACAAACTTATTGTTTGCCCGGGCTCCGATTCACAAACTTGCGTTTATTGTATAGTGCTGATTCTTTTTTCAAGGTCCTTTTCCCGCCGCCCTTGCGGACCGCGGAATTGTATATTAACAAACACATGTGGTGTTTGTCAACACCGTTTTTTCGCTGAATTCTTTACCAGCTTACCGTGCTCTCTCAAGCGCGGAATTGTATGTTACCAGACATACATAGTGTTTGTCAACACCGTTTTTTGCTGAAGTTTCTTCCAGCTTTCCGCACTCTTTCGGGCACGGAACTGTATGTTACCAGACATACATCGTGTTTGTCAACACTGTTTTTCGCCGAAATTTTTTCCAGCTTTCCGCTACTCTTTCAAGCGCGGAATTGCATATTACCAAACAATCATAGCTTTTGTCAACCTGTTTTTTGATAAAGCTTTTTTCAGCTTGCCGCTGCTGTTTTAAACACAGAATTGTATTGCGGCAATACGAATAAACCGAAGCAATATCTTCTTTTATTATCCGCTCAAACTTTACGGATCATGATTACCAACCTGAAAACGATTGAAAAACTGACCCGTATTAAAAGTCGTTGCTTCCGCAGTATCCATAGCCTTTTTATTTCACTATTTCTGTTTTTGGATATAGCGCTTCTCCACATATGCGACGCCGATATACATCAATGCCGCCACAATCGCCAGCACCAATATGCTGGCCATGACGAGGTCGAGCTTGAAAACCTGCCCGCCGTATACGATCAAATATCCCAAGCCGGCTTTTGATACAAGGTATTCCCCCACGATAACACCCACCCAGGTCATACCCACATTGATCTTCAGCGCCGATATGATGGATGGAATGCTCGACGGCAATATCACCATCTTGAGAATCTGCAGCCTTGTCGCGCCGAACGTACGCATCAGCATGATCTTTTCTTCGCTGACTTCGAGAAAACCGTTTAGCACACTTAAAACCGTAACGATAACCGAAATCAGCAGCGCCATGGTAATGATAGCGCCTTCCCCTGCACCAACCCAGATGATAATCACCGGCCCCAGCGCAATTTTCGGCAGGCTGTTCAATACGACCAAATAAGGATCCATTGTCCGCGCAACCATGGGCGACCACCATAGTATGATCGCGATGCCCACGCCCAGCAGTGTACCGAGCGTAAATCCCGCTACGGTTTCCCAAAGCGTTACGCCGATATGCATAAACAGTACTCCGTCATGATACAATGACGCGATCGTTTTGACGATTCTGGATGGAGAGCTCATGATAAAAGGATCGATCCACCGGAGTTCGGCTGCGATTTCCCATAAGCCGATCAGGATCACCAGTATGCTCAACCTGAGCAGCGTAACCCTGATGCGCTCGCGCTTTAAGTCCTTGAGGAATTTCTGGTGCTCTTCCGAGCATACCAATTGCACGCGATTCTTTGCTTTCAGCTTAATCCACATGGACAGCCAGCTCCTTCCATATGTAATCGAAATAATCTCTGAACCCGGAAGCCTTTCGTTTCTCAATCGCCGAATTGCTGTCGGAATCCAGATGGATTTCCACACAGGTCTTTACAGTCGCCGGGCGCTGCGAGAGCACGAGCACCCTGTCGGACAATGAAATGGCTTCGGCGATATCATGCGTTACCAATACAGCGGTTTTCTTCTCCAGTCGAATGATATCGGATATCTCGTCGGAGAGCACCAGCCTTGTCTGATAGTCCAAAGATGAAAACGGTTCATCGAGCAAAAGGATCTGCGGATCGACCGCGAGCGTGCGGATCAAGGCGACCTTTTGCCGCATCCCGCCGGAAAGCTGCCTCGGGTGATACCGCGCAAAATCGCCCAATCCATACTTGTTCAGCAGATCGAGCGCTTTCTTCTTATTTTCCTTTGTGCATTTCTTTTGAATCTGCAAACCCAGCAGTATGTTTTCCTCGATCGTCCGCCATTCGAAAAGATGATCTCTTTGCAGCATGTATGCCACCGAATCATTATATCCGTTTACCGGATTGCCCCCGATGACGACCTCGCCGCACGTCGGCTCAATCATACCGGCAATCATCGAAAGCACCGTCGTTTTTCCGCATCCGCTGGGGCCGACGATGCCCAGAAATTCTCCCGGATATACTGAAAAGCACAGGTCCTTGACGACATGGATCTCATCTTTCAACGTGTGATAATACTTATTGATATTTTTTACGCTGACCAGTTCCTCCAAAGCCTTCCTCCCCTTTTTGACGTCATTCAAATAAAGCCACGTATATAACCCAATATATTCTGTTTGCATCCAGACGTTCTGCTTCCCGAACGCATCAAAAAACAGAAGCCCCGAAACATCGAATTTCGGGGCTTACACAATGCGATGTTTATGGTTTCTCTTCTACGATTCCGAGCGCGTAAGAAGTATCCACTACGTCAGTAAATTTCACAGGCTCATCGAGTATTCCCGCCTGCATAATGATCTCCTGCAGCCGGCTGAAGGCTTCTTCCTTCATGACAGGAGTATCCATCCACGCGTCGATCTTTTTGTAGGAGCTCGCAACCAGCACGAGGGAGTCCACCGAGGTGTCCGGGAAAAATTCCACAATCGCTTCCGCAATCTCGCGATCAGTCGCGTTTTGCACCCATTGCTGTCCTTTATAGACTGCTCTTAAGAAGCGCTCGACGATATCTTTATTTTTTTCAATATAACTCTTTTTCGCCATAAACGCGGTGTATGGGACTTCTCCGCTCTCTGCGCCCACAGCGTCCAATATATATCCTTTCCCCTCCTGTTCAAACAGAGAGGCCGTAGGTTCGAACAGCGTCACATAGTCCCCTTCGCCGCCCTCGAACGCACCGCCCATCAAATTGAACTGTATGTTTGTGATTACCTCAACGTCCTTGCCCGGCTCCAGCCCGTTTTTGCGCAGCACGTATTCAAGCGTCATTTCCGGCACGCCGCCAGCTCTTCCGCCGATGATCGTCTTGCCTTTCAGGTCGCTCCATTGAAAGTTTTCGTCGGGTTCTCTGCCCATCAAAAATGAGCCGTCACGTTTCGTCAGCTGTCCAAATACGACAGCGCTGTCTTCCTTGCCTTCATTAAACACGTAAATTGCGGCTTCAGGTCCCATCAAACCGATCTGCGCCTGACCTGACAAAACAGCGGTCATGGATTTATCTGCGCCGCCGCCATTCACCAACTCGATCTCAAGACCTTCCTCCTTGAAATACCCCAGCGAAATCGCCGCATACAAAGGCGCGTAGAATACGGAATGGGTCACCTCATTCAGCACGATTTTATCTGTCTTCTCCGCGTTGCAGCCAACGAGCATTCCGATAAACAGTAAGCACAGAAACAAAGCTACCAGACGTTTGACCATGAATTTATTACCCTCCTTAAAATGTTAAGGTAATTCATCTTATTCAATCGAAGCAGGAGCGTGCAGGCAGGCTGTTTGGTTCGTTATGGTGAACCAAACCCATTCTTATACTGAAATAAAAACATTGATGAAGACAAAAAGCCCGGCAATGGGCTTTTATGATGGCTCCCCAAGTTGGCTTGAACCAACGGCCCTTCGGTTAACAGCATAATCTGCCGCTGAGCTATGAGGATTGTTATATTAACATTACCGCTTCCAATCAGGAAGCTGCAACATGCATGATAAACAAAAGATCATTTCCGTCTTTTCACGTACCGCAGAAGGTTTTATAGCCGCATGCGGATGGCCCCGGAGGCGCGGCGTATTCCGTTTGTTCGGACGTATGCGCATAGGGATTCGCAAGCGCGTTTAATAGCCGAGTCATAACACTGTAGTCTGCATGACTCACCGCAGCCTCCAGTGCTTCTTCCACGCGGTGATTTCGGGGGATCAGCGCGGGATTGGATTTATTCATCAACTCCTGAGGAGACAGGTTGGCTGTGTCCTGCCTTTTAAGCCGCGCTTGCCAAAGCGCATGCCATTCGCTGAATTCCGGGCTGGCAAACAAAGCCGAATGTTCCGTTCTGCCAAATGTCAGTGCCAGAAACGTATTCGTAAAATCAGCACGGTTTTCTTGCATCATGCCGAGCAGACTGTTGATCAGCGACGCGTCTCCCTCCTCATTGTTGCTGATTCCCAGTTTGGCTCTCATTCCGTCAAGCCAATAATGACTGAATAACGGTTCGAATTCGCTGATTTCCTCCTGTGCAATCTCCAAAGCACTCTCTCGGTGTTCGCTGAGCAGCGGCAATAGTGTTTCTGCAAATCGCGCGAGGTTCCAAGAGGCAATCGCCGGTTGGTTGCCATAAGCATACCGGCCCTGCCGGTCGATAGAGCTGAACACGGTTGCCGGATCGTATTCGTTCATGAAGGCGCAGGGGCCGTAATCGATCGTTTCGCCGCTGACCGCCACATTATCTGTATTCATGACACCGTGGATAAAGCCAATCAGCTGCCACTTTGCAATTAGCGAAGCCTGTCTTTTAATCACTTCCTTCAGCAGCGAAATATAGCGTCTTTCATTGAATTCCACATCCGGAAAATGGCGTTTGAGCGTGTAGTCGGCAAGCGCACGTATTTCGTCTGTGTTGCCGCGGCTTGCGGCGTATTGGAATGTACCCACACGGATGTGGCTTGCCGCAACGCGAACGAGAATTGCGCCGGGCAGCGCCGTATCCCGGTATACCATTTCTCCGGTAGATACGACCGCGAGGCTGCGCGTAGTGGGGATGCCCAGCGCATACATCGCTTCGCTGATGATATATTCCCTTAACATCGGCCCGAGGGCGGCGCGGCCGTCCCCGCCGCGGGAATAAGGCGTCCTTCCCGAGCCTTTTAGCTGAATATCAAAACGCTGCCCGGTTGGCGTAATCTGCTCGCCCAGCAAAATGGCGCGGCCATCCCCCAGCATTGTAAAATATCCGAATTGATGGCCCGCGTAGGCTTGGGCAATCGGCTTCGCACCAGCGGGTAACTCATTACCCGCCAGCACGGATACCCCCTCTTTGCTCTGCAGATATCCGTTTTCAAGGCCCAGTTCTAACGCGAATGGATGGTTAAGGATGACGAGTTCAGGTGATCTCACCGGAGCGGGATATACCGGACTATAAAAAGTCTCCGGCAATAACGCATAGCTGTTTTCCAGATTCCATCCCATTTTCTTTTTATCTTCAGGTTGTTGCATGTGACCTCTCATGATAATTTCTGTAACATCCATGTATTGCGAGCCCGCTGACAGTTGTTTTCAAAGAAGAGAAAAGCGCAAGGTCCTTCTTTCCAAGTTTTATTTCCTTAATTCCTAATATTGTTTTTCCTCGTACCATACGATCCTCCTCTTTATTTCTTATTAATATTCCCATAAATAATTAAATACAAAAATAAGCCCCCGGCAGAAGACTTCGCTTATCATTGAAAAAAACCTCGGGTGGCCCAAAGGTTTTCTTCATACTCTGGTTATGAAACGTTAGATATTTATTGACCGGCTTGCTGGCTCCCTTGCTGCATTCCCTGACCACCTTGCTGACCGCCTTGCTGCATTCCCTGCTGACCGCCACTCTGATTCATATTACCGATAATCTGGGGAATTTTATCAATGACCTGACTGACGCTGCTCTGGGCAGCTATCGGAGCTATAGACACATTGTTATTATCCAGAATAAGAACGGCATCGGTGCAGAGTTTGGCACCCAGTCCGAGCGCACCACCGCCCATGGTATTTCCTATACCGAACGAGTTTGTGCCGGAAGAACTTTTGTTCATTTTACTTTGAGAGTCTCCTCCGCCAAAGCCGATCATGACGGACACAACCGGCAGGAAAGTTTTATCGCCCTGTGTAACGGGCTTTCCAATAAGCCCTTCATTCTGTGCAAAGCTCTCCATGTTGGAAAATAAGGTGTTTACATATTGCGTTAAGTCTTGCTCCATTGATATATCTCCTTTTTGTTTTTAGTCTTCGCAAAGTTTAAGATACTATGCCTTACGTTGATCAAGGCTTCTGCTTCGATACGAACATAATTGCTTTGGGCCAAAAAATCGGGAACCTGGATGATTTCTTCAATATCTAAAAACGAGGATAATATATTAAGTGCGCCACACAAAATTCCAGTTTGGAAGGGATCGTTCAGCCCATAATTCATCTTAACCCGTATTTTGGTGGCATCGATAGATTTTACAAGACGTTTAAGGTTGAATGACCCGTGCTTACTGATGATTCTATGGTTCACGATTCGGATATTGAAAATATATATTTGCAATAAAGGGATCGTATCCTCCAATTTAAAAGTTCCTCGTAAAAAAGGATATTTCCAAAAGATATCGGCGCATAATCCTTCCTGGATCCTAACTATTGCTTTAATCCGGATTCCGGCAAAGTAAATCCAAATAAATGCGAATATGATTAAAATGAATATTATTAACAAGTAAATCATACTTACCTCTTCAAGGTCTCACCTAAATTCTGCACCTTGCATGCCACCCACGATTCAAAGTCCTTCTTGATTTTAATATTGCCTGCTGTTGAAAATAATATTAAAACCAGGATGGTAATTTGCTGTGACTATTTCGTCTGTTTATAAGCCAATACCCAAGATAGTAGGTATTTTACGGACAGAAATCGTTACTGGAACAATAACAACGATCAGCGGAATGATAATGACCGAAACAGTTAACCGGAACAATGATCAAAGGAGTCGTAACCAGAACGATCGCCAGCACAGGCAGAACGAACAGATTAGGGACAACCGATAACTGTAAAAATGTCTGTTCAAAGAATAAGAAGCTTTACCGCTTCTTATTCTCCCTTTTAACTTTATAATTGCCTTACCGGTTCAAGTGTTAAAGAATGTATTTAAAAACTACTCATCTATTTTTAACTTCTCTATTTTTAGTGTTCAACTTACTCCTGCGCTGCCGCCCTTGACGTCGTCCCACCGGGTCTCACTTTGCGTACCGTTAGGCCCTGTACCGCCTGATTGTTGATTCTGCGACAGAGTCGGAGAGACATTTCCATTATTACCTTTGTCATTTACATTACACCCAAGTAAAGCAACAGCCATAATCAGAACCAAAAATAGTACGATCAGCTTTTTCATGTTATCACCTCCTTCGATATAGTAATGGCTCAAAACGATTTTTTTAATCCGCAAGCCATAATGTGTTATTGAACAGAATCAAAGCTGGCCTCTTGTTTATGAAATAAAAAAGGAGCGTCTCCACTCCTCTCTATCATTTCACGGACTCTATTTCAGATTGCTTTTTGCAAGCTGAATCATCTTCTTGACCATATTTCCGCCCACCCGGCCTGTTTCCTGAGCCGAAAGGTCTCCGTTGAAGCCCTCCTTCAGATTGACACCAAGCTCTTTCGCCACCTCAAATTTCATGCTATTCATCGCCTGCTTTTCCGTCGAAACCGAAGTCTGTTTGCCGCCATTGTTTTTTGGCATGTTACGTGCCTCCTCATCACCGAAAATATTTCTAGGCTTATTTTCCCTGATATTTCTCTCCGTATGCACCATTTTTTACTGCTGTCGCTCTTTTCTGCAACAAAAAAGGAGCTGTTATAACGCTCCTGTTTCACCATTGCATCTAATCATTCTATCGAATCGATATAATCCATATCAGCCAGTTGATCCGCATCGATATCGGAACCCAACGAAATTTCGCCGCAGTAGCTCGTGTACATCATGCGGCGAACTTCCCGCATATCCTTGGCGTGCGCAAGCACCCACATCAGCTTGGTCACCGCGCTTTCGCTCGTCATATCGAACCCCTGCAGTATGCCGGAAAGGACCGCCTGCCGGCTGGGCTCGTACACCATCAGATCGGAGGGCTCGTACAAGCATTGTGTGGTGAGCAGCACCGCGACTCCGTCCTTCATGAGCTTTTTAATGCCTTCAAGCAGGTTTCGGCGAATGCTGTGGATACCGCCCATACCGAACCCCTCGATGACCACGCCTTTAAAACCGATCTTGCCGAGATGATCGAGTATTTCGGGCCGGGTTCCCGGGATCAGCTTTAACAGGAATACGTTCGGGTCGATTTCGTCGTCCAGTTCCATCAAGCCCGGAGCGATTGCTTCTTCCTTAATGTCCAAGTGTATCCGGTTCTCTTCGATTGTTCCTACGAGCGGGTAATTGATGCTCTCAAACGCGTTGTAGCTGGTGGTGCGCACCTTGGCGACACGACACCCGCGTATGATCTTGCCGTCGAACACGACGTACACGCCCTTAAGGCTGCTTGCGGCGGCCAGCAGCGAGTGGTAGATGTTAACCTTCGCGTCCGTGTGCGGATGCCCGATGGGCAGCTGAGAGCCCGTGATGACGACGGGCTTATCAAGCCCGCACAGCATGAAGGACAGCATCGATGCGGTATAGGCCATGGTGTCTGTTCCATGCAGTACGACCACGCCGTCATAGTCCTTAAGGCAATCGAACACCTCGCGCGCAATCACCTTCCATTCCTCCGGCTGGATATTGGAGCTGTCCAGGTTGAAAATTGTCTTTGCGTCGAGCGCACACACCTCACGCGCATGCGGCACCTGCGCAAGGATGTCTTCCGCGGTGAGTGTGGGAACCAGCCCCTCTTCGGTCTGGGTACACGCGATGGTCCCCCCGGTGGAAAGTATCATCAGTCTTTTCATTCCCGCTCCTGTATAGAACACCGTCCGCCGATGTTCGGCGCCGTCTTTACGCAAAACTCATTGTATATCTTGGCGATGTTGATCGTAGCAAACGGCAGGATGGATGTCAACGCTTTTAAATGACGTTTACGCTTCTAGAGCGGATGCCTATTTCTCGCTTGCATTAAAAGACCAGGTCATCCGCCTTCCATCAACCAAAAACGCCGCGAAACGTTCCCGCGTCACGGCGCACTACACATATGATGTCCGATTTCCTCTCCTTTTTGCCGCGGTCTCAACCCGCTTTTTGTGGGTTCGCGTCCTCCCCGATCCGAATGGACTGAATGGCCATTTGTGTAAAATAACGGGTAGCGAGATCGTCATCTGCCCAAAGCCAAAAATCAAACTCGTATTTCGTCGATCCATATATACCGATAATTTGGTGTATGGTCGATTGACGTGTGGATGTGATATGCACGAATTTCTTCCCGTTGATTTCCTCAAGCTTGTATGTATATTTGTAAGCTGCATTGGTAATGATGTCTGTATCTATATTCAGGATATATTTCACGTATGCTTCTTCGGTGCCGTAATACTCAGAGAGTCTGGCGAAATCTTTTTCAGAATACTCCGAGAACGGCTTTTCACTAGTTGGATTGATATGCACATCTACAAAAGCGCCGTGCGCTAAATCCAAACTATATCCAGATTCTTTACTATAAATATGACTCATATCAAAGGGAATACTGGGTATTTCCTTGTTCAGTCCATATCCAACCCCCACGCCGAAAAACAAAGCGGGTAGCAACAGCATAATAATCGGGATATGCCAAAAATGAGCGTTGTTTTGTTTTGGCTCAAATTCTTCACTCGGCTTTGATCTGAAAAACAAAAGTTTGATGAAAATATAAAGATTATACACCGGTATGAGCGTTAAGAAATAGTCGGTTCCGGGTCTGTTCAAATCATGAAATCGTTTAATTGCGGCGATTGTATAAACGATAAAGAGCGTGACACAAATTGCAAGGTAAGCGGCTATATTTAGGAACGTCAGCCTGCATAGCAACATGCCTGTGGAACAGACCCCAAACCCAATGATACCCAGCATAAAGACATAAGCAAACCGGAGCCTGCCGATGTGTCCGTGCGTGCTGAAAACCTTGAATGCCCACCTGTGCTCTTTCATTAAATATCCCCCTAAGCATACTCAGTTCTCATTGTAATATCATTGGTGCAATAACTACTATATACCATATTTTTATCTATGTACATATTTGTGTGTTAATTTTCCTCCTCACTCCTGCACACAAAAACGCCGTGAAACGGTTATCCATATCACGGCGTTGCCTATTGTTAATCAGTTTTCAAGGCTTTAGTTTCGCGTCCGGATCACGGAGTTCCTCTGTACTCAGATAAGACTCAATCCCGTTGCGGGATCGAACATATGCACCAGTTCGCCGGAAAAATCGAACCGGATATCACCCTTGAGGTGCGCGCCCGGCGTTAGGTCCGTGGTCGGGATGCGCAGCACGGCATCCTTGCCCTGTACGGTCACATGGATGTAGGTCTCGCTGCCCATCATCTCACTCACGTCCACGGTCGCGGCAATGCCCTCGCCTGCGATGCGCAGATGCTCGGGGCGTATGCCCAGCGTGATGGTCATGCTGTCGCAGCCCGCTTCGGCAAGCGCCTTGCACTTATCTTCCGGCAGCGCGATGCGGTGATCGCACAACTCCACTTCATATGCAGCGGCGTCGCGCAGCAGCTTCGCTTCAAAGAAGTTCATCTGCGGCGTGCCGATAAAGCCCGCGACGAACAGGTTCGCCGGATGGTGGAACACCTCGTGCGGTGTGCCGATTTGCTGGATGAAGCCGTCCTTCATGACTACGATGCGGTCGCCCAGCGTCATGGCTTCGGTCTGGTCGTGTGTGACGTAGACGAACGTGGTGTTGACGCTCTGGTGCAGCTTGATGAGCTCCGCTCGCATCTGATTGCGCAGCTTCGCGTCAAGGTTGGAGAGCGGCTCGTCCATAAGGAATACCTTGGGCTCGCGTACGATGGCGCGGCCGATAGCGACGCGCTGGCGCTGCCCGCCCGAAAGTGCCTTTGGCCTGCGCCGCAGCAGGTCGGTGATGCCCAGCACCTCGGCGGCTTCCCTCACCTTTTTATCGATGACGGCCTTGGGCGTCTTACGCATCTTGAGCGCGAAGGCCATATTCTCGTACACGGTCATATGCGGATAGAGCGCGTAGTTCTGGAACACCATCGCGATGTCGCGGTCCTTGGCGTCCACGTTGTTGATCAGCACGCCGCCGATGTAAAGCTCGCCCTCGGTAATCTCCTCGAGCCCCGCGATCATGCGCAGCGTGGTAGACTTACCGCAGCCCGAAGGGCCGACGAGCACGATAAATTCCTTGTCGGCGATATCGAGGTTGAAAGCCTGCACCGCAACGACGCCCTTGTCCGTAATCTGGAGGTTGGCTTTTTCGCCGGGCTCTTCCGCCTCCTTACGGCCTTTGCGTACGCGTTCTCCATTGGCCGGATAAATCTTCTTAATGTTGTTGAAAAGTACGTCTGCCATAAATGATAGGCTTTGACGCGGAGCGAAAGCTCCGTGCCTCGTCTGAAAAATCTACAGACTTACGGCATCTCCACGCTGCCGCACCGCAAGCCACGGCGGCAATACCTCCTTTTTTTTCGCGCACCCGCCGTTTGTGTGGAGCGGACGGGCTCCGCTTTCTCCGGCGTCAGTGCTGCCGGTTCCGGTATTCGTTGGCGCTAACGCCCTCGATCTTTTTGAACACGCGGGAGAAATGGCCGATATCCGTATACCCCACGCGCTCGAATATATCGCTGATTTTAAGGCTCGGGTCTTCCAGCAGCTTCTTGGCCGCGCGGATACGCGAAGCGTTGAGCAGGTCGTAGAAGCTGTTGTCCGTGTGTTTGTTCAGCAGCTTTGAAAGGTGCCACTGCGATACATAGCAGTGATCGGCGATCTCCTGCAAGGTCAGTTTCTCGGCGTGGTGCTCCTCGATGAAAGCCAGCGCCTGCCGTACGATAAAGCTGTTGGCGCAACGCTGCTCGTCCTGCAGCGCTGCCTCCGGCTTCGCCGTTTCCTTCGCTTTAATAAGATTGGCGATCATCGCGCGCAGCGCCTCGTTGATCTCGTCCATGCGCGAGGGCTTCACGAGCAACCGTGTCACGCCAAGACGGACAGCCTCCTGCGCGTACTCAAAGTCGCGATACCCCGTCAGCACGGTGATCTGCATATCGGGGAACTCGCTGCGCAGTCCCGCGAGCATCGTCATGCCGTCGGTATCGGGCATCTTGATGTCGGTAAATATGATGTCGGGTGAGTGCGTGCGGATCGCATCGGAGCCCCCCGCTGCGCTGTAGGCGGTATCCACCACCTCGCAGCCAAAGCCTTCCCAATCCACGACCTTTTTCAGGCCTTCCACAATGATCGTCTCGTCGTCAATCAGCACTACTTTATACATAACGCCTCCGGACTGGATAGTTTGGATAACCCTCTACAGCTTACCCTTTTATCGCGCCTACCGTAAGTCCCTTGATAATATTTTTCTGAAGCAATATGTACACAATCAGCACCGGCATGACCACGAGCACCACCGACGCCGCCATCAGGCCGTAGTTGACGCCCGCCTGAGAGCTGATCTCGTTGAGCAGCAGCGTAATCGTACGCTCGTCGGGATAGCGCAGGAAAAACATCTGCGTGAACAAGTCGTTATAGGACCACAGGAACGAGAATATCGCCACCGTCGCGAACGAAGGACGCGCGACCGGCATAATAATTCGAAAGTAGATGCTGACCGGGCCGCAGCCATCGAGGTACGCGGACTCCTCCAGCTCAACCGGGATCGACCGTATAAAGCCCATCAGCACGATGATAGAAAACGACAGATTGCCCGCAATCTGCGGCAGCACCACCGACAGCGCGGAAAGCCAGCGCTCCCCTGTGCTCGCGATGCCCCACATGACCTCCATGCGAAACACCGGAATGATCGTGGAGAATACCGGGAACATCATGCTCGCGATGATGAGGCCGTAAACGATTTTCTTGCCCCGGAAGTTGTAGCGCACGAGGCCGTATGCCGCGAACCCCGCAAGCACCACGACGACGATGGTCACCGTCAGGGATATCACCAGGCTGTTGGTATACGCCTTGAAGAAATCCGAACGTTCCATTGCGGTCTGGTAGTTATCCAGCGTGAAGTTGTCCTGCCCGGGCCACGGGATCGAAAACGAATCCGAGCGGATCTGACCCTTTACGCGAAACGAGTTGATGATGACCCAAAGGAACGGGTACACCGTCGTAATTCCCCAGACGATCAGTACCAGATAGATAAACACACGGGAGATTGGAAACGTTCCCCGGCGCTTGACAACCGCCGTCGGTGTAATTCTTTCCATTCGTCTTTCCCCTCCCTCAATAATCCTTCTGCTTGAAGATTTTGTTGGCAACCAGCGCGAGTATCACGCCCAGTATGACGATCAGCACCGCGATGGAGGAAGCGTAGTCCACATCCCCGCGGATAAACGCCTGATTGTACATATAGGTACCGAGCAGCCACGACTGGTCCATCGGAATCCCCTCACCCATCATGACCCACGGCAGGTCGAACACCTTGAGTGCGCCGGTGATACCGAGAACCAAGCACGTACACAGTACGTTGCGCAGCAGCGGCAGCGTGATGTACCATGTTCGCTTTAAACCCTTCGCGCCATCGATCTCCGCCGCTTCATAGATTTCGGGCGATATATTGTTGAGACCGGTGATGATGATGACGAAATAGAAGCCCACGTATTGCCACATGACGGGCGTCAGCATCGTCATTAAGAAGTGCTGCCCGTCCTTCCAGTCGATATTCTCGGTCGCCCCAAACCAGTTCTGCATGAGCTGGTTGAGCATACCGCCGTTATACAGGAATATCAGGTTAAACAGCAGTCCGAGCGCCGTCGCGCTGATGACGATCGGGAAAAAGTAGACTGTCCGGAAAAGCTTCGCCCCGACCTTGATCCTGTCCACCAGCAGCGCCAAGATGAGCGCAATGCCCACCTGAAATACGATCGTACTGACCGTAAGGATCAGCGAGTTCTTGATCGACGTCCACATGTTCGGGTCCTGGAACATCTTTACAAAATCGGCATACCACGGCTCGTTGACCCCTGTTGCGCCGGTACCCAAGCCAGATATGTTCATGAAGCTGTTGATGATGTTCTGCACAAACGGGTAGAACAGGAACAGGATCAGAAATGCGAAAGCCGGTATCAAAAACAGCAGCAGCGGCGTTTTTTTCTTGTAGATCGGCGAATTCATATGCTACCGCCTTATATTTTGGTTGAAATGAGGGGCTACCCGGGGCAGCCCCTCACTCCGTCGTTTATGAATTTCTATACGTCTTAGTTCAATGCCAGCGCGGAGGTGATCGCGTCCGCCGGGCTGATGCCGCCCGTCACGATGTTCTTGACGTTGGCAAACAGGTCAGCGCGCGCTTCGGACGTCAGTTTATCCTGTACAGCGCCCACAAAGTTCGTCATGCCGTTGCACATATCAGCAGCCGACTGCTCCAGGGAATTGAGCTCTGCTGTGGGCGTTGCGCCGTTCTTCAGCGCTGTCACCTGCGTGGTTACGAACGTGGAGAGCACTTCGTCGCTCGTCATGTACTCAACAAACTTGACAGCCGCTTCGCGCTTCGCCGGATCGTCCCACGCCTTGCGGGTGATGTAGTAACCCATTGAGAGGCCGCCAATGATGTCGGTCGCTTTTCTCTCGCCTTTGCCTGGTACGTAGGTTACCTTAAAATCATCCAGATGATCGCCAGCATTCTCTTTGAACCAGCCGACCTTCCAGGAACCGTCGATCAGGAACGCCGCCTCGTTGTCCGCCATCAGCTGAACCGTCTCAGGGTCGGTCGCCGTCAGCGTGTTCTCGGGCAGGAATCCTTTGTCATAGAGGGTCTTCAGGTCTTCGAAGCCAGCAGCCCACTTCGTGCCGGTCGCATCGGTCGCGGAAGCCGGAACGTCGAGATGGTTGGCCGTGTTGCCATTGTTGTAGGTCGTGAACTCAAACCAATAGTGGGGAACTTCCTGCAGAGAGACCGCAACCGGGGTGTAGCCCGCGTCTTTGATCTTCTGGCAATCAACCAGGAACTGATCCCAAGTATAGTCGGCGCCCGGCACCGCTACGCCCGCAGCTTCCAGAACCTTGGTGTTGACGAACAAGCTTTCCCAGTAACCGGTGGAGGGAACTGCGTAAACCTTGTTGTCCACAGCCGACGGAACCAGCATGTCTTCCCTCATGTTGCTCGCATAATCCGGATACTCAGCGCGAATCTCGTCGAGCGAAACCATCTTGTTCGCTTCGATGAGAGGGTCAGAATCGGTACCATAGAAGTAGAACAGTACATCGGGCTCGGTGCCGGTTTCAAAGTCCGCCATGACTTTGGCTTTCCATTCTTCGTTCGACGTAGCCGAAGCATCCTGCACGG
The DNA here is from genome assembly GCA_023390815.1 of Bacillota bacterium. GTDB lineage: Bacteria > Bacillota > Clostridia > Christensenellales > SZUA-584 > JAEWCC01. The sequence continues at coordinate 15,076 of JAEWCC010000001.1, forward strand.
TGTTGCCCGTTGCCGCTTCGTAGCCAGCAAGCGCGTTCTCATAGTTTTCACGGTTACCGTCGTCTCCGCCGTACGAGGTCACGACTGTGATCTCAACAGGACCCGCAGTTTCCGGTACTTCTGCGCTGGGACTCACCTGTTCGGACGTCTCGGCCGATGGGGTTTCTACCGGTTTGGCGTTGCAGCCCACGAAAGCGGCCAGAACCATCACCAGGACCAGCATGAATGCAATGGTCTTCTTCATAACGTTCTTTCCTCCATAATAATTTGAAATGGGTAGATGGGCAAACGATCTGCCCTACGATAATTATATGGGATGTCCGTAATACACACATATAGCCGTGGTTGCCTTTTCTTGCTCGTCGTTGCCTTCTATTTCGCAAACTCTACATAGGGGATCACAATGCGCGCAAGTACGCGCCGCTCGCCGACCTGTGTGATGGAAAGCTCACCTTCCTCGCCGTATAGTATCTTGAGCCTGCGGTTGACGTTGCGGATACCGATGCACTCGCGGTTGTCGTCGCCATCCTCGCTCTCCCAGTCCAGCAGCCGTGCGACATTCTTTTGATCCGCTTCGGATAGTTGCCCGTCGTTCTCCACCTCAATCACGAGCATATCGCCGCGCATCATACTGCGCATCACAATCTCGCCCCTCTGCCGCAGCGCGATGCCGTGCTCGAACGCGTTCTCGACGATGGGCTGCAAAATAAGGCACGGCACGAGTGCACCCAGCGTATCGGGTGCAATCTCCTTGCGGATCGTGAGCCGGTCGCCCAAACGTTCTGAAAGTATATAGAGATAGGCGTCCGCGTAGACGAGTTCCTGCTCCACGGTGCCGCGCGCGCGGCCTCCGCGCGCCGTCGCGGCGTCCAGCATGGTCGAGAGTGCCTCGATCATGCGGCATACCTTGGTATCCTCCGCCATGCGCGCTGCCCAAGATATCGCCTCAAGCGTGTTGTTTAAAAAGTGTGGGTTGATCTGGGAGCGAAGTGCCCGGACGCGCGCGTCCTGCAGCGCAAGCTGCTCCTCGTAATTGCGTTCAAACTGGTATTTGAGCTGTTCGGACATGCCGTTGAAGCGCTCCGTCAAATAGCGGAACTCGCGGCTGCCGGGCAGCACATTCACGGTGTAGCCGCGCTCGCCCGACTCCATGTGCCCCGCGGCGTCTACCAGGGCGTCGACAGGCCGGGCAACATAATGATAGTACGCCCACAGTACAAACAGGAAGAGCAGTACGCCGAAAATGCCCATGAGCGGCAGCAAATTCGCCACATCGGGTAATTCGTCCGTCAGGCTCGCGCTGTCCGAGACGACGCTGAGCCCGATCGAGTGCCCCGCCATCTCGCCGGAGACCCGGATCGTATAGCTGCTGTCGCCGGCGTCATACTGCACGCCTTCCGCGCTGTCGACCCAGTCTCCGCCCGTACCCACCACGATGCTCGTGGTGTCGTCGATATCGACGGCGGCCTGCTGCACCCAGACGATGCTGCGTATACTCTCGTACAGCACGGCCTCGTTGCATTCCATTGCGATCACGGCATAAGGCTCAAAGTTGCTGCCCATGATGCTGCGCACCATATAAAGCCTGCCTTCTGCTTGCATGAACGTGATCTTCGTACCCATCTCAGGATAGGTTTGAAGCACCTGTGCATGTATGTTTCTGCGGTATTTTTGCAAGCTGTCAAGCTCCTGTGAGTCGGTGCGGTTGTTTACATAATATAGCACATCGGGAGCCGAAGCAAAAAACAAAAAGGTGGCGTTGAAGTTGTTGTCGTAGCCGTATTGCTGCAGCAGGTAGGTATTGATGGAATCATAAAGCGCCACGTGATCGCCGTCGCCGCGGTATTTTCTGTACGCTTCACTGATCGTGTCGTCGTACGAGCATTTGCGGGAGGCGTCCATGGCGCTGTCGATATTGTCCCTCGCCTGCGCGAACGCGATATTCACACTCGTGTTGATCGTATCGCGGATGCGCTCCTGAACATTATTCGTGATGGTGTAGCTGGAATAAAACAGGATGACTGAAATCGGCACGATCCAGCATATCGCCATGATCGCGACCAGGCCCCATTTGAGGGAGAAGCCGCGTTTTACTGAGATGCGCATCGGTAAATGCCTCCGGCTTTCGTTGTGATATTGTGATACTGCTGCAAATTGATTATATCACTCCGAAGGGCTTTGTTTCAATCACCCCAAGAACCCGGCAGTTTTTGGTGCTTCCGTGATCGCGGAGGCTGCTTCGCGATCGGCAATCACCGTGACGTCAGGGTGCAGCTGCAGCACAGAGGCAGGCACGCGCGGTGTCACGTCGCCCGTCAGCGCGCGGCAGAGGATCTCCGCCTTGCTCTCGCCCGACACGAGCAGCACAATGCGGCGGGCGCCCATGATGTTGCCGATGCCCATCGTGATGGCACGTTCCGGCACCTGTTCCGGGTCATCGTCAAAAAAGCGCGCGTTGGCCAGCCGCGTACGGCGCGCGATCTGCACAACATGCGTCTTGAGCATGAAGGCCGTTCCCGGCTCGTTGAAACCGATATGCCCGTTGTGGCCGATACCCAGCAGCTGCAGGTCGATACCGCCCCACGCGGTTATCTGCGCGTCGTACGATTCGCATGCGGCATTCAGGTCCTCCGCGAGCCCGTCGGGCAACCACGTGTTTGCCGGGTCGATGTTGATATGGTCAAAAAGCTGCGTCTGCATGAAATAGCGGTAGCTCTGCGGATGCTCCGTCCCAAGGCCCACGTACTCGTCCAAATTCACCGTGCGCACCTGCGCAAAATCCGCAAGACCCGTCTGATACTTGCGCACGAGCTCCGCATAGAGCGGCACCGGCGTAGAACCGGTCGCCAGCCCCAACACGCTGTCGGGCTTCTGCGCCACCATCCCGCTGAATATTTCCGCCGCGGCGCGGCCCATTTCCTCTGTATTCTCTACGATCTTATATTTCATTCTGATGCCCTTTCCACGCTGCGTCCCGCGATGATGACTTCCTTTAATTCCAGGCCGGAGCCGCAGACCAGATAATCCGCGCGTTTCCCCTCGGCGATCACGCCGACGTCCGTTGCGCCGAGCACCCTTGCCGGGTTCGCCGTCGCGCAGCGCAGCGCATCCTCCGCCTGGATGCCCATCTTGATGGCCTCCTTCACGCTGTCAAACAGCGTCGCAATGGAGCCCGCGAGCGTACCGCCCTCGAGTATCGCGCGTCCGTTCGTAATCGTGATCTTCTGCCCGCCCAGCAGTGCCGTGCCGCCCTCCGGCAGGCCTGCCGCAGGGATCGCGTCGCTGATGAGGCAGATGCGCTGCGGCCCGAATAGCTTGAACGCCGCGCGCACCGCGCTCGGGTGCACGTGGATACCGTCGCTGATGAGCTCCGCCGTCACGTCTGTGCGCTCTGCCGCCGCCCCGATCATGCCGGGTTCCCGGTGCAGCAGCGGCGGCATCGCGTTGAACAGGTGGGTGAGATGAGAGATTCCTGCCTCGAAACCAGCTATAGCTTCTTCATAGCGCGCGTTTGAATGTGCCGCTGCCACGACGATGCCCATTTCACGTACTTCACGGATATAATCGAGCGCGCCGTCAATTTCCGGCGCGACGCACGCGATGCGGATCAATCCGTCCGCGACGATTTGCAGCCGCCGCAGCATCGCCGCGTCGGGCACTTGCAGATACCGCGCTTCGTGCGCGCCCTTCTTGGCTTCGCTGAAAAACGGCCCTTCCATGGTGATGCCGCGTATCACCGCGCAGTTCGCGGGTGCTTCATCGCGCAGACGCACCGCAGCCCGGTAGGCTTTCGCCAGCGGTTCCTCCGGCAGCGTCATCGAGGTGGCGCTGAAGCTGGTCGTGCCCTTCTTCGCGAGATACCGCGCGACGGTCAACAGATCGTCGTAATCCCCGTCCGAAAAATCGATCGCGTTGTTGCCATGCAGGTGAATATCCACCATGCCCGGAAGCACGGTGTCACAGCCCTCCGGTGCCTGCTCCGCGCGCTCCGTGACCTCCGCAAAATGGCCGTCCTCCACGCGGATATCACCGTAATGAAAACGGAAATCCTCTCCGAAATATTTTATCCCAGAAATCAGCATAACGCTTCCTCCCTCAGCAGCGGCAGCGACGCCGCCGTCATCGATTGTCCTACGCGCCGGAATGTGTCGTCCGGCAGTATCAGCTCCGGTTTGATGTCGGGATACTCCTCGTGCAGCACCCGCTTCGCCGTCATCATGACCGTCTCGCCGCCCGCATCGCTCATCACGCGGCCCAGCAGCAGCACGCTATCCATGCCGTACAGGTCGTGGTAGAAGGCGAGCGTATGCCCGAGGTAGCAGCCGATATCCGAGAATATGCGCAGCGCCGTCTCGTCGTACCGGATCGCGGCGTTCTGCACCGCCTTGAGCTTCTCGGCGGGCGAGCCGTCCGGCAGCGGGAAGCCTGCGTAGCCGGCCAGCTTGATCACGGCGTCCTGTGAGAAGTAGGTCACGCCGCAGCCGACGTCTCCCGACCACTCGTCGCGCATCGCATTGGGGTTCAGATCGACCGGCACAAACGCAAGCTCATTGAGCCACCCCGTAATATTGCCGTCCGCATCCACATAGCCCGCCGCTTCGCTCGTGCCCATTGCGATGCCAAGCAGCGCGTTGCGGTCGAAATAGGTGGAGCCCGCGAGCGCGGTCACGTCACCGTCGTTGCAGACCATCACCGGCACGTCACCGATCTCCTTCGCGGCACGGATATAGATATCGCGCACGTATTTGTCGTAGTCTTCCCGCGAAATGGCGCGGAACAATGACGCCACCGCAGTATGGTTGTTGATAAATATCCCCGCCGACGAGATGCCGATGCCGTCCACGCGCGGCATGTGCGCCGCCGCGTTCTTCAGCGCGCTCAATATGCCCTCAAAGTGGTACGCGGGGTCGCTGTTGAGCTTGGGATACCAGATCACCTCTTCGGAGTATACCGTCTCCCCATCGATGACGGCCGACACCTTACGGTCGCTGCCGCCCGCGTCAAAACCGATACGGCAGCCGTCTAGCTGCTTGCCGACGCGCTGGGGGTTCTCGCGCGGTTCCGGCTTATCGGCGTAGCGCCGATGCTCTACCGTAAAGGGTCGTCTGTACACGTCGCCCATAAAATCCGCGTCGAAGGCACGCGCGCCGCCCGAGGCATAATCCGCGGCGATGCGCCGGTATACCGCCTCCGGCCCGCAGATGATGAGCTTATAGCCGCCCTTCTGCCAGAGCAGTGTTTTAGCCATGCGCTCCGCGTAATGACAATCCGCCTCAGCGTCGCCGCGCAGCTTCAACTCCATCAGGGAAAGACCATCCTCCCTCTCCGCCGCAATGCAGAGCGGGATGGATGCATGCTTCTCGTATGCGCGCTTTACCGCAGCCATGGGCATAAAATCCGGGTCAAAATAGGGTCGGTTTTTAATCGTTGCTTTCATATCCGTCACCGTCACAGCTTTATAAATTCCTTCCAAATATCCACGCAACGCGCGGCATCCGCTTCACCCGGCATCTCCGCGCACATGCGCAGCAGCGGTTCCGTGCCGGAGAACCGGCAGATCACCCAGCCGCCGTTTTTGAAATACACCTTACACCCGTCGAGATACGACACATGGTCGATGTCGAACGGGAATTCAGGCAGCGCCTTATCGGTAAACAGCAGATGCATGAGCTGACGCTTGCGCGCAGAGGTCATCGTAAAGTCCGCGTCCACCATATACAGTGTGCCGAAGCGCGCTTCGATATCGTGGTAGATCGCCGAAAGTGTCTTACCTGTCTTGGCGACCATCTCCACAAGCAGCGCGGCGGCATAGATGCCGTCCTTGCCGGGGATGTGCCCGCGAACGGTCAGGCCACCGGAGGACTCGCCGCCGATCAGCGCGTCGCATTCCTGCATCTTGGACGAGATGTGCTTGAAGCCCACCGGAACCTCGTAGCACCGCTCACCAAAGCCCTCCGCCACACGATCCAGCAGGTGTGTGGTGGAGTTGTTGCGTACCGCCGCGCCCTTCCAGCCACGATAGGCGTGCAGGTAATAGTACAGCAGCACGAGTATCTTGTTGGGATGCAGGAACGCGCCGGTCTCATCGATGATGCCGATACGGTCGGCGTCGCCGTCTGTCGCGATGCCGAGGTTGCAGCGGTTCTCCACCACAAAGCTCGATAACGCGCCCAGTGTTTGCAAACTGGGCGAGGGCAGACGCCCGCCGAACAGCGTGTCGTGCCGCTCGTGGATGACCTCCACCTCGCACCGCGCCGTTAAAAGGATGGTCTGCAGGCTCGTGCGGCTCACGCCGTACATGGGATCGAGCGCGATCTTGAGATGCGCGCCTTTGATGGCCTCCACGTCTGCGAGCGCCATGATGCTGTCGATATATTCGTTAAACGGGTTGATCTTCTGAATACGCTTTTGCTCCAGCGCATCGGCATACGGAATCGCGGGGATCGGCTTACCGTCCGCTTCCGCGATATACCGCTCGATCTCCCCCGTCACGTCCTCGGCGGCGTCCCGTCCGCCTTCCGTGAATACCTTGATACCGTTGTATATGGCCGGGTTGTGGCTGGCTGTCACCGCGATGCCGTACGGCAGGCCGTACTGGCGCACGGTGAACATAATGAGCGGCGTGGGCGCTTCGCGATCGAGCAGCAGGCACGGCACATGCATGCCCGCACACACCTCCGCAAACCACTGCGCTGCCGGTTTGGACAGGAAGCGCCGGTCGTACCCGACGCAGATACCCTTTTCCGCGACGCCCTGCTCCTTCATCATGGTGCACAGGGCTGCGCACAGCAGCTGCACGTTAGCCTTCGTAAATTCCTCGCCGATCACGGCACGCCAGCCGCCCGTTCCGAACTTGATCATATTTTCTCCCCCATCTCGACGGTTGCTCGGCAGACCTCGCCCGCGGGCAGCACAGGCAGTTTCGTCACTGTCTGACCGTCCGCTATGATCCGCTTCACGCCGCGCTGCACGCCCTGCGGATTCTTCACCGTAATCTCGTAGCGCGCGCCGCGCCATTGCCGGGTGACGGTGAACTCCTTCCAGTCCGCCGGTACGCAGGGGTCTACCGTCAGCCCGTCAAAGTCGGGCCGGATACCGAGTATATATTGCGTCACTGAGAAGTACGCCCAGCCCGCGCTGCCTGTCATGAACGGGTGCCGCGCGCGCCCGAACGCCGTATGTGCGCTGCCCATGATGAACTGGCAGTAGCTGTACGGTTCGGACTGGCGTATCTCGATCTTGTCGTTCTGATAGTACGGGCAGAGCGCGTTATAGAACTTCATCGCGCCCTCGCCGTTGCCCAGCATGCACTGGGCTGCCCACGCCCACGGATTGGGGTGGGAGAATATCGCGCCGTTCTCCTTGACGCCCGGATACACGCGCGTTACGAAGCCGATGCTGTCGTCACGTTTCGTATACGGCGGCGCATTGAGTATCAAGCCATAGGGCGTATAGAGGTACTTCTCGATCGCCTCCATCGCTTTGCGTCCGCGCTCCCCGGTGGCGACGCCCGAAAGCACCGCCCACGCGTTGCTCTCCAAATGCACGCGACCCTCTTCATCCGTGTGCGTGCCGATCTTGCGCCCGTCAGCCGTGATGCCGCGGATGTACCAATCGCCGTCCCACAGCACATCCTCGCAGGTTTTGCGCACCTGCTCCGCCATGGCCTCGTAACGCGCCGCATCCTCGCAGCGGCCCATATGCTTCGCCAGCTGGATGAAATGCACGAGCGCCCAGTAATGCAGGAAGGAAACCATCGCGCTCTCGCCGCCGCCGAGGTTCAGGCAGTCGTTCCAGTCCGCACGCAGCCCCTTGCAGATGCCGTGCGCGCCCACCTCCCGCGCGGAAAAGTCGAGGATGTGCTTCATGTGCTCGTAGACCGTGCCCTCGCCGCCGTCGGCATAGGTGACGATCTCGTTCGCAAAGCCGGTATCCCCGGTCTCTTTGATAAAGTTCACGATCGCGCCCACAAGCCACAGCGCGTCGTCCGCGCAGGCGTCCTCGACGCCGTGCACGATGTCATCGCGATTCGGCATGGGAATGACGGTGGGCGATTTGAAAGCCGGTTTCTTGGGGCGGTTTTCGAACCATACCGGCTCGAACAGGTGCAGGCCGTAGCCTGCCTTCGTCAGCGCGCGCAGCAGCTCCACGATGCGCTGGCGGCATTTGACCGGGTTGGAGTGCGGAATGCACATCGCGTCCTGAGCGGTATCGCGGTAGCCGAGGCCCGTGCGCCCACCCACCTCGATGAACGACGAGAAACGCGAGAACATCACGTTGATCTCGCTCTGGTACAGCGTCCACTGGTTGGTCAGCGTATTGAGTCCTTCGCTGGGTGTGCCGATTTGCAACCGCGCGCACTTGTCGTCCCAGAAGCTGCGCAGTTGGATGAACTCCGCGTCCACTGCCGCCGCGTTGCCGTACTTGGCGTGCATCCTTTTGCCGTTGTCCACGCCGCCCTCACCGAGCAGGTAGATCAGCCTTGTTTCCTCACCCGGCTGAAGCACCAGCTTTTTCTGGAGACATCCGCAATGATTATTGCCCTTTTCAAAGCTGCCGCCGCACTCACCGCGCTCCACGACAATCGGGTTTTTCTCGGTGCGGTACGGCCCGATGAAAGCATCGCGCAGGCAGTCAAAGCCGTCCGGCGCAAAGTTCGCGGTGAAGAACTGACAGCTGTCTTCCTCGTAGTGCAGCTCGTGCTCGATCACGCCGTCAACGCAGCGCGAGCCCGCCGCATAGAGGCTCATCTGGAAGTTGCGGTTATCCATGTCGATGTGGTGGAACGAGAACTCCACGTAGGAATAGACGCTCAAAGCGCGCGGCTTATTCCCCGCGTTGCGCAGACGGACGTCCCAGATCTCGACCGGGTCGTCCTGCGCCACAAACAGGGTTTGCTGCGCTTCGATATCGTTGTATTCACACTGGTATTTGGAATAGGAGAAGCCGTGGCGGCAGGTATAGCGCGCTTGATCCAGCGGCTTGCCGACCGGCTGCCACGATACGCTCCAGTAGTCGCCCGTTTCGTCGTCGCGCAGGTATACGTAATGTCCCGGGCCATCCATGGGTACGCCGTTGGGTCGGAAGCGCGTGATGCGGTGGTATTCCGGCGAACCGCAGAACAGGTATCCGCCCGCCGTGTGGTTAAAAACGCCGCACATCTCTTTGGTGCCGATATAGTTCGTCCAGGATACGGGAAGGTCAACGCGTTCGATGACATATTCCCGGTTTGCTTCGTCAAAGCTGCCATACTGCATGATAAAACACCTCTTTGTATTCTCCATTTGATTATAAGCCATACGCAGTGGTTGGATAATGGATGTGAATGTACATTGTTGCCTTTGGTTGTTGCTTATCGTTACCGTACACGAAATGCTACATTCTCAGTAGCAAAAAAAAGCGAGCGGCTGATGTGCGCTCGCATGATCCCACGATTCTACGTGGAAGATGGGGAGACAGGAGGAGAATACAAATGTGAAGAAGTCAACAAATTTTTATTTCAATGCCGCTATCAGGTTCTTGATTTCCAGTTCATTCTGCAGCGTTTTCAGATCGGTTTCGCTGTCGATCGCGATCAACTCCGTACGTGTCAGCTTGGCAAATAGCCGGATGTCGTCCATCGTGAGGGCGCTGCTGACCACGGTATGATGCCCGCCGCCCGCGTAGATCCACGCCGACGCGCTGGTATTGAAATCGGGCTTTAAACGCCACATCAGCCGCGCAACGGGCAGCTTCGGCATGTGCTTGGGCTGCTTGACGAGCTCGATCTCCGCCGCGACCAGGCGGAACCGGTCGCCCATATCCGTCATGCAGATGGCTACCGCGTCGCCCTTGATGCCGTCAAACACGAGACGCGCAGGCGCGTCCTTGCCGCCGATACCCAGCGGATGTACTTCCACCTTGGGCTTGTTCGCGGCAAACACGGGCGATACCTCGAGCATGTGCGCCCCCAGAACCAGCTCATCCGCGAAGTCGTAGGTGTAGTCTTCCATGAAACCCGTCGCGCCCTTGCGGTTCTTCGCCATTTCAAACAGTATTGCGCCCAGCGCCGCGGTCTTGTAGTCGCCCTCCGCGCCGAAGCCGTAACCCTTCGCCATCATGCGCTGCGTGGCAAGGCCCGGAAGCTGCTTTAAGTTGTGCAGATCCTGGAACGTATCGGTGTACGCGCCAAATCCACCCTCCGAGAGGAAACGATCGAGCGCGATCTCGTACTTTGCCTGCTCGCGCACGGAGGAGAGATCGTCCGTATTGATTTCATACGCTTCGCGGTATTCCGCGATCTTCGCATCCACTTCGGCGTCCGTCACCTTGCCGACGAGCTCCACGAGATCGCCGATGCCGTAGTAGTTGACTTCCCAACCGTAGTGGATCTGGCTCTCCACGCGGTCACCATCCGTCACAGCCACTTCACGCATGTTGCTGCCGAACATGGCAAGCTTTAAGTTCTTGGAAAACGCGATGGCAGACGCCACTTCGCCGAACCGGCGAATCTGCGCGATCACGGTTTTGTGCTGGTAATAGCCCACCACGACCTCACGGGGTACGCCCATGCGCGCATTGATGAAGCCGAACTCGCGATCGCCATGCGCGCTCTGGTTCAGGTTCATAAAGTCCATGTCGATGCTGTCATACGGCAGCTTCTCGTTGGCCTGCGTGTGCAGATGCAGCAACGGCTTGTTCAAAAGCTGCAGACCCTTGATCCACATCTTCGCGGGCGAGAACGTGTGCATCCATGTGATCACGCCCACGCACTCGTCGTCGGCGGAGGCTTCGCGGCAGACGCTCACGATCTCGCCTGAGTTGCGCACCGTGGGTTTCCACTCGATGCGGACGACGTCCTTCAGCTCTGCGTCGAGATAATCCGCGATTACCTTGCTGTCGACGGCTACTTGCCTCAGGGTTTCGTCGCCGTAGAGATCCTGACTGCCTGTGATAAAGTATAACTTTGCCATTATTTACTCTCCTTTTGCCCGTAATAGGCGTTCTTTCCGTGCTTGCGCTGGTAATGCTTATCCAGCAGATATCCGTCCGCGGGGGCCGCATCGGGATTGATCTGCTCCGTCATTAGTGCCATCTCCGCGCAGTATTCAAGCACCGCCGCGTGATAGACCGCTTTATCGCAGTCGGAGCCCCATGTAAAAGGTCCGTGGTTGCGCACAAGGCATCCCGGTATCGCGTCGGGGTCCAGCCCCGCAAATGTCTCCGCGATCACGAGGCCGGTGTTCTTTTCGTAGGCGGTTTTGATTTCCTCCTCCGTCAGCGCACGCGCGCAGGGTACATCGCCGTAGAAATAATCCGCGTGCGTCGTGCCGTAAGCGGGCAGGCTCCGTCCACTCTGCGCGAACGCCGTCGCGCACTTGCTGTGCGTATGCACCATGCCGCCCACGTTTGGGAACGCCTTGTAGAGCTCAATATGCGTCGGCGTATCGCTGGAGGGGTTCAGCCTGCCCTCCACGATGGTGCCTTCGAGATCGACCACGACCATATCGTCCGCTTTCATCGTATCGTAGTCCACACCGCTCGGCTTGATGATCACGAGGCCGGTCTCCCGGTCGATCGCGCTCACGTTGCCCCAGGTGAACAACACGAGCCCGTGCTTCACCAGATCAAGGTTCGCTTTAAATACCCGTTCCTTTAACGCCTCAAGCATGCAGCACCTCTACCGCGGCGTACTCAACGGCCAGACTCTCTTTGTAGCGCTCCATGAACTTCCCAAAGCCCGCGACGTCCGCAGCAGCCGGTTCCACGGTGCTGCATGCGGCATCCGCGAACACGCTGCCCGAGAGGTAATCGGCGAGTTCTTCTCCGCGGCCGTTCATCATGTATGCCGCAAGGATTGCCATGCCCCAGGGGCCGCCTTCGCTCGCGGTGGTCATCACGTTCACGGGCGCGCCGAGTGCAGCCGCCATGATCCGCTGGCCTACGCCCTCCACCTTGAAGAAGCCGCCGTGTCCCATGATGGCGTTGAGTTCGACCTGCTCGCCGAATAGTATATCCATGCCGATTTTGAGCGATGCGCAGGCGGAATACAGATGCGTGCGCATGAAGTTGGGCAAATTAAACTTCGCTTCCGGTACGCGCATAAACAGCGGGCGTCCTTCGGTAAAGCCCGTGACATGCTCGCCTGAGATATAGTTGTTCGCGAGCAAGCCGCCGCAGTCCGCGTCACCCTCCAGCGCGAGGTTATAGAGCGTGCTGTAGAGCTTATTCGTATCAACCTTTGCGCCCAGCGAGGCCGCGGCATCGCCCAGCAGCTTCACCCATGCATCGATATCGCTTAAAAAGTTGTTGCAGTGCACCATCGCCACCGGGTCGCCGAACGGCGTGGTCACCATGTCGATCTCCGGGTATACCTTGGAGAGCGGCTTTTCGAGCACGACCATCGCGAACACGCTGGTGCCCGCGCTGACGTTGCCCGTCTTCTTGCGTACGCTATTGGTCGCCACCATGCCGGTACCCGCGTCGCCCTCCGGCGGACACATCGGAATGCCGGCTTTGAGCGTGCCGCTCGGATCGAGCAGCTTCGCGCCCGCTGCCGTCAGAGAACCGGCCTTTGCGCCTGCGGGCAGAATGCCGGGCAGAATGCCGCTGAGCGTCCATGGGAATTGCTTATCCGCAATCGTCTCTTCAAACTGCTTCAACATGCCGCCGTCAAACTGGCGCGTTGCGTCGTCAATCGGGAACATACCGGAAGCGTCGCCGATGCCGAGCACCTTTTCCCCGGAAAGCTGCCAGTGGATATACCCCGCCAGCGTTGTGAGAAAGCTGATTTCGGGCACATGCGGCTCCTCGTTCAATATGGCCTGATACAGGTGCGCAATGCTCCAGCGCTGCGGAATAGCGAATCCGAACAGCGTCGTCAGCCGCTCCGATGCCTCGCCTGTGGACGTGTTGCGCCAGGTGCGGAACGGTGCCAGCAGTTTGCCATCCTTATCGAACGCCATGTATCCGTGCATCATGGCAGATACGCCGATCGCGCCCACCGTCTCAAGCTTTATGCCGTATTTGCCGTGCACATCGGCGCACAGCTCCGCATAACAGTCGCGCACGCCGTCCCAGATGTCGCCTAATGAGTATGTCCATACGCCGTTTTCCAGCCGGTTCTCCCAGGTGTGGCTGCCCGAAGCGACGGGCTCGTGATTCTTGCCGATCAGCACCGCCTTGATGCGCGTGGAACCGAACTCGATACCCAGATAGGTTTCTCCGCCGATAATCGCGTTTTTAATTTGCTGCATGATTGATCCTCCCCGTGGTTTTTATCTAAACTTATTGTACGTACAAGTCAGTCCAAAAAATGTCTATATATTTCTGCACGAATTGCGGACGATCAGCTCCGGGCGATAGGTCATCTGCGGCTTTTCCAGACGCCCGTCCAGCATGTCGATCATATACTTGGCAGCCTGCATACCCATTCCCTTCTTGGGATGCGAAATCGTCGTGAGCTTCACGTCCGACTGCATGATTGAGATCGAGTCGTCGTAACCCACAATGGAGATGTCGTCCGGCACCTTCAGGCCCCGGTCGTGAATGGCCTGCAGCACCATCATCGCGTACTGGTCGTTGTAGCAGAAAAACGCGGTCGGGCGGTCGTCCCGCCTCAGCAGCGACTGCGCGAACATATACGGGAAATCGTACATGTTGGACGTTTCGTATTCTCCGATGAAATCCGGATCGAACGAAACGCCGTATTTCTCCATCGCGGCGACAAAACCCTTTTTACGGTTCACGCCCTGTTTGTCGTCTGTCTTGAATATGCCCGCGATCCTCCGGTGTCCCAGCTGAATGAGGTACTCCGTCGCGATGAAGCCGCCTTTGTAGTCGTCCAGCAATACATAGGAGCTCTCGAAGTCGTCGTATAACGCATTCAGAAATACAAACTTGATGCCTCTATTCCGGATGTCCTCAAGCAGCTTTAAGTTGGTGTTGGGGCGCGCGCTTTTGGTGGGCTCCATGATCAATCCCACCACGTTGTGTTCAAGAATGCTTGTGAGGTACTGCGCTTCGCGCTCCTTGATGTTGTTCGTGTTGGAGAGGAGCATCATGTACCCCTCGTCCGATAAGGCCTGCTCGATGCCGGAAATGATGCCCGGAAAAACATAGCCGGTAATATAGGTGGTCAGAACCGCAACGATCTGCTTCTGCTTGGCTTCTTTGCGGTAGTTGCTGAAGGTGCCCTTGCCCTGCTCTTTATAGATGAGGCCTTCGCTCGTGAGCTCGCTGAACGCCTGCCGGATAGTCTGCCTGCTGACCTTGAACTTGTCCATCAGCTCATGCTCGGACGGCAGTTTTCCGCCAAACGTGACGATATCTTCTTTGATCAGGTGCTTGACGTAGTCTTTGACGAGTTCGTACTTGGGTGTATTCAGATCGTTCATGCAGTTCACACCTTCAACTTGTACATACAAGTACTATACATGATAGGAACCGCCTCGTCAAGTACCGGGCAAAGCGATTGTCTGATCGGATTAAAATATTGCTAAGGGTATATTGATCGTGAATTGCTACACGGATTGATAACCGCTTTCATTAAGGTCAGTTGCGTTGGGAGATAAGCCGCCGTCTTGGCGAAGGCGGGCCGGATTCTGATAAATCAGCGCCATGCCTCCGCTGAGTTTCATCACGTTATGGAATCGGTTGTCGGCAGCGCGAAGCGCCTTAAACCGATAGAAATCCCTCGCCATCGCAAAAGGCGGGATACTCCCCGTACTCTCATTCCTGCTGTGAGGCGGAATTCCCAACAGCTCGCAAACACCGTCGCCGTCCCAATCGATGGGGTATGCGCGGTGGCTCCCTTTAATCGTGGCAAGATGGGACCCATCCAGACTGAGTATCCATAACTCGCCCGAAACGCTCCGGGGCAAATGGCCCAGATCGACAACGATCTGCGGTTCGCTTCTGTCCGCTCTGAGCCTTGCAACCGCAGCGGTGGCGAAATGCGCACCGGTAAACTCCCATATGCATTGGCCTGTGCCCTCTACCATCGCGATGCCGGAGGCATCGCAATAGGTCATAAGCAGGCGCGTGTTTTCCGGATGGCCCGCGTCCAGTCTGACGACAGACAAGCTGTCCGCGTGACCCCCGAACCACAGCGCAACCTTGCGGGAATGGTGCGTCCACAGCAGAGTACCGTCGTGATCAAGCATCGCAAAGCCCGCGAGCAGTTCGTCCCTGCCGTCTCCATCGAGATCGAACGCCAGCGGCGCATGCGCGAGCATATAACCGCCGGGGTCTTTTGCCGAATACAGAAGCTCCCCATCCCGCGTATAAACCCACAGCCGGTGATATCGGTCTTTGACCAGGATATCCGTTTTCCTGCCAATACCCGAGGCGTCCAGGAATATCAACATATCACAATACCGGGGCTTTATCGCGAAGCGGCGTTTCTCCTCTCCGGTGCGTCCGTCCAGCCAGTAAACGTATCCCCTTGAAGCGACAAATACATCCAGCCTGCCATCCCCGTCCATATCGTGCACCTGACAAGCCAGGTCATAGCTTCTCGACTGCCTGCTCCCCGCCGGGTCGCCCCAGTGCCAGAGCAGCGTACCGTCCTGCTTTTGCACGGCAATAGACGCCACGTCATGCCGGTCGTGTTTAAGGCGGTTACACGCACTGATGAATTCCGGCAATCCGTCCCCGTCGACATCCGCATACAGCACCCATTCACCGCCATAGATCTCGTCGATCGGGATTGCCAGCGAGGGGGCGTCGTAGTTCACGTTCTGCCTGCGGGCAATCGAATATACGCCGTGTATTTCGTCTTCAAACCAATCATTGCTTTTTGGGGGTATACTGCGCCATTCTTTTCTTCTCACCATAGGAATCAAACAGACAAGCATAAAAAGACAGCCAGCCAGCAACCCATTCGCAGCGGCAAGAATTAAATTGCCAGCCGTACGCACCGTCGTCAAGGCCAGCGCTAACGCAACCAAGCCCCCGAAGAGCAGCGATAACACCGGTATGGCTGTCCGTATGAGTCTTTTGAGTGTGATCTGCCAGTACATAATCCAGTTCTCGTAAAACAGAAACGCCAGCGCTGCAACAGAAATGATCAACACCAAAAAGTCCAAACACGTTACCGTGAATTGGACGAAATCCGGCGACATCTGCGCCCAATAAAAAGGGAGCCAGACTGCGTGTAAAATCAACACCGCAAAGACCCCTAGTCTGGCTCCCGACATCCAATCTTTTTCCTTTTTCAGCACTGCAGAGATGTAGTTGTTCAGTATCACGCGGATACTCTCGTGCAGCTTCAGTATGGCAGCCAGGCAAAGAACCGCCAAAACCGCCGCTGTGCTCACCAGATATGCTGCATCGCCCACGGCTGCCCTCCTAGCGCTGCACCCTGCCCGAAGCATCCCCCTTGGCGAGCGCTGTCACTTCTTCCTTCGATACCAGATTGAAATCGCCTTCGATGGTGTGCTTCAGCGCGGACGCCGCCACGGCGAACTCCAGCGCCTGCTGCCAGCCCATGCTTTCGTCCAGCAGGCCGTGGATGAGCCCCGCGGCAAAGGCGTCGCCGCCGCCCACACGATCCACGATATGCAGATCATATTTGCGGGACGGATAGAACTCGCGCCCGTCATAGATCAGCGCCGACCAGCCGTTATCCGAGGCGGAACGGCTTTCGCGCAGCGAGGTCACCACGTATTTAAAGCCGAAGGCGTCCGTCATCTGACGGAAGATGGACTCGTACCCCTCCATCTCGATCCGGCCTGTCGAGACATCCGTGCTGCCCGGTTTGAAGCCGAGCACTTTCTCCGCGTCCTCCTCGTTGCCAATACACACATCCACATACTGCATCAGCGGCCTCATGCAAGCCTGCGCCTGCGCCTCCGTCCAGAGCTTCTTGCGATAGTTCAAGTCCACCGATACGGTCACGTTGTGCCGCTTCGCCGCAATCAGCGCTTCCTTCGTCAGCCGCGCGGCCTTTTCACCCAGCGCCGGGGTGATGCCCGTAAAGTGGAACCAGTCGGCATCCTTGAATATGGCGTCGAAGTCAAACTCGCCCGCGTCCGCCTCCGCGATGGCGCTGCCCGCGCGGTCGTAGATCACCTTGGAGGGCCGCACGGACGCGCCCCGTTCAAGATAGTAGATGCCGACCCGATCTCCGCCCCGCGCGATATAGTCGGTTTTGACGCCGTACCGTTTGAGAAAGTTCACCGCCGCCTGTCCGATCTCGTGCTTCGGCAGCTTGGTGACAAAGTACGCATCGTGACCGAACCCGGCCAGCGAAGCCGCGACATTGGCCTCTCCCCCGCCAAACTCCACCTGCAAAGCATCCGCCTGCACGAACCGCTCAAAGCCCGGCGGTGACAGCCGCAGCATGATCTCGCCGAGCGTTACGATCTTTTTCATGGTAATATATCCTCCTCTTGTTGCTTTTACGCCTGTTGTCCTAATAATCGCTCGAGCGCGGCGCGGCTTCGTTGCAGCATTTCAAAGGGCTGCTCCGTCGCCTGCTCGACCGACATAAACCTGCCGCTGAGCCTTGCGAGAAAACCGAAATTCACGGTACCGTCGCCCACGGCACAATCGTTAAACACGAACCGCAGCCCGCCGAAGCGGTATTGGCAGTCCCGCAGATGGATACCCCTGACCCGTTCCGCGCGCCTCTCCATGAAATCGCCCGGATGGATGCCGGAGCGCGCGAGCCAGTAGGTATCCGCGACGAGGCTCAAAAACCGGCTGTCGGTTTCCGCCAGCAGGATATCGATGCCCAGCCGATCGCCCAGCCGGATCAGCTCAAAATTGTGATGGTGATACAGCAGCGATATGCCGTGCTCCATCACCTGTGCGCCCAGCGCGTTGAGCTCCGCCGCCAGTGCACGCAGCCCCTTCTCTCCGCTCAGAAACGCCTTCGCGGGGATCACGGAGACTTCGATATAGCCGATACCGAGCGTCTTCGAAAATTCAATGAGCCAGTCCAGCCGCTTTTGAATCACTTTGAGTTTGATCTGGCTGGCAGTATAGACGAGGCCGAGTTCCTCCTTCAGCCGCTTGAATACAGCCATCTCCTCCGGGCTGAACAGGAGCCGCGCGAGCTCGAACCGCGAATAGCCCATATCATGCAGCCTGCGAAGCGTCGCTTCCAGCGCGTCGGGGGTTCGCGTATATTTCCTGACGGTAAAAAGCTGCACGCCCACGTTTTCGATCATCGCGCCAGCCATCCCCCATCCACGGCGATCGTAAAGCCGGTTACATAGTCCGATGCCGCGCTCGCGAGGTACACGTACGTCCCCGCGAGATCCTCCGGCTTGCCCCAGCGCCCGGCCGGAATGCGATCGAGTATTTCCTTATAACGCTTTTCGTCCGCGCGGAGCGGCGCGGTGTTGTCCGTTTCCATGTACCCCGGCGCGACCGCGTTGACGTTGATGCCGTACTTCGCCCACTCGTTCGCCATCAGCATCGTGAGGCCCTTCACCGCGCTCTTGCTCGCGGTGTAGGACGGCACGCGGATGCCGCCCTGAAATGAGAGCATCGAGGCCGTGTTGATGATCTTGCCGCCCGTGCCCTGTTTCACCATCTGATTTGCCACGGCCTGCGAGAGGAAGAACAGCATCTTCGAATTGACGTTCATCACCTCGTCCCAGTCCTTTTCCGTGAATACCAGTGAGTCCTCGCGTCGGATGATCCCCGCGTTGTTAACGAGTATGTCGATCTTCCCAAACTTCTCAAGGGTCTTTTCGATAACGATCTGCGCGGAGTCCATCTCGCCTAAGTCCGCGCGGATATACGCAAAGCCTCTGCCCAGCGCCGAAACCTCTCGTTCGATCTCCTCCGCGCCGCTGCGCGACACCACCGCGATATCCGCGCCCGCCTCCGCAAGCGCCCGCGCAATGGCGCGTCCCAACCCGGCGTTGCCGCCCGTGACGATAGCCGTTTTGTTTTCAAGGCTGAACATGTTCATTGTGCTACCTCAGCGCCGACATCGGCACGTGATCCATGTCGTCGAAGGTCTGGTTCTCGCCCGCCATGCCCCAGATGAAGGTGTACCTTCCGGTGCCCACGCCTGAATGGATCGACCACGACGGCGAGATGACGGCCTGTTCGTTCTCCATCACGATGTGCCGGGTTTCGCCCGGCTGTCCCATCAAGTGGAACACGCGCGCGTCCGGCGCCATATCGAAGTAGAAATAGACCTCCATGCGCCGCTCGTGCGTATGCGTCGGCATGGTGTTCCACACGCTGCCCGGCTCCAGCATCGTCAGCCCCATCACGAGCTGGCAGCTTTGACACACCGCCGGATGCACATATTGATAGATCGTACGCTGATTCAGCGTTTCCGCGCTGCCGAGGCGCACGGGATTCGCCTTTTCGATCTCGATCTTCACGACCGGGTAGCTGTGGTGTGCCGGAGCGGAATTGATATAGAACTTTGCGGGGTGGCTTGCATCAAGCGAGCGGAATTTCACGTCCCGAATGCCCATGCCGATGTACAGGCCGTCCCGGTTGCCCAGGCGGTAAAACGTGCCGTCCAGTTCCACTTCGCCCGCACCGCCTACGTTGATCACGCCCATCTCCCGGCGCTCCAGAAAATAGCCCACGCCGAGGTCCTTGGCGGTTTCAATGGCGACCTCATTTTGCACCGGCATCACGCCGCCCGCAATGATCCTGTCCACGTGGGAGTAGGTAAAGCGGATCGCGTCCGGTTCAAACACCGTGCCGATCAGGTAGTGAGCCCTGAGCTCCTCCGTCGTATATTTCTTCGCGTCCTCGGGATGGCTCGCGTACCGAACATCCAGTTTCATTTCGTCTCTCCTAGCAGTTTTTTATATTCGATCCCGGCGAAGAACAGGGCCGCCAGCCCATAGCTCCAGTCGCGGGATTTTTGCAGCTTGGTTTGCAGCTTGTAGCCAAACGCCGGGAAAACATGCAGCGGAATCGTCGGCCCGCTGATATGGCCCATACTGAGCAGCCCGTCCCGGTAATCGAGATCGCCCGTCACCGCTGCCAGCGCACGCATTGCGGGTTCGCGGTACTGGCCATCCAAATAGCGGCACCGCACGCCATGCAGCCAGCCGGAGGCGATGAGCGCCGTGGCGCTGCTCTCCTTTTGCGTCCTGCCCGGACGGTTTAGCAGCGTTTCGAAGTATCCGTCCGGCCGCTGATATTTCAGTAACGCTTCGCTGACCTCCCGCAAAATTTGCACGGCCTTTTGCCGCTCCGGGCCTTCTTCCAGATTGTCGATCAGCATCGGCAGCGCGCCGACTACCCAGCCGTTGCCCCGGCCCCAGTAGAGCTTGGGCGGATAAGGCCGCTTGGCGCGCACCCAGTAGCTGTGAACAAACAGCTTATCGTCCGCGTCCTGTAAATACTGCGCGAACAGTCCGGGCTGGCTTTTGGCAAAATCCATCAGCCACCCCTCCCCCTGCTCCTTCGCGTACAGGCTCGTGAACACGCCGTACATCATGATCGAATCGACCCAGATGCTTTTGGGATAGAACTTGCCCTCCAGTGAATGCCCCAAGTGGTTCGGCATGTTGTGCAGTATCTTTTTAGCGTCGCGGATATAATCCAGCCCCCGCTGCGTGACCTCGCCGTACTTCGGGTCATTCAACCGCTTTTGCAGATAATAGGTCGCAAGCGTGGGCGCAAGCGTATCCGATTGATCCACGCGCAGCCCCTTGCCGATATGATGATCCGCGTAGCGCCGGATATACCCGATGTACCGGTCATCCCGCAACGTATCATTGAGGCAGCCCAGCGCGTGCATCAGCAGTCCAGCGCCCCACATCCACGGGAGCTTTTCCGGCACAAGACGCTTGGTTGTTGCGTCCGCGAGCTCCACGATTTTATCAAACAGGTTTTCCATTGCAGCACCTCGCGAGCATCAATCCGCGCCGTATTTCTTGCTGATGAGCAGCGCTTTGAGCGCCTTCTCCTCCGCCGGGTCCTTCTTCTCGTCCGCATAGAACTTGCGCAGGCGCTCGTGGATGCTCCGGCTCAAAGGGTAACGGCTCGCGATGAATATCGCGAGGAGCAGCAGCACGCCCGGCAGCACAAACACGATGATCCGAAGCCCTGTCATAAACGAGGCGGGCTGGCTGAGCGTCTTGACCGACTTGACCGTGGAAGCGTCGCTGAAGTCGTAGGCTTGTGTGACCCCCAGCCCTTTTTCCACGATGATGCTGTCCCGCTGTTCGCCGGACAGGCGCATCTTCAGCGTATCCCCTTCAAACGCGTAGTCGGCGTTCACATCTGTCAGCAACATGACCTCTTTGGCGTCCATGTTGATCTCGATATCCGGCGTGCCGTCCTGCTGAAGGTCTACCGCGATGATGCCCGTTTGTGCAATCTCGGCGGAGGCGTCCTTGGGCAGCACCATATCGCCCGGCAATATGTAGCCCGAGAACTGCAGCATCAACCCGACGATCCAGATACCGATGGCGGACGAGAACTTGCGCAAGAACGTCATGAAGCCCGCGAACGAACCGCTGCGGCGCTCGCCAAACGCCAGTTCGGAGATGTCGGTAACATCCGGAAACATCACCCACGGCATCACGATGCAGGCAATCAGGCCGAGGCCGACGACCCCCGCGATGACGAATATGGATGCGATCGGCCACGTGCTGTTATAAAGGCCCAGCGCCACCACGCCGCAGATGAATATCCCCGCGCCGAGCATGAAGGTTTTGGGCTTGCCGATCTTGCCGGACAGCATCACCGCGAGCGGCAGGATCGCGATCTGCGTGAGCAGCATGGTGCCCAGTACCATCTCCAGCAGATCTTCGCGCTGAATCAGATAGGTCATGTAGTAGGTGAACACCGCGCTCACCACATCCATTACGAAGAATGCCGTCAGGTACATGCCGATCAGCGAGCGGTATGCACGCACCTTGAACGGAGATACGATCTTTTGAAAGCTGAACCGTTCTTTCTCCGTCGGAACGGGCACGCGCTCCTTGCACCACAGGAAGATGCCAAGGTACGGCAGCGCATAGAAGATGCCGAACACGAGACCCATCACGAGGTATCCGTTTTTCTCCGCAAACATGTGCACGATTACCATAGGCAGCACCGCGCCAATCAGCGAAGACACCTGCGAGAAGAAAAGCCGTACGCCGTTGGCTTTGTCGCGCTCCTTCACATCCTGGCTGATCTCGCTCGACAGCGCCGTATACGGCACCATCACGATGGTGGACACGGTGGAGAAGAATAGATAGCTGACGACGACGAACGCGAACTTGCCGATTTCGGAGTCGAAGCCCGGCGCGAACCAGAGCAGCGTAAACGCGATGATGATCAGGAAGAAGCCAGACAGCAAATAGGGCCGTCTGCGCCCGTACTTCGTGCGCGTGTTGTCGCTGATGAGTCCCATGATCGGGTCGCTCACCGCGTCCCATATCTTGGAGAGCAGTACCACAGTACCCGCGAGTATCGGGTTGATGCGAACCACGTCCGTCAGGAAGCGCAGATAGAAAAATGAGATGACAAGCTGGGCACCGCCGCCGAACAGGTCTCCGGCTGCGAAGGTAAACATTTCGCGTTTAGACATTTTCATGGGTGGTCTCCTCTCTTAGTCCTTTGTCAAAGTTGAGTTTCAGGCCATATCCATTGAATTTCAGTTCTATCTCCTCCGCCTTGCGGCTAAAGCTGCCGTAAGGGGACTCCAGACGCGGATAATTAAAGTCCTCCACCCTGCCGTCCACGCAGAAAGCGCCCTTGTATTTGAGCGTCAGGTTACCGTATGTCAGCACATCGTTCTCAAACCTCAGAGGCGTCGCCTTCACGCGCTGCCGGAAAGCCTCGAAGCTTTCGCCGGAATCGGACAGCTCGCAGGCCCAGCACGTGGTCTTGCCGTGCTGAAGGAGATCGTGCTTGTCCTCAGGGTTGATTTGCAGCTCGCTCCTGCCGATCAGAGCGACATGAACGCCGTGCGTAGTGCCGAAGGCAAAGCGCCCTTCGACGGCAGCCTGCTCGAAATGGCTCACCGGAAAGTGCGCATGCGTAAACGCCATGCGCTTGCGCTCCATGAAACCTTTGCGCCCGTCCGCCTTATAGACGGACATCACCACGTTTTCGTGCTGCGCGCTGTGCGGCATGACGCCGTTTCCCACCCAGTAGGACGGCGAGAAGTTGCGCGCGTTATCGTCAAAGAACGGCGCGCCGGGATGCGTGGTGAATACGCTGATATGCTCGTTGAGCGTCGCCTGCCATATGTGCTGCTGGTCTCCGAACGTGCCCGGATAGTGGTTCTGCGCGGTGGATAATATGTACCCCGGTGTACGGTACGTGTAGGTATTGGCCTTCTGGATCGCGACGCCGTTGGAGACGGGGTTTAAAATGCGCGTGACGAGTGGCAGCAGAAAGCGGATGGCTCGCTTGTCGAGCATGCGCAGGTCTTTGAGAAAGTCGTTGTATTTCATACCGTACATACGGTACATGCGCATCGTCTCGCGGATGGCTTCGGGGTTTGTGAAGCTTTCCATCGCCCACTGGATGTATCCGGCGGTTTCGCGTCCCTTTTCCCGCCGGAGTTGCTTCAACTCCTTTAAGTCGTGGCCCATGCTCATCTTCACGACGGCGGGTTTCTCATCGTGAGCGATCTCGGATATCACGCGGGGCAGCTTATACTTTTTGCACAGGTACAGGTTGGCACTGATGCGCGTGTAGTCGAGTTCGTCCTTATACCGCCTGCCAAACAGAAACTCGCTGATCTCCAGCACGTCCTGTGTCAGCGGCTCGCGCTTCTGCAGCTCGTAGCAGCGCCCGCTCGAAACGGAGAACAGCCCCTTATATAGGTGCATCGCCATGTCCGCCAAAATGAGATCCATCACGATGGCAGCCTTGCGACTGGTTTCCTCGTCGCCGTAGTCGATGAGCAATGTCAGCGGCGCGATATCCTCCTCGTAGTAGGTGTTGGAGTGCCACTCGATAAAGCCGTGCTCGTATCGGTGCTTGAGCCAGTCCAAAATCTTGGGCCGGTATTTCGCGCTCAGGGCTGCGCCCGTCAAACCGGAATTCTCGAACGTTTCATTGGGGTAGTAATTTCCCGCGAGATATGCGCAGGTGAAGAACAGCAGTTGATGATTCTCCGACCAGTAACACATGGAGTCTTCGCCCGGTTCATCCATCCAGTACTTGAACTTCAGTACGGTGCTCTTGATCGCAGCGATGGTATTCTCCGTCAGCAGCGGCGCGTATTGATACAGCACACGCAGCACAGTGATCATGCGAAAATCGGCGCAGTCCAGCCGGTAATCGATGAATTCCAGCAGTGTTAAAAGCCCGCCTTCATCGATACACTTTCCTTCGTCCAGTTCCCGGATCTCCCGAAAGGATTTAGGGCCCATCTTGATGCTCATAGGGATGTCGCGTTCCATCATTTCCCTCCATATCCGAGTTGTTTGCTGATATCAAGCGCCGCCTGCCGGATGAGGCCGCCTTCAAATTCAATGTCCCGTTCCTTGGAGTAAAATCCCGATACGCTT
The DNA here is from genome assembly GCA_023390815.1 of Bacillota bacterium. GTDB lineage: Bacteria > Bacillota > Clostridia > Christensenellales > SZUA-584 > JAEWCC01. The sequence goes on from JAEWCC010000001.1 coordinate 39,507, forward strand.
AAGCCCGCGATGGCTTTGCCTTCGTGGTTGAATATTGGCGAGCCGATGCATAGCGTATGGTCCTCAATTTCGCGGTTGTCGATCGCGTATCCTCGCTGCGTCGCCGCGTCAATGTCCTTGAGCAACTGTTCCTGATTGACAATTGTGTTGTCCGTAAACCGCTTCATATTGGAGAAAGCAAGCTCCTTTAACTGCTCTTCGCGGTTCATACCGGAGAGGATGGCTTTCCCTAATGAGGTACAATGGATGGGGTTTTTGGTGCCGATATTGGAGGTCGTGATGATGGAGGTTTTCGGTTCGTATTTGTAGATATAGGTGACGTAGCCTTCGCTCAAGACGGCAATGAACGCGGTCTTGTTGGTCGCTTCCGCCATTTCCTTTACGATGGGTCTTGCCACGGTAATGAGGTCGGTCTCGTTCAAATACTCGTTGCCGATCTGGAAGGCCTTGAGGCCGATGCTGAATTTGTTGATTTCCCCGCGCTTCTCGGCGAGCATTCCCGCGCTGACGAGCTCCCGGATGATATCGTAAGCGCTGGTTTTGGGCATATCCAGCACTTCTACGATGTCCTTCAGGCTTGCACCGTTCTCCGATCTCGCCACGAATTCAATGATCTCGATGCTCCGCTTGACGGTCCGGTTTCCTGCCATAACGCCTCCATCGATTCGTATATACGAACGCCGTTGCTATATACGAACAGTATACGCCGTTTCTCAAATAAATTCAATAGTGGCATGAGGTGTCCTCAAAAATGACTGCAATAAAAAAAAGACAACCGCGATATCAGCAACCGTGCGGTCGTCTTCCTTAAGGAGTGACAATGTCCCCTACTATCCGATCATGTTTTCATTCGTTTCAGTATCAAAAAGGTGGATGAATTGACTTGGAACCATGAAGTAGACGTAGTTTTCCACGCCCGGTTGGAATGTATAGTTCTGAATATCGGCGATCTGTACGCGGATTACGACATCACTTTCCCCTACCGTAACATGCAGGTATACCTCGCTGCCCATCAGTTCGGATACGTCCACACGGGCTTTGATGCAACCCGGGGCTTCTTCCGAAAGAACGTGAATATGTTCGGGCCGGATTCCCACCGTTACGCTGCGCGCACCCTGGCCTTTTTCCTGCAGCCATCTCTGGGAGTAATTCGGCAGCACAACTTCCGTCCCGTACACGCGAACGACGTAACGCCCATCTTTGCTTACAAGTTCACCGGGCATAAAGTTCATCATCGGCGTACCGATAAAACCTGCGACAAACCGGTTTGCAGGCTTGTTGAAGACGTCGAACGGTGTGCCGATCTGCTGGATAACGCCGTCCTTCATAACGACAATCCGGTCTCCGAGCGTCATCGCTTCCGTCTGATCGTGCGTGACATAGATAAACGTCGTATTGATACGCTTGCGCAGCTTGATTAGCTCTGCCCGCATCTGGTTGCGCAGCTTGGCATCCAAGTTGGAGAGCGGTTCGTCCATCAGGAATACCTGGGGTTCGCGTACGATGGCACGTCCGATTGCGACACGCTGCCGCTGTCCGCCGGAGAGCTGTTTGGGTTTACGGCTCAGCAGGTCCGTTATCTCAAGTATCTCCGCAGCCGTCTTCACCTTGGCATCAATCTCCGCTTTGGTGTACTTACGAAACCTTACCTTCTTCACGGCATCGTTATCATATTGATTAAGCGTCTCCTCCTCACTGCCATCGGCCTCGATCACAGGAACTTTACGAAGCCTCAGCGAGAAAGCGAGATTATCATAAACAGACATGTGTGGATAGAGCGCGTAGTTCTGGAATACCATTGCGATATCCCTATCCTTGGGCGCGATGCTGTTGACAAGCTTATCGCCGATGAAAATTTCTCCGTCCGTAATCTCTTCAAGACCCGCCACCATTCGCAGTGTGGTCGATTTTCCGCATCCCGACGGTCCGACAAGCACGACAAATTCCTTGTCGTTGATCTCAAAAGTAAAATCATCTACGGCTACCGCGGTCTTGTCAAATACCTTCCTGACGTTTTTTAAAGTAACGTTTGCCATATCATTACCTCACACCTACTGATTTTTGCGTTTATATCATCCTACGTCCATGGCCATTGTAGAGAGCTGGATGGGGCGCACATAGGGTATGCACCCCATCCTCTGATATTACCAGCCCAAGCGCAAATGCCAAAATCAGCTTCGCGTGGGACAGGGGGGAACTACCTCAACATCGATACCTGTGCCGACAGACCGTCACCGTTACCGAATCAATATCGCTGTATTAATTCAGCGGATCTTTCTTATCCTTTTACGCTTCCCAATGTCAAGCCCTTGATGATGTATTTTGACAAGAAGATATAGATAATTAACAGCGGTATAATCGCCACAAAAACCATGATATACACACGTCCCAAATCAAAATTCTGATAGTCAGCATGGCGAAGCTCCCATATCCATATCGGGATGGTTTTATTGTCGGGGGAGTCGATAATCAATCCAGGGACGAAATAATTGTTCCAGCTGGACACAAACGCAAATATCGCCTGCACCGCCAGCGCGGGCTTGATCATAGGCAGAACAATGCGGTTAAATGTCCTGAATTCGTTGGAACCATCCACTCGCGCCGCTTCGATCACTTCCAAAGGAAGAACGCTTTCCATGTACGACTTCATGTAGTAAAACACGACCGGCGCAGCGATAGATGGCAGTATGAGCGGGTAAAGCGTGTCTCTCAGCCCCATCTGGGTAACAAGCTGGATAAACCCCAGTGCCGATACCTGTGTGGGTATCATCATAATCATCATCACCAGCATAAAAGCCAATCGCTTGAACCTGAAATTATACGCGTGGATGCCATAGGCCGTCATCGCCGAAAAATAAGTCGTTAGTGCCGCAGTGCACGTGGATACGATCAGGCTGTTAAGGAGACCTCGAATTATTAGTATGTTCTTATCGTTAAGCAGATTCTCGAGATTTTTGAAAAAATAGTTGCCCGGCACAAGTGAAAGCTCCGACATGATTTCGGCATGGGGCCGTGATGCATTCACAAGGAGAAGATAGAAGGAAAACAAACACAGTGCCGTAAGCAGTACCAAAACGATATAGCATATCACCCTGCTCAGCGTTAATATGGCGGATGCTCTTTTACTGGAAACGTGACTTCTCATGCCTGAACCTCCCCGCTTTTAGTGTCCTTCCCTACCGGGCTGCCATCATATTTTTTTCCGAGTTTCACTTTTTCGGTCCTGTAGTTCTTCATCAAAGGCCTGTATACGAAGACACTGAGTACGGCGGTAATGATAAAAATCAGAACAGATATTGCCCCGCCGACACCGACATTTTTGCTTTGCAGATGACGGTTCAGGTACATGATCATCGTCATGCACGTCCTGTTCGGGGATCCCAGGCCTTTTGAAATGATCTGCGGCACATCAAACATCTGTGCGCCGCCAATCATCGATGTGATCATCACGTATACCAATATGGGCATCAGCAACGGCAAGGTGATCTTGAAAAACACTTGAAGCGGCTTTGCGCCGTCAATCTGTGCAGATTCGAAAAGCCCCTGGTCAATCCCCATGATGCCCGCCATCAAAAGTATGGTGGTATTGCCAAACCACATAAGGAAATTCATGAACGCAATGATGGCCCGGTTCGAAATGGGTATGTCAAAGAATAATATGGATTCGTTGATTGCGCCGGATTGAGTCAGCATCTGGTTAATGGGTCCCATGGGCGAAAACAGTACAAAAAACAACATGGCAAACGCCGAAGCCATGATGAGGTTCGGCATATAGATAACCGTTTTGAAAAAACGCTGGCCTTTCAACTTCAACCGATAACTGGTAAACCATACCGCAAGCAGCATCGATACAAGGATCTGGGGGATAAACCCCATGATCCATATAATAAGCGTGTTAAGTGCGCTTTGCGCGAATTCTCCGTCACTGATCAACTGGATATAGTTATCTAAGCCGGCAAACTCCGTAACCTGCTCCAGACCGATCCGATAACTTGTAAACAAACTGTTATAAATTGTAGATATAAGCGGAATCAACTGAAAAATAATGAAGGCGATAAAGAACGGAGCGATAAAAATGTAACCCCATTTTGCGTAACTGACCGATTTATGCATCTTTGCATCACTTTTAAGCATATTGCGTACCTCATCCTTGATATAGCGAAAGAGGAACTTATGGTAGTTGACAGCGGAGCGGCATTGCCGTTCCGCTGTCAACTACGGAATATTATTGAGGTCTCTTCAGGTTCGGATAGGTTTCAATCGCGGCTTTATAGAAGTTGTCATAAGCCTGCTCCTCGGTAATCGTTCCAAGGAAATAGTCCTTGAAAGCAGCGGGCAGAGGTTCGTTGAGCAGCTGGTCGTACATGGTGATGTTGCTCATGTTGATGCTCTGTGCGCTGTCGAGCAGCACTGCAATGTGGTTCTGGCCGCCGAGGAACGGATGCGAATAGTCGCTGTTCGCAAGTTCAGTCATTGCCGTAACATTGTTCGTGAAATCGCCGTACTTTTTCGTGATCTCGACGAGGGTATTCTTATCGCAGGTCATCGTCTTCATGATATCACGGGTCAGGCTGGCGTTGTCAGAACCAGTAGCTGCACACAGCCAGGTGCCGCCCCAGAAGAAACCCTGAGGTCCTTTTACCAGGCCCCAGTCGCCATAGCTGCCGTTACCAACTTCTGCGGGAGCTTCAGCGTCAGCCAGCGTTGCCGGCGTCAGACAGAAGTCGAAGAACCAGCCAGGTCCAAAGTAGCACATTGCTTTGCCGTCTACCTTGGCTTCGTTGAAGCTCTCAGCATCCCAGATGCCATAGGGCAGGGTGTAACCTTTGTCAAGGTATTCCTTCGACTGTGCGATCCACTGCTTGATGGCGGGATCAAATACGATTTCGTCTTTGTCGTTGACCCATGGAGCTGATGTGTTGTTGGAGAATACACGGTAGTCTGCCACAAAACCAGAGGTCATGTAATAACCCTTCGCCTTGGCCTGAGCCGCAACAGCATCAAATTTTTCCCAGCTGTCGAGCGCAGCCTGTACAGCCGCGGGATCATCGGTTCCCAGAACATCCTTTGCAATGGAGCGGCGATAGATCAGGCCGCCCGGGCAAGCCTGCCAGGAGACGCCTTTAAGATTACCGCTTGCATCTGTGCATATATCCTTGGTATACTGATACATATCGGCTGTATCTTCTTTGGTGAGGCCCACATCGCTGTAAACATTAGCAGAGTACTCGCTGTTGACATACTTGAGCGCATAGTCGGCTTCGATCAGGAACAGGTCAACTTTGTCGTCAGCCGCTGCCTTTTCCTGGCCAAGCAGCGCTTCATCGAGCTTCTGCTGGTAGGCACCGCCATCACTCGGCGTGATGATCCAGTTGACTGTAACGCCCTCGGGGATTTTGTCCGCATAGTAAGCGTTAAATCTGTCCTGGAACTCCGTATTCCAGCAGTAGATGTTGTACACCTTCCCGGTATTCGTCATTGCCGGGGCAGCACATCCAACCATCGCAAAAATAAGGACGGATACCAACAGAAACGTCAAAAGTTTTTTCATGTTTCCTCCTTGTTTTTAGTACGCGCCATACACCGGCGCGTATTTTTATTATTTTTGATGGTAAGTCACCATCAAATTCGTTTCACAGTATCTCCTATCAACAAGGAACCAGGCACTAAGATTTGGGTCGGTACAAATGTCTTTGGGGTTTCAATCGCGCTTACCAGCTTGGATGCTGCCTCGCGGCCAATATTGTCCGCATCCTGGCGAAAGGTAGTAAGGCGAGGACGCAACGCCTGTGAAAGTAATATTCCGTCATATCCAATCACGCTGATGTCCTCTGGAATTCGCACTCCCTGCCGCTCAAGCTCGCTCATTCCGCCCAGGAAGGAGAAATCATCCGGATACAGTATGCAGGTTGGCCGGTTCTTTAATGCAAGCAGCTCGCGAGTCGCCAAACCGCTTAATTTCGGATCATGATATCGGGCCGCTTTAACGTACTCGTCCGGTACATCAATGCCAAGGTTCATGCAGGTTTTATAAAAACTGCCCAGACGCTTTTTTGTAACTGCAGTATCTTCGCCATGGATGAAAGCGATCCTTCTGTGCCCCTTGTCGCAAATATATTGTACAATTTCCTCCATGCTTCCAACGTTATCCGACAAAATCGCAGTACGGTTGTCGAATACGTGGTCAATGGTGACGGTCGGTATTTCGCTTTTTACGAGTTCGACCACCGCCGGGTCGTTAAAATCAACGCTTGCGATCACAACGCCATCGCACTTACGGTATTTGCAGTGCTCATAGTAGCTCATGCTGAACTCGCCGATGTTGCAACTAATGAATGTGATATCAAATCCCAGACGTTCCGCCTCTACCTTAAAGCTGTTAAGCACGTGGGAGAAGTATTCATGCGTCAGGCCGCTCTGGGTCTGATCCACAAACAGCACCCCCAGATTGTTGGAACGGTTGGTCTTAAGCGCACGCGCAGTGGCGTTCGGAAAATACCCCATTTCCTTCGCAGCCACCCGTATGTTTTCTGCTGTCTCTTCGCCGATGTCCTGATAGCCGTTCAGCGCTTTACTGACTGTCGCCGCGGATACCCCGCACCGCTTGGAGATATCCCTGATGGTGACGATAATGCATCCCTCCCCTATTCAAATTAGTAATATCAGCTGCTCTCTCCGAAATCGTTTTCTATATGTATATGCTTATCTTTGATGAAATTGAAGCGAAATTCACTAAAACGTTTTCGTATGCTCATTATATTAAATCTTATTTTGGAAGTCAATAGCCCTTTATGAATAAATATTGCATCATTTTAATGGGTTTTTCGCCCAATATTACACTTGATAAGATGATTTTTATCTTTTTTATATAATTCGCTTTGCTTTTTAGTCCATTATGGTATAGAATAAAGGCGTTTACGAAATCGTTATCGTCCCATTTCAATATTGCAGGAGACACGCTTATGAGGTACGGATATTTCGATGACGCTGCGAATGAATATGTGATCCAAACCCCTGCTACGCCTCTTCCATGGATTAATTTCTTTGGAAACGAAGATTTTTTCAGCCTTTTTTCCAATACTGCAGGCGGTTACTGTTTTTACCGGGATGCCAAGTATCGCCGGATTACACGGTACCGGTATAACAACGTACCTGCCGATGCAGGTGGCCGCAATTATTATATTAAAGATGAATCGACGATCTGGAGCCCTGGCTATATGCCCTGCAAAACGCCGCTGGACAGCTATCGCTGCCGCCACGGCCTCGGCTACAGCGCCATTGAAAGCGCCAAGAACGGGCTTGCCGCTGAACTTACCTGCTTCGTGCCGCTGGGTGTCACCTGCGAAATCAACCGTCTGGTACTGCGCAACACCACATCCACAGCCAAGGCTCTGGACGTATTCAGCGCCATTGAATGGTGCCTCTGGAATGCCGAGGATGACGCGCTTAATTTCCAGCGCAACTTCAGCGTCGGCGAAGTAGAAATCGACGGCGGTACGGTTTATCACAAAAGCGAATACCGGGAACGCCGCAACCATTACGCGTTTTTCGGCGTCAATGCGCCGGTTGCGGGCTTCGATACAGATCGGGAGAGCTTTATGGGGCGTTTCGGCTCGTGGGAAGCACCCGAAACCGTTGTTGCCGGGCAGAGCAAAGACAGCATCGCGAGCGGCTGGTCTCCCATCGCGAGCCATCACCTTAAGTTCACGCTGGCTCCCGGAGAAAGAAAAACGCTCATTTTTGTGCTGGGCTATGCGGAGAACCCGCGGGATCAGAAATGGGAAAGCCCCGGCGTGATCCGCAAGGACGCTGCGCGCACCCTGCTTGCACATTTTTCGAGCGACTACGCGGTAAACGTTGCCCTCGATGCGTTGCGGGCTTACTGGGAAGGCCTGCTCACGCGCATGTACATCGACTGTCCGGATGAAAAGCTCGCCCGTATGGTCAACATCTGGAATCCCTATCAATGCATGGTGACTTTCAACTTAAGCCGCAGCGCGAGCTACTTTGAAAGCGGCACGGGGCGCGGCATGGGCTTTCGCGACAGCTGCCAGGATATCCTTGGCTTTGCGCATCTCATTCCGGAGCGCGCACGGGGGCGCATCCTGGATATTGCCGCCATACAATTTGACGACGGCAGCACCTATCACCAATATCAGCCGCTGACCAAACGCGGCAACGAAAACATCGGCTCGGGTTTCAACGACGACCCTCTTTGGCTCATCGCGTGCACGAGCGCCTATATCAAGGAGACTGGCGACTATGGCATTCTCGATGCGCCGGTACCCTTCGGCAACGTCAAAGGCAGCGAAGCGCCGCTCATCGAGCACCTGCGCCGCAGCCTCCGGTATACCATCGGGCATTTAGGCCCGCACGGGCTGCCGCTGATCGGCCGGGCCGACTGGAACGATTGCCTGAACCTCAACTGTTTTTCCGAAGAACCGGGTGAGAGCTTCCAGACCTGTTCCAACTTCGAGAGCGGCAAGGCTGAGAGCGTATTTATCGCGGCGATGTTTGTGAAGTATGGTACGGAGTATGCGGAGATTTGCATGCGCGTCGGCTTGGCCGAAGAAGCCGCAGAATTAAGAGAGCACGCTGCGCGCATGAAAGAAACCGTGCTGCGTCATGGTTGGGACGGAGAATGGTTCCTGCGCGCATACGACGCTTTCGGCGAAAAGGTGGGCAGTAGCACCTGCGAACAGGGCCGAATATTCGTCGAACCCCAGGGCTTTTGCGTAATGGCCGGCATCGGCATCGAGGACGGCTGCGCCGAAAAGGCGCTGAACTCGGTTCACAAGCTGCTCTCCGGCCAATACGGCATCGAAATACTCAGCCCGTGCTTCACGCAGTACCGTAAAGAGCTGGGCGAGATCAGCAGTTATCCGCCGGGTTATAAGGAAAACGGCTCTGTATTCTGCCAGAACAACCCGTGGATCAGCATCGCGGAAACCCGGCTGGGGCATGGCGATAAAGCGTTTGACGTCTACCGCCGCATCTGTCCCGCTTATATCGAAGATATCAGCGACGTACACCGGACGGAGCCATATGTATACAGTCAGATGATCGCCGGACGCGAGGCCGCGCGTTACGGCGAAGCGAAAAACAGCTGGCTTACCGCGACCGCCGCATGGTCCCTCGTAACCATCACACAGGCGATACTCGGTATTCAGCCGCACTACGACGGACTGATGATCAATCCGTGCGTTCCGGTGGAGTTTCCGGATTACGAGGTGAGACGGTATTATCGCGGCGCATGGTACAATATCTCGGTTCGAAACGCAGGCAAGGGTACGCCCAAGATGACGGTCGATGGCCAGCCGGTGTCCGGAAACATCGTACCCGTTCAGTCGGGTAAGACGGAATATCGCGTAGAACTGACAATGTGACAATCGGAGGGATCAAAATGCCTTTTCCCAAAGGGTTTATATGGGGTGCCGCAAGCTCCGCGTATCAGACCGAAGGCGCATTCGACGAAGACGGCAAAGGGAGCAGCGTCTGGGACGATTTTTGCCGACTCCCCGGTGTAATTATGGAGGATGAGGACGGCCGGATTGCTTGCGATACGTACCACCGGTATCCGGAAGACGTGCATCTCATGAAGCAAATCGGACTCTTGGCATACCGATTTTCGGTGAGCTGGCCGCGCATATTGCCGGAAGGGCGCGGGCGAGTCAATGACGCCGGGCTTGCATTTTACGACAGACTGGTGGATTCGCTGCTGGAAAACGGCATCACACCGTACCTGACGCTGCATCACTGGGATCTGCCCTCAGCGCTCCAGCGTGAAGGCGGCTGGCTGAATCGCGATACCTGCGCCGCATTCGCGGAATTCGCTTCCGTCCTTGCAAAGCACTTTGACGGCAGGGTGCGGCATTACATCACGCTCAATGAACCCCAGTGCGTCGTGCTGCTGGGTCACACGCTCGGCACCAATGCGCCGGGCCTTAAGCTGCCTCAGCGCGGGCGGCTGCTCATCATGCACCACCTGATGCTCGCACATGGTATGGCTGTAACGTCGCTGCGCAGCGAAAGCAACGCCGAACTTAAAATCGGTATCGCTTCAACGGGCAGGCTGTGCTATCCCATAGAGGCTACGCCCGAAAGCTGCCGCGCGGCTGCCCGGTCTTCGTTCACGCTGCCCGAAGATAATTGGATATTCAACCACAGCTGGTGTCTGGATGCCGCGGTGCTGGGCCAATACCCGCAGGACGCGCCGGATTTCTTCCGCAGTTTTGCGGATAGCGTACCAGCCTCAGATTGGGATATCATCCGCCAGCCGCTCGATTTCATCGGCGTGAACATCTATCACGGCGCTCCGGTGGACGAGCAAGGCCGCGACGTACCCTTCCCCCCCGGTCATCCCCGGACCGCAATGGGATGGCCTGTTACGCCGCAGGTGCTGCGCTACGGTACGCGCTGGATCGGCGAGCGCTATGGCCTGCCGATACTCGTTTCCGAGAACGGGCAGTCGTGCAACGACCGCATTTACCTTGATGGCCGGGTCCACGACCCGGAGCGGATCGACTACCTGCACCGTTACCTGCTGGAATTAAAAAAGGCCGTGGAGGACGGCGTGGATTTGATCGGGTATCTTCATTGGAGCCTCACCGATAACTTTGAATGGGACCTTGGATACAGCCAACGATTTGGCCTCATTTATATTGATTATCCCACACAGCGCCGGGTCCTGAAGGACTCGGCTGAATGGTTTGGAAAAGTCATCCGCAGCAACGGAGCGTGTCTTTGATCAGGGCATACTCAAAAGACGCTCCAGCTTAATGAAATAGAGGCTGCTGTTGTCGATGATCTGTGCCGTTTTAAAGTACGGCGAGAATAAATTCGCCTCGAATTCGGCGGCGCGCAGCGTCGTCGAATGTTTTTCTTTATCCCCTGTTTGATGGACCGCGTTGATCCTCTCCTTAGAAGCGCCATGCCCCACGACGGCAACGCCGCCCGGGCGCACCAGCTCGGCGATTCTTTCGGCAAGCATGGTTTTATTCATAAAATGCGGGTAAACGTTGTACATCAGGGCGACGTCCACCTGCTGCAGCTGGGCGGTCATGATGTCCTCGTGGACAAACTCAATTCGCGTATCCTGGTATGCCTTTTTTGCGTATTCGAGCATTTTCGCCGAGATGTCGACCGCCAATATCTTTCCGGGCTGCGTTTTGAGCAGATGCGGCAGCATGACGCCTTTACCGCAGCCGATGTCCGCAATGATACTGCCCGGTTCAATGCCAGACAGCCGGACAATCTCTTCACGCACGTCATACTCCTCGTGGTGGTTGCTCCACGTCGGCGCCAATGTATCGAAAAAATGTCGGAGCTGCTCATTTTCTTGCGTCGATCTTTGATTACCGGTTATATGCTCTTTCAGGTCTTTCCTCCCACGGGATAACGCCCGCTTCCAGCGTCTGGCCCCATCATGTTGATTGCTCTATCATAAACGGTAAATATAAAACTATCAACGGTTTCCGCACAGCCATTACCCGGAAAAATCATGCCAGCCTCTATGCCTGAAGCAAATCTTACAGGTTTCCGGATTTAGGCCACTCGCTCTCCGGAACATTGGCATACACCTGTTCAATGGTATAGAACCCATCCTTAATGACGGTTTCGTTGATGTTGTCTTTGTTGACCATGATGGGTTGGTATACGATACAGTTGATTTCATACGTCCCATCCGAAATCGTACCATGCTCGCCGATATCCTCGCCTTTGGCCAGCTTGACCGCCTTCTCCGCCGCGCCCTCCGCCAGAACCCGGATCGGCTTGTATACCGTCATGTTCTGCGTATTCTGCACAATTCTCTGACACGCGGCCAGTTCGGCATCCTGTCCGGTCACAAAGACCTTTCCGGCGAGCCGGTTCTCGCTGAGCGCGTTGATGGCACCCTCGGCCAGCCGATCGTCCGCCGCAATAATCACATCTACGGATACCCCGGAGCCCAGAACCTGACTGACATAGTTATAGGCCAGCTCATCCCGCCAGTCTTCCACCCACATCTCCCCCACGATGTCAATCTGATTGTTGTCTATGCTGCTTTGAATCACACCCGTATAGCCCTCATTCAGCAGGGACGAATTGTTGTCGCGCGACGAACCGTTCAGCAGCAGGTAATTCCCTTCCGGCACTGCGGCAAACGCCGCCTCCCCCATCAGCCTGCCTACCGCGTTGTTATCGAACGATATGTACAAATCGACATCGGAGTTGTTGATGATGCGGTCGTAGGCAATCACCTTCACGTTGTTGTTATGCGCATACTTCACCAGGTCCTTGAGGCTGTCCTTATCATACGGGACGATCACGAGAACATCGACGCCCTGGTCGATCATCTCCTTGCACAGCTCAATCTGGCGTTCGCTGTCTTCGTATGCGTTCTTGACGATAACCTCCGCGCCGAGCTTTTCCGCTTGCGCCACAAAGGCGTCCCGGTCACGCTGCCACCGTTCCACCGTGATCGATTCCGATATGAATCCGATGAGTATCTTATCATCTTCATTCTTATATGTTTGATTGATCCCGCATCCAAACAGAACGATGAAAGACAGCGCCAGCAAGCCTACACCAATCTTCTTCATACAAACCTCCTGTTTAAAGCTGCTTATGGTATGCCGAGGGGGATACGCCTTCAAATTTTTTGAAAAGCCTGCTGAAGTAATTCGGATCGCTGTACCCCGACATATAGCAAATCTCCTTGATGGAGTATTCACCCTGTTCCATCAGTTTCTTGGCATTCTGCATGCGAACCAGCGTTAACTGCTCGATGAAGTTGATCCCCATCTCCTGCTTATAGAGCCTGCTGAAATACTGGGGACTGATATACAGCTCCTTGGAGATGCCATCCAACGTAAGTTCCTGGCTGAAGCGCTCGCCGATGATCCGGTTGGCTTTATCCACGATGATCCCGATGGTCTTGCCCTTGATCTTGTTGATCTTACTCGCGATATACCGCAGACGTTCCATGCACATCTGCTTGAACTGCTCGCCCGTACCGCACCCCAGCAGCTGTTTTATGTACTCTCCGTACTCGATATACTCGTCGTTCTCGATGCCATTTTCAAATGCCACGCGGTGCGCGACGATCATAAACTCGATGAGCCGGCTGCGCAGATTCTCCTTTTCGAAAAAATCTTCATACCGGTTAAAAATATCTTCCAATACGTTGACGCATAGCTGTGCGTCGCCTTTTTCGATGCACGCGACGAGTTTGCGCTCCTCCGCAAAGATCTCCAAACCGGCGTCGGAAATATTGGGCGCTATATCGTCGATGAGAATAATCTTGCCGTCCTGATAGTTAAGGGCTTTGAGCGCCTCCTGATAGGAGACCATGATGTTCTGATGGTCATGCACCTTACCGATGCCGACCTTCAGTTCGATATCGAATTCTTGCTCAATCCGCAAGGCGACTTCTTCGAGATAAGCGATGGTCTGAACGCGCTGCTGATAATGGTCTTCCACGCTCTGCGCGATATAACCCACAACACGGTCGAGCATGACCGGCCCAACGATACACTGATACTTATATTTGAGGCTGTCTTTAAAGAGCGTATAAATTTTTTGAGTTTGTCCGTTATCGCCAAGCCGCTCGCGGTGGCCCTGAAAGGTCAGAATAAAAATGTACCCTGTATCGCTCCGTATGTCGAACAGCGCCTTGTATTCGTTGAAGTTGACCTGCTGAGACAACAGCAGGGAATAGATGAAGCTATGCTCCGCGATGGATACCATCCGATCGATCTTTTCTTTGGTTTCAAGCTCCTGATCATACTTCTGTTTTTCTTCGTCAAGCTGGCGTGTGATGCGCTCCAGCGTATCCACCAGCCGAGCCTTGTTGACGGGCTTGGTCAGGTAGTCGATCACACCCAGTTCAACCGCCTGCTTCGCGTACTCAAAATACTCGTATACGGATACGATCACAAATTTAATGTTGTTATGGATCTTCTTGATTTCCTTGACGGCCTCCAGGCCATTGATGCCTGGCATCCGTATGTCCGTTAAAATGATGTCGGGGCGCTCGTTCCTTGCCTTTTCGATCGCCTCCCTGCCGGATCTTGCGGTCTGTGTAACCTGGATATTTTTAATCTCATTGCTGACGATATGTTTAACCGACTCGATGACGATCTGCTCGTCATCAAACACCATAAGCCTGTACACTGGCAACCACCTGCCTTTCAAGGTATTATGCTATCGGACGAAAGGAATTTTAAGCGTTACCTTTGTGCCTTTCCCTATATCACTGGTAATCGATATGACATCCTCGACGCCATAGAAAAGCCGCAGCCGCTGCACGACATTGGCGATGCCGATGCCGGTCGTATGGCCGGATTTTTCGCTCTCAAACGGCTCAAAGCTCAAAACCCTGCGGCGGGTTTCCTCGCTCATCCCAATACCGTTATCCTCTACCCCGATACATACGAGATTATCTTTTTTCTCGAGCGTGATCCTTACAGTCCCGCCCAGCTCCAGGTTCTCAAAACCGTGAATTGTCGCGTTTTCCACCAGCGGCTGTATGATAAGCGGCGGCACATAGATATCCAGCAGACTGCAGTCGATGGTAAAGTCAAACCGGATAATATCGCCAAACCGCACATGGAACAGGTTTCCGTATGCGCGGACCGTGTCCAGTTCTTCCCGTATCCGCACTTTTCTGCTGAGGCTCTTTACGTTATAACGGAATATCTTTGCGATGTCGTCCAAAAAGGCCGAAGTCTTGTCGGCGCCTTCCATCATCGCCATCTGCACGCCCGCATTCAGCGTGTTGAACAGAAAATGCGGGTTAATCTGCATCTGCAGCGCCTTCATCTCGGCATCGACCAGCATCGACTGAATCTTGAGGTTTTCGATCTGCTGCTCGAATAGCCGCGATTCCGTATCCGCCTTGTCGTGAATCTCCGCGATATATTCCTTGATGCTGTGCTTCATGTCGTTGAATGCGCCCGCCATCACACGGAGTTCATCCTGCGAATTCACTTGAATATCTCCGATTTCAAAGTTCCCTTTGGATATTTCACCCGCCGATTTCGCCAGCTTAACGATGGGGCGCGTCATATCGATCGTCAAGCGGGAGATAATCATGATGTTCATACATATCACAGAGATGATCAGCACGATATTGGTGGTCTGCAGCCTGCTGATGTCCCCCGCCATCAACAGGTATTGCGTGGTATTCACGTCCAGCTTGCTCAAGTTCAGGCGCTGCGCGTAAGTATTGATGTATTCCTTAATCTCGCTGGCCCGGGCAAAGTGATCGATATACCCGTCCGCGTCGTCCATCCCCTTATCGACTACGGCCGCTTCCGCTTCCATCAGATAGGAGTTTACCATGTAGCCAATATCTTTATAGATCAGGTCGTCCTGGCTGAATATCCCTTGCGAAGCATCGAACATGCTGTCCGCCTTCTCCGAAAAAGGTTCTTTATACACATAGTAGTTCAGCATGCTGTCGGAGTCATCCATCACGAGATAGTTGGTCAGGTTCGTATCCACCACGTTCAGATCGTTTAAAAATTCTTCCATCTCCACATTTGCGGAAAACATACCATCCATCTTCTCGATCAGATCTCTCGACGAGATCAGGATAAAGATGCTGGTCAAGCTGATGAGTATCGTCGTTGCGACAAAGACAGCCGTCATGCGCGTCCGGATGCTGCGGAATATTATTTTTCGTTCCTTCTTTTTCATCATGACTCCAGCCTGTTGTAGGTATCGATATTAACGAGGGTATAAACATCGACATTGGCGTCAATATAGCTGGTTTGAAAGGAGCTCCCGACGCTGTTATACAGTGCTTGTACACTATTATAGCCCGCTTCATAGCCGTTCCGGTCGAGCACACCGAAAACGATTCCTTTCTTGACGAAGTTAATGATTTCGTCCGTCACATCCGTGCCGACGATCACGACCTGACCCACTAAATTCCGCTCAACGATCACGCGCGCAGCAGCCACTGTGTCTTTCGCGTTGGTACAAAAAATCACGTCAATATCCGGATGCTGCGTTAGTATGGCCTTCGTCAGGTCTTCGGCGCCCAGCAGGTCACTGCTGCGGTACATCGTACTGACAAGGCTGATCTGAGCCTCGCTTTCGAGTTCGCTGTTGAGTCCGTTCAGCATGACATCATTCTGAGTGGTTGAAAGCTTATCGTCTTCTTCGTTGTTCCGGCTGGACAAAATTACGGCGAGGTTCACGTGTTTGTCGTCGCCCCCGGCCTCCTTGACGAGCTTGGCCGCCTGAACGCCGTATTCGTAGAAATTTGTTCCCACATAAGCAAGGCGGTTACTGTTTACGCTCTCGACCACGCCCACCACAATGTTGATTCCCTTATTGGTAGCTCGGCGTATCGCATCCATAAATTCACCGGTGTTTTCGGCCGCCACAATGATGCCATCCACTTTGGACTCGGAGGCAATATTGATATACTCCACGGTTTGGCCGTTGCTGTCCCAGTTTGTCACCGGATTATATTCGATGGCGGTGTTGTATACTTCCCCCGCCTTGAAAGCGCCTTCCTTAAAATCCTGCCAATATACATCGTCTTCGGAGTCTAATATGAGCGAGAAATGATATTGCGGATCGTCGCTGAAAACATACGTATTATCCTGATTATAAACGCTGTTGACTTTATTGAAGAAATAGAGCGATCCGGTTGCGGAGACGCAAGCTGCGAGTATAAACGCGATCAGCAGGATCTTATAGAGCCATTTCATTGCTAACTGCCTCATTCGTTTTTTCTGGATGAAAGGAACTGCGCACACAGGTGCCAAGGACACAGCCTAAAGAACGGCGGTCCTCAAAAAGTATGGCCTCGCCTGAGGGCCTGACAAGCATGAACGATTCGTTAAAGGTCGTCCTTTTGGCCACAGCCGGCAAGACATCGTAATATTCGAATGCCTAAGCACAGATCGGCGACCTTGCCTCATGTTTATCACTGCGCTTTGATGATTGAGCTATTCAACACACCATAGGCGGCACTTTCGTCACCGCTTTTTTGCATGATTATCATTTCCAATACACAAGCTTTTTTATTATATCACATACGCTTTAGAAAATACAGTAAGCTCCTTAAAAATAAACAACGACTATTCCCTTCATGTGCTTTATTGTATAAGGTAAAAGCAGTCATCAATGTTTTTTGTTGACATGGTTATTATTACATGTTATATATTATTTATCTATATAGTTTATTTATTGTATTTATTTTATTTAATTGATATTGCAGGTATTAATATCATTTCTGTTAAACTTTACCTTCTTGTTCCAGCTTTATTGGCCGGGACATATATACTAATTTGAAACGGAGGATAGGTCATGAAAAAAATTTTAGGGTTATTGCTGGTATTGATCATGGTATTCACGATGATGCCGTCTGCTGCGCTGGCGGAAGACCCGCCGCCCGAGCCGACGCCGACGGAAACCCCTGCGCCGCCCGAACCGACGCCGACAGCAACGCCTGCGCCGACGGAGACGCCTGCGCCGACGGAGACGCCTGCCCCTACGGAGACGCCTGCGCCTACGCCTGTATCGGTGCTGATGGATGACGGTTCAGATTGCCCATATCCTAGTTGTGCGTGTCATAACGAATTGCTTGGTTGGGAAATAATAAACCACGGCAATGATGTTGATGGTACACATTACATTACTGGAAGATCGGGAAGTACAGTGAAAATGTTTGCTTATGATAGCGCTGGGACGTTGACTTATTCCCGTGTTATGACGGAAGGTGACATTTATACAGACCATTATACATCGAGATATAATACATATGGCGATATAGTCATCATTAAATATAACGATGGTACGGTATCATATATGAAAGGTTACGTTACATATGATGGATTAACCGTATCCTTAGGCAGAAGGCCAAACACTAATGCTAGTTCCTTTGATGATTATAAAGATTATATCGAATTATGGATTGACAACAGAGCAAGTGATAAATATGCTTTGCAGGAATATATAAATTATTCGTATAATGAAATATCATATTGCTACAGTCACCCTGGTCATAATTATGAAGAGGTTCTTGAGTGGGAAGGATTAGATCCTTTTTATCCGATCAAGGTAGCACCCGACACGAATACCCCCCCAGTGTATATGTATAGAAAAACGGACATGTCGCGTATTAAGTTTACTAGTATTGATAAGTGTGTTGACATAGGTAATTCACCTGGAGAAATTTTACTTAGGATTTGTTCTGTATTCAAGAACGCTCCGGGAGCCTTGCTTGATCTCCTCATTGATACGGCTTTTGGCACAGCGAATGCCAGCTTGCAGCCAACATTCACCGTTAGTTTAGACTACTATATATCATATCGCAGATATGACTTTAATACCAGACAAAACTTATGGTCTACAACGTATTCTATTGGAGAATCTGATGTTACGGAATTTATGAAAACCGGCGAAAACGCTTATCTTGCAAATTCCTGGAGTTGGCTCCCCCTCGGGGATGAGTTGAATAAGACCGATGTAGGTTACGTTCTGGCAAAGTTCCAGGCTATCCATAAGCATACATATTCGTCTGATCCAGGAGCAAAATACGATAAGCCTTGTTCGATGATATGTCCTGACTGCGGCTACGGACGCAGAGCTTGGCCACGCTATTTTGGTGGTGGCAATATATATGGCCATACGAAATGCTGGCGGCATGTTTATCAAAACGGGCAATGGGAACATGTAAATTACGACGTAGATTGTGGCATCCCAATTCTTGATTGGGATCAGGGGTTTGAATCTTATGAGATCGAATCGTATCCATGTGATTGCACACTCGATACTGATCGATTTACGTGCAGTCCAAGCGATCCGGACTACGATCCCTACCATATCTATTCGGATTGCACAGACAAAACATGCAACGACTGCGGCTATGTGCGCGACACGGGCAATCATTGTTACATATACTGTACGGATACCACGTGCGCGTACTGCGGGGCACCCCGTATTCCGCAAAGCCATGAATTAGAATGGCGTGAAACCTTCTTATATGATGAACACGGATTCCAACTGATTGACGAGAACGGATTACCGCTGAAAGGACACGCGCAAGGCTGCAAAAACTGCTTATATATTGTCCCGGGCAGCATAGGTTCTCACTCTTACACTGTATGGCACGGCTACGGCTGGCCTTGTGAGTACAGCATTTGCTCAATTTGCAGATTAGACCAAACAGAAATTACCCGTGAACATAATCTTGTCGAATATTATTATTTCGATGGAGGTTTGAATTCAACATCTCCGGAGTATATTTGCGCAAACGGAGGGTATATCAAATATAAATGCCTGAACAATTGCGGTTATATCGATGATGAATTCAAACTGGTCAGCAGGGGCCACATTGACTATAACAGCGACGGGACCTGCGACCGGTGCGGGCATGTCGGACACGAAATGACCGGGTACCGCTGGGTAGGCATCGGGGAATACGACAAATGCCGGCAATATCAGAACTATTGCACTACACCGGGGTGCGAATACTATACGGTTGAGGATGTAGACACTACCCATACCTATTCGGATTGCACAGGCGTATGCAGTGATTGCTTCTATAACCGGGGCACGCCCAGCCACTTGATGACCGGGTACCGCTGGGTCAACGTAGGCGAGTATGATAAGTGCCGGGAATATCAGAATTACTGCACAAGAGAAGGGTGTGACCACTATACGGTTGAGGATGTAGACATCTCTCATACTTATACGGATTGCTCCGGCATCTGCAGCGACTGCCGCTATAACAGGGGCACGCCCAACCACTTGATGACCGGGTACCGCTGGGTCAACGTAGGCGAGTATGATAAGTGCCGGGAATATCAGAACTACTGCACAAGACCGGGGTGCGAACACTATACGGTTGAGGATGTAGACACCTCTCATACTTATACGGATTGCTCAGGGGTCTGCAGCGATTGCCGCTACAACCGGGGTACGCCCAACCACCTCCTGACCGGGTATCGCTGGGTAAACGTAGGCGAGTACAATAAGTGCCGGGAATACCAGAATTACTGTACACGAGCCGGGTGCGAATACTATACCGTTGCGGATGTAGACGGTATCCACACCTATACGAATTGCCAGGACAGCGTGTGCAACGACTGCAGCTATAACAGGGGCTCGGTTTCCGGGTACCTGCTGGACGGACATGTATATTCGGATTGCCTGGATTTAACCTGTGAAAGAGGCGACAATACCCGCGCATCGGCCTCCCACACCATGACCGGACACCGTTGGGTGAACGTGGGAGAATACAACAAATGCCGCGAATATCAGAACTACTGCACAAGGGCAGGGTGCAGCTACTATACGGTTGAAAGTGTAGAAAATGCCCATACCTATTCGGATTGCACGGGCGTCTGCAGCGTATGCCGCTATAACCGGGGTACGCCCAGCCACCTCCTGACCGGATACCGCTGGGTGGATGTCGGAGCATACAACCTGTGCCGGGAGTACCAGAACTATTGCACGAGATCGGGGTGCAGCTACTATACGGTTACGGATACAGACGCCAGCCACAGCTATTCGGATTGTCAGGATAGCACCTGCAATGAGTGCGGTTATAACCGGGGCACGAGATCGGGCTTCCTCGATACGGACGGGCACATTTATGATGATTGCACTGACCTTGTTTGCAACCGGTGCAACCATGAAAGCGCTTCCTCCCACCATATCCTGACCGGATACCGTTGGGTGGATGTCGGGGCATATAATCTGTGCCGGGAGTATCAGAACTACTGCACGAGATCCGGGTGCAGCTACTATACAGTTACGGATACAGACGCCAGCCACAGCTATTCGGATTGTCAGGATAGCACCTGCAATGAATGCGGCTATAACCGGGGCACGAGGTCGGGTTTCCTCGAAACGGACGGGCACATTTATGATAGCTGCACCGACCTTGTCTGCAACCGCTGCAACCATGAAAGGACTTCGTCTCACCACCTTCTGTCCGGGTACCGCTGGGTGGATGTGGGCGAATACAACAAATGCCGGGAGTATCAGAATTACTGCACAAGATCGGGGTGCAGCTACTATACGGTTACGGATACAGACAGTTCCCACAGCTATTCGAATTGTCAGGACAGCACCTGCAACGAATGCGGCTACAACCGGGGTTCTGTTTCCGGAATCCTGAATTCTAACGGCCACGTGTATGCCGATTGCACGGATACCTCATGCAACCGGTGCCTCGAATCAAGGACAGCCCCTGGCCATACCTACTCTTACAGTTGGGTCGACGTTGCAACATCCGGCACATGCGAAAAGTATGTCGGGACGTGTTCCATCTGCGGCTATTCCTATGTATCCACTTATGATTACACCCACGCTTATTCCGACTGTGCGGACTCGACCTGCAACGACTGCGGATACGTTCGTACCGCGCCCGGCCATTCGTATTCTTACAGCTGGGTCGATGTAAGAACGTCCGGTACATGCGAAAAGTATGTCGGGACGTGTTCCGTCTGCGGCGATTCCTATGTATCCACTTATGACTACACCCACGCTTATTCCGACAACTGTACGGATACGACCTGCAACGACTGCGGATACGTGCGCACCGCGCCCGGCCATTCGTATTCTTACAGCTGGGTCGATGTAAGAACGTCGGGTACATGCGAAAAGTATGTGGGAACCTGCTCCAAATGCGGCTATTCGTACGTATCCACTTACGACTATACCCACGCTTACTCCAACAACTGTACGGACACGACCTGTAACGACTGCGGATACGTGCGTACCGCGCCCGGACATTCATACACGTACAAATGGGTCGATGTGAGGACATCCGGCACGTGCGAAAAACTGGTCGGAACCTGTTCCAAATGCGGCTATTCGTACGTATCCACTTATGACTATACTCACGCTTATACCAACAGCTCCGACAAGGTCTGCAACGACTGCGGATACGTACGGCCGTAATAAAAACTACTCTTTATCACAAACCGCATACATTTGCGGCTCGACTGACGACGAACGCCCCGCTTTGCATGAAAAGCGGGGCGTTATCTTTTACTCATAGCCGGTGTGTTCTTTATCATGTTTTGCATTACTAAGCCGTAGACATTACCACCCCCTGTTTTTGCCGCTCTGCACTTCCGCCGATGGCCCATAAATATTAACCAATTTTGGTTGACATTTATTTTATTTCATGGTATTAATTTATGTATACTATAAGTCGAATTTTGTAATATTTTTTATTTTATTGGTACTCAATGTTTTATTATCTATCTTATCCTATATGTGGTTAGCTGCATTCAGATCTCTTAAATTGTCCCTGTCACCTGACGTTTGCATCGTCTGGGATTAACACATCTATTAAAACGGAGGATAAGACATGAAAAAAATCTTAGGGCTATTGCTGGCATTAATCATGGTATTCACGATGATCCCAACAGCCGCGCTGGCGGAAGACCCGCCGCCCGAGCCGACGCCGACGGAAACACCAGCACCAATGGAAACGCCTGCGCCAACGGAGACGCCCGAGCCGACGCCAACAGGGACCCCTGAACCTGATTACGATGAAACCCGCAATATATTAGGTCATGATGTTCATGTTGATTTTTACCTGACAAGTTCAGAACATACAGCTAAAGTTTATATCGATGGTAATTATAGCGAAGTGCAGAGTTCCTCTACCCCTCCAGATATACGTAAAGGTGAACATCCCGAGGGGTGGGGAGATGAAGCCAATGATCCAACCTGCGGAGGTTCAATGGAAGCCGGATTTTTTGATCCGGAAAGAACGAATCAGGGATTAGGTCCCTGTGTCACTGTTCCTGGTCTTGTCGGTGATTATCGTTATCTTGGTTCCCAGTCACGCTATGGATATACTGCTGACATATACAGAAAAGACAAAATCGTTTGTTTTTATGGGGGGGAGGCAAACTATCTTGAATGGGATGAGCGCGATTCATTAGGTGTAATGCTATGTGCTATATCTTGGTTTTTGCCCGCCGCTGCAGGTTTTGAAATGATCGCATTGGCATTAAATGCTGCCAATGCGGTTTTTACCGGATCCCAAATAATGGCGACATCTCAAACCAGTCTATTCCTTGAATTAATATACTTCTACTATGATTATGCGATAGTTTTACCTGATGGAACTACTATTAAAGAACTTCAAAGACGTTATGGATATTTTTACGTAAACAAAGGATATGCACCGGACTATTATGATTTGAGGGAGCGAGAATTTTATATAATGCTTGATGATGGTACATACTGGTACAATAATATTGGCTTTATAAGTAATTATATAGATGCTGTGCTTAGTTATTTTGATCGTTATGGGGAACACGCAGAGACGTATACGGACGATAGCGACTGCTATTGCAATTATTGCAATACCCCCAGACATAAATATGATTCATGCACAGATATTGATTGCAATCGCTGTGGAGAAACCCGTACGCCGGGAAGCTGCCAGCTGGAATGGCGTGAAACCCCCTTATTTGATGAGCACGGATTCCAACTGCTTGACGAGAACGGATTACCACTGAAAGGACATGTGCAAGGATGCAAAAACTGCCTATATATCGTCCCGGGCAGCATTGGTTCTCACTCTTACGGAGAATGGCGTGTTGAACTTATCCACGACCCTGATGAGTACAACATCTGCTCGGTTTGCGAATTATCCCAAACACTGAAAAACCGTGATCATGATCTTGTCCCAGAAAGATATTACATTTACAGCGGAGTATGGAGTTGGGTGTCTCCGGCAGACATATGCAACCTCGACCCGGAGGATGGTTTAGGGTATGTTCAATATAAATGCCAGAACAATTGCGGTTATATTGAAAATGAATATTCTCTTTTCACGCCGACCCCCGCGGGCCATATAGACTATGACAGTAACGGAGTTTGCGACAGGTGCGAGCAGCAGGTTGGTCACCCAATGACCCAAGCCGCCTGGGTAAGCGTAGGAGAGTACGATAAATGCAAGGTGTTTGCCAGTCACTGCACTATAACAGGATGCGATTATCATACCTTTGATGATGTAATCATCGCCCATACCTACACGGATTGCTCGGACGACAGATGCAACGTCTGCTATTATTACAGAGGCGCGTTATCGTCGGGTACCCTTGCGTCGGACGGGCATGTATATGATGATTCCTCTGACCTTGTATGCAACAGGTGCCTCCATCAACACAATATGATTTCCCGTACGGTAAACGCAGGGGAATACGATAAATGCCAGGAATACCAAAACTACTGCACGACATGCGGCTACTTTACGGCTGTGTCATATAACACAGGCCATACCTATACGAATTGTGCGGACAACACGTGCGATGTCTGCAGCTATTACAGGGGCCTGCCGGGTTACATCGAAACAGATGGGCACGTATATGATGATTGCTTTGATCTCGATTGCAACAGGTGTCCCCATGAAAGGACTGAACCCCACCACCTCATGACCGAACCTGCCTGGGTATCGGTAGGCGAGTACAACAAATGCCAGGTAAAGATCAGCCATTGCACGAGATCTTGGTGCAACTATTATCCCATTGAGGAGGTGGACGATACCCATACCTATTCGGATTGCTCAGGGGTCTGCAGTGTCTGCAGCTATAACAGGGGCACGCCCAGCCATTTGATGACCGAACACCGTTGGGTGAATGTAGGGGAATACAATAGATGCCAAGAAAAACAGAACTACTGCGCAAGGCCAGGGTGCGACTTCTATACGGTTGTTGAGGTAGAAAATGCACATACCTATTCGGATTGCTCAGGCGTCTGCAGCGTATGCAGTTATAACAGGGGTACGCCCAACCATTTGATGACTGGGTACCGCTGGGTAGGCGTCGGGGAATACGATAAATGCCAGGAATACCAAAACTACTGTACGGCATGCGGCTACTTCACGGCTGTGTCATATAACACCAGCCATACCTATACGAATTGTGCGGACAACACGTGCGACGTCTGCAGCTATTTCAGGGACCTGCCGTGTTACATCGAAACAGACGGGCACGTATATGATGATTGCTTTGATCTCGATTGCAACAGGTGTCCCCACGAAAGGACTGAGCCCCATCACCTCATGACCGAACCCGTCTGGGTAGCTGTAGGCGAGTACAACAAATGCCGGGTAAAGACCAGCCACTGCACGAGATCTTGGTGCAGCTATTATCCAATTGAGGAGGTAGATAATACCCATACCTACTCGGATTGCGCGGCTGCGGTCTGTACCGTTTGCTCCTATAACAGAGGCCAAGCGCCGAATGGCTACCTCGAGTCGGACGGACACATATATGATAATTGCGATGACCTTGTATGCAACCGGTGCCTCCATGAGCGGACTACGCCCGGCCATATAATGGCCGGACATCGTTGGGTGAACGTAGGAGAATATAATAAGTGTCGGGAATATCAGAACTATTGTACAAGACCGGGGTGCAGCCACTACACGGTGGAGAATGTTGAAAATGCCCATACCTATTCGGATTGCTCGGGCGTCTGCAGCGTCTGCAGCTATAACAGGGGGACGCCCAGCCACCTTATGACCGGGTACCGCTGGGTGGACGTCGGGGCATACAACAAATGCCGGGAGTATCAGAACTACTGCACAAGATCCGGGTGCAGCTACTATGCGGTTGAGGATGTAGACAGCAGCCACAGCTATTCGAATTGTCAGGATAGTGACTGCAACGGGTGCAGCTATAACCGGGGTTCGAGTTCGGGTTTCCTCGAAACGGACGGTCACATGTATAATAGTTGCACCGACCTTGAATGCAACCGGTGCCTCCAAGACAGGACTTCGGCCCACCACCTCCTTTCCGGGTACCGTTGGGTGGACGTCGGGGAATACAACAAATGCCGCGAATATCAGAATTACTGCACAAGATCAGGGTGCAGCTACTATACGGTTGATGATGTAGACGGTTCCCATAGCTATTCGAACTGCCAGGATAGCGTCTGCAACGAATGCAGCTATAACAGGGGTTCGGTATCCGGAATCCTATATTCCGATGGGCATATCTATACGGATTGTGCGGACACCGCGTGCAATCGGTGCAGCCATACAAGGGCTGCGCTCAGCCATACCTACCCATCCTGGACGAACTATTCGTCCACGCAACACAGGCGCGCATGCAACGTATGCGACCATTACGTATATGCGAACCATATCTTCTCCTCTTGGGTAAAATACTCGACTACGCAGCATAAGCGGACGTGCAGCTCTTGCGGACGCACGGAGTACCAGAGCCATACGTGGACCTACATACCCGGCAGCGGCAGCGTATACAAGTGTAACGTATGCGGTGCCTACAAGTAGGGCTGACAACAGCCTATATAGCATGCGAGCCATAGAAACGCGTTAATATGAAAGGGGCTGTCCGAAACGGGCTGCCCCTTTTATGTTCAGGATATAACCTTAATCCTCTCCCGTCCGGCATGTTCTATAGCCAAGCAAAAGAATATAACCGCTGTGGACAACGGTTATATTCAATGAAAAAGGTATTGAAATTGTCAGACACACCCGCTCCGGCGGAACTGTTCTACGCGAAGAACGCCTCGTTGACGATCCCCTCCAGATACTCCTGTTCCCCGCTTTCCTTCATCTGCACGTCGCCCAGCGAGAGCGCATGGGCTTCAAGCTCCTTGAAGCCGCAGGTTCCGGTTGCGATCTTTTCGCCGATACCCGAATCGTAGCTTTGGTACCTTCTGTTCATGAACTGCTCCAGCCGTCCGTCCTCAGCCAGTTTCCACGCCATCTTGAAGCCGAGCGCCATTGTATCCATGCCTGTGATATATCCGCGGAATACATCCTCGGGCGAAATGGACTCCCGGCGCAGCTTGGCGTCGAAGTTTGTGCCGCCTTTGATAAATCCGCCCGCTTTAATCACTTCATACATGGCAAGCGCGATGTCATAAACATTGGTGGGGAAATTGTCGGTGTCCCAACCGTTGAACGGCTCGCCTTGGTTAGCGTCGATCGAACCGAAGACGCCGTTCGACCGCGCTACACGCAATTCGTGCGCAAAAGTATGCCGTGCCAGCGTGGCGTGGTTGGCTTCGATATTCATCTTGAAATCATCCTGCAAGCCGTATTTGCGCAGGAAACCCAGCACCGTCGCGACGTCATAGTCATACTGGTGGCAGGTAGGCTCCATCGGCTTAGGTTCGATATAAAGGTCCCCTTTAAAACCGATACTGCGCGCGTAATCCCGCGCCATGGTCAGCATCCGGGCAAGGTTATCCTGCTCCAGCGCAAAATTCGTATTGAGCAGTGTGATGTATCCCTCCCGGCCGCCCCAAAAGACGTAACCTTGACCTTTAAGCCGCACGGTCACTTCCATAGCTTTTTTGATCTGCGCCGCGGCAAACGCGAACACGTCCGCGCTGCAGGAGGTGGCAGCGCCGTGCATATATCGCTTGTTTCCAAAGAGGTTGGCCGTACCCCACAGCAGCTTTTTCCCGCGCTCTTTCATGAGCTTCTCAAGCAGATCGGCATACCGGTCCAGTATAGCATTGCTTTCGGCCAGCGTAGCACCCTCGTATGCGATGTCCCTGTCGTGGAAGCAGAAATAATCGATCCCAAGCTTGTCCATGATCTCGAAACCTGCGTAAGCTTTGTTGGTATAAATCTCATCCAGCGTGGTTCCGCCATAGGATTTATCGAGAGTACCCGGGCCAAACTGGTCCCGAGCATCGCCGCAAAGCGTATGCCAATAGGACATCGCGAACCGCAGGTGCTCCTTCATTGTCTTCCCCCCTAGCTTTTCGCCGGGGTTATAAAACTTAAACGAGAACGGCGCTCCGCCTTTGCCCTGATATTCGATCTTTGGAACATTCGGAAAAAATTCTTTCATTTCAAGCACCTCGAATATTGGTATCGTTTTCTTAAGAATATTCTAACCGCAGGACAGGAGGCGTACCACCCATTTGATTAGTACATAATTAATGGTTTATACAGGGTATCCGATAAGAATATCCATGTCCTGCAAGAAGACGCACAGACTTTACACGAGTATAAAAATTGACAGGTTAAATTTATATGGACCTTGAATTTGTGCGGGTGCCCGGCTTTTAAAAAGTATGGTGAAAACGTATTGCCCCGGATCTCCTCAAGATTTCCGGGGCAACGAACTTCAGCAATAGAAACGAAGTATCAATTAAAAACTGATTTTATCGGGATCGTTGCCCGACCAGCCGAATTCGGGCAGGGCGTTGATGGCGGCCATATCTTCCGCGCCGATCTCAAAGAAGAACACGTTCGTGTTTTCGATGATGCGCGAGGGCGTGACGGACTTGGGCAACGGTAAAAAGCTGTTCTGCAGGCACCAGCGGATGCACAACTGCGCGACGCTTGCGCCATATTTCTTCGCCATCAGGGCGAGCATCGGATGCTCGAGCACCCTGCCCGTGCCCAGCGGACTCCACGCCTGCACGAGTATGTTGTTCTTTTTGCAGTATGCCACGGTTTCGGGCTGCGTATAGCCCGGATGCAGCTCGATCTGGTTCACCATCGGCTTTATTTCCGCGTCGGCCATCAGCGGCTCCAGATGGTGCGACAGGAAGTTGCTGACGCCGATCGCACGGATGCGGCCTTCCTTGTAAAGCTGCTCAAACGCCTTCCATGTGCTGCGGTTGGTCTGCTGCCACCCTGCGCCGTGCTGTAGTGCCGCAGGCCAGTGGATGAGATACAGATCGAGGTAATCCAATTGCAGCGCCTTCATCGAAGCCTCAAACGCTTTCATGGTCTTATCATAGCCGCGCTCAGAGTTCCAAAGCTTGGTCGTTATAAATAACTCTTTGCGGTCCACGCCGCCTTGCTTGATGCCTTCGCCGACGCCCTGTTCGTTTCGATACGCGGCGGCGGTATCAATGTGCCGGTATCCGGCCTCGATCGCAGTTTTAACGGAATTGACGGCGACATCGCCGCTGGGCGTCTGCCAGGTGCCAAAGCCCACGCAGGGAATCCCGACGCCGTTGCTCAGTATAAACGTATCAGTCAGTTTGTTCATGGTGTCCCCCTTCAGTTGTACTGGTTCATACGATACCCGTTATCCGGCGGGATGTCAACGAGCGAAACGTGCGGTTTCAGGCTGACGCCAATGGCGTCCCTTATGGGGAACGATTCTTGCGGGCTCTTTCGGAGATGAAGATAATATCGTCCACAGTGTAGTCGCTTGCGTTCCGGACCATCACGCGCTAACGCGCAACTATTACGAAAACAACTCTATGTCATCCTGAACGGCGAAGCGAGGAAGGATCTTTATTAAGATGTTTCCTCGCTTTCGCTCCTCAACATGACACCTGGCTTTTCGTAACAATGATACTGAGAGGTTTTCAACACTCGCCGCTCCTTTAGGCAAGGGGGCCTCACAAAGCAGATGAATAAAGCAAGTCCCCCTTCCGCGCGGGATGGAGGACTCTCCCTGTCTCTATTCAGTTATGCGTTCATCAGGATTTCCACTCTTTAAACAACTGCGCGTTATCGGCGAGAAAACTGCCTGGAATCGTGATCGTCTGTCCATCCTCCGACTGTTCTGTAATCGGCACGGGGTTACAGCCAAACTTGGTGTCGCCGATCTCATTGATGCTGAAGCGGTTGCCGCAGTTCTGGCAGACCAGCTCGTTGCCGTCCTGCTTATAGTAGCCCCGGCCCGAATCGTAGCAGACCTGGCAGGTGTTGAGCGCCGTGCGTATGGTGCCGTCCGATGCTTTGACCGCGATCACTTCCATGTTCGTGCCATCCGCCTGAACCGCGATAAATTCCGCTGTTTCGGTGACACCATTTTTTTGGATCACGAGATCCTGCGTTTCCGCTGCACTCACTGCCGAAGACGGCTGCACAACCGGATTGCCCGGGCTTTCGAACGCGGTTTCCGGCGCGCCCGGTTTCAAGCCGGAGAAAATCCATACCGCAACGGCTGCAAACACCGCCAGAAAGGCGATCCCGATGTATATGTTCCGACGCTGTTTCTTTGCAGCGGCCTGCTTTTTAGCATCGCTCTTTTTATTCGTATTCGATTTATTATTTGTCTGCTTCATTTGCCTCACTCCTCATCGATTTGTACATATCCTATCAATGATTTGTGTGGTTTTTATGAAGATTATTTATTTCGGCAGCGACACCGTAAACGTACTGCCCCGGTTGGTTTTGCTTTTTACCGTAATTTTGCCGCCGTGCGCATCCACGATAGATTTCGCGATGGTAAGCCCGATACCGGAGCCGCCCGTCGCGCGGCTGCGCGATTTATCCGTGCGGTAGAACCGTTCGAAGATATTCGGCAGATCTTTCTGGGAGATGCCGATGCCGGTATCACTCACTGCAATGATTACCTCATCCGCGGTTTCGCCGGCCTCGATACGCACCTTGCCGCCGCCTGGCGTGTACTTTAATGCATTGGACACGAGGTTTACAAGCACCTGGCTTAACTTGTCGCGGTCGGCCTGCGCCCACACTTCTCTTTCCACAAACTCGAGTTCCACCCCTTTGGTCTGGAATCCGTTCTCGAAGTTCAGCAGTATACGTTTGATGAGCTCCGACACCTCGAACCGTTCCTTGTGCAGCTCCAATCTTTCGCTGTCATAGCGTGAAAGCGTCTCAAGTTCTCCCACGAGCTTGGAAAGGCGAAGAATCTCCTCGTGACAGCTTACCAGCCGCTTTTGTTCTGGTTCCCATACGCCGTCGATCATAGCTTCCATGTGGCTTTGCAGCGTGGCGAGCGGCGTACGCAGCTCGTGCGCGACGTCTGCCGTGAGCCGTTTGCGCAGCAGTTCCTGATCGCTGAGGTCTTGCGCCATGCTGTTGACCGAGTCGGTGAGTTCGGAAATCTCCCGCGTGGAGGACTGCTCTGTGATGCGGCTCCCAAGGTCCCCCTTCGCGATGCGGCCTGCGGTGTCGATCACGCTCGCGATCGGCTGCGTGAGACGCTTTGCCATGAATGTACCCAACAGCAGGCAGGCCAACAGCGCAACCCCTGTGGCGATCAGCAGGAATGTGTTGAGCCCTTTTAGAAACTGGATGTCCGTATCGCTGTAGAAGTACGGGCCGTAGTAGCCCACATCCACACTGGCCACCTTCTGCCCGCCCACTTCGATGGGATAGGTTTCCTCCTGATATGCGCCCTGAAAACCGCTGTCGTACGAGCGCATATTCATTGCCATATGTTCGAGCATATTCGTGCAAAAGCCGTTGTTGTGCTCCCACGCGTCCCATATCACCGTACCGTCTATACCCGTCACGCGCAGCATCAATCCCCCGCTGA
The DNA here is from genome assembly GCA_023390815.1 of Bacillota bacterium. Classification (GTDB taxonomy): domain Bacteria; phylum Bacillota; class Clostridia; order Christensenellales; family SZUA-584; genus JAEWCC01. The sequence continues at coordinate 70,724 of JAEWCC010000001.1, forward strand.
GCGCGTTCACGCCAATGTCCTCGATCGCGGACGCGTTCCAACTGTCCGCGCTGTCAAAGCGGCTGGAGATGAGTTTGACCGTGCCCGCAATGGTATCCTCCAACTTGCTGACGGTGTATGCTTTGAACTGGCGCTCCAGAATGAGGTTGGCAAACAAGCTGACCAGCACGAACAGCACCAGCGCGACGAGTATAAATGCCAGCGACAGCTTTGTTCTCAGGCTCGTTTTTTTCATCATGCCTCACCGCCAAACTTGTAGCCCACGCCATGCACCGTCAGTATGTAGCGGGGTTTTTTCGCGTCCGGCTCGATCTTCTGCCGGATGTTTTTAATATGCGTATCGATCACGCGGTCGTAGCCTTCAAAGTCGTCTCCGAGCGCCATGCTTATGAGTTCCTCGCGCGTGAACGTCTTGGTTGGGTATTTCACCATCGTGAGCAGCAGTTTGAATTCGTTAGGCGTTAAAGCCACCGGCTCGCCGTTCACTGATACCTCGTGGCGCATGTTATCAATTACGAGCTCCCGGTCGTTAAAACTGGTTTCATCCACAATCGGAACCGCTTCATTGAGCGTCCTTCGCAGGATGGCGCCCACGCGCGCGACGACCTGCCGCGGGCTGAACGGCTTGGTCACGTAATCGTCCGCGCCGATATTAAGGCCTTTTAGTATATCCGCTTCTTCGGTCTTCGCCGTGAGCATGATGATCGGCGCGCGCGACTTTTTGCGTATCGCGCGGCAGACCTCCTCCCCCGGCAGGTCGGGCAGCATCAGATCGAGAAGGACGAGTACCGGCGCATAGCGGTCGAACTGGCTCAGCGCGTCGCCGCCGTTGTACGCGCAAACCACCCGGAAGCCCTCTTTTTCCAGATACGATTGGAGTACCTCGACGATTTTTGTTTCGTCGTCCACCACGAGTATCGTATTGTTTTGCGTCATACCGCGTTTCCCTTCTGATAGCATCATATCCGGCAGAGGCGTTTGCACCTGCCGGATATGCGTCAATCCCTGATTGATTGTTATTGTAAGTCGTACGGCTTCAAAAGTACATCGATATCGTTGCCGTCCTCGTCTTGCATGGTCTTGAATACCCAGCCGTCAATGTTCTGCACATCCACGCCGATATCGGCGAGCGGCTTCGCGGCAATGACGAACACGATGTCCTTGTCGTTGGTCTTGTAATCTTTCGCCCATTCGATTTTGCCGCCCGGCAGCTTCACGCCGTAGTGGTCGAGCGCCTGATGATAGGTCAGCATCGAGCGGTCATAGGTGACACTCTCAAAAATGGAATCCGTCAGCGTGTCCTTCATGCCCGTGCCTTTGCCGTAATCGCCGGTCACGTAGAACGTAGTGTCATCCGCGCGGTAGCCTTCGCCGAGCTTTGTTACATCCAAACCCGCAGCCACAAACGGCTGAAGCGGCGTCTGGATGACGATGTCTTCGTTTCCGGTCAGGTCATAGTCGTGGCTGACCTTCAGCGTCGTTTCATTGTCCACCGTCACGTAGAAGTAATGATCCGCCGTCGTGTTGTCCGTCACCAGTTCTGGGTACTTCTCCGTAATCGCGTCGAGCGAGCCTGGGCTGTACTTTAAAACCACGTCGGTTGCTGCGCAGCCTGCAAGCGCCGTGCCCGCAACCACCAGTGTCATTATGATTATGAATACCTTTTTCATCGTATCTCCTTTATGCATTAGTGCCTGAGTTTAAAGCGCTTTAAGCGCAGTGCGTTGGTGACGACCGATACCGAGCTTAATGCCATGGCCGCGCCCGCAAATATCGGCGTCAGCAGCGGCCCGCCGAAGGCGAAGATCACGCCCGCGGCAAACGGAATACCGACGGTGTTGTACGCGAACGCCCAGAACAAGTTCTGCTTGATGTTGCGAATCGTCGCGCGGGAGAGCGCAATCGCCGCGCTGACCTCGTTAAGATCGCCGCGCATCAGCACGACATCCGCGGATTCCACCGCGACGTCCGTTCCCGTGCCGATCGCCATGCCGATATCAGCCTGTACGAGTGCGGGTGCGTCGTTGATGCCGTCGCCCACCATCGCGACCTTTTTACCGCTCTGCTGCAGCTTCTTGACTTCACCGGCTTTGTCGCCCGGCAGCACGTCGGCGAGGATGTGGTCGATACCGACCTCCTTCGCGACCACCGAAGCCGTGTTCTTGTTGTCGCCCGTGATCATGTAGACCTCGAGGCCGATTGCTTTCAGACGCTGTACCGCCTGCTTGCTGGACTCCTTCACTTTGTCCGCAGCGGCCATCAGCGCTTCGAGTTTGCCGTCCACGGCGATGTACATCAGCGTGCGGCCCGCGCCGGACAATGCCGCCGCGTCAGCCTGCGCGGCGCTGATATCGACGCCGCTTTCCGCCATGAGCTTCACGTTGCCCGCAAGCACACGTCTGCCCTTGACCGTCGCGTCGATGCCGCGGCCCGCCACCGCCTTGAATTCCTCGGGCTGTGCCAATTCGAGGCCCTTCTGCTGCGCCCCTTCCACGATGGCCCGCGCAATGGGGTGCTCGCTGCCGCGTTCCGCCGCCGCGCTCAGCGCGAGTATCTCGTCGTCGCTCGATGCGCTGTAGTTTTTGATGTCGGTCAGCACCGGCTTGCCCTCGGTGATCGTGCCCGTCTTGTCGAACACCACCGCACCCACCTTGTGTGTGGTTTCGAGCGCTTCGCCGCCCTTGATGAGGATGCCGAGCTCTGCGCCCTTGCCGGTACCTACCATAATCGCTGTCGGCGTGGCAAGGCCCAGCGCGCACGGACAGGCGATGACCAGTACCGTGACGAATATATTGAGTATGAAGTTGAAGTCCTGACCCGCGATCAGCCAGATGACGGCTGCGAGCAGCGCGATGCCCAGTACCGCCGGTACGAAGTAGCCGGAAATGATGTCCGCGAGTTTCGCGATGGGCGCTTTCTTGCCCTGCGCTTCCTCCACGAGCTTGATGATCTTGGAGAGCGCGGTGTCCTCGCCCACCTGCGTGACGCGGAACTTGATGAGGCCTTCGCCGTTGATGCTGCCGCCGGTGACCGCAGAACCCGGCTGCTTCTCTACCGGCAGGCTTTCGCCCGTCAGCATGGATTCGTCCACGGAGGATGCACCCTCCACAACTTCGCCGTCCACCGGGATCGACGTGCCGGGACGCACGAGCACGATATCGCCCACCGCCACCTCGTCGAGCGGGACTTCCAGCTCCGCGCCGTCCTTGACGACGACCGCGGTTTTGGGCTTTAGATTCATCAGCTTCTTGATCGCCTCGGAGGTCTTGCCCTTGCTGACCGCCTCTAAGTATTTGCCCAGCATGACCAGCGAAATGACAACCGCCGCTGATTCAAAGTACAGCTGCTGTGAGAATTCGAAGCTGCCCAGGTAGATCATCACGGTCGCGTAGACGCCGTACAGAAACGCGCTGCCCGTGCCAATCGCGACGAGCGTATCCATATTCGGCGCGCCCTTGAACAGCGTTTTGAAGCCGACCCTGAAGAACTTGCTTCCCGCGATCAAGACGGGCAAACTGAGTACGAGCTGCACCAGCGCGAACGTCAGCGGGAAGTTGTGCGAGCCCATGAAATACGGGATCGGTATTTTGAGCGTCGGGAACATGTGCGACATCGCAATGTACAAAATCGGCGCGGAGAACACGATGGCGATAATCAGCCGCCGCTTCATGTTTTTGAGCGCCCGCGCGCGCTGCTCGCTCTCGGCGTCACGCACGGCACCTTCTTCGATATCCACCGGTGTATAGCCCGCCTTCGTAATCGCTTCCTTGATCTGCGAAAGCTTGACGACCGCGGGGTCGTATTCGAGCGCCGCGCGATTCGTTGCGAGGTTCACTGATACCGACGCCACGCCCGTTAGCTTTCTGACCGCGCGTTCCACCGCCGCGGAGCACGCCGCGCAGGTCATCCCCTGGACGCCAATCTCGATCTTTTTGGCAGGCTGGTTATCCACCAGACCATATCCGGCGTCCTCGACGGCCTTTTTGAGCTGTTCAAAACCGACCTGCTTCTCGTCGAAGCGCACCGTCATCTTTTCCGTCGCGATGTTGACATCGCTGTGTTCCACGCCGGGCAGCTTAGCCGCCGCCTTCTGGGCATGGGCCGCACATGACGCACAGGTCATGCCGGTCACTCGGTATGTCTTTTCTGTCATTCTATCCTCCTTCAGCCGCAGCAGCCGCCGCCACCTATCGGCGCGCCGCCCGACTGTAATGATCCTGTTACCTGGTTGAGAATTTCAGCCGTATCCACATTGTTTACATCGTCCACCACGATGACGTAGCCGTTCAGCATGCCCATGACGCAGGTGAACGTGAAATCCTGACTTGCCGTGAACTCCGGCAAGTTCAGCTCTCCCGCCGAAAGATCGAGCGAGCCGTAGCCTCCGAAATTGATGTAGCCGTTGCAGTAGTTAAGGCTTTTCGGGTCGATGTTGATCTGCGTTTTCACGCCCCGCTGAAGTACCAGCACCGCGGGTGAGTATCCGCTCGTGCCTACCGTCACGGTCATGACCTGTTTGCCGTCGTTTACCTCAGCCACCGCGATATCGTCCTCGGTGATCGTCTGCTGGATATTGCTGCAGCAGCTTCCCGAAACCGGCGATTGCGCGCCTGTAGACTCAGTTGCTGCGGTATCGGATGCGGTAGCCTGCGGCAGTACGCTCGCCGCCGCGTCCGTGTTTCCGCCCAGATCATCCACCACCGCGATGCTGCCGCGGATCATGCCCATCCAGCAGGTATACGTGATGGTACCCGTTTTATCGGGCGTAAATTCGATGACGTTATCGCCCGCCTGCAGACGCTTCTCCACATCGTATGTGGGGAACTCGACCGTTTCGTTGCAGCCGTTGATCGTGGCGTCGTCCGCGACGAGATTGAACTGCACCGGCACGCCCTTCTGCACCGCGATGGACGGGTAGCCGGACGATTTCAGCTGTGCTTCGACGACCTGTACGCCGTCCTGCAGCTCCGCCACGGCATAGCCTTTGGCTTCCAGCTGTTCCACCACCGACTCGCCGGAACCCGCGCTGGTTGCGGGCGGCGTGTTTGCCGCGGAAGCGGACCCGCTCCAACCGAACAGCCCGCTTGCGTTGAACACCATCACAAACGCGATCAGCATTACGAGTACCGCGCTGACACGGGATATGCCCCGCGTGAACTTGCCCTTGAGCATCGAGAATACGAGGCCAGCGCCCAGCATCAGCGGCACCGTGCCGAGCGCGAACAGCATCATCGAGAGCGCGCCCATCAGCAGCGAACCGGTCGAAAGCGCGTAGAGCTGCATGGCCTGAAGCGGCCCGCACGGCAGCAGCCCATTGAGTAAGCCCACCACGAGCGGCCCTTTGCCCTTTTTCGCCTTGTTCGCCTGCTTGGTGAAGATCCTGGGCAGGCGCGGCACGAGCCACCAGGGCAGCCATCCCAGCATCGAAAGGCTCATGAGGATCATGAACACGGCGGCGATGAGCATGATGACGCCCTTCATCGTCTGGCTCACGAACAGTACCGATCCGAGGCCGCCCACGATGGCGCCGACCACCGTATAGGAGATCACGCGGCCCAGGTTATACAGCAACGGTTTCTTAAACTTGCCCTCCGCGTTATCCGCTGTGCCGACGCTCTGCGAGAGGTTGATACCTCCGCACATCGCGATACAATGTACACTCGTAAACAACCCTGTTGCGAATAGCGCCACCAGCGAAACCGTGCTGTCGATGCGCGGGATCAGGTTGATAAAATCGAACCCGAAGGCGTACCGTACGATGAAGTACAGCGCCAGCACAATCAGGAATACCGGAGCGACCTTGCCGAGGGGTTGTTTCTTGCCGTCGCTGACTAAAACGCGGTAGCCCTCCTGCTCAATCGCGGCCTTGATCGCGTTCTCCGTCGTTTTTTCCGCGTCAAACGCGACTTCCACGCGTTTTTTCGGAAACGACGCCGCCACGGCGCGCACACCCTTGATGCTTTTCACTGCGTCGGCGATCCGTTTTTCACAGTGTCCGCAGGTCATGCCGGAGACGCGGAACACGGTCTTTTTCACATTCATGACAACTTACCTTCCTTTATTGGTTTGCATTCTGCGTTATCGTCATTCTCGTTGTTCTTTGCGGACCTGTGATCCTTCATCATCACAAAGCACATCAGCAGCATCAGCGCCGGGCAAAGAAACGTCACAACCGTTTGAAGTGAACCCGCAGGCAGATCAAACGCTGTGCTGACCACCGGCAGCAACAATAGCAGCAAAAGCGGCAAACCACAGCAAAGTATGGTCATCCCTATCAGTTTACCATGTTTTGCAGCATTGTCGCCGTTTTTTTGTTGATGGCAGCCCATTCGCAACATCCCTCCCGAATCGTTTTGCTTTGATGCTTCGTACTATATCGGGGCGGTGTGAAGATTTTATGAAGAAACGAACACAAACCGATGGCTTTTTTACCAACGTTCCTGAGAAAAACAACAAAGCGAGCAGCCTCTAATGAAGCGCCCGCTTTTGGTTACATCTTTTAAGACAGCTATTCTGATGCAATTAAGAACATCCGCAAGCTGGCTCGTTGCCAGTGAGGAGTCCATAGATCACAGCCCCCGCGCAGCCGACACCTTTGCGTACCTCGATTGCTTGGAATGGGCAATTGCTGGCGCATGCGCCGCACTCCATACAATTGTCTTTATCCATAATTTTAGCCCGATTGTCGCTCATCTCAAAAACATCGTGCGGGCAAACATCGACACACATTCCGCAGCCCTTGCACCTATCCTCATGCAAGACTAATGACGATGTGTTTTTCAAATATTGTTGTTTCATATCGAATTCCTCCTGCAATTAAATAAGCAGAAAATCGCTGATCAGAAGCAATACCACTCCGGAAAAAACGGCGAGAATCATAGCGGGCAATGCGATCTTCATTTCTTTATCCACTCCCGATAAGGATGTAAATGTGGATGCGCCGGTAAAATTCATGCTGCTGTATGCAGCAATGGCCGGGAGTATCAGCAAGTAAGCGATCGCCTTCAGCCAGCCATAAGTGGGCGTCCCCGGCCAGCCATTGATAATGTTGACACCGACTGCCCACAAAAGGCCCAATAGCAAACCCTTAACCGAAAATGCCCTGCCCGGTATCCACGGAAGTAAAACCGGGGTTAATACACCTCCGACAAAAATAGCGCCGAGGTAGGCGTATAAATCCGTCAGCCCGTAATGCCCAAGCCCAATTGCGTTGAGTATAAACAGCACGCCAAATATGATGACGGTAGGTTTAATTGACCCTACGACTTCCATCGGGGTAAGCACAAGCCGGTCGGCTGCCGTAAATTTAACCTCGCGCATTTCTTTTGTTGCGCTTAATCCATCCCGTATAAAAGCCTCAATATCCTTTGCGCGAACCGGCCCATAAATAACATGAAAGCCGGTCTGTTTCTGCACCGTATGGGCGGCTACCCCGGGCGCGCCAAGCTGCGGCAGTATCAGGTTTCGATGCGCGACAATTTGATCGAGCTGTACGGTTTGAATGCGGTTAATCAACTCATCCGTGCCAAACGTACCCTTGCCTGCCGCGCACCATACGTTAATGCCTTTCGTATCCAATACGAGAATCCAAACATTCATACCGGCGAGCTCTTGCCTGAGCCGGTCGAAGGTCATCTTATAGTTTGCCGTAACCAGCACATGGGAATGCTCATCCGGTTCGCCGACACAGTAAAGCCCCGGCGATACCGCATACTGCATCCGGCCAATTCCCCACCGCGCGTTCCATGACCCCAAGGTATCGGCAAACTGAAGCTGCGTTGAAACCTGAGGAATTGGGCCAGCATTTGTACTTTTATATCCAACGACCCATCTTTCCTTTGTGACTTTCGAATTTCCTTCATCGCTGCAAGTGTCTGTCGCCGCCGAGTTGCAGCAGCAGCTTTCATTACTCATGCAGTAACCTCCTTAATACCAAATAGCCGCATTATCGATCATTCGTTACTTTTGCTTTCCTCCACAAGATACCTGTTAAATAAGTCACTGCAAATATCAGCATAAAGACCAGCCATGTTCCCACAAAGCTTTCAAACATCTCAAAGCTTTGGTTGATGATCATGGCGACCACAATTACATCCATGAGTATGATAAACAGTACGAAACAAAGGGCGGTTTGAAGCGGCGTCGTATGGTTAAACTTCCAATAATAAAAGCTGGTCACCGCCGCAGCGATGATCGGCGCAGCGATAGCATGAACGATCAAGACCGTATTCAAGGGCATAACGGCCATGCCGATTCCCATCACCGCCGCGCAAAACCCCCATAAGGCAAATGCATGCGCGAGTAAACTCAATGCCTTTTTCAGATTCAGTTTTCTCATAACCCCCTCCACAAAAATACCCGCGTGTAGTTAACGTTTTTGCCGCAAGATATCCGTCATCATGCCGAGCGCATCAATAATTTGAACCCTTTTGTCTTCCGGAATGGAGTAATATACATCCGTATAGTAGGAATTCATACCCTCATCTAATTTTTTATACACGGTCATGCCTTCCTGCGTTAACGATATCGTCACATATCTTCGATCGTCCGGATCAATATCTCGTCTGACGAGTTTTTGTTTCACCAGCTTGCTGATCGTTTGGCTCATCGTACTGTTATCGACTTCGAGCAAATCTGCCAGCTTGTTAAGCGAAACGCAGCCCGCTCTGCCAATCTCGAGAATGGTATTGCACTGAGTAAAGGTAACTCCGCAGCACAGGAGAACACCCTTCTCCAACTGCTCAAATTCCTTTCCGAATTTCCTGATGGCATTTTTGAAGCCTTTTTCATCCATGCTGTTCAATGATTATTCCCCCTGATGCATATTATGCAGCGCAATAACTTTATAGTCAAACTATTTTTAAATAAAACTATTTTATATTAAAACCATAGACCAAGCTATTGCCGGAACTTTTCATACCGGCAATATATACTTCTCTGTTTGGCCAAAAGGGAGAGATCAGCTGGAATAGGCTGCTTATGAACAGATTCCTATACCCTCTCCGCGCTGAGCCTGCGGATATATTCGCATACCGCCGGGCGGAAGTCCTCCGCGACGGCGCGCCATTCCCAGTTGCCGTGCTCGGTGGAGGGCGTGTTCATGCGCGCCGTTGCGTCTCGGTCCAGATAGTCCTGCATTGGGATGATGGCGATGAGCGCGGAACTGCGCTGCGCGAAGCGGATAAGCGCCGCGGATTTGCGCGTGAGCAGGCTGTGCGGCACGAATCGCGCGAGGTTGATTTTTTGTTTTACGGGCAGAGATTTGTACCAGCCGCGCACGGTGTTGTTATCGTGCGTGCCGGTATAGACGACACAGTTGCAGCCATAGTTGCGCGGCAGAAACTCGTTCGTCGCATCCGACTCGAACGCGAACTGCAGCACCTTCATGTTGGGGAAACCCGTCTGTCGGATGAGCGCGCGCGCGCTCGGGCTTAAGTCTCCGAGGTCCTCCGCAATGATGCGCATGTCCGGCAGGCCGAGCGCGTCGATCATTGCCCTGCCCTCGCCAGTGCGCCACTGCCCGCCCTTCGCGGTCGCGCTGGGGTACGGCACCGCGTAATAGCTGTCGAACGCGCGGAAGTGGTCGATGCGCAGCACGTCGCACTGCGCAAAGCTCTGGCGGATGCGGCTGCGCCACCAGGCGTAGTTATCCTTACGCATTGCGGCATAGTTGTAAAGCGGGTTGCCCCAGAGCTGCCCGTCGTCCGAGAACGCGTCGGGCGGGACGCCCGCCACAGCGGTCGGTTTTAAATCTTCATCAAGTTCAAAAAGCTGCGGGTTCGCCCAGACGTCCGCGCTGTCGTACGCAACGTAAAACGGGATATCGCCGATGAAGGATACGCCTTTGGCGCGGGCATACTGCCGCAGCGCGCTGAGCTGGCTGTAGAACCAGAACTGCATGATTTTGATGTGCTCTATATCCTCTCCGTTCTCGTTACGGAAAGCTTCGAGCGCGGCGGGGTCACGGCGTTTAAGTCTCGGTTCCCATGTGTCAAAACTGCGCATGCCGTGCCGCCGCTTGATCGCCATGAACAGCGCGAAGTCATCCAGCCAAAAGCCGTTCTCGTCGCAGAAGGACTGGTACTCCGCGTTTTGCGTATCGAACCGCGCCGCGGCCTTAATCAGCATCGGCTCGCGATGCGTATAGATTTTGCCGTAGTCTACACGCGCGGCACAGCTTCCCCAGTCTATGCCATGATAATCCTCGTCGTTCAGATACCCCTGCCGCGTAAGGACGTCAAGGTCGATCAGGTTGATGTTGCCCGCAAACGCGGAACAGGACTGGTACGGGGAGTTGCCGTAGCCCGTCATGCCCAACGGCAACACCTGCCAATACCGCTGCCCCGCTTCGGCAAGGAAATCGACGAATCGGAAAGATGCGTCGCCCAGCGTACCGATGCCGTATGGCGAGGGCAGCGAGGTGACGTGCAGCAGGATGCCGCTTCCGCGTTCCAGCTCCATGCGCTTACTCCTTCCCGATGTGCCAGATGTTTTGCGCGTATTCCGCTACCGCGCGGTCGCTGGAGAAGTAGCCCGCGCCCTCGATGTTGCGCAGGCCCTTGAGGCCGAAGGCCTGCTTGTCGGCATAGTCCTGCCCGACGGTCAGCTTGGCTTTGAGGTAGCTTTGGAAATCGGCGAGCACCATATAACGGTCGTTCTCTGTGGTCAGCGCGCGGTGCAGGTCCGCAAAGTGGCCCGTGCCGCAGTCGTCCAGCGTGCCGTTTGTCAGCGCGTCCACCACGCGGTGCAATTGTGGGTCGCAGAGATACTGGCAGCTGTCGTAGCGGCCCCGCAGCGCCGCCTCCTGCTGGCTCATGCCGAAGATATAGTTGTTCTCCCTGCCCGCGAAGCGCACGATCTCCACGTTCGCGCCGTCCATCGTGCCGAGCGTGACCGCGCCATTCAGCATCAGCTTCATGTTGCCCGTGCCGGAGGCCTCGGTGCCCGCGAGCGATATCTGCTCCGACACCTCCGCCGCGGCGACGATGCGCTCCGCCCACGATACGTTATAGTTAGGCACAAATACGACGTTGATATACCGGCTCACCTCTGGGTCGGCCGCGACGAGCCTGCCCGCCTCGTGAATGAGCTTGATGACGCCCTTCGCGCGGAAGTAGCTGCCCGCCGCCTTCGCGCCGAACAGGTACGTCGTCGGCGTCAGGTCGCGGATCGTGCCGTCCTTAATGCCATAGTACAGGTACAGAATGGACAGCGCGCTCATGAATTGCCGCTTGTATTCGTGCAGCCGTTTGATCTGCACGTCGAGCAGCGCCTCCGGGTCGATCGCAATACCCGTGTGGTTTTTAAGTGTTTCCGCGAGGCGCAGCTTGTTTTGCGCCTTGATGCGGTTCAGTTCCGCGACGCTGCCTGCGTCCTCGAAGCGGCGCAGCTCTTCCAATTGCTTGAGGTCGTTCAGCCAGCCGCCGCCGATGCGCTCCGTGATGAACGCCGCCAGCGGCGGATTCGCGAGCCCCAGCCAGCGCCTTTGGGTGATGCCGTTGGTGACGTTGACGATCTTGCCGGGATAGAGCGCGTTATACGTCTTAAACACGTCGTTTTTGAGTATACCCGTGTGGATCTCCGCCACGCCGTTGACGCGGTCGCAGATGTGCGCGGCGAGGCGGGCCATGTGGACGCGCCCGTGCTGAATGATGTGCGTCCCTTCGGCCTCGTGATGCGGCAGGCGGTGCGCGGTCTCATGCCGCACGATCTTATCTATATGCTTGATGATGCGCACGATATCCGGGATGATATCATGGACGAGGCCGATGTCCCAGCTTTCGAGTGCCTCAGCCATGATGGTATGGTTCGTGTATGCAAAGCATTTGTGCGCGACGCCAAGCGCCTTATCGAAATGCATGCCGTACTGTTCGGTCAATATCCGCACGAGTTCGGGGATCGCGAATACCGGGTGCGTGTCGTTGAGCTGGAATATGCAGTGTTCCGCAAAGCCGCTGAAATCCCGGCCGTGGCCGCGCTCGTAGGCGCGCACGACATTCTGCAGCGAGGCGGAGCTCAACAGGTATTCCTGCATGATGCGCAGCTTCTTGCCCTCGTCGGTGCTGTCGTCGGGGTACAGATACTCGCAGAGCTTTTCCGCGCCCTCCCCTTCCGCCTGCCACAGCCGCAGCAGGCCGATGCGCTCTCCGCCGTAGCCGATCACGGGCATGTCGTACGCGACCGCTGTTACGCAGCCGTGCGCAAAAATCACCGTTTCACGGATGTCGTCCCGACGTACGCTCCACGGGTCGCCATATTTCTGCCAGTCGTCCGGCAGCTCGGTCTGGAAGCCGTCCCGTATTTCCTGTTTGAAAAGCCCATACCGATACCGCAGACCGTAACCGCTGAGCGGCAGGCCGAGCGTCGCGGCGGAGTCGAGATAGCACGCGGCGAGCCTGCCGAGGCCGCCGTTGCCGAGCGCTGCGTCCTCCACGTCCTCCAGCATGCGAAGGTCGACGCCCTTTTCCTTCAGTATCGCGTCGGTCTCCTCCAGTATGCCAAGGCTCAGGAGGTTGTTAAATATCATCCTGCCCACGAGGTATTCGAGTGAAAGGTAATACGCCTGTTTACCCAGGGGCTTTTGGTCTTTTTCCCACTGTGGCGCGATGGCGTCCATCACGAGCCCGCCGAGCTGCGCGTGCAGCTCCGCCGCGCCGCCGCTGAATTCGCTGCTTCGCATCCTGTCCAGCAATTCCTGTCGATTCATGTTGCCCTTCCCCAATCCCTTGACTTCTGTTACCATCATATAAAAATGAGCGCGTCAGCGCTCCTTCATTCGTCTTTGAAGGCTCTCAGGCCTCTTTGCCCCCGTATCACTAAGCCCGCATGGCCTTGCGGATGAAGCGCATGATGCTCTGCTCCACCGCCGCCGGGTCGCTGCTGCGCTCCTCGCCGAGGAATATGCGCATTCTGTCCTTGAAGTAGTCCACCGAGAACGAGAACTGGTACATCATGAACAGGTTGTCGATGAAGAACGCGGCCGCCTCCTCGTCGATGTCGGCGGGTATCTGCCCGGCCTGCTTGGCCTGACGGATGACGTCACGGTACATGTTGACGGTAACCGTCTCAAGCTTGTTGGAAAGTCGGGATGCCATCTGTGACAGCCCCTGTGTGGTTAAGTCGAGGTAGATCTGGTTCAGCTCTGGATATCGCGCCGCGTATTCTCGCGAGGCCGCGAGCAGCTCCTCCAGCAACTCGAAGATATCTGTCTTCTTCGTCCTGGCTTCGCCCAGCACGGTTTCCAGTACGGTATACGCACTGTTCACAACTGCGAGGAACAAGTCTTCCTTGGACGCGAAGTAGCTGTACATTGCGCCGATGCTGATTCCTGCCTTCTTGGCGATGTCGTTGATGTTCGTTGCGCTGTAGCCCCGAGCGGCAAACTCCGACACCGCGACCTCGATGACGCGCTGTTGGCGCTCTGCCGATGTCTTGTCAAACGTGTCCTTATGGAACCGGACTTCCGGCTTCTTTTTCACCGCTTTCTCCGCCAACGCGCCTGCCTCCCAGCATCTGCAATTCACCCTCATATTACATGCGTGCGTTCCCGCGTGTCAATAGCCTATGGTTACAATGAATGACCATTCCCACAGTGAACCCTGCGGACTGCCAACCCTCTATAGCTGCAGCTTTTTGGTACCTCCGGAGCTGCCGATGCCACAACGGGAGTAAACATATACAGATTCGGTGATTTACCAGCCCGCTTTATGCGCAATCTCCCTTATTGTCTCCGACCACTCAACCGGACGACGGTTCATGAAGGAAGCATGGTGTCCCGGAAACTCAACCATCTCACAGGAGAGCTTTTCTGCCATTATCCGCGCCGCTTCGGCGTACCATGCGTTTCGCTTTCGCCCGTATTGGCCGCAACCGATATAGAGCTTCGCGCCGCCGGTCTTTGCCGTTTCAAAGTCCGGCTCATACCCTGTGACGGGCAGCAGCTCGTTTAACAAAAGCACATCCGTTGCATCTGCACTGCTTATTCTGGGAGGCACGTTTACCAGGCTCTCTTGCCTTACGAACACCCTGAGCTTTATCGTTGCCCAAAGAATAGCGTAAACCGGCAATTCAACGCCAAAGAAAAATCTTTTTGCCCCAACCGAAGACCCCTTTTCTTTGGCAAGCTTGTTGCATGAAGCAAAGAAACCCTTCCACTTCCCGGCTTCCGGCAGCACCGACGGGATAGGAGCCTCGTGAATGATGGCCGCGTGCACATGCTCCGGGAAAGCCGTGGCCATATCAAGCGCTATGACGGCGCCGCTGCTGTTGCCAATAACAAGGGCTTTTGTCACCCCCAACTCTCTCAGGATAGCGACGGCGTCGCGGCTTTGCTGGCGTATGCTAAAATCATTGGGGAAATGCCTTGTACTCCTCGCGTTCGCCCTCCGGTCATAAGTGATCACTTGATAAGAGTCTGCCAGTATGTTTGCCACTGGCAGATAATCGTCGCCGTTGCCGCCTCCCGGTGCGATAAATAGTATCGGCTTGCCGGTTCCGCGAACCTTGTAATAAAGCTCATCACCCTCTGTGGATACGGTTCCTGATTGAATTTTCATATTGAATTCCTCCTTATTCCTTCCCGGATGATTTTAATAACCGCTTCCATCTTTTTTATATAGGCTTCGCTGTCCATCCCAACGTCAAAGAATAGCTCCTTCGACAAAGTATAGACCATGTCGATTACCAGTGAACTATCGGCATCTTCTCTGACAATTCCACACTGTTTATCGCGCTCAAACATTTGGATCACATTCTGTCTTTGCGCATCGGATAGCTCGAAAAACTGCCTGACAAAAGGCGTTTTGTCTCTGGACTGTAAAAGCGTTATCTGCACGTATTTCGGGTTTCTCCTGTTCAGTTCGGCGGTTGCATACACTCTTTCCATAAAAAGCGACAGCGCATCTTCGCCCAGTCTGTCTCCTTGCCGGGTTTGCATAACCCCTTCTATTTCACTAAAAATCCGAGCAATCACATACGAAAACAGGTCCTCTTTCCCGTCAAAGTACTGATAAAAGCTGCCTCTTGGGATTTGAGCTGCTTTAACAATGCGGTTAATAGAGGCTTCGCTGAACATGTGTACCGAAAACTCCTCCACGGCGGCATCAAATATTGCTTTACGTTTCAGTTCAGAAAGATTCAAAAATGTATCTTTAGGCACTTTCGCACCTCCTTACTACGATAGTATAGCATAGTAAATACAAAGTGACAACCCTGTCACATGACATAGTTGTCACTTTTTTTAGTATATTGCCCTATCCGTGGTACGCAAGGAGCCCAAATTTAAAACTGCGGGCGGCCAATACCCATATTGGGTACTTTGACCGC
>JAEWCC010000002.1 GCA_023390815.1 Bacillota bacterium
GTGCGGAGAAAAACACGATTTATACGAACGTCGGCCTGACGGACGACGGCGATGTGTGGTGGGAAGGCATCGGCTACGACGCGCCCGCGCACTTGATCGACTGGAAGGGCAAGGACTGGGCGCCCGGTTCCGAGACCCCGGCTGCGCATCCGAACGCGCGTTTTACTGCGCCCGCTTCGCAGTGCCCGGTGATCGCGCCCGAGTGGCAGGATCCCGCTGGTCTGCCGATTTCCGCGTTCCTGATTGGCGGACGCCGTCCGAGCGTTATCCCGCTCGTACACGAGAGCTTCGACTGGAAGCACGGTGTGTTCCTCGGTTCCATCATGGGTTCGGAGATCACCGCTGCGGCAATCTCCGCCAAGATCGGCCAGGTACGCCGCGATCCGTTCGCAATGCTGCCGTTCATCGGCTATAACGTTTGCGATTATCTGCAGCACTGGCTCGATATCGGCGAGGCGACCGATGCCGACAAGCTGCCCAAGATATTCTATGTCAATTGGTTCCGCAAGGACAAAGACGGCAAGTGGCTCTGGCCGGGCTTCGGCGAGAACAGCCGCGTCCTGAAGTGGATATTCGAGCGTACCGAAGGTACCGGAAAAGCGAACAAGACGGCGATCGGCTATATGCCTACGCCCGACGCGCTGGATGTCGCGGGCCTCAATGTCAGCCCTGCGGATATGACGGAGCTCTTAAAGCTCGATAAGGAAGAATGGCAGGCCGAGATCGCTTCGATCAAGGAGCACTACGCCAAATACGGCGAAGAAATGCCTGCTGAGCTTTTAAGCCAGCTTAAAGCGCTGGAGGAACGGGTCAGCAACATGTAACCCTTCCGGCAGCCCCAATTTCAGTTTGCGCTTTTGCCATGAGCGATTCGCAAAGATACACAGCACAAAAGGCGGGGAGACCCGCCTTTTGTGTACCCTTTTTCACCGTAATTGCCTTGAAGGAGAAGACATTAACGCTTAACAAGACACTGGATGGGTTTTTATATTTCCCCGGAAATCCTCCGATGCCGTGATGAGGTGATCGAGCGTATGGGTGGGGGGTTCAGATAGACGGGATAGCGGCCCGGACAGATATAGATTCATGGATCAGCGATACGATGCGATACTGAGTCGTGTTGAATGCCGTTGCGACTATGGCTATAAGGATAATAGGGTATAGGTAAAATCAGCGATACTTACCGATCCTTAGCGATACTGTGCGGTATATAGTATGACGACCGGAGAGGAACAGACCGATGATGAGGGTTAATATGCTGCCGCGGTTTGGCTGTTGGAGCTGAATGGGTGCTGCCCTTGGTGATGGACTTGCTGGACAGCAGCCCGACGAGCGGAGTTGATCATTAACGTAAACCACTGAGAGCGCCGATACATGACAGCAGACACGCCTCCCATGTCTAAAGGGCACACGTCGGAGGGATTCGCTTGAAGCCGGAATCTCCCAGCCTTACGGGCGGTCTGGGAAGCCCGCCCCTACGAAGGCTGCATCTAGGTATCGCTGAGTACCGCTGATCTATACATACACCCCCGCGCATGAAAAAAGCCCCGGCGCGTTCTGCTCCGAGGCTTACCCCCTGTGTCTATACATCGGCACGTTTAAACCGTATCGCCTTGCGGATGTTGCGGATGCCATCGTCCGCAAGCATGATGACCAGCGCGATCAGCAGCATCACCCAGAAGCCTGCCGCGAGCGCGCCGCCCGAGATGCCGTTTGCAATGACAAGCGTTAACAGGTTTGCGAATACGCTCGCAATGCCGAAGGTAACGAAGTTGAACGGGAGCGCGATGGCGACGATGAAAGGCCGGATCACGGTGTTGACCGCAGTGAGGATGAGCGCGATCGGGATGAGCCCCAGAGCGGTTTGTGTGAGCAACCCGATGGCCATGAAGACGAGCAGCAACCCGTAATACACCACGGCCTTGATACAATATCTCGATAAAAACTGAAACATATCGTCACCTCAATTGCAGCTTGACTTTGACGCTGCCTTCCTTGCTGCCCGCATCGACATCCACGAGATCGAGCGGGCCATAGTCGCGCAGCATCGCGATCGCGTCGTCCGCTGCCGAGAGCCCCGCAAACCCTTTGCGGCTGGCACCCTTAAACAGGCACAGCAGATCGGAAAACCCTTCGGTCACCTCGGACAGGCACCGCAGCGGTAATGCGAGGTACATCCGGAAGGCCTTGATGCGCATGGATATCAGCATAAGCGCGGACTTCCTAGTCGACATACACGCGCACCTTTGCGCCTTTCGTCTCATCGCCCGCGTCGATACTGACCAGCTCCTCGGTGAGTTCACCATCCTCGAACATCTCGATGAGTTCCTTTAAGTTGATGCCGTCGAGATCGATGCCCTGCTCCTGCAGTTCTTCCTTGGTATCCTTCGGCACCATCTTGACTAGCCCCGTCATCTTTTTGGCGAGCGAGAGCGGGATGTTGACGTTGACCTTGGCCTGATCCTCTTTGTTGGGGTCGTGCGCATCCACACGCACGCGCAGCATCGTCGCGCGCTTTTTGACCGGCGAGCCAGCTTTGTCGACGCCGATCGCGGACAGCAGCTTCTCGCCTTCCTCGGGCGTGATTTTGCCGCCCTTGACCATTTCCAATACCTTTAAAACTTCCTCATTCATTTCCCTTTCCTCCGGTTTATAAATTTTTGAGCATATCCGCCGCCTGATCGGCGGTGATTTCACCTTTGTCGAGCCGGTCGAATATGATCCGGCGTTCCTCCTTGAGCTCCTCGGCCGACATCGCGGGCTTAAGCCCCAGCCGTTCAATGACCGCGTCGAGCCGACTGCGTACCGTGGGGTACGATATCCCGAGTTCCTTTTCGACATCTTTGATGCTGCCGCGGCATTTGATGAACGTCAGCGCAAAATACGTTTCGTCGTCCGTCAGGCTGCAAAAGTCGCAGCCCGAGAAATGCCCGGCCAGCTCGCTGCCGCATTTTTTGCACGTGCACCGCGTAATCTCGTACTCGCCTCCGCAAACGGGGCAAATCGTAGGCGCTTTTCTTTTCATAGGCAATCTCCAGATCAATTTTATAATCTATATATACTACGCAGAATTAAGAATGTCAACGCTAATATTAAAAAAATTAATACAGGTATTAATATAATTGATTTTAAAAGGAATAGATCTGGCGGGTAGTAAAAAAGCGGCCCCGCGAAGCCGCGGAACCGCTTAAAGCAAGAGGTCAAACTTTGAAGAGAAGATCGGCGTATACCGGTACAGGCCATACATCCGCAGGCATAACCGGTTCGGTTGCGTCTATCGCACTGCGCAGTGCTTCCATTGCGGAGACCACATTCTCGCGAATATAGAGCGCGGTTTCAAAGGCTTCATCTGAGGGAATGCCGTCTACCGCCGCCTTGATACCATTGAGAGCGGCATCCATGCCGTCGGCGAGCCCATTGATGCGCGCAAGGTGTGCCTTGGCGGTTTTGCTGCCGGCCTTGTCGGCGATCTCAGCGAGCTTCAACGCGTAGCCCAGCACCGCGGGCAGCAGCTGCCGTTCGGTCATGTCGATCAGCGTCAGCGCTTCCACGTTGACGGTCTTCGAATAGTTATCGAGCAGAATTTCATAACGCGATTCGATTTCTTTTTCGTTTAATACGCCCATCTTTTCGAATACGAGCTTGTTTTTCTCGGCTTTGATCTCCTTGATCGCGAGCACGGTGTTGCCGATGTTGGGCAGTCCGCGTTTTGCGGCTTCGGTGACCCATTCTTCCGAATAGTTGTTGCCGTTAAATATGATGCGCTCATGCTTAGTGAGGATGTCCTTGATCACGTCCATCGCCACAGCCTTTACGTCGCCCGCTTTTTCCAGCACGTCGGCGATTTCGGAGAGCGTTTGTGCAACGACGGTATTGATCGTGAAGCAGGCTTCCCCGATGTTGCTCGAAGAGCCGCACATACGGAATTCAAATTTGTTGCCGGTGAACGCGAACGGCGAGGTGCGGTTGCGGTCGGTGGCGTCCTCGGTGATCACGGGCAGCGAGGATATTCCGAGGTTGGTTTTCACGCGGCCGTTGTCCACATAGGTGTTTCCGCTGATGATGGATTCGATAATGGCCTGCAGCTCTTTGCCGACAAACATGGAGATGATCGCCGGAGGCGCTTCGTTGGCGCCAAGACGGTGGTCGTTGCCAGCGCTTGCCACGGAGAGGCGCAGAAGTTCCGCGTATTCATCCACAGCCTTGATCACCGCAGCCAGGATGATCAGGAACTGCTCGTTCTCTATCGGCTTCATGCCGGGTTCGAGCAGGTTGATGCCGTCGTTGGTCGCCATGGACCAGTTGATGTGCTTGCCGCTGCCATTGACGCCCGCAAACGGCTTCTCGTGCAGCAACGCCGTGAGGCCATGCCGCTTGGCAATGCGCTTCATCATTTCCATCACGAGCAGGTTGTGGTCCGCCGCCATGCTGGCCGGGTCGAATATAATGGCCAGCTCGTGCTGTGCGGGCGCAACTTCGTTGTGCTTGGTTTTGGCGGTGATGCCCAGCTTCCACAGCTCGGTATCGAGGTCTTTCATGAACTCCGTGATCTTAATGCGCAGGCGACCGAAATACTGATCCTCCAGCTCCTGCCCTTTAGGCGGTTTTGCGCCGAACAGTGTGCGTCCGGTCAGCATCAGGTCGAGGCGCTTGTTGTAAAGCTCCCGGTTGATGATGAAGTATTCCTGCTCAGGACCGACGGTGGATATGACCTGACGGGAGGTGGTGTTGCCAAGGGCCCGGAGTACGCGCAGGGCCTGTGTGCTGAGCGCTTCGATGCTGCGCAGCAGCGGGGCTTTCTTGTCGAGAATCTCACCGGTGTAGGAGAAGAATGCGGTCGGGATGTAAAGCGTGCCGTCCTTGACGAAAGCATGGGAAGTGCAGTCCCATGCCGTGTAGCCTCTGGCCGCCGCGGTTTCGCGCAATCCGCCCGAAGGAAAGGACGAAGCGTCGGGTTCGCCCTTGATGAGCTCTTTGCCCGAGAACTCCATAATCACGCGTCCGTCGCCGCACGGAGAGATGAACGCATCGTGCTTCTCGGCGGTGATGCCGGTCATCGGCTGGAACCAGTGCGTGAAGTGCGTAGCGCCCTTTTCAAGCGCCCACGCCTTCATTGCCGAAGCGACCTCGTCGGCGATGGAGGAATCCAGCGGGTCGCCCGACTCGATGGTCTGCTTGAGGATCTTGACGGTTGCCTTGGATAATCTCGATTTCATGACGGATTCACTGAAGACATATTCCCCGAATATCTCTTCAGGCGAGACAAAAGTTTCGTTTGCCATATGGGTAACCTCCTGATAAAAAATAAAAAGACGTCTTCACGAAGCAAATCGTGAAACGCCTTTGTTGCACAACTATATTATATTATATTGTAACCGGAAATTTGCGAATGTCAATATTCACATTCTGCTTTTTACCTAAATCGCCCGTCCTTATTTATTCAACACTGTCTGAAGCAGGAATTCTATATGGTATTTGATACCGATAGCCGTGGCCGAGATGCAGCATCGGCTTATAGTTTTCGGTATTTAGCATAATTAATGCCGCTAGTCAAGAAACAGCACGCTCTATCGCAAATAAATCTCACGATTGTACTATTGTGATCGCCGAGAGGCCAAATCATTTTCAAGCACGATATTGACAATGGATATCAATTTGTATCGGCAGCCCATTGTTTGTCCGGAATTTCTGTGAATCTGAATATGGATTAAAAATAAGCAAAAGTTATGAATATAACGTGTTGACAAAGTGAGGCTGTTTTGTTAGTATAGTTGAGCGCCCTCCGAAAGGGCGGTGCAAAAAGAACCTTGAATGCCGAGAATAAGGCTGAAAAAGAGCGCAGAGATGCAAAACATCAAGCGTGAAACTGGCAGAAAATGCATGCAGCGAATGTGTTGACAAACACAGACCGGGCATGATAGGATGCAAGTCCTGCAACGGAAACGAGCGGGACATCGCAAGAAGCTGGTAAAGAATTCAGCGAGAAAACGGTGTTGACAAACACCCCATGTGTTTGTTAATATACAATTCCGCGGTCCGCAAGGGCGGCGGGAAAAGGACCTTGAAAAAAGAATCAGCACTATACAATAAACGCAAGTTTGTGAATCGGAGCCCGGGCAAACAATAAGTTTGT
>JAEWCC010000033.1 GCA_023390815.1 Bacillota bacterium
GTTCAAAAGCGTCCCGCTGAAAGTCCACGACGGTGTAAGGCTCGTCCGGCTGCACAATATCGATCAGGTGATGGCGGATGCCCTGCATTTCATCCGGCGCTGCTTTGGCGGTGCCGATATCGAGGCCGCGATAGATCTGCATGCTGTCGGCCGAGATGATTTCGCTGCCGAGCTGCTTAGCGGTTTCCACCGCAATTCTTGTTTTTCCCGAGGCCGTAGGCCCCGTGATCACAATAAACCTTCTCATATCACACGCTTGAAGCTTTTTTCGAGCGACTTTTTTGACAGCACCGAAATTACAGGCCGCCCGTGCGGGCAGGTGGGAATCACGTTCGTCGCCAGAAAGCTTTCGACGATGCTGGCAAGCTCTCTCTCGGAAAGCCTGTCGCCTGCCTTGACGGCGCTGCGGCATGCGGCACGAATCACGGCTTCCCTGCGCATCACGACGTCCGATCCGCCCTTCCGAATCTCGTCCAGCGCTTCTCCGATCAGCTCTTCGGCGCTTACATCCGAGGCCATCGAGGGCACGGCGCTGACTTTGAACTGGAGTGCGCCAAAGGGTTCGATATCAAAGCCGATCGAAGCGAGCAGCTCGGCGTTCTGTTCAATAAGGTTCTTCTGTTCGTGCGACATGGTGAGCACGCGCGGCACCAGCAGCGGCTGGGATAGCGGCGCAGCGCCGCTTTTAAACCGCTCATAAAGGAGCCGTTCGTGCGCGGCATGCTGGTCGATAATCAGCAGGTTCTCGCCCTGCTCTGCAAGCACATAGGTATCCGCGAAGCTGCCGATCAGCCGGTAGCCCACCGGCGACGGCAGCGCTTCCGGTTCAACCGTCGAAGGCGGCTCAGGCACTGGAGCTGTCAGCACAATTGCAGATTCGTCCTGTCGGACCTCCGGCATTGGCACCTCTGGTTGTGTATCCCGCGCGCGTTGCTCCGGTTCCGGATATGGCTTTGCGGCGGGCATCTCGGTTTCGCGCAGCACCGCCGGCTTAAAGCCCGAAAAGAGTTCCGTCTGAATTACATCCGCGCTCGTCTGCATCGCAACGCGGGCGCGCGGCTGCGGCGCTTCAGGTTTCTTTTCTTCCGGTAGTTGTACGCTGCCGCGTATCTGCATACACGCCTGCGCCACCGCTTCCTTGATCGCGTATTCTACCGCACCCGCATCCTTAAAGCGCACCTGCAGCTTGTTCGGGTGTACGTTGACATCCACCGCGGACGCGGGCAGATCGATGTTGAGCAGATAGAACGGCGACTCTCCTTTAACCATCGTCTCGCCGTACGCGCTGCGCACGGTGCTGGCGAAGGAGGCGTTGCGCACATAGCGCCGGTTGACGAATACCGAACCGCTGCGTCCGCCCTTCATGCTCGTGCCGGGCCGCGAAACGAAGCCCGATACGCGGATATCGTTGACCTCCGTGGAGACATAGCAGATCGTATCGAGTATATCGCCATAAACACTGTAGATCGCGTGGCGCAGGTCGCCGTCGCCCGGGCTGTGATAGACCGACTTGCCCTGAGACGCATAGTGAAACGATATTTCCGGATAGCAGAGGATATAGCGCGAGATGAGGTCGGAAACCAGCGCGGCCTCCTGCGCTTCGCCTTTTAAAAACTTCAGCCGCGCGGGCACGTTAAAAAACAAGTTGGAAACCGTAACCGATGTTCCGTCCGGCAAACCGGCGGAAACCGCCTCGTCTGTGCGTCCGCCCGAAACGCGGATACGGGTGCCTGTTTCCTCGTCGCGGCGCTTGGTCTTCATCTCCACGGCAGACACCGCCGCGATGCTGGAAAGCGCTTCTCCGCGGAAGCCCTGCGTGTGGATGCGTTCCAGGTCGTGCACTGAGGTGATTTTGCTTGTCGCGTGCTTCTCGAACGCGAGGCTTACGTCTTCCGCGCGGATACCGCTGCCGTTGTCCGTGACGGCCATGCTGCGGATGCCTCCGCCTTCGATACCGACGCTGACCGCGCTGGAACCCGCGTCGATGGAATTCTCCACGAGTTCCTTGACGACGCTGACCGGCCGCTCCACCACCTCGCCCGCGGCGATTTTATCATATACGCTTTTTTCGAGCTTCCTGATCTCCCCCATGCAGCCTCCGCTACAGCCTGTGCTTGATCTCACTCAGGAGTTTGAGCGAATCGAGCGGCGTGATGTTGTCCATGTTGATGTCTTTGAGCATTTGCAGCAGCTCATCGCGCTGCAGCGGCTCCTTCTCCCGGGTACGGCTGCCGAATATGCTCTCGTCGTTCTCCGTGAGCGCGCGCATGATCTCCTTGGCACGGTCGGTAACGCCCGCCGGGACGCCCGCAAGCTTGGCCACCTCGATGCCGAAGCTCCGGTCCGTGCCTCCGCGTACGATCTTGTGCAGGAATATCACGGTGTCCTCCAGCTCCTTGACCGTGATGGAGTAATTCGAAACGCCCGGCACCACACCCTCCAGCTCCGATAGTTCGTGGAAGTGTGTCGCGAACAGCGTTTTCGCCTGAATATGATGGCTGATGTATTCCACGACCGACCACGCGATGGACAGCCCGTCCAACGTGCTCGTGCCGCGGCCGATCTCGTCGAGGATGAGCAGGCTTCGCGACGTCGCGTTGTGAAGGATGTTGGCGACCTCGTTCATCTCGACCATGAACGTGCTTTGGCCAGATGCGAGGTTATCCGAAGCGCCCACGCGCGTGAATATCTTGTCCACGATGCAGATCTGGGCGCTGTCCGCGGGCACGAAGCAGCCCATATGCGCCATCAGCACGATCAGCGCCACTTGACGCATGTAGGTCGACTTGCCGGCCATATTGGGCCCGGTTAAGATCATGATGCGCTCGTCGTCGGTAATCAGCGTATCGTTTTTGACGAACGAGCTTTTGACGAAGGTCTCGACCACCGGATGACGCCCGCCCACAATCTTAAGGCTGCCGTTTTGCGTCATCACGGGACGCACGTAGCGGTGCTCGAAGGCGGCCGCGGCGAAGCTGCGCAGCATGTCCAGCATGGCGACGATGCGCGCCCCGTTCTGGAAGCGCTCGATATTCTCCGTCATCCGGTTGCGAATCTCCACGAAGCACTCATATTCGAGCGCAACGCATTTCTCCTCCGCGCCCAGCAGCTTCTCTTCCATTTCCTTCAGCTCGGGCGTCACATAGCGCTCGCAGTTGGCGAGCGTCTGCTTGCGGATATACCGGTACGGCACCAGTTCGAGGTACGATTTTGTGACCTCGATATAGTAACCGAACACCTTGTTGTAGCCGATCTTTAAGTTCTTGATGCCCGTGGCGGTACGCTCCGAGGCTTCGAGCGCGGCAATCCAGTCCATACCCTGCCGGGATGCGGCTTTGAGCTCGTCGATCTGCGCGTTGTAGCCTGTCTTTATAAAACCGCCCTCCGCAATGCCCGCGGGCGCGTCGTCGTCGATTGCGGCTTCGAGCAGCGCATGGATGTCTTCCATGCAATCGAGGCCGTCCCTCAGCCGCAATATGAGCGCCGAGGCGCAGCCGCTTACGGCTTTCTTCAGCTCGGGCAGGCGCGACAGCGACTTTTTGATCGCGAGGCAATTGCGCGCGTCCAGCGTGGCGTACGCGATACGGGTAATCAGACGCTCCAGATCGAACACGCCGTCCAGCGAGAGTGCGATGCGGTCCATCAGCGGCGGGTCGCTGACAATCTCCTGCACGGCGTCCAGCCGCTCTCCGATTTGATGGATTTCCTGCAGCGGTTCACCGATACTGCGCTTTAAGAGCCGCGCGCCCATCGAGGTTTTGGTATGGTCCAGTACGCCAAAGAGCGAACCGCGTACCTTGCCTTCGCGCAGCGTTTTGGTGAGCTCAAGGTTGCTGCGCGTAAACATATCGAGCGCCATGTATTCGTTCTGGCTGCTCAGGCGAATCAAATTGATATGCGAAAGCGCGTTCTTCTGTGTCTC
This sequence comes from Bacillota bacterium, assembly GCA_023390815.1. Lineage (GTDB taxonomy): Bacteria > Bacillota > Clostridia > Christensenellales > SZUA-584 > JAEWCC01. The sequence goes on from JAEWCC010000033.1 coordinate 3,923, forward strand.
CTTCAGGTAATCGATGAGCGCTCCGGCGGCGCACACGGCGGGGCCCTGTTCGTCGATGCCGAAGCCGGAAAGGCCCGCGACCTTAAAGTGGTCTTTGAGCGAGGTTAACGCAATATCCCGCTCGAACGCAAAGCCGGGATATTCGCCTGTATACACACCTTGTTCCTTGATCCAGGGGGCCATTCTGCCCATCACCGGAGCATCCTCCGCGCTGTAGATGATCTCGCTGGGCTGTACCCGGGAAATTTCGCTGAGCAGCGCCGCTAGCGCTTCGTCCATGGCGCACTCCGATACATAAAACGCGCCGGTGGATACGTCGCAATATGCGATGCCGATCCGTTCGTCCTGCGTGCGCAGGGACAGAATATAGTTGTTATCCGTTTCGCTGAGGCTGCCGTTTTCCGTTACCGTGCCCGGCGTGACCACGCGGATTACATCGCGCTCCACAAGGCCCTTGGAAAGCGCGGGGTCGGTCATCTGTTCGCATATGGCGACCTTGAAGCCCTTGCGGATGAGCTTGTCCACATACCCCTGAATCGCATGATGCGGAACGCCGCACATCGGCGCGCGCTGTTCCAGTCCGCAGTCTCTTCCCGTCAATACGATTTCAAGCTCGCGCGAGGCCACCAGCGCGTCCTCGAAAAACAGTTCGTAAAAATCGCCCAATCGATACATCAGCAGACAGTCCTTGTACTTCTCCTTGAGTTCCACATACTGCTGCATCATGGGCGTAAGTTGCTGCATACCCGTCCTCCCGGCTGTATTTTCATAATTATAACATGAATAACGCGCGATTGTTGAAAAAACGCGTATGATGCAATATAATTTTTACAAAGATGATCGGAGAAGCATATGAAAAGATGGCTGAGCCTGTTCCTGTTTATACCGGTATTGCTCTTATCCGCCTGCGTGGCCGCGCAGGTTACGTATCGCCTCGGGGACGATTTTTCCGTTAACACCGAATATATGATTGAGCTTGCGCCGGGCGACGAAGATGCCGTACAGTACACCAAAGCCATTACGCGGTACTGGACCGATATGGGCTTTTCTTCAACCATCGATGATACCGACGGCACAGTTACCCTGGCGGGCACCAAAAAGGACCCCTACGATTCGCCTGAAGCCGCGGCGCAGGCCTTCTCCGCAATGGTTACGGATGAGCAATCGCTTTTCCGGGACGCCAAATTTACCTATACGCCTTCTTTTGATACGGTTCAGTATAGCCTGACCGCCACCGTTTCGCTTCAGGATATCATCCGTCAGAGCGAAGTGCAGAATATACCGGAGGGCGAGATTGAAACGCTGGAGAACGATGCGCGGGACAGCCACTATACGCTGCGCCTTGCGCTGCCCGGCGAAGTCGTTAATACCAATGCACAAAGCCAACAGGATGGGTATTGTATCTGGAATTTGACCTATGGAGAGGCAACGCAGATTTCGATCGAGACCCGCAAACCCAATCAGGAGAATACGGAATATTACGCCGCGCTGCAGGAACAGCAGCGCCGGGATGAACAACTGCTGCTCATCACCGTGGGCGCTATTGTCGTGATTGTAACTGCACTCGTGATCGTAACGATAGTTCGGAAACGCAAAGAGCGTCCGTTAAAAGTCCGCATAAAAAAGTTCTGAGGCCTGCATGCGTCCGTCCGGCAGCAGCACGGTAAGCTTGAAATACCGGTCTTCTTCCGTCACATCGCTGTCGTACCACACGAGCTGAGTGCCCTGCTGCACTACGTATTTCCCCACGCGCGCCACGGGCGTATCGTCGCCGTGCACCGTGCGTATCGCGGAGTGCAGGTTGCCGTTCATGTCATAGCACACAAGCGTGTAGAGCGTGTTCGGATCTGTGCTCGTCTTGTTCCAGGTAATATCGTAGTATGTGGAGCCCATGTTGCTTCTTTTGGTCATCGTCAAATGGAAGTTTGGGTTTCCAACCGGTGTTGTGTCGTTCTGTAACCCAACGAATGAGTAAAAATAGTCTCTTAAGCCATCGATCTGGTCTGCCAGCGGGATATAGATATTTTCCTGCGGATAGACGTTGACGATGCTGTCGTTATAGCTGCGGTAATAATCATTGTCACTGTAGCTGGTAGCAAGATCATACACGTCAAGATACTCTTCGGTCTTTCGTCCGGAACCGCTCCCCATCAGCTGTACGTAATCTTCCGCCGCAATCTCGTAGATGCTCCACGCATGATTGGCGTAATATTCATCGACGGTATTGAAAAATACCTCGTGGTCGTATCCGTCGAAACCGCGCAGCTGATAATACTCCGAAGCCTTTGCCGCCTCGTCGCTCTTGAGAAAATAAAACATCGTATAGTGATGGCCGTATTCATGCGAAATGGTCATAGCCGCCTGGGTTACGTCGTCGTATTCGTCCATGTTATAAAGCTCAATCACGCTCAGGTCCGATTTGAATGCGTATTCCATGGTGCTGGGCATCAGCGCGGGCAGGTCGATGAAAACATGGTATTCGCTGCGTTCCTGCGAATGGGTGCCCGCAACGTTGCTGTCGGTCAGACCGATATCCGACGGGCCGGGGTAAATGATGATTTTGGAGATGTACATAATCTCGTCGCCGTGCTTGTTGTTCAGCAGTTCGTTGTACACGTCGACCAGCTTCTGTCCGGTCCACTTTTCCGATTGGCTCACGATTGAGAAACCGAGCGGCGTCACGTATTCATACGTACCCAGCGTCTCATCCTGCCGCTGAGATAGCGCGTACCCCGCTCTTTGCGTACCCCCGCTTTTCTCTGCGGTCAGCACCCGCGCGGCGTAGTCCGCATTGACGAGATCGTCCATCGTCTTCATCGCAATGTGGCGGTCGATGATCATATACGCAGTCGCGGCGATCGCAAGAATCAGCAGCGCAAAAATCACCCGCAGGGCGATGCTGCGCTGCTGCCGCCGGTAATAGACGCTGTTGTCGTTCTTCATGACCGATCCCCTTTACACCAATATCCGCCGCAGCTTAATGGTCCTTACGGATGCCATGCAGCGTGTGATTGGAAACCTTATCGATGTCCACGGTGATATATCTTCCGATTTCGTCGGGCTTGCCCGCAAAGCTGACCATCTTAGAGGTGCGCGTACGTCCGCTGAGTTCCCCTTCGTCCATCCTGCTCTGGTTCTCGGCCAGCACCTCTACGGTTTTGCCCATATACCGCGCGTTGTTCTGTTTCACACACTGCAGCACAAGCGCGTTAAGCCGCGCCAGCCTTTCGGATTTTTCCGCCCGGCTGAGATGCCCCGACAAATCGGCGGCCTTGGTATGGGTACGCTTCGAATAGGCAAAGGTATACGCGGCGTCGAAGCACACCTCGCTCACAAGCGATAGCGTCTCCTCAAAATCCGCTTCCGTTTCGCCGGGAAACCCGGCGATGATATCTGTTGTGATCGCAATCTCCGGTATACGAGTGCGCAGCTTGCGCACCAGCTCCAGATAATGCTCTCGCGTATACTTTCGGTTCATGGCGGTGAGAATCCGGCTGCTGCCCGACTGCACCGGCAGATGGATGTGCTCGCAGAGACACCTTACGCTGCCGTAGCAGTCGATCAGCGCGTCGGTAAGGTCCTTTGGGTGCGAAGTCATGAACCGCAGGCGCTGAATGCCCGTATTGCGGTGGATCGCGCGGATCAGTTCCGGAAAGCTCAGATCGCCTTCCATATCCTTTCCGTACGAATTGACGTTCTGCCCCAGCAGCGTCACCTCGGTGACGCCGGACTCACACAGCGCATCGATCTCTTTTAATATATCGGATGATTTTCGGCTGCGTTCACGCCCCCGAACGTAGGGTACGATGCAGTAGGTGCAGTAATTGTTGCAGCCGTATATGATATTGACAAAAGCGGATGCGCCACTTCGGCTTACGGGCACCCCTTCGACGATCGTCTCGTCCGGGTCGGCCATGACCACGCGCCGGTTTTCCATCAGCGCTGCCGACAGCATCTCCTCCAGACGGTGAAGCTGATTCGTACCGAATACGATGTCGACGAACGGAAAGCGGGCCGCAAGCTTGGCCGCAGCGCCGGGCTGCTGCATCATGCACCCCCACACGGCAATCAGCGCGCCGGGGCGTTCCTGCTTATATTCCTTGAGCGCGCCTACGTTGCCCGAAAGCCGCGCTTCGGCGTGTTCGCGTACGCAGCAAGTATTAAACAGAATCAAGTCCGCTTCGCTCTTTTGCTGCACGGTAGAAAAACCCAATGCTTCAAGCACACCCGCGGCTTTCTCGCTTTCGTGCGCGTTCATCTGGCAGCCGTACGTTTCGATATAATAGGTAAGCCCGTTGCGGGCAATATAAGTTCTTAAATCCTCACTCAAAGCCTTTGCGCCCTTCCTGCTGCGTTACAACAATATACGGCTATTATAAGCGCAGAAGCGGCGCATTTCAACCAAAAGCCATGTTGTGTTAGATGGTGTCTAGGATTTTGTATGATGCAGCCGTTCCACAAGCTCTTTGATCGGGCTGTCCTCCAGTATACCATCACGCTGCGCGCCCCTGAAGCAGAGCACGAGAGCGCCAGGGCCTGCGTGCAATCCCAGAACGGGCGTTAAGAAATCGATGGTTACGCGTTTGATGGCCGGAATCGCTTCTTCAATTTTCGCCTTGAGACGCTGCGCAAGCGAAACGTCTCCACCATGGGCAATATAGGCGCTGTCGGTCTTGTCCGTTACATTGCGATTTAGCTTTTCAATCATCAGATCGAGTGCCTGCCGCATACCGCGTGCATTGGCGAAAAATGTGATGCGCCCTTCTGAGTTGATATATAGCATGGGCTTTAGATGCAGAAGCCCGCCGAGCAGCGCTTTGATATGGCTGATGCGCCCGCCGCGCCGTAAGTACTTGATATCTCCGACCGTAAAGATGAGGTTGTATTCCTGAAGGCTGTCCATGGCAATCTGCATCGCTTCGTCGATCGTGGACGTTTCCTGTAATTTCGCAAGCTCCAGAGCGAGCGCGGTTACCGCGAAGCTGCCCGTACCGGTATCGACGACCTCTACCCTGCCGCTGTACATATCATTTAATTCTTGTGCCGCCTGACACGCGCTGTCGTACGACCCGCTGACCTTGGACGACAGCGACAGGTGCAGAATGTTCGCGCCCTCCCGCAGGGGCGCTTCCCATGCCTTGCGGAACGCTTCCGGGTTCGCTTTGGACGACTGGGCTAAATGTCCGTCCGACAGCTGGTCGTAAAGGGCCTGTTTTTGCTCGTCGTTTTCAAATATATCGATGTATTCATGCCCATCCAGTGTGTAGGACAGGCGCACCATTAAAAATCCATACTCCTTGAGTTCTTCATCTGTAAAGCATGCGGAGGAGTCGACGCTGATTAAAAAATTCTTCACTTGCTGTCCTCTTTTCATTTCGCGTTCCTGTCCGTAACGGGAACGCATTTAATACTACCATGCTAAATGGTCCGGCTCACTGGCGCAAGCCAATCCGGTAATAGTTTTTGTTTTATTCATTGTTTTGTAAACATATGATCGATATTATTTAGATTTGACTTATGAATGTAATAAACGTATCTGTAATCCCAGAATCAATTCGAGTGAAAGTAAAAAGCCCCGTTTGGGGCCTTTTTGGTGCCGAAGACCGGACTTGAACCGGTACGGATGTTACTCCGCGGGATTTTAAGTCCCGTGCGTCTGCCGATTCCGCCACTCCGGCAAAATAGTTTCGGACCCCTTTGCAGAAGTCCGAAAATGATTGGAGGCGCCACCCAGATTTGAACTGGGGCATAAGGGTTTTGCAGACCCGTGCCTTACCACTTGGCTATGGCGCCTTGGACATAAATCTCGGCACATAGATATCTATATGCCGAAGATTTACGATTTAACATCGTATTGGAGCGGAAGACGGGATTCGAACCCGCGACTTCGACCTTGGCAAGGTCGCACTCTACCACTGAGTCACTCCCGCATGCTGCACACAATATCATATCATATCGGTGCACCTTTGGCAATCGCGAAAACCATTTTCGCCGGATAATGGTGGGAACAGTTGGGCTCGAACCAACGACACCCTGCTTGTAAGGCAGGTGCTCTCCCAGCTGAGCTATGCTCCCACATCGAATGGAGAACGCTGCGATATTGTATAATAGTCGCGCATGCCGTGTCAAAAGCGTTTGAATCTTTTTAAATCAGATTTCCCCTCGATTTCTCTTGATTAATACTTATTTCGCTTATTTACTGGCATTATCATTCATTTCGTTTTCCGCGCTCAACCTCATCCCCTGTCGTCCTGGTAAAATTAATGCATACTGGAGCGTATATATATTTTATCAGCGCTCGAAGCGAAAATATGTTCTTATCTTCCCGGGTTTATGGTAAAATAAACAAAAACAATAACGGCAATGGTTTTATCGCCGGAAACGAGGCAGGATTTTATGGAACTTATGAAAGTCATTGAAAAGAGGCGCACGGTCAGAGATTTTTCGGGCAGGGCTGTCCCCGATGATGTCATCCGCAAAGCACTTTACGCGGGGCTCAAAGCACCAAGCTACAACCATCAAAAGGAAGTCACCTTTACGCTGGTGAAGGACCCTGCCTTAAGGCTGGCGCTCACCGTCATTGAAGAGATGTCCGAAGTCGTGTCGGAAGCGTTTAATAAGAGGCTCCGGGAGGAGTTCGAAGCGCTTGCTCGGGAGATGTACATGGACGCGATACCCAAGCAGAAGAAGATGACGCTGAGTGCTCCGGAGCTTCTTATCGTCTCGTATAAACCTGTAAAACCCGTCGCTGAGAGCAAGATCGTCAAAGAACTAAACTGTCACGCGGCGGTATGGGCCTGCATCGAAAATATCCTTCTCAGTCTTGCCGAGGATGATGTTTTCGGCACGACGATGGTGCCTGATCATACGCAGGGTATCAAGGATCTGCTGAACATTCCTCAGGAGTTTGAGGTCGCGGTCATGATCCCATTCGGATATAAAGCCGATGATGCGAGGATCATACCGCAAAAAGAAGTAGGCGTGGACGATGTGCTGCACTTTGACAAGTGGATATAAGGGAAGTACATAATCTCGGGCAGTTAAGACTAAATATAAATATGGCAAAGCAATCCCAAGACAATGCCGGCATAAAAAGCTTCAGTACAAGTACGTTGATCGTCGTGGTTGGCATGATCACCCTTATTTTTGCGATCAGCCTTGGTTTCTTGGGCAGCCAATATACCGCATGGTTACCGTTGGTTATACTCTTGATCTTTGGAGCGCTGCTGATTCCATTGCTGTTTAAGACAAAAATCGAACGATATTACGATGCCGTCCGCATGACAAATCCAGATATCAAGCCTCTGAGGAGACTGAAAAAGAGCCATACGGCAGAAGGTATGGAGTTTAATTTTAAAATGCCTGTTGGGATGTCGAAATCACAGTATCAAAAGTTTCAGGAAGGGCTTGAGCAATACCTTGACTCGAAGGTGGAATTCCGATTCGAGCACGACCTTATCATCAAGGTTACAGAAAAGCCGCCAGATCCATAAATTAAAAGGGGAGGCTTGCCTCCCCTTTCGTTACTTTGTAATCCACGTGCGTTTGGACAGCCGCCATATGGAAAGTGCGAAAAACAGCAAGCCGGTTCCCGCAATAATCAGCGCCATCATCCATGGTGTGACGAGCGTATCGCCGAAGTACAGGTTGATGCCGTACATATCCGCGTAGCCCTTGACCGCCTCCGCGGGCGCTCCGGCAAACACCATCTCCATCGGCGCCGCGGTGAATATCTGCCGCAGCCACAGCGCACTGTACGTAAACGGGATGAACTTCATCACGGATACGACTGCCTCGGGCAGTACGCCTACCGGTACGTATATGCCCGTCAAAAAGCCGATCATCGTGCCGACGATGGTGCTCAGCGTCCCGAATGCACGCGGGCTTTTTACGTAGCTTGTGATGAAACAAACGAGCGATGAGAACGAGAATATCGACAGGCACAGGATACCCAGCGTCTCAAGCATCTGGATCGGCGAGAGCAGCTCCCCGCCAGAGAATACGATATAGGCTTCCGATATGGCAAACGCCACAAGGTTCATGATCAGCGATATCAGCGCGGAAGATACCATGTAACCCGCGACGAGCTGTGTACGCCGGATCGGTGATACGAAGAAGTCTTTGATTTGTCCGCCGTGTACGTCGTCCACCATAGTGCCATACGCACCGAGGCTGACGGTTACTGTGCTCACGGCAAGAATACCCGCGAATATCCATGCGTTAACCAGCCATTCCGCACCGGGAACCACGCGCCCCGATGCATCCTGAAGGTTTTGCACCTGAATGTCGCCAAGGAACAGCGCGTACAGCGCGATGATGATAATAACTGAAAGCAGCGAGAAGAACACCGACGCCCTGTCCCGGAAAAACAGCTTTAAATTTCTGCCTGTCAGGCTTCCCACGGTACTCATGATTCTCCTCCTTCACGGATCGCATGTCCGGTAACCGCCATAAATACGTCGTCCATGTTGCCGCGCACGACTTCGAACTGGAACACATGCGGTTCGATCTTTTTAAGCAGCTCCAGCGCTTTCATGCTGGAACCCTGCTTGATGATGACGAGTTCGCGGTCAATTTCGAACCGGACCCCCATTTCTACCAGTGCCTTTTTCAGCGTCTCCGTGTCTTTGGGCTGGACTTTTAAATAGTCGCTGCTGTAATTGAGGCGCAGCTCTTCGGGCGTGCCCTGCGCGGCGATGCGGCCCTTGTCGATGATCGCCACCTTATCGGCACCCGCCGCTTCCTCCATGTAATGCGTCGTCATAAACACGGTCATGCCGGTTTTCTTTTGGAGTGAGGTGACCGTGTCCCAAACCCGCAGGCGTGTCTGCGGATCAAGACCGGTCGTCGGCTCATCGAGGAACAGAATCTTCGGCCGGTGCACCAGCCCGCGCGCCATATCCGCGCGCCTCCTCTGTCCGCCGGAAAGCTTGCCGTAGCGCCGGTCCAGAATGTCCTTAATGGACACGGCATCGGCAACCTCCGCTATCCGCTCCTTCATCGTCTTGGCGGACATGCCGTACAGCGCCGCACGCGTTTCCAGGTTCTCTCGTATGGTGAGCAATTCGTCCAGCACGGATTCCTGAAAAACCGTACCGATGCAGGCGCGAACCTTTCCGCTTTCGGTCGCGGAATCAAAACCCGCTACCGTCACCTTTCCGCCCGTGATCTCCGTTGTCGTACAGATCGCGTTAATCGTGCTCGACTTACCCGCGCCGTTTGGCCCGAGGAAAGCGAACAGTGTGCCCTCGTCCACATCAAACGATATACCGTCTACAGCCAGCACGTCGCCATACTTCTTGACGAGTCCCTGCACTTCGATTGATTTGGTCAAATGCGCTACCTCCTTTGATAAAAATTAACATAATCATGATGCCGCGATGATTATATCACAAGGCAAAAAACCCTTCTACTCTGGTTTTTGCATACCTATGTTATTTTTTAGATATCGTTGTTGTCATTGAGTCATGCGGGACTTTATACCGATAGGAATTTATGTTATGCGGAAATTAAACAGAATAAACATACAAGGGGTACGGAACGATACCGGCAGCCGCAGCAGCGACGCCGGTATCAGAACTCCGCTCTATTTCCTGCGTTTTTCGAGCGCGGCGAATACCTCGCCGGGCGTGAGGCCCCGGTCACACAGCATCACCAGCAAATGATAGATAAGATCCGCGCTTTCGTATCGAATCTCGTCCGGCGACGCATTCTTCGCCGCGATGATGACCTCTGCAGTCTCCTCGCCCACCTTTTTGAGTATTTTATCAATACCCTTATCAAAAAGATAGTTGGTGTAAGAGCCTTCTTTGGGGTTCTGCTTCCGATCGCTGATTACGCCGAACAGTTCGTCGATGATGCCGTATCCGCAGGCATAATCGCCTTCACCATATAAAGAGTCGGCAAAGCAGGAATAACGCCCCGTATGGCACGCAGGGCCTTCCTGGGACACCAGCGCGAGCAGCGTATCCCCGTCGCAGTCGATTTTCAATTCTTTAAGCGTCTGGGTATGGCCGGAGGTCTCCCCCTTGCGCCACAGCTTTTGCCGGCTGCGGGAATAGTACACCATACCGCCGGTTTGAAGCGTCTGCTCCAGCGCTTCGCGGTTCATATACGCGACCATGAGTACGGCATTCGTTTTGATGTCCTGAACGACGACAGGCACAAGGCCTTTCTCGTCGAATTTTACGTTGTCTATATTCATATGCCCTCCGTATCAGTTCAGCCGAACCGGTATATTTTCACCCTTCAGATATTCCTTGACGTCGCCCACGGTATACTCCCCGTAGTGGAATATCGACGCGACGAGCACCGCATCGGCGTTCGCCTGCTCAATGACATCCTTTAAATGCTCCAGTTTACCCGCGCCGCCCGAAGCGATGACGGGGATACGCGCGATGCCGGATACCGCTCTGGTCATTGCAATGTCATAGCCGTCCTTAGTGCCGTCGGTATCCATGCTGGTCAGCAGAATCTCTCCCGCGCCGCGCCGCTGCACTTCGTCCGCCCATTCGAGCAGATCGAGCCCTGTATTGACCCGCCCGCCGTGTACGTAAACCTCCCAGCCTTCCCCCTTGGCCCGCTTCCTCGCATCGATCGCGCAGACCACGCACTGGCTGCCGAATTTCTCCGCCGCCTCGGATATGAGTTCCGGGTTTTTCACCGCTGCCGAATTGACCGATATCTTGTCCGCGCCGCATCGCAGCATTTCGCGGAAATCGCCGACTGTGCGGATACCGCCGCCCACGGTGAGCGGGATAAACACCTCTTCCGCCGTGCGTGCGACAACGTCGCTCATGATATTGCGCTGATCCGATGAGGCGGTGATATCGAGGAATACGAGTTCATCCGCGCCCGCCCGATTGAACATCTTCGCAAGTTCCACGGGATCGCCCGCGTCGCGGATATTGACGAAGTTCACGCCTTTGACCACGCGCCCCGCGTGAACGTCGAGGCACGGAATAATCCTTTTGGTCAGCATACGGCCTCCCCTGTGTGGATCGCTTCCGTGAGGCCGATATCGCCTGTGTACAAGGCTTTGCCGATGATCACGCCTGACGCGCTCGTCTGCGCGATGTTCTGTACGTCTTCGATCCGGCTCATGCCGCCCGAAGCGATGATCTCCAGTCCCGTCATTTCCACCATCTCACGCACCCCGGCGACGTTCGGGCCGCTGAGCATGCCGTCCCTCGCGATATCGGTGTAAATGACGATGCGGATACCGCGCAGCTTCATCTCCTGCGCGAGCAGCACAGGGCTGACCTTCGTCTTTTGCGCCCAGCCGCGTGTGGCGACACGCCCGTCTTTCGCGTCGATGCCCACCACGATGCGTCCGGGGTATTGGGCTGCCGCCTGCTCCACGAGCTCCGGCGCTTCAAAAGCCGCCGTGCCGATGATGACGCGCGCCACGCCCAGTTCCAAGCGCTGCCGGATATCCTCCATGCTGCGCACGCCGCCGCCCAGCTGCACCGGTATATTTACCGCCTTGAGGATATTGGTTACGGCTTCGCGGTTGGAAAACTCGCCGGAAAACGCCGCGTCGAGGTCCACAACGTGCAGGTACTGCGCGCCCTCGCTTTGCCAGCGCAGCGCGACCGCAGCGGGGTCCCCGTACTCGGTGGCCTGTTCCATATCGCCCATCTTCAGGCGGACGCACATGCTGTTTTTAAGGTCGATCGCCGGATATATCTTCATGACATCTCTCCGAATTTTTTCAGCATCGTAAGTCCCGCGTCCCCGCTTTTCTCCGGGTGGAACTGCAGGCCGATGATATTATCCTTCCGTACCGCCGCGGTAAACCGGTAGCCGTAATCCGCTTCCGCGATAATGTATGGCTCGGGCACGCCGGAGGCGTGATAGGAATGGACAAAATATACGTAAGGCGTTTCAGTAATCAACGGGTCATCGTGCGGCACAAGGCTGTTCCAGCCCATATGAGGCACTTTCAGCCCTTCTACGCGGAATGGCACCACTTCACCCGTTACGAGTCCGAGGCCTTCGTATACGCCGTTCTCGAAGCTGCGTTCAAATAGCAGCTGCATGCCCAGACAGATGCCCAGAAAGGGCTTGCCTTTTCGGATCTCGGACAGCAGCGCATCGCGCATGCCGGACCGGTTCAGGCTGCCGATTGCGTCCGCAAATGCACCCACGCCGGGCAGCACGATATGCGAGGCGTCAGCGAGGCGCTGCGGAACATCCGTGACCGCAGCCTCAAAACCCAGATACTCAAACGCCTTCTGCACGCTGCGCAGATTCCCCATGCCGTAATCGGCAATCGCGATCATTACAGCACTCCCTTTGTGGATGGGATTCCGCTGCTGCGGGGATCCATCTCCAGCGCAAAACGCAGTGCGCGCCCTGCCGCCTTAAACACCGCTTCAATCATGTGGTGCGTGTTGACACCGTAAACGGTGCTGATATGCAGCGTGAGTCTGGCATTCGTCGCAAACGCGCGGAAAAACTCTTCAAATAGCTGGACCGGCACGCCGCCAACCGTTGTGTCCGGGCAGATTACGCTGTACTGCAAATACGCACGTCCCGAAAAGTCCACGCTGACGAAGGCCAGCGCTTCGTCCATGGGCACAAACTGTGTGGCATACCGGCTGATGCCTGCCTTGTCGCCCACTGCTGCTGCGAATGCTTCGCCCAACGCGATTCCCACGTCTTCAATCGTGTGGTGTTCATCGACATGGAGGTCGCCTTTTGCTTCAAGCGTCAGATCGAGCAGACCATGGCGCGCAAACAGATCGAGCATGTGGTCGAAGAAGCCGATGCCCGTGCTGATCTGCCGCTTGCCTTCGCCGTCGATGTTCAATGAAAGACGGATGTTTGTTTCGCTGGTATCCCTCTGGATTTCCGCGCTTCTCATGGCATATCCTCCCGTTCAAACCGTATCGTGACGCTCCGGCTGTGCGCATAGAGGCCCTCGGCCTGCGCAAAACGCGCGATATCATCATAGCACGACCGCAGCGCTTTTTCATCATAGCACACGTAGTTCGTCGTCTTCACGAAGTTGTCGACCGACAGCGCTGACGAAAACCGGGCGGTACCCGACGTGGGCAGCACATGGTTCGGTCCCGCAAAATAATCACCCAGCGGTTCGGGCGAATAAGCGCCCAGGAACACCGCGCCCGCGTTGCGGATTTTGCCAAGATGCCGCTTCGGGTTTTCGGTAAGGACCTCAAGATGCTCGGGTGCAATCTGGTTGGCGATATCGAACGCCTGCTCCAGCGTATCGGTTACGATGATCGTCCCGAAATCCGCAACGGACTTCTCCGCAATCCCTCTGCGCGGCAGCAGCGCCAATTGGCGCATAATCTCCGTCTCCGCTTTTTCCGCAAACGTTTGGCTCGGCGTGAGCAGTATGCTCGCGGCCTGTTCGTCGTGCTCCGCCTGCGAGAGAAAGTCCGCCGCAACATAGGCGGGGTTTGCTGTCTCGTCGGCGATAATAAGCACCTCCGAAGGCCCCGCGATCATATCAATTCCTGCCGTTCCAAATACTTCACGTTTGGCGGCAGCCACGTACGCATTCCCCGGCCCGGTGATCACGTCCGCTTTGGGAACACTGTCCGTGCCGTACGCGAGCGCGGCGACCGCCTGCGCGCCGCCGATCTTGAGTATCAGATCCGCGCCTGCCATATCCGCAGCGATCAGGGTGAGCGGCTCAATCTGCCCCGTCTTTCCGGGCGGAGTGACCATGACGATCTGCCCGACACCCGCAATCTTTGCGGGGATGATGTTCATCAGCACACTGGAAGGATATGCGGCCTTGCCGCCCGGCACATAGACGCCCGCGCGCTGCATGGGAATCACAAGCCTGCCGGTGACCGCACCATCCGAACCGCATTCGTAGTTCTGCCGTTTCTGCATGGAATGGAACGTGGCGATATTGGCGGAGCTTTTCTCCAGCGTCCGGATCAATTCCCGAGGCACAGCGTCGTATGCTTCTTTAATCTCCCGCTTAGTGACGCGTATATTGCTTTCATTCAGATCGAAGCCGTCCAGCCTGCGCGTATATTCAAACAGCGCTTTATCGCCTTCTCGCTCCACATCACGCAATATCCGCCGAACGATTTCGGTAACCTCTGCGTCCGCTTCCGCTTTGCGCGTCAGACGCTTCAGCGCCGTTTCAACTTCGTTGGCTTTATAGATCTTCACGCGTCTTCCTCCACTGCCGTTCGGATTCGCTCGATGAGCGGCACGAGTACATCCGCTTTGATCTTGAGGCTGGCGCGGTTGACCGCAAGCCTTGCGGATACTTCGCATACCTCCTCCAGCACCGCGAGGCCGTTTTCGACCAGCGTACGCCCGCTCTCGACGATATCGAGGATCACATCGGAAAGCCCGAGGATGGGGCCGAGTTCCACGCTGCCCGACAGCTTGATACACTCGATTGATATCCCCTTGGACGCATAAAAGTTGCGCGCGGTCTCGGGGTATTTGGTGGCGACGCGCAGCACCGAAGAGGTGAGCGAGCCGTTTTTCCTGTCGGGATACCCGGCGATCGCGAGGCGGCATTTACCGAACTTGAGGTCCGCCATCTCATAAAGAGGCAAACCGGCTTCCATCAGCGTATCCTTACCCGCTACACCCAGGTCCGCCACGCCGTGGTCCACATAGGTCGGGACATCGGTCGGTTTCACAAGAATAAAGCGCATATCGCTTTGAGCGTCATAAAAGATGAGCTTACGGGTATCCGCCAGCACTTCCTTGCACTCAATACCGCACTTTTCCAACAGTGCCATCGTCTTTTCGGCAAGCCGCCCCTTAGCGAGCGCGATTGTAATCATGGTGTCTCCTTACAGTATGCTCATCGTTTCGTCGGCTTCGAAGTAAACCGCCGTTTGCGCCGCGTTCTTGATTTTAAGCGAACGCAGCGTCTCCCGATCCGCACCGGGAGAAAACAATACCCGTTTTCCCTGCGCTCTCAGCGCCTCGGCATAGGCATAGGCCTTGCCGTTGCAGCCGTCGTCGCCCGAAATCACCGCAAACGTTTCGTAACCGCCTCGAAGCAGCCCCTGCCGCTCCATTGCGATCATCACGCGTTTGATGCCCAGCGCAAAGCCGGTTGCCGGCGCGGGCGGACCGAATTTGGCCAGAAGATCGTCGTAACGCCCGCCCGATACGACCGGAAAACCGATGGCAGGCGCGATGCCGCGGAATATGATGCCTGAGTAGTACGCAATATCGTGCAGCATGCCAAAGTCGATCGACAGATACCGGGCGAGGCCATACTCTTCAAGCAAATTATACACGGAGCGTAGGTTCTCCACGGCCGCCGCGCACTTTGGGTTATCGGTAAGCGACAACGCCCTCTGAAACACCTCCGGTCCGCCGAAGAGATCTGGCAGCGCGATGATTTGCGCTCTCTTATCCGGGCTTAAGTGAAGCTCATCGGCAATCGCGCTTACAGCAATAAGGTCTTTAGCGTCTACGGCGTGGCGAAGTTTGTCGGTCTGCGCTTCTCCCAAGTTCAAATCAGAAATCAGCGCCTTAAAATAGGATACCTGGCCGATGTCGATCGTGAACGTTTCGAGCCCGCAGGTTTTAAGCGCCTTAATGGCCAGGGCGATCACTTCCGCATCGGCAGTGCAGCGATCATCGCCAATGAGCTCTACACCAGCCTGCGTGAACTCTCCGGCGCGTCCGATTGCGGGCTGTGCCGCGGCAAACGAGTTCTGAATGTAAAAGAGCCGTGCGGAGGTAAGGTCTGTCCGTGTCGCCGAAAGCCGTGCGATCGGCACGGTAATATCAGGCCGCAGCACGAGAATCCGCCCCTTCGCGTCCATGAACTTGATCATGCTTTCCTGCATATAGGCGCCTACGCCGCTTTGAAATACATCGTAGAACTCATACGTGGGCGTTTCGACCTCATCGAATCCCCCGGTGATGAATGCGCCGCGCAGCGCGGTTTCGATATTGCGTTTGATGCAGCACTCGGCTGGCAGACAATCTTCCACGCCGTCCGGTACTTGCCGGAGATACTTCTCCATGCCCGCTCCTTTTAGTATGTTACTATGCTAATACATTATATTAACGGTTGTAACTTTTGTCAATGTCATTATACAAAGAAAAGGCTGTCGGCTCAAGTCCGACAGCCTCTATGGGGTTGCCCCCAGCCATCATTTGATTAGAACGTCCTACCGCTTCCAGACATGCTGCTTTCAGCATACTGTATCATCTTCTTCACCATGTTACCACCGATTCTACCCGCTTCACGAGCCGGGATATCCCCGTTGTAACCCTGCTGAAGGTTCACGCCGACTTCGCTCGCCACTTCATACTTCATGTTGTTGAGCATCTGTTTTGCATTAGGAACCAAAGTCTGATTACTGTTGTTGTTAGCCATCTCTTTCACCTCCTTTAATTATTGCCTTGCACATTTAATTTGCCCAATAACATAAATAATACGCTGGTAATAAAATAAAGGGGTGGCAGATTTAATTAATCGAAGTTTTGGCGAATTGACGTTCAAAACGCGTTG
>JAEWCC010000006.1 GCA_023390815.1 Bacillota bacterium
TAGGGCGGCTGCTGACCATAGGGCGGCTGCTGGCCATAAGGCGGCTGCTGGCCATAAGGCGGCTGTTGGCCGTAAGGCGGCTGTTGGCCGTAAGGCGGCTGCTGACCGTAAGGCGGCTGCTGGCCGTAAGGCGGGTAGTACTGCTGTGTCTTGTCCTGAATCACCAGCGCGACGATGAGCGCAGGCACAAACAGGAAGAAACCGAACGCCCAGAAACCACCGTAGCTGTATCCTTTTTTCTGGGCGATTTTGGCCGGAATAAAAGCGAGGCCGACCGCTATCGCCAGCGCGATGATCCAGCCAACCACCATTCCGCCGCCATAATAACCATACATATATAAGGCCCTCCGTATTATCGTATTCACCACATTATATCAAGGTTTGGATATTTATACAATCAAAAAGAGGCCCGCTGCCGCGCGCCTCTCAGTTCCTGGCTTATTTCACTCGCGTACCGCAGCTGGCACAAAATGCGTCGTTTCCGGTAACGGGGGCTCCGCAGCTCGGGCAGGTAGCCGACGGCTGGGGCTGCGCATCAGACTGCTGCGGCTGGCCGTAAGGAGGCTGTTGGCCGTAAGGAGGCTGTTGGCCATAAGGCGGTTGCTGACCGTAAGGCGGTTGCTGACCGTAAGGCGGTTGCTGGCCGTAAGGTGGCTGCTGGCCGTACGGTGGCTGCTGGCCGTACGGCGGCTGCTGGCCGTAAGGTGGCTGCTGACCATAAGGCGGCTGTTGGTATGACTGATACGGCTGCTGGTTCTTATCCTGAATGACCGCCGCGACAATAATCGCCGGGAGGAATAGGAAGAATCCGAAGAACCAGAAGCCTACGTAGCTGTATCCCTTTTTCCTGGCCATATGAGCGGGTATGAACGCCAAGCCGACGCAAATCAGTAGGGAGATAATCCAAACACCAGCTCCGACACCTGAATAATATCCGTAATCGTACATATAAATCCTCCGTGCTTATAATTACATTCATATTATAACAGACGTTCTATCATTATACAATGCCCGGCAACGGACAAAAA
This sequence comes from Bacillota bacterium, assembly GCA_023390815.1. Classification (GTDB taxonomy): domain Bacteria; phylum Bacillota; class Clostridia; order Christensenellales; family SZUA-584; genus JAEWCC01. The sequence goes on from JAEWCC010000006.1 coordinate 1,029, forward strand.
TCCACTTTGAACGGCTATATCCGCTGCCACCATACGAATATGCATGGAGTAACCCGATTATCACATTCAACTACATCTAAAAGAAAAAAGCGCCCCGCAGAGCGCTTTTATTATAGGTATTCTTCTGTTTACCGTGCCGCGGCAAGCGATTTGATGACCTCGATCACTGCTTCGTCCGCAGTCAGCTCACGCGCCTGTTTTTCGCGGCGCGGTTTGTATTCCACGATGCCCTCCGCAGCCCTGCGGCCCACGTTGATGCGGTGCGGAATGCCGATTAAGTCGGCGTCCTTGAACTTCACACCTGCGCGCTCGTCGCGGTCGTCCAGAATCGCTTCGATACCCGCCTCTTTGAGCTTGCCGTAGATCTGCTCCGCCAGCGCCATCTGCGCTTCGTTCGCGGCGGAAACCGGCACCACGATCGCATGGTATGGTGCAACGCTCTCGGGCCAAATGATACCGTCCTCGTCGTGCGACTGCTCGATGATCGCCTGCATCGTGCGGTTGAGGCCGATGCCGTAGCTGCCCATGATGCAGGGCTTCTGCTTCGCGTCCTGGTCGAGGTACATGCATTCCATCGCGACGCTGTACTTTGTGCCCAGCTTAAAGATATGGCCCACTTCGATTGCGTTTTCGATGGAAACCGCCGTGCCGCAAACCGGGCACGGATCACCCGTAACCACCGTGCGCAGATCCACGACGTCGTTCGCCGTAAAGTCGCGGCCAAAGTTGACGTTTTTATAATGGTAATCCGTCTCGTTCGCGCCGATCAGGAAGTTACCCATGCCAACGATCTCGTAATCGGCAATGACACGGTCCGCCTTGAGGCCTACCGGCCCCGCAAATCCCACGCGCGCATCCGTCGCGGCCATCACCTCTTCCACACTGGCCAGTTCGAGGCTGACGCACTTGAGGTAGTTTTTCAGTTTAGTCTCGTTGAGCTCGCGGTCGCCGCGCACCATCGCGGCCACGATCTTGCCATCCGCGTTGTAGAGCAGCGTCTTGGCGAACTTCTCCGGCCCGCAGCCGAAGAAGCCCACGAGTTCCTCGATGGTTCCGGCATTGAGCGTGTGCACCTTCTCCATCGCCTCCTGCGCACCCGCATAAGGTGCGGCCTTGGGCGTGGGCGCAAGCTCGGAGTTGGCGGCGTACCCGCATTTCGGACACAGCGCAATCTTGTCGTCGCCGATGGGGGACTTGATCATGAATTCCTGAGAGCCCGAGCCGCCCATCGCGCCGGTATCCGCGTGCACCACCACGTAGTTGAGGCCGCAGCGGTCGAACACCTTGCAGTACGCGTCGTACATCTTCTGATAGGACGCATCAAGGCCCGCTTCGTCAATATCAAACGAATACGCGTCCTTCATCACAAATTCGCGGCAGCGGATCATCCCGAAGCGCGGGCGGCGCTCGTCGCGGTACTTGTTCTGGATCTGATAAAGCGTCTTGGGCATGGATTTATAGGACTGCAGCTCCTGCCGCAGCACATGCGCGAATATCTCCTCGTGCGTAGGCCCAAGGCAGAAGTCGCGGTTGTTGCGATCCTGAAACTTGATCATCTCGGTGCCGAACACGTCCCACCGGCCCGACTGCTGATAATATTCCGCAGGCAGAAACGCGGACATAATCAGTTCCTGCGCGCCCGCCGCGTCCATCTCCTCGCGGATGATATTTTCGATCTTCTTGAATACCTTAAAGCCGAGCGGCAGCAGCGCGTACACGCCCGCCGCGAGGCGGCGTATCATCCCCGCTTTTAAAAGCAGCACATGGCTTTCAACTTCGGCTTCGGAAGGCGCTTCTCTCTGCGTCGAAAGAAGCATCTGGGACATTCTCATAACAAAACTCCTTATCGGATTTCAATCTTTGAAAGTATACCATAGAAAAAGAAGCCGCACAATAACGGCACGATCAAAAAACAACGGTGGATAAGCCAACTCCCCGCATCAGCTTGTGAGACAAGAGCAGAAATATTACTGTTTGTCTCTCTATGTTAAGAGTTCCTTCACACGAAGGAACTCCCAGGCAGTCAATAAAGCCTGTCATGCCTCCCTCAGACGAGCACCCTCCGGGTACGTAGGAGGTGGCACGAAGTGCCGGAGGGAGTGACCTGTTTTAAGGCATTTTCTCTCCCCCAGTCACCTATCGGTGACAGTCTCAGTGCCGGGGTCCCCGATATGCACAGCTTTTTGGGGTGGTCGTCCGAGGGGGCCAGATAAAGAGCTTTTCTGCTCTCTGAGAGTTCCTTCACACGAAGGAACTCCGCCTCTGCGTCTGGACGTTCATTGTGTTTTAATCTTCAGTCGATGCATCCATCTGTTCGCCAAACAATATGCGCACGTAATCCCGTTTCCCATACAACACACGGTAAACAGAAACATACTCGCTGTCCGCTTTATAAAAGATCAGATAGTTTGCGCAAATGCAGTATCGGAAATCCGATTCAATCTCGATTGCGGCTGACAGCTTCTTTCCTATCAGGGGCATACCCTTCAATCTTTGACATGCATCCAGAATCTCTTTCAGTATGTGAGCTGCCGCATCGCTATTGCACAGTTCATTCGCAATATACGCCTTTATCTGCTGCAAATCCTGCAAAGCCAAAGGATTAATCCGCAATTCTAACATCGGCTATATACCCAGCTGATTGCGTACTTCTTCCGGAGTCAGCCACGCATTACCCGCTTTAACCGCGCTTTCCGCCTCCGACAGCTTCGATAGCAGCTTGATGGTTGCCTGGGTTTTTTCGTATTCGACCATATCCACCATCACATAGCGGCCTCTGCCATTCTTCGTTAAAAATACGGGTTGACCAACAGCCACATCTTTCAAAACCTCATTGTAATTGCGCAGATCTGAGACCGGCTTAATATTCGGCATAAAAATCACCTCGCTGATATTATTATACCCATATTCTTCGTAAAATTCTACAGCAAATTATGTGATAGGTCGAGATGATTATTGACGTTGACAAGGTCAGTCTTAAATCTGTGTCTCTAAAATAACTCGAAAACAATATTATCGGGAGCAAGCCTTACACCGGAAAATCCGGTGTAAGGTTAAGGGTGTATCTCCCCGCCACCCTTTCAGCTCCCCAAAAATGCCTCCCAAGAGAGGCGGCCTTAATCCATTACAGGCAGGATGAAGCTTTCCCCGTTCTGCTCCAGCATGTGCACGGGCGTCTCGTAAACGCGCTCGACGTTCTCCCGCGTGAGCACCTGCTTGGGCGCGCCCTGCGCGTATACCTCGCCCTTTTTGAGCAGCACGATCTGGTTGCAGTAGCGCAGCGCCAGGTTGAGGTCGTGTAATACGCACACCACGGAGATGCCGCGTTCGCCCGCCAGCCTTTTGACCGTGCTCATGATGTGCACCTGATGGCGGATATCAAGGCCCGTCACGGGCTCGTCCAATAACATGATATCGGCCTGCTGGGTGAGCGCGCGCGCAAGGATCATCATCTGCCACTCGCCGCCCGAGAGCGTGGTCACAAGCCGGTCCTTCAAATGCGCGATGCCCGAACGTTCCAGCGCGTCGTTCGCCAGCGCATAGTCCGCAGCGGTTTCGCCCTTGAGCCGCCCGATATACGGGTTGCGGCCTGTCAAAACGATGTCCATTACGGTAAAATCATATTCGATCGCGCTGTGCTGCTGCACAAGCGCCATGCGCCGCGCAATCTCGCGTACCGAGAGCGAAGAAACATCCCGTCCGCTCAGCGTCACCCTGCCGGACGTCGGTTTATTATAGCCCGAGATGCACTTTAGCAGCGTGGTTTTGCCGGAGCCGTTCGGCCCGATGATGCCGCAGAACGCGCCCGCGGGAATGGATGCCGACACATTGTTCAGCGCAAGCCGCGGCGCTTCGTAGGCGTAGCTGACGTTTTCAATCCGTATGTCGCTCATACGGACCTCCTTCCCCGGCGCAGCAGCACCAGGAAGAACGGCACGCCGATCATCGCGGTGATTACGCCCACGGGGATTTCCTGGCTGTCCAGCAGGAGCCTCGAGAGCGTGTCACAAATCAGCAGAAAGATGCCCCCGCCGAAGAACGACAGCGGCAGAAGCCGCCGGTGGTCTGGCCCGAGGATGAGCCGCAGAATGTGTGGCACGATGAGCCCCACGAAGCCGATGATGCCGCTGGCCGATACGGCGCACGCAGCCGCCAGCGTCGTGAGGATGATGAGCCTTTGGCGTACGCGGTTCGCGTCCACGCCGAGGTGCCGCGCGGCTTCGTCGCCCTGCAGCATGATGTTTAAATCCTTGGCGTACAGCATGCACAGTGCGGAAGCGACGACCATCGGAGGCACGGCAAAAATCACCTTATCCCACGAGGCCGCCGAGAAGCTGCCCATCGTCCACATTACCACCTGTTCCATACGATCGCGGAACAGGATCATGATGCAGTAAACGAGCGCGGTGCACAGCGTGGAAACCGCGATACCCGAAAGCAGCAGCGAAAACGTGGATACCTTGCCGTGGATCTTCGCGAGGCTGTATACGGTGAATACGCCCAGCAGTGCACCCGCGAACGCGAGAATCGCCACCGCGCCGAAGCCCATAAACGCCAGCGACGTTGAAAACGTGAGCGCCAGCGTCGCGCCGAACGCCGCGCCCGAGCTCACGCCGATCACGTACGAGTCGGCCATGGGGTTTTTGAACATGCCCTGCAGGCACGCACCCGCAATGCTTAAGGCCCCGCCCGATATGAAGGCGAGAATGGCGCGCGGCAGCCGCAGGCTGAAGAATATCGTTTCAGCGCTTTTTCCGGCTGTACCGCCGATTACCTTGAACAGCTCGGAAAGGCTGATGCCCGAGCTTCCGAGGAGGAACGCCGCGAGAAACGCGGCGACCCCCAGCGGCAGCATCACCGCCATTATGACGGCTGCAGATTTTGACCGTGCTTGCTTCACGCACTACGCTCCCAAAAAGGTTAAGATGTTTGCCTGTATCGTTTCGAGCGCCTCGCCGATGCGCGGGCCGGGCCGCTCGATGATGTCCGGGTTGATGAAATAAACATGGCCCTGCTGCACCGCGGTCAGATCGGCATATCCGACCTCTGCCTTGAGCGCGTCCTCCGTGATGTATCCCGAGACGATGAGGATATCCGGGTCCGCCGTAACGAGATCCTCCATCGGGTAATCCATCCACGGCGACTCGGAGCCCGCCGTGATGCACTGCGCGCCGCACATCTCCAGCACGTCGTTGATGAAGCTGCCTTCGCCCGACGTCCAGTTGCCGTATTCGCCGATGCCCATTACGTAGTAGACGGTGGGCTTGTCCGCAATCTCAGCGGCCTTGGCCTGCACGGCCTCTGCCATCTCCGCAATCTGCTCATTTAACGCCGCGGCTTCCGCTTCCCTGCCCACTTCCGCGCCAATCAGCGTGATACTGGACGCGATGTCTTCATACACCGTGGGGTCGACCGGGACGACCTTGAGGCCTGCGCCGGTCAGTTGGTCCACCTGGTCCTGCTGGAGCTTGTTGCCCGCGAACACCACGTCCGGTTCCAGCGCGATGATCTTCTCGGTATCAAAGCCATTGTAATCGCCCACCTTCTCGATGTTCGCCGTTTCTTCCGGATAGGTGGAACTTACGTCCACGCCGACCACCCAGTCGCCCACGCCCAGCGCGAACAGCACCTCCGTTGCGCTTGGCACCGTCGATACGATGCGCAGCGACACTTCCTCCGGGCTTTCGGCTGCCGAAGGCGTCGCCTGCGCAGTCTCCGTGGCGGTTATGGAAGCGGTCTCCGTCGCGGACGGTTCCGTCGTGCCCGCTGTGCCGCATCCCGCCAGCATTCCGAGCGCCAGCAGCATCGCAAGCATCAACCAAACAACTTTTTTCATGACTTTCCTCCAAATTTTCATTATATCCACGGAGAAAAGAGGTTTATCCTATGCGCAAATGTCATCCGATCCATTAAAAACGCCCGAACGCGGGACGTTCAGGCGGTGATACGCAAAAATTGCGCGCGTCTGCATCTTCCCTCCGAAGAAATCGACCAATGATCTTTGGCAGGTTTACCGGCTCGGCTTCATCCCTGCGGACGCCTTCCCAAAAACTTCAGTGGCATCATTGTCCGCGCGGTCTGCCTTACGGTAGCGGGGGCTGCAACGGCATCGCACCGTTTTCCCTATTATCCAATACCCCTTGCGGGGCTTCTGGCACCGGAAGATCCGTATTCAGTTGGCTCAAGGATAGCACATGCGAAAGGGCAGGTCAAGCGCCCGCGCGACACACCGCAAGATCGTACAAAATCCCGATAAGATAGTGACAAAGGAGACCATCGGTCTTGCCGGTCAAGTGGAAAAGCGATCCAGAAAAACCGGATATGCGCTTTCTCCCCGCGCTTTGCCTGCGCCGCGTATTTCGTCCTGAGGCTCTTATGCCGTTTTGTACTGTGAATCAATTGATTTGAATACCGTAAATTCCAGTTGACATAGCGCCCTCCAGCGAATAAAATAGACTTTGCGAAAACTTGGGGGCATAGCTCAGCTGGTAGAGCGCTTGAATGGCATTCAAGAGGTCAGGGGTTCGACTCCCCTTGTCTCCACCAAAATAAAGAAGGTACTCATCCGGGTACCTTCTTTATTTTGACTGACAAGGGGAGTCGAAGCGAGCAAGCCGGAAGCGAGCGCTGCCGGTGGCAGATGAAGCGAGTTGAAGGCTCTGTGAGTAAAGGAGTATGCCAAGCATTCGCGAAGGCAGACGACTATTACGAACAGAAAGAGAAAACGCCACGGTGATGCCCGCGTGACCGCTGCCAGTGACAGATGAAGGGAGCGCGAGCATCTGTGAGTATGAGGTGAGAGCGAGCAATCGCGAAGCACGAACCCATAGCGAACAGAGAAGTATTTAGTGAGACGGATTTATACCGAACTTGTATAATCGCGCAGAAACTAACGAGCACTACCGCTGTGTAAGTAGCAAACCCCTTGTCTCCACCAAAAAAAGTACCCATACGGGTGCTTTTTATTTTACAGACAAGGGGGAGTCAACGAGGTCTTAGTCCAGTATTTCCACATAACCCTCGGAACCGCTTACTCTGATTCGCTGACCGTCCTTAATGCGTATTGCGGCGTTTTCCACGCCCGCAACGCAGGGAACGCCATATTCACGGGCGATCACCGCGCCATGTGTCATCACGCCGCCGACCTCCATAACAACACCTTTGGCTGAAACCAATATAGGCGACCAACTTGGGTCAATAAACACAGTTACAAGAATATCGCCGTCTTTTATGCTTGAATTACCCATATTCAACAGTACGCGAGCGCGCCCCTCAACCACACCTGACGATACGGCAATGCCCGCCAACGCCCCTGAAGGGAGTTTACCGGTGTCATAGTCACCTGCGATAACCTCACCGTCAGATGTCATCACGCGGGGCGGAGTAAGTCTCATATTCACCTCGTGCTCGTTTTTACGCTTCTCGATCATGTTGTAGTCGAGTTTACCTGTTTTTACTGCCTCGCGCAGTTCCTCAAACGAAAGATAATAGATATCCCCATTTTCACGAATCACTCCGTTTTGCATAAGTTTTTCGGCCTCATTGAGCAGCGCTATTTTGTACAGCCAATATCGTTGCAGAAGCGCGTGTTTAGAATACTCACGATAACCAATAAAGTTGCGCAGTACGCTGATTTGGCGCTTCACTTTTTTCGCCTTTGCCCTACCGCCCGGCAGCTGCGCTATCCGCGAAATAATTGCGTCTGCCTTTTGCTCTGCTTCGTTCCGTGCCAGTTGAATTCGCGTATCACGCGCCCCCGGCCCGCAGTTTTCGATATTACCGAGTATCATCGATGCGAGCAGCGCCGGATCCTCACCCCATCTCGGGCGGGTAATGTCAATATCGCCCGAGCAGTGCATACCGTACCTGTCAAGATATCTCATGAGCACTTCCGCAACCCTATCGCCCCCTTGAAGCATGGACAGTTTACCCCAAAAGTCCGTGCCGTCCGTATTCTCAAGAAACCGAACCACAGCCGGATACTCCCGAACAACATCTGCGACTTCGAACAGTTCCAACCCCATATCCGATACTACGTTATTCGGCGAAGCCTGACCGAGAATGTCTGCGGCGTTCTTCTCGCCAAGCCACCGCTCCACGCGTTTGTTAATCCAGTTCGCTGTGTTTATGCCGAGATATGCAGCCGCTACGCTGCGTGGTTCGTACATGATATCCGCGAGCTCCTTGTGGTCGTTCATAATATACTCAAACACGCTGTCACCGCTTTTGCTTGCAAGGCCTTCCCTCAACCGCCCGACAGAAGCTTCGTTATTCGCAATCAGTTCCGGTACTACAGACGAGTCGTTCGTCTTGCTGAGTTTCCTAAGTTGTTTCAGCATAGGCAACATACCGCCTTTGCCGAAGTTCAACACCGACGCTTTTCCGCGAGCCAACCCCTTCACAAAGTCCTTTCGCTTCATCACGTTGATCAATGCACGTTGCATCAACACATCAACCTGAGAAAAACTGCTGATGGTGACTCTTTTGTAGATTGCCGATGTAAGTTCAAACGATAAATCGCGCCAGAAGCGTCCGCCGGAAACGCTCATCTCGGGTCTGCCAAGGCTCTTATCCAAAATTTTAAAGAACGAGATGCCCAGCGGTTTGAATGCATCCGTCATCATTTGCCGGTGCCCATATGAGATATAGATATGATTCTTACCGTCAGTAGACCGCGGGACCGGGTAGAGTGTCGTAATCGGCCGGCTCTGTATAACATAGAACAAGCCTTCGCAAAGTCCCCACTCTATATCCTGCGGGCAACCGAAATGAGTCTCGCATTTACGTCCGATAGTTGCAAGCTGTAATATTTGCTCGTCAGTAAGCGTTTGAGCGTTTTGTTTTTCGGTTGGAACGGAGCGTTCCTCCGTACCACCTTTTTCAAGGGCATAGATCGCAAGTTTCTTCGTGGCAATCTTTTTTTCAAGCAGCCTGCCATCGCGAACCTTGTATAAATCCGCGTTGGTCAGACCCGATACTAACGCCTCGCCCAGCCCGAAGCTCGCGTCGATTGTCAGCACCTTTCGGTTTTGGGTGATTGGGTCGGCGGTAAACATAACTCCTGCCGCCTGCGGAAACACCATACGCTGAACCACCACCGAAAGCAATACTCTGCTGTGATCGAAGCCGTTTTGTATGCGGTATACAGCTGCCCGATCGGTGAACAGTGATGCCCAGCACTTCTTGACGTTCAGCAGAATTGAGTCGAACCCAATGATGTTAAGGTATGTGTCCTGCTGTCCGGCAAAAGAATTTGTCGGCAAGTCCTCTGCCGTCGCGCTTGAACGAACCGCATAAGCATACCGCTCTCCCAGCGCCGAAAGCCTCCGCTTTATTGCGGCGGAGATTTCAGTCGGTATTTGAAGGTTCTCGATGACAACACGAATTTTAGAGCAGACGCTTTCGATTTTTTCTCGGTTGTCCGCGTGGAGCGGGCCGAGTTCATCAATGAGTGAGCGCACTTCTTCACTGCTGCTCACCACTGCGCGAAAAGCCTCTGTCGTGACGCAAAAGCCTTCCGGCACCAGAATACCGTCGACATGCGACAGTTCTCCAAGATTTGCGCCCTTGCCGCCGACCAACTGCAACATTGATCTGTCTGTTTCTTTGAAATCCAACACATAAGTGTTTGACATCATCATTCTCCTTTCGGGTTCGCCGAAACCCCGTGCTTAATTATTTCAACGGTGCTGTCGAGTTTTTTACTGAACGCTTGTGCGTCCATATCCGTATTAAAATATTCGCTGAGTATTAGTGAATACAGCATATTCGCTACCAAGGCGGAGTCCGCGTCCTGTCTGATAAAGCCTCGCGTTTTGTCACGCTCCACCATCTCTATCAACCCCAGCATGGATTCAGCACGTAGCCGCGTGATGAGTTCGCTGTCGTCAGCTTCCATCAACAAAGCGATTTTTGCATAATCGGGACGCAGTCTGCTCCACTCGTAGGTTGACAGTGTGGTTTGAATGCACATTGTAAACACGTCTGCATTCGCGTCATATACATCCTGACGGTGCATCAATTCGCGTTTTTCACGAAGTATCTCACTGTATACATAGGAGAACAAATCCTCCTTGTTGTCGAAGTATTGGTAGAAACTTCCCCACGGGATTCCGGCGTTCTTAACGATGTTATTAACGGACGCATCGCTGAACCGGCGCGCCGAAAATTCCTGCACAGCCGCATCAAATATGCGTTTGCGCTTTTCACCGGGGAGGTTCAGAAAAGTCTCTTTAGGCATTGGTATCACCTCGGTTATGCGATTATGCGAGAGTGTTCTCACGTGAGAAGTGTCTCACATCAGGGGCGTCTTGTCAATATGAAAAATTAAAAGCTACGGCATTTACGGCAACTTTTATTGCACTCCCAGACTATCTCAAAAAGTAGCAATCATTGATTGAAATCTGTTTGCGCTCTAAATGCGAACAAAAAGGCCCTTATTCTGATTAAGACGCGTTTGAATACCGGGCAAAGATTGCACGCTTTATGCTATAATACGATAAACGGCATTGCCCAGCCGATGCGGCCTCATATGCTGGCCGTTTATCGGACTAAAGCACCTCTTCTCAGAGGACAATAGTGATGCGATGAATCCCCCGGGCACTGCCCGCATACCAAAAAACAACCATGGAGTAATACCGATGAAACCTGAAGAAATCGAACGCATCAACCAGCTCGCGAAAAAAGCCAAGGCCGAAGGGCTGACCGAAGCAGAGAAGGCGGAGCAAGCCGCGCTGCGCAAGGCGTATGTCGCCATGTTCCGCAGCAACCTCAAACAGCAGCTCGATAATACGTATATCGTTGACGAGTGCGGCAACAAACGCAAGCTCGAGCAGCGGAATCTGAAAAACTAGAGGACCGATATGATCAATACGACGCTGTGCTATCTGGAGCGGGACGGAGAGTACCTGATGCTCCACCGCACTAAAAAAGAGAACGACCTCAACCGCGACAAGTGGATCGGCGTGGGCGGCAAGTTTGAGGACGGCGAAAGCCCCGAGGATTGCATGCGCCGCGAGGTCCGCGAGGAAACCGGCCTCTCCGTCACCGACTGGCGTTACCGCGGCATCGTCACCTTCGTCTCCGACGAATGGCCCTGCGAGTACATGCACCTTTTTACCTGCACCGGCTGGACCGGTGATCGACAGCCCTGCGACGAGGGCGAGCTTGCCTGGATCAGCAAGCAGCGGCTTTATGAGCTGACGCTGTGGGAAGGGGACCGCATCTTTCTTCGGCTGCTGGACAGCGGTGAGCCTTTTTTCTCGCTCAAACTCGTCTATCGCGGCGAAGCGCTTATCGGCGCAGAGCTCAACGGCAAGCCGGCCAGCACGAACAGCGGAGAAACGAATCATTGAGTTTCGGGCCTTATTCAGCTGGGCTATTATAAGGCCGCCATATCCGTTAAGCCCGATCTCTCGCATCACGGATTCCGCCTTTTTGTTCCCGCTTGGACGTCCGGATACTCAGCAGGTGGATGCTGACCCCCAAACCCACGACCAACAGCAATATCCGTACCGGCAGGCTATATATCAGCAGAATCGAAATCGTTAGCGACAGCCAAAGGCATATCAGCATCCCCGCTTTAACGCCCCGGGGAAGCGCCCTATGCATCATATAATGATCGATGTACTTTCCGAAAATTCGGTGCCGGGTCAGCCAGTGATACAGCCGTTTCGAACTTCGCAGGTAACAAAACGCGCATAGCAGCAGAAACGGCGTCGTTGGAAGCAGGGGGATGAAAAGCCCCGCCGCCGCGAGGATCAGCGCCAGCGTACCCGACCCAATTAAAACTACCTTTTTTATTCCCCGCGCCGTGCCTTTGCCCGTCATCCCCCGCTCCCGATGCACTGAAACTTTCTCCTGCCAACTTTTCTTAACATCCTATTCCCATGAAACCCGAAACCATTCCTATACTGCGATAAATGAAGGCCCGGGGGAAAGCAGATGCCAGGGAATCCGCCTTTTCTCAGGACGTTAAAAATCCTGCAAACACAGGTTAAAGTATCGCCAGAAACGCCGGCGCATAACCTACCGTCACGGTGGATATCACCGCATTCAAGTGCGTATCAATGATCGAAATAGTGCTCTCATAAGAATTCGTAACGACGAGCAGGCGGCCGCCTGCCGTCGCCTCAGCGCCGTAAGGGCCTTGCCCGGCAGGGATTTTTGTGATCTCGCTGTGCGAAAAGACGTCGAACACCGATACGGAGTTATCCCCGCGATTCGCGCAATAGAGGCGACTGCCGCCATGCGTAAACGCGAGGCCTACCGGCGCGGCAGGCGTAGGGATATTAGGCGTGGCAGGTTCAGCCAGCGCAACGTTTACGGGGGTAATCGTATTGCCGTCCTCGTTCGAGATCACGGCCAGCCGATTTGTCGGGCTGATGCGCACGTCTTCGGTACCCGCCCCGGCGGGGATCACCTTGGCAACGAGATTGACTGACAAGTCGATTACCGCAATCTGCGCCGCATTGCGCAGGCTCACGAAAGCCAGTGTGCCGTTCTCCGTAATGTCGATCTGAAAACCGATTGAAGGCAGCGGGATCTCCGTCACTCGCTCCAGACTGTACGCATCCAGCACATACACAGAAGGCTGCCCGTAATGGACAACATATAAAAACCGCCCCTGCGGAGAGAGCCTTACTCCGGCGGGTGAAAGACCCACCGGGACGGTTCTGACCGTCCGGTTATCACGCAGGTCAATCATGGAGATCGTGTTTCCAAAGAAATTGGATACATACGCGTAAAGGCTGACCCGGTTGATATCGATATCGAGCGGCCCGCTGCCCACCGGTATATCCAGCAGCTTTCGGGCATTGTCGATGTCTACCACGGAAACATAATTATCGGCGTATACGCAGATATAAGCCAACCGGCGCCTTCTGTGGCAGCCGTATGACTCCGGTCCAATATTCTCTGCCGCAGACTGTATGGGCGCCTGCGGCGACGCACCAATCTGCCTGAGGTATTCTTCGCGGTTATCCAGCATCAGGCTGCTTGGAATGTTCATATAACACCTCTTTCTAAAAATCACGCATTAACGGCCCAGCATATGGCCGCAGGCGTACACCCTGGGGCCAAATCCCAAAACACCAAAATCAACTCCCGTGCCGCCTGTCCCCGAAGCCGCTGCCGCGAATACGACCAGCGCGCGGCCGGGAACATCGTAAACACGTGTGAGGCTTTCCCCGGGCTGCAGTGTAAATTGATCCAGATTGAATATGAGTTCATCGTTTTCCGCGTCCAGCACGTTGATATAGAAAGCAACGGGTACGGTTCCGTCGCGCCTGCAAACGGCATACGTTCGGATGGTATAGAAATTGGCTGTCGGAATGCCTCCGGGTATGCTATCGGTCAGGCGGACCGTCTGACCCGCCGGAATATGCCGTGAGCCGGGCGGCGTACGGAAGACAAGCCGATTTTGTTCGGCGGGAATATACGGTGCTAATTGTTCCTGCATCATTGCACCCCCCCTATACAATTAAACAATATATATTATGTAACAAACGGGGATTCGGTTCGCTGGTCGGCGAAGCTTTGAGTATTAAAACAAAAAGCCCTGCAGTCCGGGCTTTTTTCGATTGTGTTTGATCACAGGTACGCTCAGCTTGCGGGAGTTTTAAGCGGGAGCATCGGCTCCGGCGCGGTTCTGAGCTTGCGCACAGCCGCGACGATCACCATCAGAACCGGGAAGAGTATGGTGCACGGAAACGAGAACACCGGCGCGTACTGCGCCCCCCAAACCGTGTGGATCACCGCAGACTCCACTTTGACCGCGGCAAACACCATAGCGATGCTGCCCAGCGGCAATATGAGCGAGTTGCTCTTTTCAATTTTGAATATCTGTGAAAACGCAGTCACCGTCGCGTAATAGAGTACGCTCGTCTTGATGAACAACAGAGCGGTATTGTTGAGCGCGATGAACAGCTCGATACGGGACAGGAACTCGCCGATATTAATCAGCCTTACCGCTTCGTATGAGTTGTCCCCGAGTATGTTCGACGCGGGGCCGAGCACAGCCGTATCCCGCACCACGATCAGAAGAATCAGCAGCGCCGCAATCAGCACACCTGTTACCCATGAACGCGTGATCTTTTTAAAATCACCAATGAGCGGCATCAGCATCAACATGGCAACCACCTCAAGATAAGGCAGTTCAACGATGATATTGGTTGCCTGAACATAGGTCATTACCGGTTTCTCGAGCACCGGCAGGAAGTTGGAGAAGTCCATATTCCCGATCAGCAAAGCGGAAGTCAATGTTGCTGTCCCAACCGCAAATATCGCAGCCAGCATGCCGAGTTTGGTTACGGCCGCCATTCCCCGTTTGACTGCAAACGCGCTGACCAGTACCAGGACCACAATAAACACCATTTCGGGCGTTCCCGGCATCACATAGACCGTATAAAACCCGGATAAGTCCGTGATGTTGAACGTCAGCAAAGAGAAAAAATATAACAGATAAACCACCGAGATGATCTTGCCGACCACTTTACCGAATATGATATCGTTCATTTGAATCAGCGTTTTCCCCGGAAACCGCTTGGCAAGATGCGCATAGATCAGCAGAAAAGGTATACTGATCAGAAAGCCGCCAATTACAACCAGCCAGGTATCCTGACCCGTAATGCCATCCACCATCGTAATCAGCAGCTTCGAGCCCATAATAAAGCTGACGCCTAAAAATATAAATTGGTTGGTTTTAATCTTATCGCTCATATCTTTTCAGCCCGTTGCAGCATAATGCAGCCCTATTTTATCTAAAAAGCCCATCACAATTTTTATGGGTCCCGGTATTTTAACGCCCGCATTCAACAGAATAAAAAGCAAAAAGCCGGTCGCCGTCAATATGCAAAAAAACACAAGTTCTTTTTTCCGTTTTTCCTTTCGCAGTCTCGGTACCTGTATAAAAACGAGCAAAGCAAATGCCGCAATGATCAACAGTACCATGTTTTATGTCCCCGCATTTCGCTTTTTTCTCCTTCCGTCACGATCATTTCTCTTTTTTATACCACGCCGGTTCTTCCACCGCGCCTACCGATTTAATCGCCGCGTTAACCCGAATCTCCAGCGTAAGCGCCCGGAACATTTCATCCCACTTAGGCTCCATCTCTTTCCAATCCTGATTTTCATGCTTATGCACCAGGTCGCCGAAACCAAAAACGTCGGCGTCCAGCGCGGCCGCTTTTTGATACGCCGCTGCGATTTCGTTGCATACCGCCGATTTTACAAGTTCCTGAAGTTCCTTCATTTTCTCCTGCGTGGCCAGATTTTCCATACAGGTCTGTTCACCCAGTACGGTGTTTACTGAGACGTCGATCTTCATGGTCACCTTGCCGTCCGACACGACCGGGGATACCTTGCTCTGCGCTCCGGTAATCTCAAGCGCGGCTATTCCCCCATTGATATCCACATTGATGATGCCGCTTTTCACCTTGTTCTTTATCCATAGCACACCGCGTGCCTCGTCCTCGGTGAGTTCCCCTACCATTTTGTCCTGCTTAAATACCGCCATACCTGAAACGGCTACGGTCTGCTCTCCCTCTCTTTCCTCAGCCTTGACGATCGGTGCGATGAATGAGGCGGCACTGCTCTGCATGGCGTTGACATAATCGAGCAGCGTCGCCTCCGTGGATTGTGAATTGTCCATCTGCGCTTCAATCAGCTTACTGAGGTTTGTAGCGGGCAGCATGGTAAGCTTGGGCGATATACCCAGTACCTCGGCAGCGGTGGAGTCTGAAATTACGATCTTGGTGTTGGGACGCGTTTCACCAGCCCGGACGAAAAAGTCCAGGAACGGCGCGATGCCCTCCTCCGCCATATCCCGCCCAATGACGAAAACTTGCGAATGGGCAATATAGAGCCTTCCGGATACCAAATGCGTATATTCACGCACGGCTTCAAACGTGTTTTTCCCCGTACTTGCAAGGTTGTAGTACGGTTCTTCATTGCCGGATGGGGACGATCCGCCTCCGGAAGAACTGGATATCTTACTGGGCAGCACTATCTGTGCGGTTACTTTCAACGTTCCCGGATCATCCCCTTTATCCATGCCAATTCCCAGCACAATCACCAACTCGTTGAGTTCGCGCGCGCTGCCGCATCCGCCAACCAACCCTAGCGTGGATAGGATGAGTACGGCGCAGGTTAAAGCTTTCAGGCATCTTTTCACCGCGTATCAGCCCCCTTTTGGGCTGGTTCTTCGCGTTTTCTGCGGCGGATGTCGTTTGCAGACCCCGGTGTGAACGGGCGCTTGATCATCTGCCACAGCGGCATGCGCGCAAAGCAATCCTTCATCCCCTGCTTATTGAACGGCGCGATGGGTGACATATAGTACATGCCAAAAGATTTAAGCGAAACCAGATAGAGGAGCATGGACAAAAGGCCCATCATGATACCGAATCCACCGAGAAACCCCCCCAGTATCAAGAACAGATACCGCATGATTGCGATCGAATCCGATTGTGAAGGTACCACAAAGTTCGCAATGGCCGTCACGGATACTACGATGATCATGAAGGGTCCGATAATCCCCGCGGAAACCGCCGACTGGCCGATGACCAGTGCGCCTACAATGCTGACTGCGCTGCCGATGGGTTTCGGGAGCCGCACGCCCGCTTCCTTCAATATATCGAACATCAGCACCATGATCAGAGTCTCCACAAGTGCCGGGAACGGCACGCCCGAAAGCCCCGCTGTCATGGTAAACAAGAGTTGTGTCGGGATCAGCTCCTGATGAAACGTCGTCAGTGAGACATACAGGGCTGGGGCGAGTATGGTAATTAAAAAGCAGATTACGCGGATAATGCGCAGTGCCGACGCATAATATGGACGGATATAATAATCCTCGGACGACTGGAAGCTCTCGATATACACCATCGGCACGGTCAGCACGAACGGCGAACCATCTACGATGATCGCCGCGCGCCCCTCCAGCAGCCGCCCCGCCACCGTATCAGGTCGCTCACTGTTACCCACTGTCGGAAATATCGAATACGGCGCATCCTCGATATACGCCTCGATATAGCCCGAGTCGAGCACGGAGTCCGTGCAGATCGCTTCAAGCCTTCCTTTCAGGTCATCAATGAGCCCCGGCCGAACGATACCTTCAATATAAGCAATGCAGATGTCCGTCTGCGTCTGCTCACCGATTTTCATGGCTTCAAGGCGAAGGTTGGGGTTCTTGATTTTGCGGCGCAGCATGGACGTATTGACACGCAGCGTTTCGGTAAATCCTTCGCGCGGGCCGTGCACCACCGATTCGGTCTGGGGCTCATCGACCCCGCGTTTTTCCCACTTGCGCAAGCCGATAGACAGAGCCTCTTTCGCCTTGTCCAAGAGCACGATCGTGTTACCCGAAAGCAGGTCCCCCAGCACCTCGTCCACAGTGGCGTGCTTTTTCACATCCGCGACCGACAGAAATTCGCGGCTCAAACTGTCGATATCGGGAACGCCGGTATCGTCTGTTTTCATTTTGTGCCCGGCCTCGTACATCATGGGCTTTAAAATGCTCAGATTGACGTTATCCTGGTTCGCGAGGCCGTCCACCATCATGATGGCACCGCGCAGCCCCTTGTCGCCATCCATCTGAAAGTCGCGGATCACGATATCCGAGCTGTTACCCAGCCGCTGCTTGAACAGTGCGATGTTCTGATCGAGTGCGCTCGCAAGGCTCTCCGAAGAAGCGGGCTTACAACTCTGTTTCTGCTGCTCCGCTTCTTTTTTAGCTTTTCTGTATGTGCGTACTTTTTTGAAATAGCCCAACACTGTGTTTTTCCTTCTGCTGATTTTTCCCCAGTTATCGTTGGTCTTATTTTAACTACAAAAAAGACAACTATGCACAGACAGACTTTTGAACGTCTGCGGGCACGAACATTTGAAATAAATCTTTGTTGAGCAAAGCAAAAGCGCCAACAACGCGGCGCCAAACAGAAAAAAACCGCTCTCAAAGCGGCATTTTCGTATGGTCGATGGCGGTTGGTTCAATGATTTGAGCGCAGGGCTTCGCGGTACTGAACCCCAGATGCAGCGCGCCCTGCGCGCAACGGTCGGCGCAGCCGCCGCAGAGTATGCATTCGGTATGAAATGGCTGCCCGGATTTGGCCATTTCGCGTACGGGAAGGCTCATTGGGCAGTGTTTTTCGCAGGCGCGGCAGCCCGTGCATTTGTCGGCGTCAGCGGTCAGCCGCAGGCCGGGGATGTGCAGCTTTTCGCGGAGCAGGCTGCCCAGCACCATGAAGGGTGCCATCCAGCAACCGCAGTGGCAAAACGCCCGCCTCCCCAGCGTCAGCGACAGTGTCACGATGGCCGCAACCACCATGAAGTAGATCACTACACCGTTCATCTGGGATATCGATATGCCGTAATCCGTGCAGTAGATCGGGTCAATCAGCCTGATACCGCCTGCCATGATGAACCCCGCCGCGATTGCGCCCAGCCATGGCACCCAGATGATGTACTTGATCGCGTTCATCCGGCGTCCCGCCGGTTTGTCATTGACCGCGGCAGCCGCATCCTGCAGGCCGCCTACCGGGCAAACCCACCCGCAATATGCCCGCCCGAAAAACAACGAGCTTAAAAACAGTCCCGCAAACAGCAGGGCACTCCCCGCGACGGCACCCTCGAACCCGCCCCGGATTACAAGGTACGGTGAAAGATAGTTGAGCGTAATCGGGAAGAGCAGCATGGATATGAACAGCAGTGTCTTCCTCGTTTTTTGACGTTTCATTACTTGCCCTCCTTTTGTTCTTTTGCCTGCTCCAGCAGGCGCAGCGCTTCATCCGCCCACGAAAGATAAGCGTCGTAGACGCGCTCCCCAAACAGCACCGTCAGGTAGTAATACAGGTGGTCCGCTTCCTGATCGAGCACGGACTCCAGTTGCTTTTTAAAGCCCTGGACCATGTCGAGGCTGCGCTGCTGCCGCTCGCGGAAATCCTGTATGGCCAGCACGCTTTGCTTAACCGGCATACCGGCGCTGAAATAGAGCTTGAGCAAAATTTCGTACTTGGTGTATTCCTTGGCAGCGGGTTGTTCCAGCCATTGTCGGAGCGCCAGCCGTCCTCTTTCCGTGGCCTCGAAGACGTTTCTTTGCGGGCCGCGGGTTTCCTCCGCATCCATCTTTTTGATCAGTCCCTCGCGCTCCAGCTCTGCGAGCGTGGGGTATATCTGCGCAAAGCCCACGTTCCAGAAATGGCTTACGATCAAGTCCACCCGCTTTTTAATATCGTAACCGCTTAAAGGCTCGTGGCTCAGCAGGCCCAGGATAATAAAGCGCGTCGTGTTTTCCTTCGGCATGGTTGGTCTCCTTTGCTTATATCATCTTGATATACTTATATCATGTTGATATAGTTCTTGTCAACACCCTTGGTTGCAAACAGCGTTTGAATCGCATAAAATGGGAGCATGGTAAAAAAGATTTTATTATGGGCGCTCATCGCGCTCGGCGCTGTCGGGATAATCGCGACGGTTGCTGCGCTCTGTGTCACGAGCGGCATCAACCTGGGTACGGTGTTACCCGGCATGGCAGGCGTGGTGTTAATCGCTTACAGCATATATCGGCTGAAGCATAAAGGGCCCCTTTTCCGTGATAAAAAGCTGCGGATCATCGTGACCTCAGTGGTCTGCCTTGGGCTCGCCATATTTGTTTTCGTGGAGGCGCTGATCATCTTTGCCGCGAGCGCGCCGCCGCCCGACGAGGAAGCGGGCAGTGTGGTCGTGCTGGGCTGTGGCATATTTCCGGACGGACACCTGTCACTCTCGCTTAAAACGAGGCTCGACGCCGCGTACAAGTACCTCATGGCGCATGAAAACACGCTTTGCATCGTGACCGGCGGTCAGGGCAGCAACGAACCGCGTCCCGAAGCCGAAGCGATGAGGGATTACCTGCTTTCCCGCGGCATCGATGCAGCGCGCATCTATGCCGAAACGACATCGACCAGCACCGAGGAAAATCTGCAGAACGCACTCGCTATTATGCGGGAACTGGGCATTGAAACCCGTCCGGTCGCCATCGCGACGAACGACTATCACGTTTACCGTGCGAAGATGCTCGCGTCGGACCTGGGACTCACCGCATTCGGTCTGCCCGCCCAAACGCCGCTTGCGGTGCGCGTAGGCAGCTACATGCGTGAATGTATTGCGGTCATTAACTCCGCGTTGTTCCACGTCGGCAGCGGCAACGGATTCCTCGAAAATTTCTGACAAAAAGGGATTGAATAACGTCTTGGGATGGTTTATAATATGCAATACCGTCGGGCATGAAGCTGGCGGTACCCTTTGGAGGCATGGCTCAGTCGGTAGAGCATTCGCTTCACATGCGAGGGGTCGCTGGTTCGAGTCCAGCTGTCTCCACCAAAAACGGCTCACAGGATTGTGAGCCGTTTTGTTTTTCTTGCTGTATTCGCCAGCTAGGATTGCACCTTCTTGCGCTTGGTTTTTACGTTTCGCCAAACGATCCATATTCCAATGCCCATCGCCACGACCACGAGGCAAACCAGTTCGGAGGGTTCGGCCAATGTCTCCCGCGCGGCCACTTCGCTGTATTCGCTGAGAAGCTGTTCCTGCAACTCGTAAAGCTGGGCTTCCTGCGCGTTGGTTTCGACCACGATGAATGCAGTCTCTGGCGTAAGCATGTGGGCCCTGAAGCTCGCGCGCAGCAGCTTCAGCGTCTCCGCGCCGGTCCGGCTCGCATCACTCTTATAAACCGCGGCTATCGCCAGCGCATCCCGGTATTGGTTTCCAGACAGTTCGAGCTGCGGCTGCGGCTGCGCCAGAACGAGTTCGGAAAGCCCATCATCCGCAACGCGCTGGCCGCGGTAGCTCAGCGCACCAATCACCGGCACGGCTTGAGTTTTGTCTGACTTTTCCCCCGTTTCCAAGTCGTAGGGCGTCAGCGTCATGTCGGCGTTGAGCTGATAGTAGCTCCGAGTTTCCGGGTACTGCTTCGCGAGCGCGGCGATATACTCGGGGAATACCGCGCCGTACTCGTTCTGCGTGGTAAACAGTATGATCGGAATGGTCGCGTCGCCGTTTTCAGTGAGTATCGTTTTGACTGCCAGCGCGAGGTTAAAGCCGCACTCGGATGTTACATCCGCCTCCCCGATATGCGCTAGATCGGTTTGACTCAAGCGGTACGACGCGAACATCACCTTGGCCGTATCGATGCCGCTCAGCGCGGCGTAATCTTCAATCTGCGATACCTGGTAGCCGATATCGCTCCCCTCCGAGCAGTCCACCACAAAGTAGACCCGCTGCGGCCTGGTTTGCGCGCGGGGCAGCGTTTTCTTGAAGTCCGCAGAGATCAGCACGCCGCCGTCTGCCGCAAACTCGCCGTCAGAACTCCCAGCCGTAATATTGACCATCTGTCCGCCAAGGCTGAAACTCAGCGGGAAGGCATGGATGATCTCAAAACCGGTATGGCGGATCTCATTCTCCGAGAACGGGAACACACGCAGCTCCAGCTCGTTGTCCCCCGTGTAGTGGATGATGCCCGGGTCCCGCTTGACTTCGACGATATCCTTGTATACCGCCATTGCCGCGCGGTCGTCCGCGAGTATGCCGTACTTGCGCTTTCCGGCCACATCGAGGTAGTAATCGCTGATATACGCGCCGTCGGGCAGGGAAAACCCAGCGACATACTCCTGGTCCCATTCGTCGGGCGATCCCTGCAGCGTCAGGTTCACCCACGTGCGGTATGCGCCCATTTCGGCATCATAGACCGTCTGCGTGCCCACATCCGTAAGGCTGACCGTGGTCAGATCGTTCTCGTTAATGGTCAGCCCCTTCGTCGTCTCTTCGGTGTCATATTGGTTGAAGAACAGCTTCTCCAGCCTTTCTACCTTTTCCTGCTGCAAGGCGGTGTCCCCGAACACGACCTGGGCATATACCGCAGAGATGATCGGCGTATTATCCTGTCTTACCGGGTCCATGAGGTCGTCACTCCAGCGGTAATCGCTGTTCGCATTATCGAGCGCCCGCCGCAGCTTTGCAAGATCGACCGGTTCCCCCGAGGCGGCTTCGCTCGATTCCAGATACGACGCGGCCATGTCGAAGTTATGACGGTCTCCGACAAAGCCGGTGAGCACGATTGCCGGCAGCAGCATAAGCCCCGCGACGAAGACGAGCAGCGTGCGCTTCGCGCCCGATGCTTTGGCGACCTGCGGCCACTCCCGGACGAGGTAGACGATCTGCATCACGAGCGCAGCGGCGGGCGTAAACATGAATGCGCCCAGCAGAATGATGAGCCCGTAGAACCCGATCGGCAGATACGGCAGGAATACAACAAAGAAGTATATGAGGTATGTCGTCGCCGCGGCGGTCAGAAAGAAGCACAGCAGCCGCAGCCTCCAGTCGGCAAAAGGCCTCATCAGCAGCAAAATACCGTTTACGACGGGGACGATGAAAAATACGGGATGGGAGAAATCACCCACGAGATTGTTCATGGAGAGGTTCAGCGCCAGGCCGATCAGCGGCAGCGCCAGCGAAAAAATGGCAAAGAGCACAATCCGCCTTTTGCCGGAGGTTTCCGCCCGGTCCAGCGGCTGGTTTTTACGCAGCATCAGCGTCTTAATAAGAAGCAGTGCGACGATAAATACCGCAGCAATGATCAGCAGTATGGCCACGGTGCTCACACCCACGCCGATCGCGACGTTGAACGCGATAAAGAATACGAGCGGCACCGCCACGATGCCGGTGATGTACCGCACGATATCCGCCTTACCGCCGGAGAAGGATGCAAGCGCAAAGAGCGAGCCGACCACGGGCACTGCGCAGAGCAGCAGAGAGAGCAGGCGCACGCTGACTCCGCCGATGGACAGCGAGTTTTCCAGCAGCGGGACGGACGCCACGGCGGTGACGGCATAGACCGCCGCGAGCGCGATATAAACCGCTTTGTCCCCCGCCTCCCGGTGATAGCGCAGCAGCGCGTATATGGTAAACGCCGCGCACGCGGCGAACACGCCGATGAGCATCGCCATTACCGCATCGGAGCCGGTGGCTGCGAGCAGCCAGGACAGGCTGACGGCCAGCGCCGTCTGGGGCAGCGTGACGAACAGCAGCATCTTACGCGGCTCAATCAGCTTTTTCATTAGGCAATCCTCCCAATATTCTTTTTGTCGCCAGATAGGCACCCGCCAGCGCAGCGAGGTAGAGCGCCGCGCCCAGGGCGGTATGCAGCGTCGCGAATTTATCGATTGCTGCGAACGGTATCGAGCCGACAATTCGAATGCAGCTTACAGCCACGCCAACGACGACTGATATCAACAGGGACAGCGGCAGCCATATGATCTTGCGATAGCCCTCAAAGCGGTGCGTGAACGCGAATATGAGCATGAAAAACATCATTACGGCGAAGTTGATGCCCATGCAGGCCTTGCCGATCGCAAAAACGCCGCCCGCGGCGCAGTATCCCGCGCCCGCCATATAGCGCAGGTCCATATGGTAGAATAGCTCCGTGGCTTTGGCGTAAGGCCAGAGCAGCACGCGCAACGCCGCTTCGTCCGCTGCGCGGTACAGCCACAGCAGGGCGACGCCGAGCAGCAGGGCCGGAATGTAGATGACCGCATTGCGCCGGACGACCTTCAAAAGCGTTGCCGCCATATCTCCTCCTTGTGCAGCCATTTATAAATTTGGAAACCTTTATTATCGTTCCGATTATAACAAAAATAATATTGATAATCAATAATTATTTAACGAATTATCGCGCTATTGGTGCCTTTTACCTTTGCGCAGTTTTGATATATAATAACGGGAGAGGAGTATTGCCATGCATCACGAAGAACCAATCGATAAGCCGCTGCACGTCGCGCCGCTGAGCGAAGCGGATGCCCGCGAAGTATGCGCGTGGCACTACGAAGGCGAATACGCCGTGTATAACATCCCCGGTTGGGAGACGGTCGTTTCCCAGCGCTGGGGCATCGCGGACGAGGCGGTGCGCGTACGCGAGTTTTATTCCCTGAGGAATGAACAGGGTCAGTTGGTCGGCTTTTTCCGCCTGCGCCCGCAAGATCATTGCCTGCTGGTAAGCCTCGGCCTCAAACCCGAATGCTGCGGCAAGGGGCTAGGCAAAGCCGTGCTGGCGCTGATCGTTGCGGAGGCAAAGCGTGCAGCGCCCGACAGGCGGCTGGAACTCGAGGTGCGTTCGTTCAACCGGCGCGCGATCGTCTGCTACGAGCGCTTCGGCTTTTCCGTCATCAATACGTATTTTAAGGAAACGCCAGTCGGTAACGATATATTCATACGGATGGCGCTTATCACATAGGCTGGTACTGCAAAGGAGGTCTCGCAATGTATTTTGACGAATATGGCAGCCGCGAAAACCCCACGGTGGTGCTGCTGCACGGCGCGGGCGTGGTGGATACATTCGCCCGGCAATACGAAGCGCTCGCCGGGTATCACTTCGTCGTACCGCACCTTTACGGCAGCGGGCAGGAGACCGCTGAGCCTTATACGCCCGACAAGGCCATCGCCGCCGTGCTGGAGATCATTCGCGATCTCGGCAAGGAAAAGGTTTCGCTCGTCGGGCATTCCATGGGCGGGCAGCTCTCCGTCGCGCTGGCAACGCGGCACGAGGCGCTGTTCGACCGCGCGGCCTTCTTAAGCCCCTGGGTTTGTTCCACCGAGAAGACCGTGCGGATGTATGGAAAGCTGGCGGGCATCATGGCCGCACTGATGCGGGTAAGCAGTCTCGTACGGATTCAGGCGAAGTACTGGGGCTTCACACCCGAGCAGACGGAATTCATGGCGGGCTATTCGCGCAATATCACCAAAGAGCAGTACGCCGCGTGGTTTACCAGGCGCATTTTCCTTGACGATCTGCCCGGCTACTCCAGTGTGCGCATCCCCATGCTCGCGGTGTGCGGCGAGAAGGAAATCAAGGAGATGAAGCATTCGGTCGAAGAGCTTGGGCGGCGCAATCCGCGTTGCAAAACGATCATACTACCCGGCGCGCGCCACGACTTTCCGCTGCGCAATTCAGAAGCGCTGAATCCCATTTTGCTGAGCTTTTTGCGCAGCCCCGTCGCTTGACTTTGCCTTGCTGCTATGTTACGATAATAGAAATATCAAACGCGTAGACGGAAGATGCGTCGCGCAAGCGCTTTTTACAGAGAGCCTCCGGCTGGTGGAAGGAGGCAAAAGCCGCGCAGACTGCAATCACTTCCCGAGCGGCGGCCTTGAAACGAGTAAAGGCCGACGGAATGTGCACCGTTACACGCAACGGGCTTGTCAGAGCCTTGAGTGGGCCTTTTTTGGCCAAACTGGGTGGTACCGCGAATCACACTTCGTCCCATAGATGGGATTGAGGTGTTTTTTATTTCCCGGAAATATAAAAGGAGGGATACCCCATGGAAGAGCGAATTATGCTGATCGCCCAGCGCATGAAAGCGCTGCGCGAGATTATGGACGTGACCGTGGCCGAGATGGCGCAGGCGGTGCATCTCACAGAGGCGGAATACCTGGAATATGAGGCAGGCAAACACGATTTCTCGTTCTCGCTGCTGTATTCCGTGGCGGGCAAACTGGGCGTGGACATCGTCGATCTGATGATGGGCGAAGCGCCGCGGCTCTCGGTATGCTCGTTCGTCAAGCACGGCGAAGGCCTCAAGCTGGAGCGCCGCAAGGAGTACAAGTACGAGCATCTGGCCTACATTTTCAAGAACAAGAAGATGGAGCCGTTCCTCGTCACGGTAGAACCGAAGGATACCGACGCGAAATCGCACCAGAACGCGCACGAGGGACAGGAGTTTGACTACGTGCTATCCGGCAGCATGATGCTCTACATCGACAAGCAGGAGCTGCTGTTGCACGAGGGCGACGCGGTCTACTTTGACGCGCAGCATCCGCACGCCATGCAGGCCGTGGGCGGCACTTGCCGCTTCCTTGCCATCATTGCCAAATAGGGGGATACGATGAGGATATTCGAAAAATACGCAAAGGCGGACTTTGCATCCTACAAGGACTTTCAGCAAAACTTTAAGATCACCGTTCCGGAGCGGTTCAATTTCGCCTACGACGTGCTCGACGAGCTGGCGGCTGAGAAGCCGGACAAGACCGCGCTCTACTGGACAAACGACCAAGGCGTGAAGCGCGTGTTCAGCTTCGGCGACATGAAGCGCCTATCTGACAAGGCCGCGAACTACCTCTCCTCGCTCGGCATCGGCAAGGGCGACAAGGTGATGATCATATTAAAGCGCGACTGGCAGTTCTGGCACACCATCATGGCGCTGCACAAGTTGGGGGCCGTCACGATCCCCGCGACTCACCTACTGACCGAAAAGGACATCACCTACCGCGTGAACGCGGCGGGCGTGAAGGCGATTATCTGCACGGACTTCGGCGAGATCAAGACGCGCATCGATAACGCCAAGGACGTGCCGACGCTGGAACTCAAGCTGCTCTGCGGCGACTGTGACGGCTGGCTCAACTACGACAAAGGCGTGGAGGAGGCGAGCGAGCAGTACGTCAAACCGGCCCCGGAAAACCTGCCGGACAACGGCGACATCATGCTGCTGTACTTTACCTCCGGCACGACCGGCATGCCCAAGATGGTGGCGCATTCGTACACTTACCCGCTGGGGCACATCCCCACGGCGGTGTTCTGGCATAACGCCGACCCGGACGGCATGCACCTGACCGTCTCCGAGACCGGCTGGGCAAAATCCGTATGGGGCAAGCTGTACGGACAGTGGCTGGCGGAGACCGCGATATTCGTTTACGACCACGAAAAGTTTGTACCGGCGGAGATGCTTAAGGCCATCTGCGAGCACAAGGTGACGACGTTCTGCGCGCCGCCGACCATCTACCGGTACTTTATCAAAGAGGACCTCAAGCAGTACGATTTCTCGCACATGAAGTGGGCAACCACCGCGGGCGAGCCGCTGAACCCCGAGGTGTTCAACCAGTTCGAGAAGGCCACCGGCCTCAAGCTTTTTGAGATATACGGCCAAACCGAGCTGACCGTGACGGTGGGCACGTTCATCTGGATGACCCCGAAGCCCGGTTCCATGGGCAAGCCCTCGCCGCTGTTCGACGTGGAGATTGTGGACGAGGACGGCAACCCCTCCAAGTGGGGCGAGCCGGGCGAGATCGTGGTGCGCACTGATAAGGGCGTGAACCCCGGCATGTTCCTCGGCTACTACCGCGATGAGGAGCTCACGAACCGCGTATGGCACGACGGCATGTATCACACGGGCGACGTGGCGTGGAAGGACGAGGAAGGCTACTACTGGTATGTGGGCCGCACGGACGACGTGATCAAGTCCTCCGGCTACCGCATCGGGCCGTTCGAGGTGGAGAGCGCGCTGATGGAGCATCCGGCGGTGCTGGAGACCGCCATCACGGGCGTGCCGCATCCCGACCGCGGTCAGATCGTGAAGGCCACCATCGTGCTCGCCAAAGGCTATGAGCCCTCCGACGCGCTCAAAAAGGAACTGCAGGAGCACGTGAAGCACGTGACCGCGCCGTACAAGTACCCGCGCGAGATTGAGTTTGTAAAGGAGCTTCCGAAGACCATCAGCGGCAAGATCCGCCGCGTGGAGCTGCGGGAAAAGGACAAAGCGAAATAGCAATTGACTGGTGGGGGGGAAAGCAGCGCCGGCGGAAACGTCGGCGCTGCTTTGCTTTACTGTGTTTTCACGGAAACTTTAGTATTAACTATAGTAAATTGTGGCAAGAGCTTTTCTATGTTGACCGCAGTCGGCCAAGCATTTCCCGACATTTTAAAGTTGAC
Organism: Bacillota bacterium; assembly: GCA_023390815.1. Lineage (GTDB taxonomy): Bacteria > Bacillota > Clostridia > Christensenellales > SZUA-584 > JAEWCC01. The sequence continues at coordinate 28,753 of JAEWCC010000006.1, forward strand.
AGTTCCGTTATTTTATTTTTTTACCACCATTAGGTAAATTGCGAAACTATTCTAGTGGCAGCCGTATGTCATTTACACTTATGGGGGCGATGTTTTTCTCTATGCGATCCTCATAGCATGTAAGGCAGCAGTATATTTCCGTATGCACATGGATCTCGTCTCCTTCCCATCCCGAGGTAATGACAACATACTGTCCTTCACTAACAGATGAGAGTGCTTCACCCAATCCAACACTAATAACAGTACCACTGATTACGGAAATCACGATAGGCACTGTTGCGGGTATAAAAACAGCTGCATATAGCCCATTCAAAAGACTTATCGAAACTTGATCTACCACTTCTTCAGATTTTGTAACTTTATGATAAATCGTTTCTGGCGAATCGGGTAGACAATAGTCTTTAATATTCGTTTCAGAATGATCCGATACCCAACTCCAATAATATCCTTTGACCTTATACCTCGCAACACTTTCGGGCATTGGCATCGTAAAAGAATAACTGCCGGGCGTTGTTTCAACATTATGATCATTTCGAAACGGATCTTGCAAAACACGATAGCAATCATATCCAATCGTTATAATTATATTATCGGGGATTACCTCATTGACCCGATAATTAACCGTCAACGCATTTCCGCCAACTTCAGTCTCGGTTACATCGATGAAAGTATTAAAGTCACAATGTTTGCCACAATTCACGCAAGTATCATTAGTTGCATCATAATCATGTTCTACCATAAACGATACGGTGACTGTTACATCGCAGTAAGGCATTATAAATGTGCGAATATCGCCCGACCCGATTAGCGTTAATTTCATTCCGGAATCATTTCTCACTACCCTGACCGTATCGATTATACGACACATATCGGGAGTTATCGATATCGTTATCGCGCTACCGGGTGTTCCCCATGCAGGCACTTCAAATGATCCGTCTGTCGTTGTTGCCTTTATTATCGTATATGGTATTGCTGTAAACGATACACTGACTGTTACAGCACAGTAAGGCATTGTAAATGTGCGTGAATCGCCAGTCCCGCTTACCGTTAATTCTATTCCGTTGTCATTTCTCACTACTCTGACCATATCAAGTAAATAGCCGGCATCAGGCGTGATCGACGATATTGTTATTGTGCTTCCGCCGGTTCCCGATTCCAGCACTTCAAATGATCCGTTTGTCAGTGTTGACTTTATTATGTCATATGTTTCTTTAAACGAAATATTGACTGTTACTTCACAGTAAGGCATTGTAAATGTGCGTGAACTGCCCGACCCGCTTACCGTTAATTCTATCCCGTTGTCATTTCTCACTACCCTGACCATATCAATTGAATAACCAAAATCAGGAGTGATCGATGATATCGTTATTGTGCTTCCGGGGATACCTGATGCCGGGACTGTAAATGATCCTTCAGCAGAAGTTGACTTTATGATCGCATAAGGCGCCAAGGTAAACGATACGGCTACTGTTACATCACAATAAGGCATTGTAAATGTGCGCGAATCGTCCGATCCGCTTACCGTTAATTCAATTCCGTTGTCATTTCTCACTACGCTGACAACATCGATTGAATAACCGGCATCAGGCGTAATCGATGATATCGTTATTGTGCTTCCGGGAGTCCCCAATGTCGGCACTGTAAATGATCCGTCTGCAGGTGTTGACTTTATTATCGTATATGGTGTTAGTATAAACGATACATCGACTGTTACATCACAGTAAGGCATTGTAAATATGCGTGAATTGCCCGACCCGCTTACCGTTAATTCTGTTCCGCTATCATTTCTCACTACCCTGACCATATCAAGTGAATAACCGGCATCAGGCGTGATCGATGATATCATTATTGTGCTTCCACCGATTCCCGACGTCGGCACTGTAAATGAACCGTTTGTCGGTGTTGACTTTGTGATCGTATATATTTCTTTAAACGTTACGCTGACTGTCACATCACAGTAAGGCATAGTAAATGTACGTAAATAATTGCCCGACCCGTTTACCGTTAATTCTATCCCGTTATCATTTCTCACTACCCTGACCATATCAATTGAATAGCCAAAATCAGCAGTGATCGATGATATCGTTATTGTGCTTCCGGGGGTTCCCAATGCCGGTACTGTAAAAGATCCGTTTGTCGGTGTTGATTTTATTATTGTATAAGGTGTCAGGGTAAACGAAACGCTGACTGTTACAGCACAGTAAGGCATTGTAAATGTGCGTGAATCGCCAGTCCCGCTTACCGTTAATTCTGTTCCGTTATCATTTCTCACTACGCTGACCATATCAATTGAATAATCGTTATCAGGAGTGATCGATGATATTGTTATTGTGCTTCCGCCGGTTCCCGACGTCGGCACTGAAAACGATCCGGCAACAGGTGTTGACTTTGTTATGGCATAAGGTGTCAGCGTAAACGAAACGCTGACTGTTACAGCACAGTAAGGCATTGTAAATGTGCGTGAGCTGCCCGACCCGCTTATTGTTAATTCTGTTCCGTTGTCATTTCTCACTACCCTGACCATATCGATTGAATAGCCGAAATCAGGAGCGATTGATGATATCGTTATTGTGCTTCCGCCGGTTTCCGATGCCGGCACTGTAAATGATCCGTTTGTCGGTGTTGACTTTATTATGTCATATATTTCTTTAAACGTTACGCTGACTGTTACAGCACAGTAAGGCATTGTAAATGTGCGTGCACTGCCCGATCCGTTAACCGTTAATTCTGTTCCGTTGTCATTTCTCACGACTCTGACCATATCAATTGAATAACCGAAATCAGGAGTGATCGATGATATCGTTATTGTGCTTCCGGGGGGTCCCAATGTCGGCACTGAAAACGACCCGCTTATCGGTGTTGACTTTATTATCGTATAAGGTGTCAGGGTAAACGAAACGCTGACTGTTACAGCACACGCTGGCATTGAAAATGTACGTGAACTGCCCGACCCGCTTACCGTTAATTCTGTTCCGTTGTCATTTCTCACTACCCTGACCATATCAAGTGAATAACTGGCATCAGGCGTGATCGATGAGATCGTTATCGTGCTTCCGATGGTTCCCGATGCCGGCACTGAAAATGATCCATTTGTTGATGCTGACTTGGTTATCGTATAAGATATTGCTGTAAACGAAACGCTGACTGTTACAGCACAGTAAGGCATTGAAAATGTACGTGAACTGCCCGACCCACTCACTGTTAGTTCTATTCCGTTGTCATTTCTCACTACCCTGACCATATCTATTGAATAGCCGGTATTAGGATTTATCGACGATATCGTGATTGTGCTTCCCCCGGTTCCCGATGCCGGTACTGTAAAAGATCCGTTTGTCGGTGTTGACTTTGTGATCGTATAAGATATTGCCGTAAACGAAACGCTGACTGTTACAGTGCTGGCAGGCATTGTAAATGTGCGTGAACTGCCCGACCCACTTACCGTTAATGCGTTTCCGTTGTCATTTCTCACAACGCTGACCGTACCGATTGAATAACCGGTATCAGGCGTGATCGATGATATCGTTTTTGTGCTTCCAGTGGTTCCCGATGTTGGCACTGTAAACGATCCGTTTGTCGGCGTTGTTTTTGTTATTGAATAAGATTTGGCTGTAAACGTTACACTGACTGTTACAGCTCAGTAAGGCATTGTAAATGTGCGTGAACTGCCCGACCCGCTTACCGTTAATTCTATTCCGTTGTCATTTCTCACTACCCTGACCGTACTGATTGAATAACCCGTATCAGGAGTTATCGATGATATCGTTTTTGTGCTTCCGCCGGTTCCCGATGTCGGCACTGAAAATGATCCGTGTGTCGGTGTTGACTTCGTTATGGCATAAGATGTTGCCGCAAATGCGTTACTCACCGGCATTAATGGAAGTAAAACAAGTACCGTTAATAAAAAGCTTATTATTTTATTGACTTTTTTGAACTTCCTACTCATTTTTTTCTCCTTTTTTACCCCTAAATGCTTTGCCATTTCGAGGTTCGTATGAATAAGTTCTTTAGCTTCCTGCACCCTCAAACGCCCATTTAAGCGCGGCCAATAAATGTTATAATATTTTACATTTTAAATAGGCATATTTCAATATTGCTTTTGTTAGATTTTTTACTATTTTGTTTGATCCTTAATTATTTTTTGTCTATTTGTTAGATCAACTACTGTTTTTGTTAGATATTTTATCATTGATCTACAATAAGAAATTTGAACTTAAGAAAAATGAGCCACACATGATATTTGCTTTTTTCTATATCCGCAATTAATTTTTGGTTAACCAACTGGAGATCATATCATTAATGGCATGCAATCCTCAGGCTGCTTGACGATGACCCGCATAAGGCGAATGGCTGAATGATGAGCTGTTCAAGCTTAACTGGTGGATATTGCTAGCTTTCTTTCTTCTCAACCTGTTTTTGTGGTGGAAACTGGCCAAACAAGCGCCGGATACCGCGCTGGTCATAATATGGGTTGTCGTACTGGATGAACCGGGCGAGGAACTTAGCCTTTGGTATTATACTTCGGACATCATCCCGCTGTTCCCCCCCATTACCGCCATCAACGTATTCAGTCGCCCGCCACCTCATATATTGCCGTTACAAAACGGGACGCCGTACCCTCTGGGGCACAAGCGGGCGGCGTCCCCTACATAAGTACATATAAAAAGAACAGCTATCCGCTGCCCATCATTGTCAATCCGTTCTTCCCGTCACGATTTGTGCGTAACAATTATCGTGTTATTTCGGAGGAAACGTCTTGCTTCTCTTATATATGATATCCAGTGTTTTGATCTGCTCATAGATGCCATTCACTTCAGACTCGATTTCCTGAACATCGATCCCTTTGCCCGATATATCGTTCAATATCACACGAACAGCCTTGGCGTATTGGTTCTTGTATTGTGTATTCAGTTCTTTCCAGTTGATCCCCTTAAAATGCTCGGCCACCGTAGCGGAATAATCGATCTTCTTTTGAAGCATGAGCACAGCGATAACGGGGTAACCCATATACCCCTGAAAATAGGAGGCATTGTCGTTGGATGAATAGGTGTTATCCTGCCAACTGACCGTATATTCTTTTCTGTAATCAGACGAGCTGACCAGCGCATGGTCGCTAGCCATCTTGACACGCCCGTCTGCGATGGCACTAAAGGCTTCGTGAATTTTTTCAATGGGAGGGATGCCCCATTTTGAGCTTAGCGTTGGCATAATTGTTCCCCCTGGGCTAAAATATACTTTTTCTAATCATAGCATAATTTCAGGCAAAACGTTATCCGTTTCTCGGTCAGTGCCTATTGTATCCCATTATCAAAACCACCATGACACAAGCGGGACGTCCGGGGAGGCCGTCCCCTACGCGGCCAAAACGCCTCCCTCAGACGAGGGAGGTGGCGCGAAGCGCCGGAAGGAGTGAATCGCTCTCTTGATTATCTCTCCCTCAGTCGCCTTCGGCGACAGCTCCCTCGTCAGAGGGAGCCTTACGCGTCAACAAAAACCGCAACGATGCAAGCAGGACGTCCGGGAGGCCGTCCCCTACGCCGTATTTTGTAGGGGCGGTCCTCCGTGGCCGCCCGCACCGAAGCAGCAACCATCGCCGACGGATGTAACCTCGTAAAACTATTTCTAACGGATAGAAGATGCGTCAACAGAAGCCTTTACCTCACAGGGCGGGACGCCATGGGAGGTGTGCCCTACACGGTGCGTGCAAAAATGGGCCGATATTAACCAAGACGGCATATATCGTTACAACGCAAGCAGAACGATACGGGGGCGTTCCCTCGATACACACAGATTCTTTCGCGTTGCATGTTTGCCCGATCCATGATACGATTCATGCATTCTGTACTTTTGGAGTGTATGTATGTCTGTTGAAAAACAAGAGATGGCTATTGCCAACCCCGCGCCGCTGGGGCTTTTAGGCTTTGGCATGACGACCCTGCTGCTTAACATTCACAACGCGGGCTTCATCGGCCTGTCGGGCGTAATACTCGCCATGGGGCTGTGCCTCGGCGGGGCGGCGCAGATCATCGCGGGCGTGATGGAGTTTAAAAAGGGCAACACGTTCGGCGCAACCGCGTTCACCGCGTACGGGTTTTTCTGGTGGTCGCTCGTGCTCATCTGGCTGAATCCGTTCAAGGATATCGCCGCCGCAGATTCCGCGAGCATGGGCTTTTACCTGCTGTTGTGGGGCATCTTCACCGCGTTCATGTTCATCGGCACCTTAAAGCACAACCGCGCCACGCAGGTCGTGTTCTTTACGCTGACGCTGCTGTTCCTGCTGCTCGCCGTCGCGGATTTCAGCGAGAGCGCAACGATTAAGCTGATTGCCGGGTGGGTGGGTATCCTCTGCGGCACGTCCGCCATGTACAACAGCCTTGCGCAGATCGTCAACAACGAATTCGGCAAAAAGATTCTTCCGCTGTAACGCCAATATAATCGGGCCTCCCTCGGGAGGCCTTAGGCTGCCGATAAAGCCTATCATGCCTCCCTCGGATGAGCACCCTCAGGGTACGTAGGAGGTGGCACGAGGTGCCGGTGGGAGTGACCGGTATTAAGCCATTTTCCCTCCCCCAGACGCCTTCGGCGTCAGCCCCCTCGTCTGAGGGGGCCATTATAAGAGGTTTTTTGACACTCTGGGGCCTCCCTCGGGAGGCCTTTCTGTTACCGGCCCATTCGGTTCATAGGAAGCGTCCGCGAAAGTATCATTGGTTTATCCCAAGGTATCCGCAATCGCATAGTATTAAGCCGCCGCCCAGCTGGGGACAACCTCCGTGTCTGTATATTCCGGTAGGGGACGGCCTCCGGGACGTCCCGCCATTTATCGTCTGTTTACGCTTTATAATAAAGTTTACATAATATTATCCCGGCTCGTCTAACGCTGGAACTTAGCAACCGACCATTACGGCTGCATATCCTTTGTCAGCTCATATACGTCTTCGTAGTATTGCCCGTTGTAATCGCTCTGCGGCGTGAAGCTGCCGTCCGCGACGCACTCCGCGGCGTAAACGAGCCTTTCCATCAGCAGCCTCGCATCGCTGTCCTCATAGGTGCGGTTCGGGTCTTTAATCAGCACCGCCTTGGACGCCTCGGCATAGGCTTTGAAATAATCTTTGTGCCTCACGGAAGCGACCATAAACCCTTTAGCAGTGTCGTATTCGTACACTGTCGGCCACTCCGGGATGCCCGGATGAGATACGGTGATATCGGGAAACCAGAACTCCCGGTATACGATGAGTTCCACGATTCCGTCTCCGTCGGAGTCGGATACGGAAAATGTCTGCTCCCTTGCCTCGTCGTCATACCCCGCAATATCCACGCGCCGGACTTCCCCCAGCGTACCCGTCTTCTCTTTACCGTTATCCATGTAGCGCAGCGTCAGCGTTCGGACGGAGCCCGAGCCCTCCGGGGCTCTCAGCGTGATATCGATCAGGTCGTCCGTACTGAGCAGTTGCGCGGCTTCCGATTGATACGCGGTCTGCGAGCAGCCGCAAAGAAATATAATGACAAGAACAACCACAACGGTCAGTTTGAAAACTTCCATAGGTATTCCTTTCTCACCCACCACATTGTACCTACATTATAACCGCCACGCGACGGAAGTCAAAATTATGTAATTTCTTTGAACACTTGAGAGCATAGTCATCGTTGCGCTTTGTGCGCAGCCGGGCTAATATACATGAAACAGGGTATTGATGGAGGATGCGGATTGCAAAGAGTAGGCGGGCGCGCGCACGCGCATGGCATCACGTTCGAGTCGGATATCGGCCGCTTGTACGCAGCGGACAACGGGCAGGATACGTTCTCCCCCTTTTCAGTTCGCACACGCCGTGTCAAAGCCGCGCTGCGCAAGGTCCCGGTACTGCGCGTATTCCCCGCGTTCGGCAAGGCTGGAACGGTCGTCTTTGCTCTCATTCTGGCACTGCTGATCGTCGAGACGTTCGCGCCGCAGCTGCTCTATGTTGAATTCTACATGCCAAACCAGATCTTCTATCTGCTCCTGGCTTGCGCTGCCGTAATCCTGTTTCTTGCGGCACTGCTGCTGCGGGATCGCTCGCGGCGTATGCTGCAACACCACGGCGCAGAACATATGGCCATTAATACTTACAGGGCGGGCGAGGCGTTGACCGCGGAGAACATCGCGCTAGCAGACCGTGCGAGCGCCCATTGCGGCAGCCTGTTCGTGCTGGTCTATCTCATTGTGGCTGTTCCGCTGATGTTTGTGCCCTACAGCGATTATTTCCTGCTCATCACAGTGGGCGTCGCGTTCGAGCTGACCGTGCTCGCACGCCGGGTAAAGTGGCTGAAATGGCTGCTGCGCTTTGGGTTATGGTCGCAGCGTAAGATATGGACGCGGGAACCCAACGCGGCGCAAATCGAAACCGCACGGCGCGGGCTCGCCACGCTGATTGAACTCACGGAAAGGGAGCTGAAGCGCTGATTAACGCTGCTCCTGACCTTCTTTCGCTGCTGTTGGTATGCCCAATCCCGGATAACTAGCGAATAGTCCGGGTATCGATATTTACGGGACTCTGCTATAATCGCAGCCGCAGCGGCTACGCTGTTTTCAAACATCGTTGATATCCAAACCGAATGCGCTGGAAGAGCACCTTGTGCCTTATACCTGACCCGTTCAAGGTGTGTCAGGCACTTTTCCGTACCATAGGCCATACAATACAGCAAGAAAAAGTGTGCAAGGGAGACGATTGTATGTTGCCAAAAAAGGAATTGCAGGAGCTGGCGAACGCCCTGAAGGCTTCGTCTGAATATACCGATACCATACGGCTGCGCCGCCGCATCATGGAAAGCCAAATGGGTCGCACGATGCAGACCTTTGAGCGCGAACACACGCGCATACTGAACCTCGGGCTGCCGGAGAAGGAAGCGGCGGAAAGGCTGAAAAAACTGTATGCGGACTATGGTACATTCCTGGAGCAGCCTGCCGTGAAGGAATACATCAAGACCTCACAGAGCTACCAGAAGACGATATCGGAAAGCTTCGGATACTTAAACAGCCTGTTGGACATGAGCGGCTCGGGAACCCGCTACTGATGCGGCAGAAAAACATCGGCCCGACAGTGTCGGGCCGGTTTTATTTATCGCTCAGTCGTCCATATCGTCATATGCAACTTCCATGTCGTCCATATCGGGCATCATATCCCAACCGCCCGGCATGCCGTACCAGCGGTCGCCGCTATCCACTATCGGGAAGAAATCTTCCCCACCAAAGGTACACCGGCCAAAGCGGTCGCAGCAGCGGCCGAAACGGTCGCAGCAGCGGCCGAAACTGTCTATGAAAAAGCACCGCTCAGACGGGAATCCAAAAAATAACGGGAATACAAACGGAAACGGGAACCGGCGTCTTATCGGGAACCTTTGCGGAAAGCGTCCGCGTGGAAAACCTCTGCGCGGAAAGCCGCCGCCCGGAAAACGTCCAGGGCCACCGCCCGGAAAACCTCCCGGACCGCCGCCCGGAAAACCTCCCGGACCGCCGCCCGGAAAACGCATAGGACCGCCGCCCGGAAACCGCCCCGGAAAACCGCGCTGCGCGGTCTGAACATCCCGCGTTTCAAAGCCATCAGGCATAGTTTATCTCTCCTTTCTCTAAAGTGAGCCAATTAAGGGAACCATCCGCTATATAGTATGAAATTCTATCTGCTGAGGTTCACAAGAAGTTTAATTAAGTTGTCCCGTTCAGGATACAGGCACAAGCCTGTATGCATACAATGAAGCATCTGATAACAGAAAGGAATTTAATATGGACGGTCATTTTGTAAATGGAGAATGCTTACGCGGATACATCTGAATTCGATTAATACCATGCATAGGCTATGGATGGAGCACGTGATGTAGACGCCTTCGTTTCTTGTCAGCACTGCATCGGGCTTTGGCGATTTGAACGACGTCACGCAGAGGCTCCTTCGAAACCCCGTAGATTTTGCGGAGGCCCTTCGACCGCTGTATGGTGACCAGAAGGCGGAACGCTTCCAGAAAATTGTTCACGGATCACCTGCTCATTGCAGCGGCCTTGGTCAACGCGGCTAAGGCAGGAGAATCCCAAAACACCGACGAACAGCGCAGGAAATGGTACGCCAACTCGGACGATATTGCCACATTTCTGAGCGAAATCAATTTATACTGGAGCAAAGCGGCGTGGCGGGCTATGCTCTACGATCATCTGAAGATGACGGAAAACGAGGCGGTGCAGCTTTTAAACGGCCAGTACCCTCAAAGCGTCGACATACGACGCCATACAGGTTCAGACGCTCACAATGGCGGATGAGATGACGCGCGGAATTACAACACAGTTTCGAATGTGAGCACGCGCCGACAATATTCTCCTGCAATCTGCTGTTATGGCTGTGGAGTCTGCTCCACGCTGCTCCAAGAGACGGCAAAGCTGCCGCGGTGATGATCCGCTTCAAAGCGAATCTCGTACGGACCGCTTTTGTCTGCCCGCACGACAAATTCCGATGTGGGCAAATCGCTGCTCCGGTAATACTCCGTCCCGTCCGTACCGGTGATGGACAGGCTGAGCGACCCGCTGTCGGTCGCAATCGCAACGGTAAACTCAGCCGCTATATCCTGATCCGCCGCCACCGTCATAGCCTTGCTGCCGTCAAACTGCTCGTAAGCCATCGTCCATGTGTCAGCGGTGGTGTTCTCCACAGAATTCCTGGTAAAACTGCCGCTATACGTGCACCCGGCAAGCAGCATGGCGAGACACAATCCAATCAGTATCGCTTTTCTCATGACTTCCCCCTATTTTTTCATGCAGATTACGACCGTTTGCTGCCGCCCTTGCGCGGCCTGCGCTTCCTGACGGTCCGTTTTGTGTAATCCCCTGAAAGTACGCTGATATTGCCGTCCACTTCGAGCACTGCAAGGTTTACATCCTTGATGTCCGACACGCCGTGTTCGCGTATGGCTTCCTCAATCTCATCCATGCTGAGGCGTGCACGCTGCATGTTCGTCTTGTTTACCACACCGTTATAGATCAGCATAATCTCTTCGCCCTGCAACAGGCGGCTGACGCCACTAAAGCGGCTGATGAGCAGCTTTAAACCAAAGTTGAGCACAAACAGCACACCCGCGGCCAAAAGGCCGCCCCAAAGCGACGTACTTGGGCCGACCATTGCGTTCTGTACCGCGTTGCTGATGAGCAAAATAAACACGAGGTCGATGACGGAAAGCTGCGCAAGCTCCTTACGGCCCGTAATGCGGATCGCGATAATAATGAACAGGTATACCACCGCCGAGCTGACGATGATATTGAGATATTCGTTGTTAAACAGCATAGACCGCCCCTCCGCGTTATGGATGATATGCCCATCATAACGCTACAAGCGGCGGATTACAATGTGATCAGAAGCCGATCACGCCCAGATGTTCCAGCAAAATTTTAACGCCGATCAGAATCAGGATAATGCCGCCCACAATCTCCGCTGCGGATTTGAACCGCGGCCCCAGTGCGGCGCCCAGCTTTACGCCGAGGTATGACAGACCAAATGTGATGGCGCCGATAGTCAGCACGGATGGCACAATGGATGCGTGCAGCAACGCGAATGTAATACCGACTGCAAGCGCGTCGATGCTGGTTGCGAGCGCCATAATGATCATCGATTTAAAACCAAACGACCCGTTACCGAGTTTCTCTTCCTTGCTGAACGACTCGCGGATCATGTTGAGGCCAATGATTAAAAGCAAGCCGAATACCACCCAGTGGTCGTACGCGTTGATGCGGTCCATGAACTGAACGCCGAAGAAAAAGCCGATCAACGGCATCACCGCCTGAAATATACCAAAATAAGCGCCTACGATCACCGCATGGCGTGTACCGCATTGCTTTGCGCAAAGTCCCTTGCTCAATGCGACCGCGAAGGCGTCCATAGACAGCCCGACGGCGATCAGCAGCAGCTCAACAATCCCCATTCCATCCTCCGTATATCTCTACATGCAAATAAACTCACGGACGGCTAAACCGCCCATGAGTCTTGTTCTTTAAGGCAAACCAGGCAGATGCCAGCATGTTGATTTGCCACGCAGCCAGGCTACGCAAACTACTCCCTCACAGAATATTTTTATATTACCATAGTTTCTTTCGCGCTGCAATATCACGTTTTCCTATTGCGAAGGATTAAACGTCAGATAAAAGACATGCAGTTTATAAAATACCCTATGAATTTTGTAAGCAGTATCCTCATTATTGTAAATTATGTTATACTACCTTTATAGATTATCTGTACTCAGCAAGAATTCAATTCGAAAACTGCACCCGAGCTTCGGAGGAATTTATCAAATGAAGAAAAGCATCATCGCTGTTATTACAATCACTCTTATACTAAGCACTTTTCCTGCTGTTTCGCATGCGGCAGATTACACGCTTTCGGACGGCGATTCGATGACACTGTCCAGCGGAGACACGATCACCATTGAACCGGGCGCCAGCGTGACGCTGTCCAGTGGTCTCACGACCTTAACCAATGTGCGCATCATCTGCGGAGCGGGAGTACACCTTTCGCTGACGTACGCTAAGATCGATAACAGCGCGTATCCCGGTGCATGTCCCCTCACATTCACTGGGGAGGGCAATGCGCTATATGCATCGGGCGGCGTGTCTCTCACTGGCGGTGCCGGTGTGCCGGGCGTTTCGGTTGCAGAATCGGCGGAGCTGACAATGGATAATTGTGGGCTGACTGCCGTTGGCGGCGTGGGCGCGGCTGGCATTGGCGGCGCTGCAGGACAGGACGGCGGTACGGTCATCTTCCATAGCGGTACGCTTATTGCTACCGGCGGCAGCGGCGGCGCGGGAATCGGCGGCGGCAGCGGCGGCGCAGGCGGAACCTTGAAGGTACTCAGGCAAACATGGTATGTGAGTGGTACCACAGTGACGGCGACGGGAACGGATGGCGGCGCGGGTATCGGCGGTGGCGCGGGCGGCGCGGGCGGCAGCTTTGAGACGGCGGGCGTATGTACGGTCACCGCAACAGGGGGCGACGGCGCTGGGATCGGCGGCGGCAGCAGCGGCAATGGCGGAACAGTGAATATTACCGGCGGCACGGTAACCGCTTCGGGCAACACCGGCGCTGGGATTGGCGGCGGAACCGGCAACGCAGGCGGAACAGTCACCATTTCCGGAGGTATCGTAACGGTCAGCAGCAGCAGCGGCGCTGGAATCGGCGGCGGCGGCGGAAGCACCACAAGCGGCAGCGGCGGCAATGTTGCTATCAATGGCGGGTTGGTAAACGCCAGCAGCACCAGCGGTGCGGACATCGGCGGCGGATATAACTCCGGCACAGCTGCAATCAACGGCATGGGCGGGACGCTCTCGCTGGACAACGCGGGAGGCCTGGTGCTTAAGAATAACGGTACAAACGCGGCGGTCACCCGGGGTACGTGCGGAATCACGGGCGCGGCAGCGGGAAGCCTGTCGGGAGTATACTTTGACGGCGTGCCGTACTTAACCGGCGAGGTGATCGACGTTTCAAGTACCGGCTCCTCTACAGGCTATACATACAGCAGTCCGGTGTTTACGATCAACGCGAATGGTGAGTATCTGATCTGGAACGCGACAACCGCCAACCAGATCGTTGTGGCTTCCGGCGTGGAAGCGCATATCATACTGTTCGAGGCAAACATACAACCGTCGTCCGGCTATGCGTTTGATATGACCGGTGCGACGGTGGATATGACGCTAATGGGCAACAGTACGCTGAAATCCGGTAAGGGTTATACCTGTGTGCTGTGTCCTCTGGGATCGACGCTGACGATATCGGGCAGCGGCTCTCTGGACGCGGTAGCAATCAACAATTCGAGCGGCGGTTCCGGCTCAGGGATCGGTGGTAATGCGTCCACCGCGTGCGGCAGCATTACGATCAACAGCGGTACGGTCACCGCGGCAGGCGGAAATACAAGGGGGGCAAGTTTCGGTCTGTCGGGCATCGGCGGCGCAGTTGTCAATATTTCTGGCGGAACCGTGCATGCCTTCTCATATAAGGGCGGTTATGCTCTGGGGGGCAACAGCAACACCGGCAGTTCCATCACGATCAATGGCGGAACCGTGACGGCTACAGCCGGTTTAAACAATTATGGAATAGGCGGCAAAGGTTCGGGCTCGCCTGATATCACGATTTCAGGAGGAGTGGTAACCGCAGCTGGCGATCTGCAGTCTCCCGGCATAGGCGGCATAGGAGGAACGCTCACGATATCCGGCGGCATTGTCTATACGTCAAACAGGAACAGCGGCCCGGCGATTGCGCTGTACTCCGGCGATACCGTCATATCGGGCGGTACGGTATATGCCGCCAGCAGCGACCCTGCCAAATATAAAGATATCGGCACATCAACCGGATTTGAGGGAACGCTCACCATCAGCGGAACAGCCAACGTGTTTCTCAAGAACAACAGCTGTGACACGCCCATAACCGTGACGCACGAAAACGAGACATTTGCGGCAGGCACGACTGAGGTATACGGCGAAGCTGTTTCCGTGCCGGATGACTGGACGGGCGGATTCGGCGCGTACCTGCGACCCTGCACGCTTTCCTATCATGTTAACGGCGGCAGCGGAACAGCGCCCGAAGTGACAAGGCTTTACGGCGCAACGGTCACCCTGCCGGACGACAGCGGCATGTCGAAAACCGGGTGTGTTTTCGGCGGATGGAACACGGCAGCGGACGGCAGCGGGACAGGCTATGACGCGGGCGAATCGCTGACGCTTACCGCAGATACGGAGCTGTTTGCGCAATGGACGCAATTGACGCTGGAATCCACCGCGCCGGGCGGCAGTACGACAAACGCTACGGTATACACGGGCGGACGCTTTACGCTGACGCCGAATGTGGAGGGCGGCAAGTGGGATTGGGATGAAGCATACTTCTCCGCGACGTTCAATAGTCGCGCGACGTTTACGGCATTGAAGGCCGGGGCGAGCACCATCACCTACACCGTGGGCGGCGTCACGGCTTCCTACAAGGTGACCATCGAAAAAAGTGAACTGCCGGAGACGGGGCAGAACTCCGGGTGGATATGGGTGCTTGGAATATCCAGCGTTCTTGCCTGCACCGCAGCGATAGCACTTAAAAAACGTTCCCTGAAACAGTATTGAATTTGCTTTTAACGCTTGCCTTTTTAAGGTGATTGGCTGTATAAAAGCGTATAAAACGGATGCGGAAGCGTCCGTTTTTATATCGAAAAAACAAGAGTTAAATGGCAGATGTGATAATATGATGGTACAATACGAATTTGAAGCGCTTTAGATTAGAAATATCATATGAACATCCCGATTCTTACCGATAAATAAATATAGCGGATAAAAGTAATCATATACATTCACTCAATCAACCGATTCGTTGTGAACTTAACCATATACGGACCAACGTCGCCGGGAGGTGTCAAATATGAAAAAGGTATGTGTTTTACTGGTTGTCGTCATGATACTCGCGGCACCTGCACTGGCCTATGCCGACAGCGGTACGATAAGCGTGAGCGCAATCTACGATATCGGCAGCTTTGGTAACGACTCCGTTATCACGATCAACGGCGGGCTTACCGTTACACTGACCAATACCGGCGATGCGACATACACAAATATGCAGATCGTCTGCGGCTCAAGTGTAAAGCTGACGATAGACGGTGTCAAGATAGATGATTCTTCAAACGATAGCGCATGCCCGCTTTCGTTCTCCGGGAGCGGAAACTCGCTGGTACTGAAGGGGACAAGCGAACTTCGTGCTGGATTGGACCAGCCGGGCGTAAAGGCTGAAAACACATCATCGCTGGAAATATCGGGCGACGGAACGTTAACCGCACAGGGCGGGTCTCAAGGTGCAGGCATCGGCGGCGGGTATAACGGCTCCGGCGGCATCATCACGATAAAAGGCGGCACGATAACCGCTCAGGGCACAGATTATGGCGCGGGCATCGGCGGCGGGTATATGGGCGCCAGCGGAAATATTACTATAGAAGGCGGGACTGTCAATGCCACGGGCGGAGATCAAGGGGCGGGCATCGGCACCGGCGGGTTTGTCCACAGCAATAATACTATCCTTATCAGAGGCGGACGGGTGGCCGCCTACGGCGGGCCATACGGCGCGGGCATCGGGTGCGGATTTCAAAGCGCGGGCGGAACGGTCTTGTTATTCGGCGGCGTAATATACGCGCAAAAAGGGCCATTTGCGATGAATGACATCGGAGATAATAGCACAGGCGACGGTACGGTAGCAATAGACGGGGATGCGGCGGTTTTCCTTGGAACGGATCATTGCACCCGGCTTTCGACGTCTCATACTCATACAACGATCACTTCGGTGACTGATAACAAGGTGTACGGCGTTTCCGCAAACGGGTGGTCGCCGCCATTCTTTGTATACATGATTCCTTATACGCTCAATTACAATTTAAACGGAGGAACGGGAATAGTTCCCGGTTCCGTCACCCAGCATATGAATACGACTGCAGTCATAGAAACCGGCGAAGGCCTTAAACGCAATGGCGGAGCGTGTATAAGCTGGAATACGGCGGCAGACGGCAGTGGTACATCTTATACCGCCGGTGATGAATTCAAATATACCGTCAATACAACACTTTATGCTCAATATCCCGTAATGGTGGATGAAATCACGGTTACCAGCGGCAGCGATACGGTCGTTAAAACCAATACGCTTCAAATGAGCGCATCGGTACTGCCTGCGGACGCAGCAGATCAGAGCTATACATGGTCGGTCGAGAACGGCACGGGCAGCGCTGTGATTGACAGCAGCGGTGTGCTGACCGGCACGGCTGCGGGCACTGTGACGGTAAAAGCGACGGCCAACGACGGCAGCGGCGTAACCGGCACAAAAGGGATCACAGTCATGCCCCTGCTGGTAAGCGGGGTCACGGTTACCAGCGGCAGCGACACTGTAATGAGGGCTCAAACACTGCAGATGAGTGCTGCGGTTTTTCCGGCCGACGCTGACGACATAAGCTTTACATGGTCGGTCGAGAACGGCACGGGCAAAGCCGCGATAAATAGCTGCGGTCTGCTTACCGGTACGGCTGTGGGCACGGTGACCGTAAAAGCGTCGGCCAATGGCGGCAGTGGCGTATTCGGCACAAAGGAGATCACTGTAATACCCCTGCTGGTAACGATAAGCGAAAGCGGGACTTATAATGTCGGCGATTATGGGAACGACTCCATTATTGCCATCCATGATGGGCTGACAGTCAAACTGATTGACACGGCCGGCGCAACATATGCAAATATGCAGATCTCCTGCGGCACAGGCGTGAAGCTCACAATAGACAACATTAGCATTGACGATTCCTCAAACGATGACGCGTGCCCGCTTTCATTCACCGGGAGAGGAAACAAACTGATATTGGAAGGCGATAGCATACTCAATGCGGGAAGCGGCCGCCCGGGCGTAGAGGCCGAATCTGGGACGTCGCTGGAGATATCGGGCATTGGAGTACTTCAAGCGCAGGGCGGGTTTCACGGCGCGGGTATCGGAGGCGGAGAGGGGGGCGGCTGTGGCGCTGTCACGCTGTCTGGAGGCGTCATATATGCTGGGAGAGGAGACACCGCACCCTATGACATAGGAAACGGTTATTCAGGTTCTGCCGGTACGCTTTCGATAACAGGCGCTGTGGCGGTTTTTCTCAAAACTGATTCGTGCATTACCCCGGCGACTTCTCACACCCACGAAACGATAACCTCAATAGCGGATAACAAAATTTACGGTGTTTCAGCGAATGGGTGGATTCCGGTATTCGGCATATACATGGTCCCGTATACGCTGAGTTACAGCTTAAACGGCGGGACAGGAACAGTCCCCGATTCTATAACCCAGCATTTAAATACAACCACAACAGTTGGCAGCGGGAGCGGAGTATTGCGCGCAAACTATACGTTCTCTGAATGGAACACGGCGGCGGACGGCAGCGGGGCAGGCTATGACGCGGACGAACCAATTACATTGACTGCCGATACGACCCTATACGCGCAGTGGGTAAAACTTACATTGGCTTCCACCGCGCCGGGCGGCAGCGCTTCGGGCGCAACGGTCTATACCGGCGGACGCTTCACACTGACGCCGAGCGTATCCGGCGGCATATGGGACTGGGACGAGGAATATTTCTCCGCAACGTTCACCGGGGCCCCCGAAGAGACATCGTCTCTTTGGGGTGGAAGTTCCCCCGCGACGTTTACCGCGCTCAAAGCTGGAACCAGCACCATCACCTATACGGTGGGCGGGGTTAGCACAAGCTATGAGGTCACGATCGCGGCAAGCGAGCTGCCTTCCACCGGGCAGGACTTCACATGGCCGTGGCTGACGGCGGCAGACGCGATGCTGATATTCGCGGCGGCGCTGACGCTTACGTTCCGCAAGCGCGCGGCACGCGGATGACATACTCCGCTTCGCCGTTTCGCACGCTTATACCTCATTAACTGCCGGGGCTTTTCCGGTGCGGCGCAAAGCATATGGAAAAGAGGGAAATCTGTTCTTTGAAATTGTATCCGGCGTATGATAATATTTGCATAAATATAAGGTAATCTTTTTCTATACTTTGGTATCATTTTTTTAAGGGTTCGGGGGATATTCGGATGAAACGCGGACTGATCATTCTGGTCATGACGACGGTGCTGGTCTTTATGGTGCACCCTCCCGTCGCACAAGCGGCAGGCCACGCCGTAGACGATGGCGATACGCTGGATTTATCAACGGGGACGCTGATGCACGCAGACAGTTCCACGGAGACATATTCCATTGCGGACGGCGATACCGTTGCTGTCGCGGCGGGCGCGACAGCGACGATCACCGGCTCAAAAAACGTGGGAATCTGGTGCGGCGGAGGCGTGACTCTGACGCTGGATGGCGTCACAATCAATAACAGCGCAGGAAGCGCGCTCACATTCACGGGCACCGGCAACACGCTGATCCTCGCGACCGCATCCGCGCTGACGGGCGCAAGCGGCGCGGCGGCGGTTCGCGTGGAGGGCTCAACTACGCTTGAGATCAGAGGCAGCGGCTCCCTGAATGCCGAAGGCGGCTTATACGCCGCGGGTATCGGCGGCAACAATGGATACGACTGCGGCAACATCGCGATCACCGGGGGAACGATAAACACTGAGGGCGGCTTCTATGGAGGAGGCGCAGGACTGGGCGGCGGCTACGGCGCCGGCTTCGGCCACATCGCGATCTCCGGTACGGCACATGTGACCGCGGTGGGAAACGGCGGCGCAGGGGTGGGCAGCGGCGCAGGGAGCAGCAGCAGCGGCACGATTACGATTTCGGGCGGTACGGTGAACGCAACGGGCAAACCGGCCTATTTCGACCCTGCCGGTATTGTTTGCGGTGCTGCGGGCATCGGCGGCGGCATCTGGAGCGACGGTGGCACGATCACGATTTCCGGCGGTACGGTAACCGCACAGAGCAGCAATTATGGGGCGGGCATCGGCACCGGCGACACCGACGGTTTTCCTTGGTTCTACAACAATACCGTAATCACGATATCGGGCGGCGATGTAACTTCCCTGGGCGGCGGCCAGGGCGGCGGCGCGGGCATTGGAGGCGGATACCTTACTGACGGCGGCACGATCCGTATCACCGGCGGTACAGTCAATGCGTCGAGCAACGGCTATGCCTCGGGCATCGGCGGCGGCGCGGGCTTCGGCGGCGACTACTATGGCAGCAGCACCACAATCGACATTACCGGAGGCGTCATATACGCAATGAGAGGCAATGGCGCGGATTACGACATTGGCAGCTTTTCCGGCAGCGATTCCGACACAATCTCAATTTCCGACGGCGCGGCGGTGTTTCTCGGAACAGACAGCATCAGTCCCGCGCTCGCGACCACCACCCATACGCATTACGGGGTTACCGCCGCGCAGATCGCGGACGGCAAGTTTATGGGGGTGCCGGTACCGGATTGGACAGCGCCTTATGGCGCGTATTTAGTCGGGTATACGCTGAAATATGATGCGAACAGCGGCGTTGGGGCAGCACCCGCTGCGGTCACGCAGGCCGTCGGTACAGCAGCCGTTGTGGCATCGTGCAACGCCCTTACGAAGGAATGCTACACGTTCAGCGGCTGGAATACAGCGGCGGATGGCAGCGGCGACGCTTACGAGCCGGGCGACACGTTCACCTTCGCGGAAGCCGCGACGCTGTTTGCGCAGTGGACGGGCAACCCCTATATGGTAAAATACGAAGCGAACGGCGGCACAGGCTCGATGAGCGACAGTGTCTTTACATATGGCACATCTCAGGAACTAAATTTAAACAGCTTTACGCGCACCGGGTACACCTTCGCGGGGTGGGCGGAAAGCGCAGGCGGCGCTGTGATTTACACTGATGCGCAAAGCGTGAAGAATCTGACTACGGAGGACAACGGCACGGTCACTCTGTACGCGAAGTGGACGGTAGTCCCGTTGCTGACGTCCTCCGACGCGGACGCAGAAATTTATGTCGGCGGACGCATCGTACTTACACCCAACATCGAAGGCGGCGAGTGGCATTGGGACAAGGCGTATTTCTCCGCGACGTTCAATTCTCCGGCGACGTTCACCGCGCTGAAAGCCGGGATAAGCACGATCACCTACACGGTAGGCGGCGTAAGCATCACCTACCACGTGACGATAGAGCAAGCAGCGCTGCCTGCGACGGGGCAGGACTTTGCGTGGGTATATGTGACGTGCATACTGGCAGCCATCACCTTTGCGGCGGCGCTTTTAATACGAAAGCGCAAAACGCAGATACAATAGACGGGAACCTTGAACAGCGGCAGGCACTGCCGCTGTTTATTTTTTTATAAATGTAATCATGCGGTATCCCCGGACGGAATTTTCCGGCGTATTGCGTTGCGAATCCCCCGCGCATGTGGTATATTTTTTTATTATATTCCGAAAGGCGATTATGATGGATTACAAGCAGCAGCTTGCCGCCGCGCTGACCACGGCGTCCGGGCTGGATGAAAATGAAATATTACCGCTCATCGAGGTGCCTGCGGATACCGCAATGGGTGATTACGCGTTCCCATGCTTCAAGCTCGCCAAGGCGCTGCGCAAAGCGCCTCCCGCTATCGCGGCGGATATCGAGAGCCGACTCGTGCATCCCGCCTTCATCGCCAAGGTGCAGGTGGTAGGCGCGTACATCAACTTCTTCCTTGACAGAACGCGCTACGCTTTGGATGTACTGGCAGAGATGGACGCCCAGGGCGAAGGCTTCGGCGGCGGCAGCGAGGGCGCAGGGCGCGTGGTGTGCATCGATTACTCGTCCATCAATATCGCCAAGCCATTCCACATCGGTCATCTTTCCACGACGGTCATCGGCCACTCGCTGTACCGTATCTATGGCTTTCTGGGCTATAAACCGGTTGGCATCACCCACCTCGGCGACTGGGGTACGCAGTTCGGTAAACTCATTGTCGCGTACAAGAAATGGGGCAGCGATGCGCTGATCGAATCGGGCACCATCAATGCGATGCTGGAGCTTTATGTAAGGTTCCACGAGGAAGCCGAAAAGGACGAAAGCCTCAACGACGAAGCGCGCGCTTGGTTCAAAAAGATCGAGGATGGCGACGCGGAAGCGCTGGATATATTTAGCCGGTTCAAGGAGCTTACCTTAAAAGAAGTCGGCAAGGTATACGACCTGCTGGGCGTGCATTTCGACAGCTACGCGGGCGAAAGCTTCTATAACGACAAGATGCAGCCCGTCATCGACGAGCTTAAAGACAAGAACCTGCTCGAACCCTCGGAAGGCGCGTACATCGTGCGCCTCCCCGATGACATGCCCCCCTGTGTGATCCTCAAATCGGATGGCGCGACACTCTATTCCACGCGCGATCTCGCTGCCGCTTTCTACCGCAAGAATACCTACGATTTTTATAAATGTCTGTACGTCGTGGCATACCAGCAAAACCTGCACTTTAAGCAGTGGTTCAAGGTCGTGGAGCTCATGGGTTACGACTGGGCCAAAGATTTGGAGCACGTCGCTTTTGGGATGGTATCGCTCGAGGACGGAACACTCTCCACACGCCGCGGCAAGGTCGTGTTCCTGCAGGATGTACTCGACCAGGCTGTAGAGAAGACCCGTTCCATCATCGAAGAAAAATCCCCCGGCCTTGAGAACAAGGACGAGGTTGCCAAAACCGTCGGTGTGGGTGCAGTCGTGTTCGACGCGCTCTCCTCGGCGCGCATCAAGGACATCGTGTTCTCGTTCGACCGTGTTTTAAATTTTGATGGCGAAACCGGGCCTTATGTGCAGTATACCCATGCGCGTTGTGCGAGCCTGCTGCGCCGCGCAGACGCGGCCTGGACGCAAACCGCGCCGGATTATAACGCGCTCGATAACGCCGAGGCATTTACCGCTGTGAAGCTGCTGCAAAGCTTCCCCGATACCGTGCAGCGCGCCTGCGAGAAAAACGAGCCGTATCTCATCACGCGGCACGTCATTGAGCTGGCCAAGGCGATGAACCGCTTCTACTACGAGCATCGCATCATCGACGAAGATGCGGCGGGTACTGCGGCGCGCCTCAAGCTTGCGCAGGCAGTTAAGCAGGTCATTAAAACGGGGCTGTGGCTCATCGGCGTAGACGCCCCCGAGAGAATGTAGGCATTTGCGCTTACGAGCGTTTTTCATAAATCCGAAACCCTTAAGCATGTATGGGCAAAATCCATGCAAAATAAAACCGGGTGCTCAGGATATCCCAGTTTTTTTATGCACCCAAAAACGGAGGATTTATGGAGAAACGACCGGAAAGCAAAGCGTGGATCTTCATTAAGAAACACAGTAAACGGTACTTCATCGATGCGCTGGGCGCCATGGCGCTCGGCCTGTTTTCTTCGCTGATTATCGGCCTTATTTTAACACAGATCATCGGCCTCATCTGGCCGGAGGTTTCTGGCACGGTAACGCTTGCGCGCTTTGGCGAAGCGGCCGCCGCACTGACCTCCGGGCAGGCACAGGGGCTGGAGGCGATCGAGGTATTCAAATACCTGATCGGTGCGTCTTCACCGGTCGTCGGCACGGCCATCGGTGTTGCCGTCGCGTGGGGACTTAAAACCAAACCGCTCGTGGTGTTCTCATCCGCTATCACGGGCGCGTTCGGCTATATCCTGGGCGGCCCGGTGGGTTGCTATGTCGCCGCACTTGTCGGCGCGGAGTTCGGTCGGCAGGTCGCTGGAAAAACCAAACTCGATATCATCGTCACACCCGTTGTAACGATTCTTACAGGCTGCGCTGCGGGCTGGCTTGTAGGCCCCGCAATCAGCGCGTTTATGACCTCGCTCGGACAGCTGATCATGCTCGCTACGGAGCTTCAGCCGTTCTTCATGGGTATCGCGGTGGCGGTCATTATGGGCATGATCTTAACCGCCCCGATTTCGAGCGCCGCATTGTGCATCATGCTCCAACTTGGCGGCCTTGCGGCGGGTGCCGCCACGGTGGGCTGCTGCGCGCAAATGGTGGGCTTCGCGATCGCGAGCTTCCGCGAAAACCGGTGGGGCGGCTTGCTCGCCCAGGGCCTCGGCACCTCGATGCTGCAGGTACCCAACATCGTGCGCCATCCGCAGATCTGGATTCCCCCCACTCTCGCAAGCGCAATTTTGGGGCCAATCGCCACGCTCGTATTCGGCATGACGAACATCCCGCTTGGCGCGGGCATGGGTACCTCAGGACTGGTGGGTCAGGTCGGCACGTTCACCGCCATGACGGGTATATACGATTTCTGGACGCTGCTGTTTATCGTGGTCGGTCTGCACTTCATCGCGCCCGCGCTGCTCACGCTGCTTTTCAGCGAAATCATGCGCAATCGCGGCTGGATCAAACCCGGCGATATGCTGCTGCCAGAGCAATCATAACCACTGTACGGTGCAACCGGGAGGGCCAGCCCTCCCGGTTTTTTAATACTATCGGCCCGTAATATCCTTAAAATCCCTTAATAAACTTCGCAAAAAAGCTTTATTTCTCTTCAAAGCGCCCCGATATAATGATTAAGGAACTTTATACCTTTAGGGGGGTACTTTCCATCTTGCGACACAAGCTCCGGGCATGCCGTATCGTAAAGCCCGGAGATGATTTATAAATTTAGAACAGAGGTAGGGATCATGAAGACGAAAAAAAGCTGGAAGATTGGATCAAAGCTGGTTGCGAAATGCGTCTGTATTCTGTCGGCGATTCTGATTGCGGCGTTTGCCGTAATTATTCTCGAAACCGCGAACTCGTCCAAGCAAAGTGCGATCAATAATATCACCGCGCTGGCCAAAGGCGATGCGGCAACGATCCGGGCAAAGCTGGAAGTCCCGCTGGATACGGCGAGAGCCCTGGCCCAGTGCATGCAAGGGTACAAGGATGTCAACATCGAGAACCGCCGTATCTTTTTTAACAGCCTAATGCGAAATTTACTCGAGGAAAACGAAGATTTTCTGGGCGTATGGACATGCTGGGAACCCAATGCGCTTGACGGGCTTGACCCTCAGATGATGAATGCGGATGGGTCCGACAAGAGCGGGCGTTTCCTACCCTACTGGTATCGGTCGGGCGATGAAATCACACTGACCACTTTGGTGGATTATAATACCGAGGGCGTCGGGGATTACTATCTGCTGGCCAAAAATTCGGGACAGGAAACCATTCTGGAGCCGTATGAATACGAAATCGACGGGCAAAGAGTACTGCTCACCACCCTCTCTATCCCGGTCAGGGACGAGAAGGGGAATATCATCGCAGTCACCGGCGTTGATCTCGCGCTGAACGATCTGCAGGGCATCAGCTTCGAAAACGGCGGCTATAGCAGCATCAATACCTATTTGCTTTCCAATAGCGGGACTTATGTGATTACCCCCGACGGCGATGCGCTGGGTACCTCGCTAACGGACAACGGACAGCCGGACGCCGGCGCAATCGCCGCGGCGATCGCCCAAGGGCAAGTCTATCAGCACGAGGGCGTCTCCCATTCCACTGGCGCCCAGGTGCAGAGCATCTATTACCCCGTGACCATTGGCAATACCGCCACGCCTTGGTCCGCTGCGATCGATGTAGACACCTCGGAGGTCATGGCAGCCACCACCCAAATGTCAGTGCAGTTGTTTATCATATTGGGCGCGTTGCTCGCTGTAATCGTCGTCTCTCTGCTTTTGATTGTGAAGGCCTCCATCAGTAAGCCGATCCGGGAGACAGCGGAGCTTGCAAAAGCCCTGGCATCAGGCCGTCTTGATGAACCGGTTGTGATCAAGGCAAATGACGAGATCGGCGAACTCAAAGGCATATTGGACAACCAGGTCCGCGGTGCGTTTAAAGCGATTGAAACCGCGCAGATTAAGGCTAAAAAACAAAGTGTTTTCTCAAGGGAGCATATCAATAAGCTGGTCGTCAATCTCGAACGACTGTCAAAGGGCGAGCTTTACTGCGATATGTCGGTGGGTGAAACCGATCAGGACATTGCGGAACTGCACGAGCTGTATCAAAACATCAGCGACAATCTGCATAAGACCGTCAACGCGATCAATGGGTATATTAAGGAGATATCCCTCGTACTTGGTGAAATCGCGGACAAGAACCTCAGCGTGGGCATTTCGTCAGAATATCTGGGCGACTTTGTGGCGCTGAAGGACTCCATCAACCGCATTACCACTTCGCTCAGCGAGGTTATGACGGATATCAACACATCGGCCGATCAGGTTGCATCCGGCACGCAGCAGGTTTCGGGCAGCAGTCAGGAAATATCGCAGGGCGCCGCAGAGCAAGCGAGCGCCATCGAACAGTTGACCGCAACCATCACGCAGATATCGGATCAGACGCGGCTGAACGCGCAAAGCGCCAACGAAGCCAACCGGCTGACCGCCGACGCTAGGCGCGGTGCCGAGCAGGGCAACGAGCATATGAAGGCCATGCAGCAGGCCATGGAAGAGATCAACGAGTCGTCTGCCAGCATCAGCAAGATCATCAAGGTTATTGACGATATCGCATTCCAGACCAACATCCTTGCGCTCAATGCGGCGGTGGAAGCCGCCCGGGCGGGCGTCCATGGCAAGGGCTTTGCCGTGGTTGCGGAAGAAGTCCGTAATCTGGCCGCCAGAAGTGCGAATGCCGCCAAGGAGACTACGGATCTCATTGAAGGCTCTATCCGCAGGGCAGAAGCGGGAACCCGAATCGCCGATGAAACGGCGGGCGCGCTCGCTGATATCGTAAACGGCGTAGAAAAAGCGGCGCAATTGGTCGGGGAAATCGCCCAGGCGTCCGGCGAGCAGGCCAGTGCGATTATGCAGGTAAACCACGGCATCGAGCAGATGAGCCAGGTGGTACAGACCAACTCGGCGACGTCCGAAGAGGCCGCAGCCGCCGCGGAGGAGCTATCCAGCCAGGCAGAGCTGCTCAAGCAAATGATCAGCCAATTCCAATTGAAAGACGCTGCGGAGGGCCGGATACCGCGGGCCTTGGAAAAGGCCCCGTCGGAAACCCCCGTTGCGGTGATCGATCTGTCGGATCATGATTTCGGCAAATACTGATACGTCAGAGCATATCAAGCCTCTTCATATGAAGGGGCTTTTTCTGTAAAAACTCCGGCGATAGGTTGTATGCGATATGTTTTTGTGCGATAATACGGTAAGAATTTTAAAGAGGTATTAGGCTGATGCTGGATATCAAAAGAATAAGGACAAACCCTGACGAGGTACGCAGCAGACTTGAAACGCGCGGCGTCACGGGCGTCGTGGAACAGGTTACTGGGCTGGATGAACAGAGGAGGGCGCTGATCGTTAAAACCGAGGCGCTCAAGGCGCAGCGCAACGAGGTCAGTAAGTCCGTCCCGGCGCGCAAAAAAGCGGGCGAGGACGTAACGGCGCTGTTCGAAGAGATGAAGCGCACCGCCGAGCAAATCAAGGAGATCGATACGGAGCTGGAAGCGATCGACACGCAGCTGCAAAACATCCTGCTATCCACGCCGAACATACCGCTCGGCGATGTGCCGGTTGGCAAGGACGATACCAGTAACGTTGAAGTGCGCCGCTGGGGTACCCCGCGCACGTTTGATTTTGAACCCAAAGCGCACTGGGATATCGGTACGGCTCTCGGCATATACGATTTTGAGACCGCCGCAAAAGTATCGGGCGCGCGGTTTGTATTCCTGCGCGGAGCGGGCAGCCGGCTTGAGCGCGCGCTCATCAGCTATATGCTCGATACGCATACCTTGGGCGGGCCGTACACCGAGGTGTTCCCGCCTTTTATGGTCAACCGCGCTTCTATGCAGGGTACAGGCCAGCTTCCTAAATTTGAGGAGGACGCATTCAACGTAAAAAACAACGATTGTTTCCTGATCCCCACCGCGGAAGTACCCGTTACCAACATGTACCGCGACACCATCATGGAAAAGCTGCCGGTTTATCACACGGCATACAGCGCATGCTTCCGTGCAGAGGCGGGCAGCGCGGGCCGCGATACGCGCGGGCTCATCCGGAATCATCAGTTTAACAAGGTGGAACTTGTGAAGTTCGTAAAGCCGGAAAACTCACTGGAGGAGCTGGAAAGTCTGACACGAGATGCCGAAAAGGTACTGCAGGGCCTCGGCCTTCCGTACCGCGTGATGATGCTTTCCACGGGCGACCTGGGCTTCTCTTCCGCCAAAACGTACGACCTTGAAGTCTGGATGCCAAGCTATGGCCGTTATGTGGAGATCTCCTCGTGCTCCAATTTTCAGGATTTCCAGGCGCGCAGAGCCGGTATCCGCTACCGCAGCGAAGGCGGCAAAACGGAATACGTGCACACGCTCAATGGCAGCGGCGTCGCGGTGGGCCGTACAAGCGCCGCGATCCTGGAGAACTACCAGCGCGCCGACGGCAGCGTGGATATCCCCGATGCGCTGCGGGATTTCATGAGGACCGACATAATTCGGTAACTGGAATGGGAAGGCTATTCGCACATATAAAAACCGCTGGCAAACGGTGTTTGCCAGCGGGTAGAAAACAGGAGTGGTCATGCTCCTGTTTTTATGATAGCCCTGAAGGGTTACGCCCTTCAGGAGGGGATATAACCCTAGAAGAAGTTAGCCGGATTCTTGTAGTCCCCGTTCACAACATACTCAAAGTGTACATGATACGAAAGGTCCAGCTCCCTCGGCAGTTCGCCTACCGTACCGATCTTCTGGCCCGCGTTTACCTTCTCACCGGCTTCAACAGCAAATTCCTTAAGCCCTGCGTATACGGTCTGGGCCTTATCGGAATTCTCGATGACGATCACGCCGCCCTCCGATTCGCTCGTGTAGATCTGCGTTACGGTTCCGGACATCGCCGCGACGACCTCAGCACCCTCTTTGGCCTGGATATCGATGCCGTTATGCGTCGCCCACATGTTCATCGATGTAAAGAACACCAGCTCGTCACCTGAGAAACCGTTGATAATCTGGCCGTCCACAGGCTTCTTTAGCGTAACGCGGCCGCTTCCGTTATTCGCGGTAACCGGTTTGGACCCTTCAGGCGTCGGAGACAGGGAAGGCTGTACCGTTGCGGTCGGCTTAAGCGTGGCTGTCGGCTTAATTTCGCTGGTCGGGACGTACACCACGTTCTGATCCGACCCGGTCGTATCGGGTTCCGCAATCTCAGCCTTTGGCCAGGCGATGATCGCCGTAATGCCCGCAGCCACGATGCACAGGAAAATCAGGACGTACAAACCCTGCTTTTGAAAAAACGTTTTTACGCTCTGCTTGTTAATTTTCTTTGCGATGCGGTCTTTTATGTCTTTATAACTCATGAATTCACACCTCCACGCTATCATCTTTCCCATTTTTGTTATTGATCATACCCGAGATGAAAAAATGGGAGGTGTGAACCGATTTATTCGACCGTTACGCCCGTAAAATAATGCTTCAAAATTTCGATATAATCGGCGCCGTCTTTGGCCATTTCGTTTGCGCCGGTCTGGCTCATCCCCACGCCGTGTCCAAAGCCTATCGTGGAGAACGTAACCTCATCGGTTGCTTTGATCGTGAAATTCGTCGAGTTGAGCCCAAAAATCTGACGGACTTCGCGGCCTGTAAATTCTTTATTGCCCAGCTTTATGTTTTTCACACGCCCGCTATCAAACCGCGTGATCTCGCCGATATCGTCTGCACTGCCACTCAGCTTAACGCCGGGAGAGAAATCCTCCAGCTTGCTGACAAACTCGTTATAGCTTACGGTCACCTTTCCATAATAATTGGAATATGACTCCTCCCCCGGGCTCTGTACGCTGACCAGGTAAGGCAGTGACTCAGAATAGACGTTGGCACAGTCCTCGGTCATGCCGCCCGCGCTCGAAAAATAGAATACCTGAATTTCATCGCCGCGGTAATAAATTTCCTGTCCCCGCGTTGCGTTTACCGCCTGTTTGATCTTATCAAGGTATTGTTCTTTGTTGCCGCCCCACGCCTCATTCATCTCATCCGCCGAAAGGTAAGCCTGGCATGACCCGCTGTTTGTACAAACGTCCGCACCCGGATGCGCGCTACAGCCTCCGTTGTGTTTTAAGTGCATCGTATACGTTCTCGCGGCAACCGCCTGCGCTTTGAGCGCCTCCATCTCGTAGGATGCGGGCATTTCCCCTGCGACGACGCCGACGAGGTATTCTTCGATGTCCATGTCCACAATCTCGCCGTCCAGCCAAACGGCAATGACACCATTCTCTTCCTCGTTCTCCTTCTCGCCCGCCTCCGGATAGAATGTGACGCCGGGCTGCTGCGAGTTCTGCGGATTTTCCACCGTGTCGTCGCCGAGCCATGCGCCCACTGCCGAAAACACGATCACAAACAATACCATAGCAGCGATCAGCAGTACGAGTATGCCTTCCTGGCTCAGCCTTCTTCTTCTCAACCGTATCCCTCCCTCCGTATCCACATCTCTATGGCGCAAGGATTACGTTTATGCACATAAAAGAAATATTCCACGCCGTTATTGTGTGCAAAGAGGCGATGTCGTATCGCCGTCCTTTCGTGCCAGACAAAAATACGCTGCTGGGATACCCAGTGCAAAACGGACGGTTTTATACTATAATGGGAGTATGAAATGCAATGACGGAAAATGCGGCATTACCTATACGCTGAACCGCAAGAAGATGAAAAATATCCGCATCCGCGTCACCGGCGATGCGCAGGTGATGGTTTCCGCGCCCAGGCATGTACCCGAAGCGCGCATTCACGCTTTTGTCATATCGCACGAAACATTTATCCGCGAACGGCTGCAGGATGTCGAGAAAAAGAGAAACGCTCACTACCCTTTAAACTATTCGGACGCAGACATGTTCAGCTATCTCGGCAAACGCGTCGTCCTCCGAGTGTGCGTCTCATCGCGCAGTGCCGCCGTGTTTTCCGGCAGCCAGCTGACGCTCTGCCTGCCGCCGGGTGCCGGACCGGATGAAGTCCGGGCATTGTTCATTCGTTGGGCGCGTTCGGAAGCAAGAAAAGTATTCGGACAGCGCCTGTCAATGCTGCTGCCCCGGTTCAGCGGAGCTGCAGCAATGCGCCTCTCCGTGCGCGACATGATCACGCGCTGGGGCAGCATCAATGTCAAGCGGCACACGATGAGCCTGTCTGTGCATCTGCTGCGATGCGAACCCGAGTTGATCGATTACGTAATCACCCACGAGCTTTGCCATATCGCGTTTCCGCGGCATACGGCATCGTTTTACGCGGCGCTAGAGGCGCGGTGCCCCGAGCGCGTGCTGCTGGACAAGCGTCTGGAAACATACGGTCTGGTGGGCTACTAGACAAGCGGTTTTATTCAATACCCCTAGCGGTTAATTCGCAAAAGCGAGAAAAGAGCTTACGTTTAGCGAGGCAGAGCAATAAGGAGAGGCATTTTGGCTGCCCCTCCTTTTAAACATGTCCGAATTACTCGATCACGCCGATAACGAGCCAGAAACCGTACAGCCGCCTTCACGGTTAGCGAAGCGAAGACCTTCTTCGGATAGCGATCGGGGTGATGAGCTTAATCTCCATCACGATGTTATCGCCAGGCATCAACATTTCAATTCCTTCCGGAAGGTTGTCTCTATAACGCTTTGCGAGGCAAAACAAAAAGGAGAGGCGTTTTGAACTGCCCCTCCTTTTAAAACATGTCCGAATTATTCGATCACGCCGATAACGACGCCGGAACCGACCGTACGGCCGCCTTCGCGGATAGCGAAGCGGAGACCTTCTTCGATAGCGATCGGGGTGATCAGCTTGATCTCCATCACGATGTTATCGCCAGGCATAACCATTTCGGTGCCTTCCGGCAGCTTGATGGAGCCCGTCACGTCCGTTGTACGGAAGTAGAACTGCGGACGGTAACCATCGAAGAACGGCGTATGACGGCCGCCCTCTTCCTTCTTCAGGACGTAAACCTGGCCCTTATAGTGCGTGTGCGGTTTGATGGTGCCCTTCTTCGCAAGCACCTGGCCGCGCTCGATTTCGTTTCTCTGCACGCCGCGGAGCAGCAGACCGACGTTGTCGCCCGCCATCGCCTGGTCGAGCAGCTTACGGAACATTTCAACGCCCGTAACAACGACGTCTCTGGTCTTCTCGGTCATGCCGACGATTTCGACGGAGTCCTGCACCTTGACGGTACCTCTCTCAACTCTGCCCGTGGCAACCGTGCCGCGGCCCGTGATCGAGAATACGTCTTCAACCGGCATCAGGAACGGCTTGTCAACGGCTCTTTCCGGGGTCGGAATGTAGCTGTCAACCGCATCCATCAGCTGATAAATGCACTGGCAAGCGGGTTCTTCTTTCGCCTTTTTGCCTTCGAGCAGGGCGTTCATCGCCTGCAGTGCGCTGCCGCGGACAACCGGAATATCGTCGCCCGGGAACTCGTAAGAAGACAGCAGATCGCGGACTTCCATTTCGACGAGCTCGAGCAGCTCTTCGTCGTCAACCTGGTCAACCTTGTTCAGGAACACGACGATGTACGGCACGTTAACCTGACGGGCGAGCAGGATGTGCTCACGAGTCTGGGGCATCGGGCCGTCAGCGGCCGACACAACCAGAATCGCGCCGTCCATCTGCGCAGCGCCGGTGATCATGTTTTTAACATAGTCAGCATGGCCCGGGCAGTCCACGTGTGCGTAGTGGCGCTGATCCGTTTCATATTCAACGTGAGCGGTATTGATCGTAATACCTCTCTCTTTTTCTTCCGGCGCTTTGTCGATTTCGTCATACTTCATGACCGCCGCTTTGCCTTCCTGTGCAAGGGTCATGGTTATCGCAGCCGTAAGCGTCGTCTTGCCGTGGTCGACGTGACCAATCGTTCCGATGTTTACATGAGGTTTGTTTCTCTCAAACTTCGCTTTTGCCATGGTTTTCTCCTCCTAATCGTTCTTGTTCATCATTTTAAACGTTATTATACAGGCTGTCAAATGCGCCTTTTCAGCCATTTTGAGCCCGCTTTTATGAGGCTTTCCTCAGCCTCCGATGATCTTTTCGCCGATGCTCTTAGGCACTTCGCTGTAATGCGAGAACTGCATCGTGAACATGCCGCGGCCCTGCGTACGGCTCCGAAGATCCGTCGCGTAGCCGAACATCTCGGACAGCGGAACCATCGCGCGGATTGCCTGCGATCCGGCGCGCATTTCCGTACCCTCGATGCGGCCACGGCGCGCGTTCAGGTTGCCCATTACGTCGCCGAGATACTCCTCGGGCATCAGCACTTCCACCGCCATGATGGGTTCCATCAGCACCGGAGCGGCCTTTCTCATGCCCTCCTTGAATGCCATCGAACCCGCGATCTTGAACGCGATCTCGGAGCTGTCCACCTCGTGGTAACTGCCGTCCACGAGCGTCGCACGGAAGTCGACGACCTCGTAGCCTGCCAGCACACCGTTTTTGGCGGCTTCCTGGATACCCGCATCCACCGGCGGAATAAATTCCTTCGGGACTGCGCCGCCGACGATCTTGTCGACGAATTCGTAGCCTGAGCCCGGCTCCAGCGGTGTGAGCTCGATAACGGCATGGCCGTACTGACCTTTGCCGCCCGACTGCTTCTTGTACATACCGACGGCTTTCACCGGCTTGGTAATCGTCTCGCGGTAAGAGACCTGCGGTTTACCCACCTTGGCCTCCACCTTATACTCGCGCATCATGCGGTCTACGATGATTTCGAGATGCAACTCACCCATGCCGGCAATGATCGTCTGGCCCGTCTCCGTATCCGTATAGGTACGGAACGTGGGGTCTTCCTCCGAAAGGCGCTGCAGCGCGATGCTCATCTTCTCCTGGCCCGCTTTGGTTTTGGGTTCAATCGCTACCTCAATAACGGGTTTGGGGAACTCCATCTTTTCGAGCACGATGGTGTGCTTATCGTCGCAAAGCGAATCGCCCGTGGTAATCTGCTTAAAGCCGACCACCGCCGCGATATCGCCCGCGTGCACCTCTTCGATCTCCTCGCGCGTGTTGGCGTGCATCTGCAGCAGCCTACCGATGCGCTCGCGCTTATCCTTTGTGGAATTGTAGATCGTCGAGCCCGTTTTGAGCGTACCCGAATACACGCGAATGAACGCGAGCTTGCCCACAAATGGGTCCACCATGATCTTGAACGCAAGTGCTGAAAACGGCGCGTCGTCGTCCGCGTTGCGCGTCTCCTCGACACCGTCGCTGTTCACACCGGTAACCGGCGGAATATCGAGCGGCGAGGGCATGAAATCAACGATCGCGTCGAGCAAGGGCTGCACGCCCTTATTGCGGTACGAAGAACCACATGTCACCGGAACGATATCCAGCGCGATGGTTGCTTTGCGAATAGCCGCAATCAGCTCCTCACGGCTGATCTTCTCGCCTTCGAAGAACTTCTCGAGCAGCTTGTCGTCATATTCCGCAACCGCCTCGATGAGCTTCTCGTGGTATTCGTCCGCGAGTTCCTTCATGTCGTCGGGTATCGGAATACGCTCCAGCTCCTTGCCGAGTTCGTCGTCGTAGACGATCGCATTCATGTCGATCAGGTCCACCATCCCGGCAAACTTCTCCTCCGCGCCGATCGGCAGCTGGATGGGTACCGGGTTGGATTTCAGCCTGTCTCTCATCATGGACACGACATTGAAAAAGTCGGCGCCCATAATGTCCATCTTGTTCACATACGCGATACGCGGCACGCTGTATTTGCTCGCCTGCCGCCACACCGTTTCGGACTGCGGCTCTACGCCGCCCTTTGCACAGAAAACCGCGACGGCGCCGTCGAGAACGCGCAAAGACCTTTCAACCTCGACCGTGAAGTCAACGTGGCCGGGTGTGTCGATAATGTTGATGCAATGGTTGCGCCATACTGTCGTGGTGGCAGCGGAGGTGATCGTAATACCACGCTCCTGCTCCTGCTCCATCCAGTCCATTACGGCGGCGCCTTCGTGCACTTCACCCAGCTTGTACGTACGGCCAGTGTAAAACAACACGCGTTCGGTCGTGGTCGTTTTGCCCGCGTCGATATGCGCCATGATGCCAATATTTCTTGTGTCTGCCAAAGGGAATTTTCTGGACAAAGTTTCCTCCTCGGTCTACCAGCGATAATGCGCGAACGCTTTGTTGGCTTCCGCCATCTTGTGCATATCTTCGCGCTTCTTCACGCTGCCGCCGGTGCCGTTATAGGCATCCATAATCTCGCCAGCGAGCCGCTGTTTGGCCGTTCTTTCGTTTCTCTTTCTCGTGTTCGTAACCAACCACCGGATCGCAAGCGTCTGGCGCCTTTCGGGCCGCACTTCGATCGGAACCTGGTAGGTCGCGCCGCCGACTCTTCTTGCCTTTACTTCGAGTACAGGCATGATGTTATCCATCGCCTTTTCGAAAACTTCCAAAGGCTCAAGACTCAGCTTTTCTTTGATAATATCAAAAGCGTCATAGCAGATTGTCTGCGCCGTCCCTTTTTTACCGTCAAGCATGATCTGATTGATCAGCTTGGTCAAAACGGTTGACCGATATATCGGGTCAGGCAGAACATCATGCTTTGGAGCGCCTCCGCGTCTTGGCATGGTTTCTCCTCCTAATTACTTTTTGGGACGTTTGGCGCCGTATTTGCTGCGCGCCTGCTTTCTGTTCGTCACGCCCGCGCTGTCCAGCGCACCACGCACGATATGATATCTTACGCCCGGCAGGTCCTTGACTCTGCCACCTCTGATCAGAACCACAGAGTGCTCCTGCAGATTGTGGCCGATGCCCGGAATGTACGCCGTACCTTCCATACCGTTTACCAGGCGAACCCTCGCGATTTTACGCAGAGCGGAATTCGGCTTTTTCGGGGTCATCGTTCTCACCGTCAGGCATACGCCGCGTTTCTGCGGGCACTCCTTCAGGATCGGCGAATCGCTTTTCATAGCCGCAGTTATCCTGCCCTTTTTGACTAATTGATTGATTGTTGGCATAGGTAGATGTCTTTCCTCCTTTCCCGTATACTCCTATATGCGAACCCCTCGCAACCCAATGAGGGGAAATTACCGCTTGAGAACTCCTGCGCACGCACTTCCCACTTCGAGCGCGCATGCGCTGCCAATCTGGTGCATCGTGTATGTCATATCCGCTTGGATGCTGTGCTTATCGCACACAGCCTGAAGCCGCAAAACGATATCCTCATCCGCATCCCGGGCAATATACACTTTTTCGAGCGCCTCCAGCCGCGCGCAGCGCAGAACCTGCTTTAAGCCCGCCACCCGTCCGTTCGGATCGGCGAGTTCCTCCACCATGTTCAATGCTTCTCCTCCGCGCCCTCAAAAGCATCACCTTTAAGGTGCCTCCGGCGTCATTAAAAAAACGCACAGCAATGCCATTCTACCATCCGGCAAAATACTTGTCAATCCGCAGATGCTTACTCCGGCTTGTACCCAATGTCGGCGAGCTTACGCGTATAGGGCTTATGCGAGAACAGCACACGCGTTACTTCGCCATCGTCCTGAATCGTGAACCAGCCTTTGCGCTTCATTTCAGCGCCTACCGGGATGTCAAACACATTGAACACCATGCGCTTTGACTGAGCCTTCACATACAGGTTGGAGAATACCTTGCCCAAGAAGTATCCCAGTGCGCCTGCCACAAGCACGATACCGATGGGCAGGGCAGCGCTGACTTCGCTGACTGCCATGCCGATAGATGGCACGACGAGCAAGCCGATCGAAACGCCGCAGAACACGAGGATGCTGAGCCACTTGATCGCTTCGGTGAGCCGAAGCGCCCGGCGGCATTCCTTGCAGATCGAAATCGAGACCGGCATCATCGAACCAATGCGCTGGCGTACTTTCTTGCCGAAACCAAAGAACATGCCCTTTTTGTGCTCCGGCTCGCTGTGCGCG
The DNA here is from genome assembly GCA_023390815.1 of Bacillota bacterium. Taxonomy (GTDB): domain Bacteria; phylum Bacillota; class Clostridia; order Christensenellales; family SZUA-584; genus JAEWCC01. The sequence continues at coordinate 64,998 of JAEWCC010000006.1, forward strand.
AGATCCACGATCGCGTACCCGGCGCGAGGATTTTTGTGCTCGCCCTTGCAGAAGCAGCACTGCTCGCCCTGAAGCTCATCGAACTCCGCGGGCAAAAGCGAAAGTGTCACCTCAAAGTTGCTGACCATCTGATCAACATCGTCGTCCTTCTTGAGCGTACGGATATAACAGTCCTTGCAGTCCTTATCCAGCCATTTGCAGAGCACGCTGTCGGTGACAACACAATTTTCGTTCTTAGCCATAACCGCTCCCCCTTATGATTACAGCTCGACGCGCAGCCCCTTACCGGCGATATACTCGGGAATGATATCGTTTTCGCTCTTGCCCATGCGTATATCGTCACCCAGTATATTCTTGATCACGTCGATATTTTTATACCGCTTCATACCCGTACCCGCCGGGATCAGCTTGCCGATAATGACGTTCTCCTTGAGGCCGAGCAGCGGATCGGTCTTGCCCTTGATCGCCGCTTCCGTCAGCACGCGCGTGGTTTCCTGGAACGACGCCGCCGACAGGAACGAGTCCGTCGCGAGCGAGGCTTTCGTAATACCCAGCAGCACGCGCTTGGCCGTCGCGGGCTTTAAGCCCTCGGCGATCATGCGCTCGTTCTCCGCGTCGAAGTGATGGATATCTACCAGCGAGCCCGGCAGCATGTCGGTATCGCCCGCGTCCTCCACCTTACACTTCTTGAGCATCGAGCGGATAATGACCTCGATGTGCTTGTCGGATATCTCCACGCCCTGCAGACGGTACACCATCTGCACTTCTTTGAGGAGGTACGCCTGGACGCCCTTTGCGCCCTTGATCTTTAATATATCGTTCGGGTTGATCGAGCCTTCGGTCAGCTCGTCGCCCGCTTCGATCACATCGCCGTCCTTCACCTTCAGGCGCGAACCAAACGGGATCGGATAGATTTCCGCCATACCGTCTTCGCCCGTCACGGTGACCTCAAGCTTCTTCTTGTTGTCGCCCACGGAGACCGTACCCGCGATTTCGCTGATTACCGCGAGGCCCTTCGGCTTTCTCGCTTCGAAAAGCTCTTCGACGCGCGGCAGACCGTGCGTGATGTCCTCGCCCGCGACGCCGCCCGTATGGAACGTTCTCATCGTAAGCTGTGTGCCCGGCTCGCCGATGGACTGTGCCGCGATGATGCCCACCGCTTCGCCGATGGAAACCGGCTTTCCGGAAGACATATCGGAACCGTAGCACTTCACGCATACGCCGTGACGCGTTTTGCAGGTAAGGACCGAACGGATGGATGCGCCCCTGACGCCTGCCTTTTTGATCCGGTCGCACTTCTCATGCGTAATGAACTCATTGGTGTGTACGATCACTTCGCCCGTCGTCGGGTCCATGATATCCGCCGCGGCGTAACGCCCGGTGATACGGTCGATAAACGGCTCAACCACTTCCTTGCCGTTCATGACGTCTTCGGTCCATACTCCGCGCACCGTGTCGCCTTCCTTCAGGCAGTCATGCTCGCGCACGATGACATCCTGGCTGACGTCCACGAGACGGCGCGTCAAGTAACCGGAGTCGGCTGTTCTAAGCGCGGTATCGGCCAAACCTTTTCTAGCGCCGTGCGTCGATATGAAGAACTCCAGAACCGTAAGGCCTTCGCGGAAGTTCGCGCGGATCGGAATCTCGATGATCTCGCCGGACGGGTCAGCCATCAGGCCGCGCATGCCAGCGAGCTGACGGATCTGGTTCGTGGATCCTCTCGCGCCGGAGTTGGCCATCATGTATACCGGATTGAATTCGGACAGGCTCTTCATCAGCGCGTCGGTCACCTTGTTGGTCGTATCCGCCCATACGTTGATGACGTTTTCCTTGCGCTCCGCGTTAGTCAGGAAGCCGCGCTTGAACTTCTTTTCAATGTCGACGACCTTCTCTTCCGCTTTGGCAATCAGTTCCGCCTTCTCTTCAGGAATGACGATGTCGCTGACGCTGATCGTAATCGCGCCCAGCGTGGAGTAGTGGAACCCGAGGCGCTTGATCTCATCGAGCATCGCTGCGGTCGCGGTTTCGCCCTTTGTGCGGTAGCAATAATCGACGATCTTGCCCAACTGCTTCTTGCCTACGAGGAAATCCACCTCGAGCAAGAATTCGCTGTCAGGCTGCGTCCGGTCGACAAAGCCCAGGTCCTGCGGAATCGCTTCGTTGAATATGATCCGGCCCGGCGTGGTCTTGATAATGCGGCTCTTGTTTTCACCCTTGATCTCCTTGGTGAAACGCACGTTGACCATTGCCTGCAGGGCAATCTCACCCGTCTGGTAAGCGATGACCGCCTCTTCGGGCGTGTAGAAGTAGCTGCCCTCGCCCTTTGCGCCCTCGCGGTGAATAGTGAGGTAATAGCTGCCCATAACCATGTCCTGCGTCGGGCTGACCACCGGCTTGCCGTCCTGCGGCTTCAATATGTTGTTCGCGGCGAGCATGAGGAACCGGCACTCTGCCTGCGCCTCTACCGAGAGCGGCACGTGTACGGCCATCTGGTCGCCGTCAAAGTCCGCGTTGTATGCGGTGCAGACGAGCGGATGCAGTTTAAGCGCTTTGCCTTCCACCAGCACCGGCTCGAAAGCCTGGATGCCGAGGCGATGCAGCGTCGGGGCGCGGTTTAAGAGAACCGGATGATCCTTGATCACGTGCTCCAGCACGCCCCAGACCTCTCCGCGCACGCGCTCCACCATGCGTTTCGCGCTCTTGATATTATGGGCAAGCCCGTCCTCGACGAGCTTCTTCATCACGAAAGGCTTGAACAGCTCCAGCGCCATCTCTTTAGGAAGACCACATTGCGTCATTTTCAGTTCCGGCCCGACCACGATAACGCTTCGGCCCGAATAGTCCACGCGCTTGCCGAGCAGGTTCTGACGGAACCGGCCCTGTTTGCCGCGCAGCATATCCGAAAGCGATTTTAACGGACGGTTGCCGGGACCCGTTACCGGGCGGCCGCGGCGGCCGTTATCGATCAGTGCGTCTACCGCTTCCTGCAGCATGCGCTTTTCGTTTCTGACAATGATATCGGGCGCGCGCAACGCAAGCAGCCGGTTTAAGCGGTTGTTGCGGTTGATCACGCGGCGATAGAGGTCGTTTAAGTCGCTCGTCGCAAACCGGCCGCCATCGAGCTGCACCATAGGCCTAAGCTCCGGCGGGATGATCGGAATGCAATCGAGCACGATCCACTCGGGCTTGTTGCCGGACTGGCGGAAAGCCTCGATGACCTCAAGGCGCTTGATGGCGCGCACGCGTTTTTGGCCCGTGCAGGTTTCGAGTTCTTTTTTCAGTTCCACACCGACCTTGTCAAGGTTGATCTTTTTGAGCATATCCTTGACGGCCTCGGCACCCATCTTGGCGATGAACGTATCGTCGCCGTAGCGCTCCTGTGCCTCGCGCAGCTCCTTATCCGTCAAAAGCTGCTTGTAATCGAGCGGCGTCTGACCGGGGTCGGTCACGACGAACGCGGCAAAATACAGCACCTTTTCAAGGTCCCTCGGCGACATGTCGAGCAGCAGCCCCATGCGCGACGGGATTCCCTTGAAGTACCAGATGTGCGAAACCGGCGCTGCCAGCTCAATATGGCCCATGCGCTCACGGCGGACCTTGGCCCTTGTGACCTCGACGCCGCACTTGTCGCAGACGATGCCCTTGTAGCGCACGCGCTTATAGCGGCCGCAATGGCACTCCCAGTCCTTGGTCGGCCCGAATATCCGTTCACAGAACAGGCCATCCTTCTCGGGCTTCAATGTCCGGTAGTTGATGGTCTCGGGCTTCTTTACCTCGCCGCGCGACCACTCGCGGATCTTTTCAGGAGACGCGAGTCCGATCTGTATGGAATCGAAATTGCCCAGTTCAAACAACTAATCTCTCTCCTCTCATATCTGAAAGCCAATAAACTTTGTTATTCCTTATCGTCATAATCGTCGTCGAACATGCTGTCATCCGAGTCATCCTCGTCTTCCATCAGTCCGTCAAGCGATTCGATATCGATGTCGTCAAAATCGTCGTCGGCAAAGTCATCATCGAGACCTACGCTGCTGACTCCGGCGCCGCTGCTGCGCGGACGCGGCTTGACGATCTCTTCCTCGTCGTCGATGTCGATATCCTCGATGTCATCGAGATCCGGCACGTCGAGTTCGTCGAAGCTGATGTCGGAGAAATCCTCTTCCGTGCGCTTCTTCGCGGCGGGCCGCTTCTCGGGCGTATCCATCTCCACACCCTCGATGTTGACTTCGAGGCCGGTGATGTCGTCGTCCACGCTTTCACGCAGCGGAATCTCCTCACCGATGTCGCCGAGGACCTTTACGTCGAGCGCCAGGGACTGCATCTCCTTGATGAGCACCTTGAAGCTCTCCGGCACGCCCGGCTCGGGGATGTTCTCGCCCTTGACGATGGCTTCATAGGTCTTGACACGTCCGACCACGTCGTCCGATTTGACCGTCAGGATCTCCTGCAGCGTATTGGCTGCGCCGTACGCTTCGAGCGCCCAGACTTCCATTTCGCCGAAGCGCTGGCCGCCGAACTGCGCCTTGCCGCCCAGAGGCTGCTGCGTAACGAGCGAGTAGGGTCCGGTCGAGCGCGCGTGGATTTTATCGTCCACGAGGTGATGCAGCTTGAGTATGTACATGTAGCCCACCGTCACGCGGTTTTCAAACGGTTCGCCGCTGCGGCCGTCGTAAAGCGTCATCTTGCCGTCCGGATCAAGCCCCTGATCCTTGAATAATCTCATGATGTCGCGCTCCGTCGCGCCGTCGAAAACGGGCGTCGCGATGCGCCAGCCGAGCGCCTTGGCGACGTAGCCAAGATGCACCTCGAGCACCTGCCCGATGTTCATACGGGAAGGAACGCCGAGCGGATTTAAAACGATGTCGAGCGGCGTGCCGTCCGGCAGGAAGGGCATATCCTCCACCGGCAGAATGCGCGAGATAACGCCCTTGTTGCCGTGGCGTCCCGCCATCTTGTCGCCCACCGAGATCTTGCGCTTCTGCGCGATATAGCACCGAACGAGCTTGTTGACACCCGCGGTCAGTTCATCCTTGTTCTCGCGCGTGAACACCTTGACGTCCACGACGATACCTTCTTCGCCGTGCGGCACGCGCAGCGAGGTATCGCGGACTTCTCTGGCCTTCTCACCGAATATCGCGCGCAGCAGGCGCTCTTCCGCGGTCAGCTCGGTTTCGCCCTTGGGCGTGACTTTGCCGACGAGAATGTCGCCCGCGCGCACCTCTGCGCCGATGCGGATGATGCCGCGCTCGTCGAGGTCCTTTAACGGTTCCTCGCCGACGTTCGGGATATCCCGCGTGATTTCCTCGGGCCCGAGCTTCGTGTCGCGCGCTTCGCATTCGTAGCCTTCAATATGGATGGATGTAAAGACGTCGTCCCGCACCAGCCGTTCGCTGATCAGGATCGCGTCCTCGTAGTTGTAGCCTTCCCAGGTCATAAAGCCGACGAGCACGTTGCGGCCGAGCGCCATTTCGCCTTGGTCGGTCGAGGGGCCGTCCGCAAGCGGGTCGCCCTTGCTGACCTTCTCGCCCGTACGAACCATGGGATACTGGTTGATGCACGTACCCTGGTTGGAGCGCGAGAATTTGATAAGCTTGTATTCGCGCAGGCGGTTTTTCTCCTGCACGAGGATGCGGTCTGCCGATACGCTCTTGACCACGCCATCCTCGTAAGCAAGCACCACCGCGCCTGAGTCCTTCGCGGCCTTGTATTCCATACCCGTGCCGACCATCGGCGCATCGGGCCGGATCAGCGGCACTGCCTGACGCTGCATGTTGGAACCCATCAGCGCGCGGTTCGCGTCGTCGTTCTCGAGGAACGGAATCAGCGCTGTCGCGACCGAGACAACCTGCTTCGGAGAAACGTCCATGAGGTCCACTTCGTCGCGTGCCACTTCAACGATCTCCTCCATGCGGCGCGACATAACGCGCGAACGCTTGAAGTTGCCGTCTTCCCCGATGGGCTCGTTGGCCTGCGCCACGACGTATTTATCCTCTTCATCCGCCGTGAGATACACGATCTCTTCGGTGATGACCTTCTTTTCCTTGTCGATCACGCGGTACGGCGCTTCGATGAAGCCGTACTCGTTGATCCTCGCATACGTCGAGAGCGAGCCGATAAGGCCGATGTTCGGGCCTTCAGGCGTCTCGATCGGGCACATGCGCCCATAGTGCGTATGATGCACGTCGCGGACGTCGAACGATGCGCGCTCGCGGTTAAGACCGCCCGGTCCCAGAGCGGACAGCCTGCGCTTATGCGTGAGCTCAGCCAGCGGGTTCGTCTGGTCCATAAACTGCGAAAGCTGGGAGCTCCCGAAGAATTCCTTGATCGCCGCGGTCACCGGACGGATGTTGATCAGGTTGGAGGGCGTCGCCACGTCCATGTCCTGAATGGACATGCGCTCGCGCACCACGCGTTCCAGCCTGGACAAGCCGACGCGAATCTGGTTTTGCAGCAGCTCGCCTACGCTGCGCAGGCGGCGGTTGCCCAGATGGTCGATATCGTCCGTGCGGCCAAGGCCGTATTTGAGGCCGATCTGATAGCTGACCGAAGCCATGATATCGTCCACGATGATATGGCGCGGGATCAGCTTGTCGATGTTGGCTTTGAGCTGCTTTTTAAGCTCATTCGTGTCGCTGCCGTATTGGTCGAGCAGCGCTTTGAACGTGGGGAAGTGCACCTTTTCGTTGATCTCCGCCTCCAGCGGATCGAACGGCAGGTAGCTGCCCACGCGCACGAAGTTGTTGCCGACGACCTTGACTTCCACTTCGCCGACGATCACCGTTACGCTGTTGATGCCCGCGATCTCGATCTTCTCGGCAACGGCGCGCGAAATGATCTCGCCCTTCTGCGCAAGCACCTCGCCGTCGGAGTCGATCACATTCTCCGCACACTTCGCGCCCTCAATACGCATCGCGATCGAGAGCTTCTTGTTGAACTTATAGCGCCCCACGCGCGCGAGGTCGTAGCGGCGCGGGTCGAAGAACAGCGAATCGATAAGCTGCCTTGCGCTTTCCACGGTGGGCGGTTCGCCCGGACGCAGACGCCGGTAGATTTCGACGAGCCCGTCCTCCACGCTCTGGCCGCCATCCTTGCGAAGCGTCGCCTGAAGGAAATCCTCGTCGCCGAACATATCGAATATCTCGCGGTCCGTGCCAAGACCCATCGCGCGTACGAGTACCGTCATGGGCAGTTTTCTTGTCCTGTCCACGCGCACCCAGTAGCAATCATTGCTGTCGGTTTCGTACTCGAGCCATGCACCGCGGTTCGGAATCACGGTCGCGCTGTAGAGCTTCTTGCCGGACTTATCGATTGCGACATCGTAATACACGCCTGGGCTCCTGACGAGCTGGCTGACGATGACGCGTTCCGCGCCATTAATAATGAAGGTTCCCTTTTCGGTCATCAGCGGGAAGTCTCCCATGAACACTTCCTGCTCCTTCATCTCGCCTGTCTCGCGGTTGGAGAGCCGCACGATAACCTTAAGCGGAGCCGCAAAGTTCACATCGCGCTCTTTGCACTCTTCCACTTCATATTTAGGCTTTTCGTCGAGATAATAATCGATGAATTCCAGAATCAGATTTTCCGAATAGTCGGTGATCGGAGAGATATCGTTCAGGACCTCACGAAGACCAACCTTGAGAAAACTATTGTATGAGTCCTTTTGGATTTCGATCAGATCCGGCATGTCGAGCACTTCTTCGATCTTAGAGAAGCTCATCCTGTTTCGTTTGCCGATTTTGACTTCATGCACCATAAGCTTTAAAACCACACTCCTGTTATGTTAAAAATATGCATTTTCCATAATACAGGCACTCGCTGATTGTTCCCAAAACAGGGCCAGATTATACCGTTTTTTGCGACACCGCGCGAGCTTAAATTTCCGTGCATCAATATTGCTGTAGGGACACCTCCCCTATTATTTGCACGTTAATGCAATATAACATACTACTACAATCAATATCCCTTGTCAACACGGATTGGCAAAAAAGGTGTCTGATTTTTTCCGCTTTTCCATGTATAATACCGGATTTTTAAAAAAACATACTATTATAACTATCATGGTATGGGGCGATGCAAAAATAAAGACACTATGTAAAGTTGCTCTCAGGGTGCAAAGAACGGGCTTCCTGTACCCGAGATAACCAAGATTATTAAGTGCTTCACACAATCAGATACTAATTTAATCCGTTACTGCGCCGACGGACGTCCAGCAGTTGGTTGACCGGAGAATCGCCACTGTATATATGCTGACACTTAAAAGGGCAGGCCGTGAATTTGCACGGGCAGCTATGAAAGCTAGTAATCCCAATATTCGTACTTTCCTTAGGATGCGTTTAAAACGAACTCCGTCACGCTTTTAATGCGTTGCAATGGATGCGGTGCAGAAGGGTTATTATCCTCTCGAGGCCGCTCCCGCAGAAACATTGGGGATGCTTTCGCCTACGGTTTCCCCCTTAACAGCCGCCTTGGATGATTCAGCCCTTACCGCCGAAATGGCTCCAAAGCAAAAAACTAATTCCTTTCCCAAGATTCATGCAACACTTGTTCAACAAAGATCCGTGAAATATATGGATCAAATTGCTTATCTGCATTATCTATGATTTCGTTGATTGCCGATTCCCTTGACATGGCTTTTCGATATGGCCTATCTTGCGTCATCGCATCATATGCATCAATAATTGCGATAATCCTTGAAAGCAAAGGAATTTTAGCTCCGCTCAGGCCTTGAGGATACCCGGTGCCATCCCAACGTTCATGATGGCAGAGAATCAGCTTGGATATCCGGACAAGCTCTGCCGAAGCCTGTGCTATTTTATAGCCCACTTCCGGATGCTGCTTAACCTTTGCCCATTCCGCCTCCGTCAGTTTTCCCGGCTTATTCAGGATTCTTTCATCTATACATATTTTCCCGATATCGTGAAGCCGAGATAATAAATCGAGTTCGAGAAGCTGCTCGTCCGAAAGCCCCAAGACAGAGCCCAGTTCAACAGACAATTTGATCATCCTGCTGGAATGCTCTTCAGTTTCAAAGCTGGTCTCACGCATAGTTGCCTGAATAGAGTCCATTATAGAGCTATGGGTTGAATTGTGAACCAACAATTTTTTGCTGTACATGTAGTCTTCTGCATCCTTAATAACCTGGTCGATGGATTGATTAATATTATCTTTCGTTGAATGCCCAAGAGAGATACTAGGATAAAAAGTATTTCCGCCAATTTTGAGTTTATGTTTTTCGCATGTTTGGTAAATACGGGAGCAAACGCCTTGTGCGGTCACCGAGTCTGTTTGAGGCATTATTATGCAAAATTCATCCCCGCCAATTCTCGCAATAATTTCTTCTTTCCTGCAGCATTGTTTTAGAATACTTGAAATCTCTATAAGAAGCTTATCCCCTTCAGTATGCCCATAAGTATCGTTCGTTAATTTTAATCCGTTAACGTCACCCATTATGATTGATAATGGCAGTTGCCGATCCGTATCCAACCGTTTCTTTTCTTCTTCAAAAAACGATCGGTTATACAGTTTAGTTAAGGAATCGTGGTAGCTGAGAAACCGGATTTCCTCCTCTCTCTTTTTCCGGTCGCTGATATCATGGAAGTTCAATAGAAATCCATTAATTAATGGATCATCAATGAGGTTTCTACCGTTTATTTCTATATACTTATAAGTGCCGTCTTTACACCTGATTCTAAATTCTGCAGAACGAACATCCCCCGGAAATTTTAGTAGCTCTTTATATATCCTCTGTACGCTGGCATTATCATCAGGATGAATGCGTCCAAAACCTGATTTGCCCAATAGCTCCTCTGAACTCCAGCCAAAATCATGCTGAATGTTCGGGCTAATATATTTTGTCACCCCATAAATATCAGTAATCTCAATGATATCCGAAATGTTCTCAATCATGGTTAAATGCCTGGCGTTTGCTTCAGACAACTTTTCCCGCGTCATTTGAATCTCAGTCACATCTCGGGTAATACCCCAAGTCCCTATTATTTCTCCTTTATTATTATAAAGAGGATATTTTGACGCGGACCTATATGAAACCACACCATCCAACCCAGTTTTCTTTTCTATCTTTCCGATAATGGGTTGGCCCGTTTGCATAATTTCTTTCTCTTCCCGAAATGTCTCAGCGGCCAATTCTTCTGGCAGATAATCATAGTCAGATTTTCCGATCATTTCTGTCGGGTCGTCTATATTATATTTTATTGATTTGGCTCTATTAACATAAATAAAACGCGATTCTGCATTTTTAAAATAGATTGAATCAGTGGAGTTCTCCATTAAAGTGTTCAGAATCAATTCATCATCTGAAGATTCTTTAAGGATTGAAACATTTCCATTTTTGAGACCGGAGCTTTGGCGTTTATACATAATAATTCCGTCCTGTTTTATGTTGCATATAAAAATATAACCGCATTTATATAACCTTAAACAATGAACCTATTAGTTATACTTTCGCAGTAAGCGGAGCTGCTGTTATGAACTCCAACCCCCCTAATGCAACCCGCAGGTTCATTCCTGTCACCCAGACCAATAACAAAACCATAGTGGCATGTACAGCCCTAAGGGCATATTACAAGCCGGCGTCTCAAGACACGTGATGTCGATTCATTCGTATCGACCTTTAGCTTGTTTAGTGAAAAAATGATTTTTACGAATATGGTCTTGACTACAATATCCTCATATATGGCAGCATAGCCCAGGTATTCAGCAGATATGAGGCCAAGCAAAATGAGCAACGCAGTCATTTTATCAAAAGCGGTACAAACCTTGTACCGCTTCTGTTTGACGGTACAGGCTGTAAGATCGTGAGCATGCTCCGGTCAGACGATGTTTTTTAGCCGATACGAGAACACTGCTTATAACGCTGCAGAAATAAGGTGTCGGTTTCATCCGATAAAGGTGGCCCTGCATTGCCTCTTATCTCTTCCTAATATAATATGCGCCCGTTTCATGAGATCTGATAATCCGTTGTATAAAAACGCGGATCATGCACAGCATATAAGTATTAAGCCCATTTATCCGACAAAAAGGCCATAAAGCAAATGGTTTACAAATCGGAATCGTTATGCTATGATGGTCACTGACTAAAAACCGCTTACGCTGATTGTGCGAGTATCCGACGCCTTTCATCGTTTACGGGGTTAAATCTTGAGGAGGAATTCATGGATAAGGAAACCAAGGCGGGCATTATTGCCAAATTTGCTGTGCAGCAGGGAGACACGGGTTCGCCCGAGGTGCAGATCGCGCTTTTAACGGAGCGTATCAACCATCTCAACGAACACCTGAAAATTCACTCGAAGGATCATCACTCACGGCGCGGGTTGCTCATGATGGTCGGTAAGCGGCGCGGACTGCTGGGTTATCTGAAGAATAAGGATATCGAGCGCTACAGGGAAGTACTCAAGAACTTGAACCTGAGAAAATGACATGTTGGATAGAGCGGGCGACCGCTCTATTCTTTGTACCGTCGGGAAAAATCCCCGCCGGATCAATATGCAGCCAAAGGCTGCATATCGGCCCGCGCAAGGGTGCGTGAGGTCGCGTTAAGGAAGGGAAGGAAAAAATTAATGGAACACAAGGTATTCACAATGGAGATCGCCGGCAGGACGCTGACGGTCGAGACAGGCAAGTACGCGCAGCAGGCGAATGGCACCTGCCTGGTGCGTTGCGGAGACACCGCCGTGCTCGTTACGGCGACAGCCTCCAAGGACCCGCGGGCGGGGATCGACTTTTTCCCGCTGAGCGTGGAGTTTGAAGAGAAGATGTACTCGGTCGGGCGGATCCCCGGCGGTTTCATCAAACGTGAGGGACGTCCCTCCGAGCGTGCGATATTGACGTCGCGGCTCATCGACCGGCCGATCCGGCCACTGTTCCCCAAGGGATATTACAACGATGTGCAGGTGGTCTGCACGGTCATCTCCGTAGATACGGACATTCCGCCGGCAGTTTACGGCATGATCGGCTCTTCTATCGCACTCTCCGTATCCGACATCCCGTTCGCGGGACCGACCGCATCCGTCGTGATTGGTATGGTAGACGGCGAGTTTGTCGTCAATCCGAGCACGGCACAGCGCGAAAAGAGCGTGCTTGACCTGACGGTTTCCGGCACGCGCGACGCCGTCATGATGGTGGAAGCGGGCGCCAACGAAGTGACCGAGGAAGAGATGCTCTCCGCGATCCTGTTCGCGCATGATGAGATCAAGAAGATCATCGCGTTCATCGATACCATCGTCGCCGAAGCGGGCAAGCCCAAGATGGATGTTAAGATTTATCACGCGGACGAAACGCTCGAAGCCAAAGTACGCGAATACGCGTACGACAAGGTGGCCTGGAGCGTTGATACATTTGAACGCAAGGTGCGCGAGCAGCGTACCGAGGAAATCACCGCCGACGTGCAGGCGCACTTCGCGGAGGAGTATCCTGAAGCGAAGACGGACATCGACAACATTCTGTATTCGCTGCGCAAGGAAATCGTACGCGACCGCATCATCAACAAAGGTCTGCGGCCCGATGGACGCGCAATGGCCGAGATTCGCCCGATCTGGTGTGAAGTAGGCGTATTCGCCCGCACGCACGGCAGTGCCGTGTTCACACGCGGCGAGACGCAGGCGATGACGCTGACAACACTCGGCGCAATCAGCGATGCGCAGCGCCTGGACGGCCTGACCGATCAGGAAGAGTTCAAGCGCTACATGCACCACTACAATATGCCGCCGTATTCCACGGGCGAAGCGCGCATGATGCGCAGCACAAGCCGCCGGGAGATCGGCCACGGCGCCCTCGCAGAGCGCGCGCTGCTTCCGGTGCTGCCGGATGAAACCGAATTCCCCTATGCAATCCGCACGGTGTCGGAGTGCATCAGTTCCAACGGCTCCACCTCGCAGGCGAGCATCTGCGCGAGCACGCTGTCCTTAATGGACGCGGGCGTGCCGATCAGCGCGCCGGTTGCGGGCTGCGCGATGGGTCTCATTAAAGACGACAACACCGGCAATATCGCAATTTTAACGGATATCCAGGGTCTCGAAGACTTCTTCGGCGACATGGACTTCAAGGTCGCGGGCACGCGTAAGGGTATCACCGCGATCCAGATGGATATCAAGATCAAAGGTATTAATCGGGAGATTCTCACGCGTGCGTTGGAGCAGGCAAGGGTAGGCCGTCTGTTCATCCTGGACAAGATGGTCGCCGTATTGGCCGAACCGCGCCCTGAGATGAGCAAGTTCGCACCGCGCATCATGCAGTTCACGATCGATCCGGAGAAGATTCGTGAAGTCATCGGCTCGGGCGGCAAGGTCATCAACAAGATCATCGCCGACACGGGTGTTAAGATCGACCTCGAGGATGACGGCCGCGTGTTCATCACCTCGCCGGACCTCGAAGCGGCAAGCCGCGCCAAGGCTCAGATCGACGCGATCGTCAAGGATGTCCAGGTGGGCGATGTTTACCTCGGCAAGGTCGTCCGCATCATGAACTTCGGCGCATTCGTGGAACTCGCGCCCGGCAAGGATGGCCTCGTGCACATCAGCAAGCTCGCTAATGAGCATGTGGCGAAGGTAGAAGACGTCGTCAACATCGGCGACGAAATCCTTGTACGCGTCATCGAGATCGACAAGCAGGGCCGCGTCAACCTGACCCGCAAGGGCTTGCTGCCTGGCGATAAGAACGACGGCAAGGCCGAAGGCAGCGAAGAATCCCGGCCAAGGGAGCACCACCGCGACGGCGAACGGCGCGGCGACAGGCGTGACGACAGACGTGGCGGCGACAGGCGCGGCGGTGAGCGGCACAGCGAGGGACACCGTGAGGAAGCACCCGCAGCAGAGAAAAAGTACGACGTCAAATGGCCGGATGAGAAGAAGCCTGAAGAACCCCAGGGCCAGGACGAGGAATAATCCGCAAAGCAATACGCCCCGAAAGGGGCGTATTTTTTGTCCTGACGAGTTGAACGGAATCGGGGTATCAGCTATCAAAGGGACTTATATCCAATCCGCTGATTATCCGCAAAAGCCGGAGTCGTATATTTTACGCAATATTTCATGTCTCATCATTTGACCCGAAAGAGTCGTTGCAATTCAACGGCTCTTTCTATTCACTTCGCCTGATGGCTATAGAATCTTGAAATTACGCGCTCTTTTTTGAATAAAGCGCTTTTGCCTCTGTCGGTCTCATATCACCGCGTCCCGGCCAGCCTTCTCCCCCCGGCAGATAAGCCATCCCATAAAGCGGCACACGCACCAGCGCAGGCTGCAGTTTTTCCTGAATACCCGCCAGTGACAACGCCAGCATGATCAGCATTCCGGTCTGTACGTTGAAGGGCGTCGCATCAGCAACGCCATGCAGCGCCACACTGGCCAACACACCCAGCGTAAGCGCGAACGTCTCCCTGTCGCTGCCCCGCATCTGCCAGATCGGTGTCAGATTCTTTTTCAGATAAACAAACATCAGCGCAACGCCCACCACGCCAAAGCACAGCACCGTCTCCAGATAAATGCTGTGTGCGTGGACGATCTGCATTCCGTTTACCGTGAAATGAAATTCGGAAAAGGCCAGGGCGCCTGAGCCAAAGAGCGGATGCTTTGATATGGCGATCAGCGCCCTCCGCCAGATTTCGAGGCGAACATCCATATCCTGTCCCATCTGGTTCATGCGCGGGAAAACGCCGGGCAAAGCAATCATAAGTCCGGCCAGTGCAATGCAAAAAGCCCAGAGCAAAGCCAACGTCCTGAACTTGCGGTAAAGCGCGAGCATCAGCGAGGCAGCGGCAAACAGAGCAAACATCCCGGTGCGGCAGCCGGATAAACAGAGACCAACCGAGTTGATCATGATAACAGCCGCATAAAATACCTTTTTTCTGAAGCCTTCTGCCCTATAAATCTTATAGATGGCAAGCAGCACGATCATTTCAGTTACGGCGGCATAGTAGTTCGCGTTGATGAACACGGAACTGATCCTTTTGATCGGATCTGCGCCGATCAGATACTGAGCTAAGGCAACAACAAACGCGAGCAGGCTTGCTCCGCATATTACCGCTGCAAGCTTATCAAACAGCGTACGGGTCATCACGGACCGCGCAAACCCGCCGACTAAAAAGCTGCCAGCCAACGCCACCGTAATCAGTGTGCCAACCGTATTGTTGTTATCATAGGCCGCAACGATCCCCAGCGCGCATAAAGCCCAGAGATATTGGATACCCGGCGTATACAGTGCAACCCCTTTAAAGCGTTGCGCCCAAATCATATATACAATGGTCAGAACCATTGCGGCAATAGTCACATAAATCGACAGAAAAACGGATAACCCCAGGCCCAAAACGACCCATTCATCCCATGAATTTTTGTAAGCAATCCCTTTCAGCTTAATAAAAACAGTGTTGATAATGATGCCCCCCTAATGCTGCCTAAAACTCTATCTTTTCGGATTTGCTATGTGCCTTTTTACACATAGAGACCATAATAACACAAAACCACGATAAAACTGTGTCAATATTGTAAATTTCTCATTTTTTCATAGCCTTGTCCTTCCTGAACCTTCCATTTCGTGTTTGCCAGCTCGGGTTTTTCCTGCATTACGCATAATTGCCCTGGGCCCACAATACTATGAACTATATAATAACCTTCATTTGAGGCGGTGTGATTATGCGCATTTTCGTTGTGAAAAAAAGCACGTTGATACGGGCGGCAGTTTTTTTACTGCTCGTCATTGGCGCCATCGTGTATACACAGGTGGCGTTCGGGAGCGCTCAACCCGCATCCACGGAAACCACCGTGATGCCGGTATGCCGCGTTGGCACAGAAGATAAAGTGGTGGCGCTCACTTTCGACACCGCTTTTGGCGACGCCGACTACACTGGACAGATTCTAACCGCGCTGAAGGATGAAAACGCCCCCGCCACATTCTTTGTAATGGGACTCTGGGCGCAGGAATACCCGGAGGAAGTGGACGCCATGGTGCAAAACGGCTGTGAGATCGCGAGCCATTCCATGAGTCATACCAAATATACGGAACTGCCCGAGACTGAAATGCTAGCCGATGCATCGGATGCTTCTGAGCTGATTTTCGACATGACGGGCTTTGACAGCGACCTCATCCGTCTGCCTTACGGCGCGTTTAACACGCAGACGATCATGGCGCTCCAAGGGCAGGGCTACATCCCCATGAAGTGGAGCCTTGACTCAAGGGATTGGAAAGGCTACGACGCAAGCCAAATCGCGGACACCGTGCTCAGTGAGGTCGAAAGCGGCGACATCATTATGTTCCAAAACAACATGGCAGCTACGCCCGAGGCGCTTCCGGCTGTTATTGCGGGTCTTAAGGAGCAAGGGTTTACGCTCGTAACGGTATCCGATCTGCTGCTCAGCGGCGAGTACTATGTGGACGAAGACGGTACACAGAGGGTATACGCAGATTAATACACTTGAGGAAAAGGATATGAATGAAACGACCAACAGTGTCGGTGTCGCGGGTAAACTGAGCGGCCTGGAACTGTCGCACCGGATATACGGCGAAGCGTTCTATACGTTTTTTCTCGAGTGCGGCCGGCTCAGCGATAACACCGACGTGCTGCCCGTCACGGCATCCGAGCGGCTGCTCGCGCGCCACCCGCTTTGCGAGGGCGCGCTCGTAGGTGTGACGGGTCAGCTTCGCTCCTATAACAAGCTTGTTGACGGTAAGGTGCGGTTGTACCTCACGATTTTCGCGCGCGAACTGATCGAATGCGCCGGACCGCAGAACGAGATATCGCTTGTGGGGTTCGTATGCAAGCCGCCCATATACCGTGTGACGCCCTTCGGGCGTGAAATTACCGACATGTTGATCGCAGTCAATCGCGCATATAACAAAAGCGACTACATCCCCTGCATCGTATGGGGCCGCAACGCACGCTATGCCTCCGGCTTTACCGTGGGCGACAAGGTATCGGCCTCCGGCCGTGTGCAGTCGCGGCAGTACGAAAAGCAACAGGATGACGGTTCTCGCTTGCTGCGTACTGCTTACGAAGTATCCATCGCGCGTCTGCAAAAGGAGCCGACATAACAAATGTCCAGGGTGGGCAAACCGCACATTTAGTCATCGGCCGCTGCAATAGCGGCCTTTTTTCATCCCTTTTAATGTGAAGCCGCCTCACAGGCCTTTGTATACAGCAATTTTTTGCAGCTTACGATTACCGGTATCCAAACGAAGTTTACGGACGTTTTGTTTTCGTGCTTACAGGATTGCATATGCGTTGTATACAAATAATGCGACCCCACAAAATGGTGTGGTTAACTGCCGCTTGCATCACAGCAGCTTTGATGCACCCTAACTTCCCTTTTTTCGTACACTTTCCGGCAGGGTATGGCTGTACGGGCTTTCGTATGCTACAATAGTACTATCAATCAATCAGGAGAACGACATGAAGATTGCAAGGGTGCAAAAAGGCAACGAAGCCTTCTACGCGGCGCTGGAAGACGGCGTATTCCGTCGCATCGCCGGGCTACCGTATGAGGGTGTCACCTTTACAGGCGAAACATACCCGCCGGACGCGGTAAAGCTGCTCGCCCCCGCCGAACCGACCAAGGTCGTCGCGGTGGGTCTCAACTATGCCAAACACGCCGGTGAAATGAAGGAAGCATTGCCCGAAAACCCGATCCTTTTCATCAAGCCCGCCACCACGGTGCTTGCGCCCGGAGATACCATCAACTATCCCAAAGCCTCACAGCGTGTCGATTACGAGGCGGAGTTGGGCGTGGTCATCGGGAAAGCATGCAAGAACGTTTCTACGGAAGAAGCCAAAGACTATATATTCGGCTATACGGCGCTCAACGATGTGACCGCTCGCGACCTGCAAAAGAAGGATGGCCAGTGGACGCGCGCCAAATCGTTCGACACATTCTGCCCGTTCGGCCCTTATATCGATACCGAATACGACCCCCACAGCAAACGCGTGCAGAGTGTACTGAACGGCGAAGTGAAGCAGGATGGCATTACGGACGCTATGATATTTGGCGTTGAGCATCTTGTCGCGTTCATTAGCGAGTGCATGACGCTGCTCCCGGGCGACGTAATCGCCACGGGTACGCCCGAGGGGATCGGTCCGATGCAGCCGGGCGATAAGATTGAAATCAAAATTGAGGGGCTGGAGACGCTCCAGAACCACGTACGATAAGGGAGGCAACACCATGTACGAATCCAAACTGAAGAACTCTGAATTGGACAGGCTGTTCTCAGCCATATTGACCCTTAAATCCGAGGAAGAGTGCTACATGTTCTTTGAAGACCTGTGCACGATCTCCGAGCTGGAGTCCATCTCCCAGCGTCTTAAGGTAGCAGAGTTGCTGCGCGAAAAGCACACCTGCAACGATATCTCTCAGGCGACAGGTGCCAGCACCGCGACGATCAGCCGCGTGAACCGCTGCCTGTTGCACGGCACGGGCGGCTACAAGCTCGTGCTGGACAGGATATAGGAGGGCGGATGGATCTTTCCGGTTTGAATAGCAAACAGCGCGAGGCGGTGCTTGCTTTGGAAGGCCCCGTACTCGTGCTTGCTGGCGCGGGCAGCGGCAAAACGCGCGTACTGACCATGCGTGCCGCGCAACTGATAGAAAACGGCGTATCGCCGTGGCAGATCCTTGCGATTACGTTTACCAATAAAGCCGCTGCGGAGATGAAGCAGCGCATCGAGACAATTACCGACGATGTCAGCGACATGTGGGTGTGCACGTTCCACGCGATGTGCGCAAAGCTGCTGCGCATCGAGAGCGACCGGCTGGGGTATTCGCGCAGCTTCTCGATCTACGACGGAAGCGACTCGCTGACCGTGGTCAAGGAGTGCTTAAAGGAGCTCAACGTCGACAAGGACTTTTTAGACCCGCGCGCAGCGCGCAGCCTTATCAGCAAGGCGAAAAACGCGTGCGTGCCGCCCGAAAAGTTCCGCGGGACGTACGGCGAGGGCGACATGATGAAGTATGCCGGATGGGCATACGCGCGCTACGAGGAAAAGCTCAAGAACAGCAACGCGCTGGACTTCGACGACCTGCTTTTAAAGACGCTCGATCTTTTCAGTGATAACCCCGACGTACTCGAAAAATACCAGCGCCGGTTCGCTTATATCATGGTAGACGAATATCAGGATACCAATACGGTGCAATATAACATCGTGAAGCGGCTGGCACGGAGCCACAACAATATCTTCGTGGTGGGCGACGACGACCAATCGATCTACGGCTGGCGCGGTGCGGACATCAAGAACATACTAAGCTTCGAGCGCGATTTCCCGGGCGCGCGCGTCGTACGGTTGGAGCAGAACTACCGCTCCCATCAGGGCATACTCGACGCAGCCAACGGCGTAATTCGCCATAACAGCGGCCGCATGGGCAAGGAACTGTGGTCCAGCGCGAAGTCCGGACAAAAGCCGCTGGAGTTTGAAGCGCGCAGCGACATGGAAGAGGCGCAGTACATCGCCGAGAAGGCGGCGAGCCTCATGGCCGAAGGCAAATATCGTGCGGCAGACATCGCGGTGCTGTACCGCGTGAACAGCCAGTCGCGTTTAATTGAAAATAAGATGAAGGAGCGCGGCGTGCCGTATGTGATCTATGGCGGCCAGAGCTTCTACGAGCGCAAGGAGATCAAGGATATCCTCGCGTATTTGAACCTCGTGTGCAACCCAAGCGCCGACCTCTGCTTCGCGCGCGCCATCGGCGTACCGCGCAGGGGCGTCGGCGACGTGGCGCTCGAAAAGCTCTCCGCCCACGCGCGAGAACGCGGCATCTCGCTGTTTGCGGCCTGCACCGAGGCGGACAACGTGTTGCCGAAGAAAACAGCGGGCGCGCTGAAGGCCTTTGCCGACATGATCACCGAAGCGGGAGCAAGCGCAGACGAGCGCACCGTACTGCAGACGGCAGAATGGATATTTGAGAAATCCGGCCTGAAGGACGCAATGCTCGCGGACGAAACCGCCGACGGGCGCATGCGTGTGCTGAATGCCGAGGAGTTTTTCCGCAGCATCGCGGAGTTTGAGGAGCAGACGCCCGGCCCGCATACGCTGGAAGCGTTTTTGGAGCGCAACGCGCTAATCTCAGACATCGACGCCGTGGGTGACGATGAGAGCGCCGTGGTACTCACCACGCTGCACGGCGCGAAGGGTCTCGAATTCCCGGTCGTGTTCATGGCGGGGCTTATGGAAGGCGTGCTGCCGCACCAGATGAGCCTCAACGACGGCAATGTTGAGGAGGAACGGCGGCTCTGTTATGTGGGTATGACGCGTGCGAAGAAGCGGCTGTACCTCACATGGAGCAGCACGCGCGGCGTACGCATGGGCGACCATTTCGACTACTTCCCCGCCCAGCGCTCGCGGTTTTTGGGCGAGGTGCCGGACGGCTGCCTGGAGACGGCTTCGGTGACCCGCAACGCGGGCTACCACGCGCCCCAGCAGCCCGCCAGCAAAAGCCCGTTCTCACTTGCGCGCGGCGGCGTCATCACGCCTCCGCCCAAGCCCGAGAAAAAGGCGGAGCACGCGCCGGATGCGTTCAGCACAGGCGCATTGGTGGAGCATCCCAAGTTTGGTCGGGGCGTCATCACATCGACAAACGGCGACGGCGAGGAGAAGATTGCGGTGGTCAGGTTCGATACGGCGGGCGAAAAGAAGATGTTCGTCTCGTTCGCTCCGCTTAAAATCCTGCAGGGGTAAATCATGGAAGACGTAAAACAGCGCATCGACGCGCTGGTGGAAGAACTCACGAAGCATATGTATCGCTACTACACGCTCGACGACCCCACGGTCAGCGATGCGGAGTACGACGCGCTGTACGATGAGCTGGAACGGTTGGAGAGCCAGACCGGCTACATCCGGCCCGACTCCCCCACGCAGCGCGTAGGCGGAGAGATATTATCCGGCTTCGAGAAGATCAGCCACCTTGCGCCGCTTTTCAGCCTCGATAAGGTGCGAAGCGCCGAGGAGCTCGCCGCGTGGGAAGCGCGCGCGCGCAAGTTCTCGGACGATCCGTTCCGTTATGTGATCGAATACAAGCTGGATGGCCTCACGATCAACCTGCGCTATCAAGACGGGCTGCTCGTCTCTGCCGCCACGCGCGGCGACGGCAGCGTGGGCGAGGTCATTACGGCGCAGGTCAAAACCATCAAAAGCGTGCCGCTGCGCATCCCCTTTCAGGGGCTTTTGGAGGTTCAGGGCGAGGGTATCATGAAGCTCTCCGCACTCGAAGCCTACAATGAAACGGCGGACGAGCCATTGAAGAATGCGCGCAACGCTGCGGCAGGCGCGCTGCGCAACCTGAACCCTGCCGAAACCGCACGCCGCAGCTTAAGCCTTTTCTGCTACGGCGTGGGCTATAAGGAAGGAACCCTGTTTAAAACCCATACCGAAATGCTCGCGTTCCTGCGCGAGAACCACTTCCCCGTGAGCGAATTCATGCGCACCGCAGACAGTCTGGATGAGGCGATGGCCTGCGTTGAGGAAGCCCAAAAATCGCGTAATGGCCTCGACTACCTCATTGACGGCGCGGTGATCAAGATCGATTCGTTTGCCACGCGCGATCAGCTCGGCTTCACGCAGAAATTTCCGCGCTGGGCAGTGGCGTATAAGTTCCCCGCCGACGAGAAGACCACGGAACTCATGAACGTGATCTGGCAGGTGGGACGCACGGGCAAGCTCACGCCCGCCGCGATCCTGGATCCCGTGGATATCGCGGGCGTGACGGTCAGCAAAGCCACGCTCAACAACATCGGCGATATTCGCCGCAAGGGTCTCAAAATTGGCTGTCGCGTGTTCCTGCGGCGCTCGGGTGACGTAATCCCCGAGGTGATGGGCATCGCGGAGTGTCCGGACGACGCAAAGGAAATTGAAGCGCCAGACGTCTGCCCCGCGTGCGGCTCGGTCGTGGTGGAGCGCGGCGCACATATTTTCTGCGAAAACCCGCTGATCTGCCGCCCGCAGCTCACGCGTGCCATTGCGCATTTTGCCTCGCGCGACGCGATGGACATCACCACGTTTTCGGATAAAACGGCGGAGACGTTTTACGACCATCTGGGCCTCTCCGACGTATCCGATCTGTACTATCTCGACTACGAGCGCATTCAAACGCTGCCCGGCTTCGGCGAGAAGAAGGCGGAGAACCTGCGTCGCGCCATCGAAGCAAGCCAGACGCGGCCTCTGGGCTGCTTCATATACGCGCTGGGCGTACCGGGCGTGGGCGCAAAGACCGCCAAAGACCTCGCGTCGCGTTTCGGCAGCATGGAAGCCCTGATAGCAGCAGACGAAGAAAGCCTGCTCTCCATCGAGGGCATCGGTCCTATACTTGCGCACAACATCACGGAGTTCTTTGCCAACGAGCGCGCACGTGGCATCGTAGCGCGGCTGCTCGCCGCGGGCGTTTCGCCCTTATGCGAAAGCATCGGTCGCAGCGACACCCCTCTCTCCGGCAAAAAAGTGGTGCTTACCGGCACGCTCGAAAAATATACACGCAAGGAAGCCTCGGATATTATCGAGTCGCTGGGCGGCGAGGTCGTATCCTCCGTCAGCAAGAATACAGACTATGTGTTAGCGGGCGAAGCCGCGGGCAGCAAGCTGGATAAGGCAAAGGCGCTCGGCGTGACCATCATTGATGAGGCGCAGTTCGACGCGATGTTTAGAATGTAATATATAAAAAGGACTAATTGGGCTTCGTGTTGGAATATTACTGTATTATATATCAATGATCCTAACGATAAACATTTACGGTTGGGAGAATAATTCGTATGATTAAAAAGAAGCCAGTTCTCATACAGTTATCCCTGTTTATTGTTTTAGTTTTTTTCTGTACACTCCTGACAGGTTGCCCTCAAGAAATTGACCCAGCTCTAATTCAGTCAGGCGAATTATATGATGATGTTTTGTGCGGTGCGTTGCATTCCAGGTACGATATCAATTTTAGCAACGAGGATACGCCAACGGTCTCAATCTCATACCAAATAATTGGTGGTTCTAATAAAATCGCTGTGTTCAAATTGGATGGGTATGATGAAACTAAGAAAATTGGTTATAAGCTTATAAAATTAGGAGATGAGGATCTATGGTATTCTGAGATAAAGAATGGAAATCTTGATGTGCCTGATTTAGCATACTATCATCTTATTCAAACAGCTGCTTTAGAATATGATTATCCAATAATTTTTATCGATGTTTCTGAATATCAAGAGGATACTGATTACGATAGTTTAAGTAACAATGAGGGCAGATTTTTTGACGAACTTAACTATTCTATATTAATTTCACCAACGATGGTTCAATGGCTGGAAGCGAACAGTCAATAAAGATAACGAGGCGCAGTTTGAGGCCATGATAAAAAGCGAATAAGGATCACAAAATAAAAGGGATGCGGAGCGTATCTTGACCGCATCCCTTTTATTTTGTATCCCCTTTTATTCGGCTATGTTGACATCCACGAGCTGCGAGTAAGACACGTAGCCGTATACGTCAATAAACTTGAAGCCGTACTGATACTTACCCACAGGCAGGTTGATGAGCTCCAGCTTAAGCCCATCCGCGCCCACGGTAATCGGGTCGCCCACGTAATCGCCTTCATACCCTTCGGGCGAAAAGAGGGTGTTGTAAACCGGTTCAATGATATCACCCGGCTGCACCGTCATCTCCATGCGCGTGTCGGGCACGGAGAATTCGTCGTCCGTCAGGAATATGCCGTTGATCACATAATACCCGTTTTCTTCGTAGCTGTCGTCCCATACCCATGCCGCCCGGATTACCGCGTCCTGATCGTTGTATTCGATCGGAATGTTATAAACCAGATAATGATCCGTCTCCTCAAGAACATACAGCGCCACCGGCTGATCTCCGATTCCCGTCCATGAACCTGCAAAATCGTCGCGGATGATCATACCGCTGTCGGTAGCCTCCGGCGCAAGGTCGCTGTCGTCCCCCAGGTCGATCAGGGTTCCGTCATCCAGATACCACCCGAGCGTGCAGTATACATATCCCAGCGCATCAAGCTGCTCATTGGTCAGCTCCACATAATACGAGCCCAATACGCTGTAATCCTCGCTCTGCCCGATATCCGGCACTTCAAATATCGCGGTCTCGGTGTACTCGGGAATCTCCGCGGTGTATTCCGGGTTGACGAGACACTCGGCGAAGTCGGAAACGAACGACTGGTACTCGGGGCAGAATTTGATGTCCTGGTAAATGTCGAGGCAGTAATCGAAATAATCCTTTGCGGCAAACGGGAAATAGATCGATAAACCATAGGAATTCATCCGCTGGGAACCGCTGACTTCATACACCACTGCATCGTCAATGGCGGTTTTGAGCGCGGAAGCGACTTCGGTGCCCACCCCCGTCTGCTGATCTACAAAGTTATAGAGATCGATCATATCGAACGAAACCGCGCCCGGCTCGTCGCCATAGCTTTCGGAATTTTGCCGCGCTGCCGAAATCGTCTGCATCACCGCAGGCTGCACGATGCTGCCCGACAGCCCTTCCGAAAAATCACCCAGCAGCAACTCCAGTTGGGGTATCTTGGTCAGGTCGATTACGGAACATGTAATATAGCCTTCCGTAGGCGTATTGGCGTATTTATTATAGTAGCTGTCGGTGACCGCCACCCCCAGCTCCTCCCCCGACATTCCGGGGTTGAGCGCAAGCTGGCTGAAAGCCGACTGATAATCCCATCCGCCGCCCGGCTCCACTTCTTCCGAAGCCACAAGCGCATTGGCATAAGGCGCAAATACACTCGCCGTTTCCACGCTGGCCATGAGGCACGCGTCAAACCCCACAAGGTCGAAAGGTACGCCGTCAGACCCTTGTGCCATGGCCTCTGCCAGCTCAGAAAGATACAACCCGTCGTTGTTAAACAGCTGATCCGAGCCGAAGCCGACCACGCTGCCTGCGCCATGATCCCAGAGAATAAGCGCTTTGCGGTCGTATGGCGCATAAGTCTGGCCGTAATCAATGAAATCAGCCAGGGTCGAGCTCTCGCCCATGCTGCGCTGCCCAAGGCTCTCCTGCAGCACGAGGCCGCCGTCCTGCACCAGCCAGATCTGATTTTCGCTGGAGCTGATTCCGTCATATCGCCAATCTGCGGTACCGCCCGTATAGATGAGTACGCGGATGTTGGCGGGCAGCTGCGCGCTGAGCAGGCTCTCTATATTTCTCGTCGCTTCACCGTTCTCGCTTTCAAGGTCCGATCCGTTGAGATAGATCATCACCGTCCAGTCGGTCTCCGGTCCGTTGATCTGCGTAACGGAAGCCGACGGGGAAACCATTGCAGACGGTTCCGGCCCGAAAAACGAGACTTCCTCATCGTTATAGGCCTGACGGACACAGCCCGGTACCAGAACAACCACCAGCAGTATCACAACGGCGATGAAAGCTTTCCTGCGCATCAGCGTCTCCTTTCAAAGGTAACCGCTCTACATATGATACTCAATCATACCATAAAATGATATAGACGCAAATCATGGGAGAAAAAAATCCTTTCCGTCTTGTTTTTTTATCCCAAAAACTGTTGACAAGTAGGTATTGCGGTGATATATTATTCATAACAATTACGAATAAGAAGTGGCTGAGATGAAGCAGGAACAAACACCCGTCAGGAACACACGGCAAAGGAAATTTATGCTGGAATTGCTGCAGTCCACCGACTCGCATCCCAATGCCCAATGGCTATATGAACGGATGAAGCCACAATTTCCTCATTTAAGCTTCAGTACCGTTTACCGCAACCTCGGCATACTGGAACGTGAAGGCCAGCTTCTGCGCCTCTCCTGCGGCAACGATTTTGACCGCTATGATGGCAATCCCGCACCTCATTCACACTTTTATTGCCACGAATGCGGGAAGGTATATGATGTAGACATGGGCCCTATCGAGCACGCGGCGCTTGAAGCCTCCCAAGGGTGCTCGCACAAGGTGGAGGGCTGTTCCGTCACATTTTATGGAGTATGTCAAGACTGCCGGAAGGCAAATAATAAAACTAATTAAATAAAGGAGAAAAAGCCATGACGAATTACGGAGATTTCTATCATTGTGAACTATGCGGCCACGTCGTATCCGTGGTGTATCCCGGTGCTCCCAACCTCGTATGCTGTGGGCAGCCCATGAAGAAGCTGGACGCAAATACCACCGATGCCAGCAAAGAAAAGCATGTTCCCGTGATCGAGAGCAAGGGAGACAGTACGCTCGTCAAAATTGGCAGCGCACCGCATCCCATGACTCCGGAACATCATATTGCATTTGTGGAGATCGTACTGAAAAACGGCAAGCGCTGCCGCGCCAAGCTCGACCCTGCAGGTGCACCCGAGGCTGAATTCGCGGTAAAAGCGGAAGACATCGATACGGTCTATGAGTACTGCAATATCCACGGTCTCTGGAAAGCATAATCTCAGCAAAATCTATATTTAAGGAGGATTATAAATGAAAGATTTGAAAGGCACAAAGACAGAAAAGAACCTGATGGATGCGTTTGCGGGCGAGTCGATGGCGCGCAACAAATATACCTTCTTCGCCTCGGTTGCCAAGAGCGAAGGATATGTGCAGATTTCCAATCTCTTTACCGAAACGGCCGGCAACGAGAAAGAGCATGCGGAACTGTGGTATAAGCTGTTCGCAGGCCTCGGCGATACCGTAACGAACCTGAAAAACGCTGCAGGCGGCGAGAACTACGAGTGGACGGATATGTATCCGCGTATGGCCAAAGAAGCGCGTGAGGAAGGCTTCAACGATATCGCCCGCATGTTTGAGGGCGTCGCGGGGGTTGAACAGAAGCACGAAGAACGCTACAAGGCTTTGGCCGCCAACATCGAAAACGGCGCGGTGTTTATCCGCGACGAAGCGGTCGAGTGGAAATGCTCCAATTGCGGACACCGTTTTGTGGGCAAACAGGCACCTGAAAAATGCCCGGTGTGTGCACATGCCAAGGCTTATTTCGAACTTTATACCAAAGCATATTAAAACTCTATATACATCGCATACTTACACTCTATTCAAATTAAAGACGGTACACAAACCGGCGGAAATTTCCGCCGGTTTTGTTTATATGCAGAATGTTCATCCTCATCATTCCATCTTGCCCAAATACTGATTCGTACAAACATGGTATAACCGCGTATATGCACGAAAAAGTAACTATTCCGTAATATATTCGTCATATATATCTTTGTGATCGCGCTAAACCGGCTTAAAAAGGGGGTGATTGTTTTGAACGCGCAAGGAATCTCACGGTATAATACGTGTCACAAGAAGGAGGTAACACACATGAAAACAACCATCCGAAACAGCAAAAGACTTCGCATCGCCGTCGTCATGCTTTGCGCGGCGTTAGCTCTCACGGCTTTGATGCCTACCGTGGCATTAGCCGGCAATACAACGCTCCAGTATGGCAATTCAAGCAGCGAGGTCACTGCGCTTCAGGAACGATTGCTGAAGCTGGGCTACCTCGATTATCCGAACGCAACGGGGTATTACGGTGTGACCACCAAAACGGCTGTCATCCGTTTTCAGAAGAACCACGGCATAAGCGCGGACGGCGTCGCGGGACCGCAAACCCAGTCGGCCATATACGCTTCCACCGCAAAGAGCATGGTGCTCAAAGCGGGCAGCTCGGGAGAAGCGGTACAGGCGCTTCAGTTAAAGCTTAAGTCGCTGGGTTATTTCTCCGGAACCGGCACAGGCTATTACGGCAGCGTCACGCGCGACGCGGTGATCCGCTTCCAGAAAGCCAGCGGATTGTATGCGGACGGCATCGCAGGCCCGGCAACGCATAACAAAGCGTTCTCCGGCAGCGCACCCGCTGTCACCGCGGCTGCAACAAGCACCGCCGCCATCGCCGATATCGCACTGACGCAGGTAGGCAAGGGCTACGTGCTCGGCACACAAGGTCCAAACACGTATGATTGTTCCGGTCTCGCGTATTATGCGATGACCAACGCGGGCTTTTCCGTCACGCGCATGTCCGCAGCCGCATACTTTACAAACTCGGCATGGGCCTCAGTCGGCGGCACCGCGAATCTTAAGAAGGGCGATCTGATATTCTTCCGCTCCGAAACGTCCAGCAGCATATCGCACATGGGCATCTACACCGGAGACGGGCAATTCGTTCACGCCTCTTCCGGCCAGGCCAAGGTGATGGTCAGCACACTAAACACCTACTGGACGAATCTCTATATGGGCGCCCGGCGCGTGAGCTAGGCGATCCAAAAAAAGCAGGGGAACGGACAATCCGTTCCCCTGCTTTTTTATTTCAGTTCGACCACTGCACAATCCCTGTGCATATGGGTTATCGTTTGTTATAATGTTGGAAAAGATTCAAGGGGAATCGATATGTTCGGAAAAATCAGGATTCCCGCAGTGCTTCTGGCCCTGCTTGCCGCGCTGCTGTTCGGCGTAAGCGCACCGCTTTCAAAGCTGCTGCTCAACGATATTCAGCCGATGCCGCTTGCCTCACTGCTCTATTTTGGCTGCGGCGCTGGCGTGCTTTTATTTAAACTCGGAAATCTGCTGTTAATCAGAAAAGAGAAAACGGAAGCCGGAATTACCAAAAAGGACGTACCCTGGCTCGCCGGTATCATCCTTGCCGGGGGCGTCGCAGCCCCGGTGATATTAATGTACAGCCTGAAAGCCACTCCCGCGGCTACCGCATCACTGCTGCTCAATTTTGAAGCGGCATCCACCGCGCTGATCGCTGCGGTTTTCTTTAAAGAGGCGCTGGGCAAAAGAGTCTGGATATCCATCGCGATGATTACAGCCGCGGCAGCCGTATTGACCTTAAACCCTTCGGGAGAATGGGGTTTTTCAATTGGCGCTGTGGGCATCATCGGTGCCTGCTCGCTATGGGGGATTGACAACAACCTTACCCGAAACATATCGTCAAAGGATCCGTTGATTACGGCCATGGTGAAAGGATTCGGCGCAGGAACCGTTTCGCTGATACTATCGTTTGCGACAAACAGCGCGTTCCCCTCATTGACGCCGATCCTGCTGGCCTTGCTATTGGGCGCTTTCAGCTACGGCATCAGCATTGTGCTGTTTATCATCGCGATGCGGCATCTCGGCGCCGCGAGAACCAGCGCGTTTTTCGGAACCGCGCCGTTTATCGGCTCCTTCATTTCGATCATTCTGTTCGGGGAAATACCGGGGCTGCAATTTTATATTTCACTGCCGCTCATGATCGCGGGGGCAGTGCTGATCGCAGGCGAAAAACATGCCCATATGCATATACACCGCCTTACCGAGCACGATCATAAACACCGGCATGACGACCTGCACCACAATCACGTTCACGGAGACGGCTTTTGCGGAGAACATTCGCACCCGCATGTTCATGAACCCATGGAACACGAACACGCCCATATGCCCGACATCCACCACCGGCACACCCACTCGTCGTAAGCGCCTATTCTTCTGCCGCTTTTGCAGTGTTTATTCTGCTTTTCATTTGACTCCCGCAGACTGTTCCGGATAGCCAAAGCGATTATCGACACCCTTTGCGGCATGTGGTATGATGTGGATAATAAACTGATCAACCGGGGGTAGACATATGGAACCAAAACAGCAATTGACGGAAACGCTGACGCGGTTTATCTGCCATGTCGCCAAGGTACTGCCCGACGACGTGCTTGCCGCGCTGGAGAAGCTGCGTGCGGAGGAGACGGAGCCGCTGGCTTCCGCCGTATACGGCTGTATGATGGATAACCTCACACGCGCGCAGGCACTGAATCGCCCCGCGTGCCAGGATACCGGCGTGCTGCAGTTCTTCATCCGCGCGGGCGCGCAATTTCCGCTGCTCGCCGAAATGAAGGACATCTGCCGCGAAGCGGTGCTGGAAGCCACAAAGCGCGCGCCGCTGCGCCATAACGCGGTGGAAGCGTTCGACGAGAAAAATACCGGTACCAACACCGGCACGCTCAATCCATGGATCGAATGGGACATCGTGCCGGGCAGCGGGCTGGAGATCGACGTCTACATGGCAGGCGGCGGATGCAGCCTGCCGGGCCGTGCGATGGTGCTCATGCCCTCCGCGGGATATGAAGGCATCGTACGGTACGTGTTCGATACCATCGTGGACTGGGGCATCAACGCCTGTCCGCCGCTTGTCGTGGGCGTCGGCATCGGCACAGACGCGCCTACCTCCGCCAAGCTTTCCAAGAAGGCCATGCTGCGCCCTGTGGGCACCGTCAACGCGCACCCGCTCGCCGCGGACATGGAGCGGCGCTTAAAGGAAGGCCTCAACGCGATCGGCCTTGGCCCTCAAGGTCTTTCGGGCAAGGCAACCGTGATGGATGTGCATATTGAATACATGGCGCACCACCCCTCCACGCTGGGCGTCGGCATCACCGTGGGGTGCTGGGCGAACCGGCGCGGCACGATCCGCTTTGACAGCAATCTAAGCTACGACGTCATTTCGCACAAGGGGGCGGTATTATGAAAAAGATTCTCACCACGCCGATCAAAAACGAAGACATTGAGTCGCTGCGCATCGGCGACATCGTATATCTCACGGGCAGCCTCGTGACCTGCCGCGACGAGGGCCACCGGCGGCTTGTGGAAGCAGGCATCTGGCCGGAGTTCCCGCTCTCGGGCGGCGCGATATTCCACGCGGGTCCGATCATAAAAAAGACTGAAACCGGCTGGGAGACCGTTGCCATCGGCCCGACGACGAGCATGCGCATGGAGCGCTTCGAGAAGGATTTCATCCGCCTGACCGGCATTAAGCTCGTCATCGGCAAAGGCGGCATGGGCGCGGATACCACGCAAGCCTGTAAGGAGCATAAAGCCATCCATACGGTGTTCCCGGGTGGCTGCGCCGTGAGCGCCGCCGAGTGCGTCATTGAGACCCCCGGCGTGGAGTGGGAGGATTTCGGTATGCCCGAGGCGTTCTGGATCATGCGCGTCAAGGAGTTCGGCCCGCTCATCGTCTCTGTCGACACGCAGGGAGGCAACCTGTTTGAAGAAAACAAAAAGACGTTCCGCACCCGCAAGGAGGAACAGATCGAAGAGATCAGCAAGCACGTTCATTTCATGAAATAAGACCTGTAAGGCGGCCTTTGGCCGCCCTGTTATTACGCGGCTCTTTTATCCACTTACTTTCTGTTATAAAAGTGGGGCAACCAACAATGATTGAAAGAATAGATACAAGGATATTTGAATTTATAAAGCGCAGAGCCTCGAGCATTTTGATCTATGGCGGATTAGCAATATTGATTTCATATACGATTGTAATCGAAGCTAACGGCATTCCCGCTTATAACAATTTCGCAGGATGGCTTTGGATAACATTATTTATTCCAGTTATTCTCGGCGTATACATTTACAGTCATAAAATCAAAGAAAAGAAGCCGGGGCTAAGAAGATTCTTAAGGCATATATACGTTACATGGTTTGTGGTTTATCCCATATTATCAATTGGGCTGTTCATTAAGTGGATCGCGCTTGTATAGAGAATTCGGAGGTTGCCCGTGATGACAACGAATCAACATAATGTGAATAGACAAAAGTTGCTGAACAGTATTTTGTATATCATACTCGCTTTTCAGTTTGTTCTGCTTATTTCCGGAGCTATGCAATACGACGTACAAATCCATCTTCATGTTCTGTTTTATCCGGCCGCCTTTTTGCTGATTTATTTTTATCTGCTGATCGGCTACACCAAAGAATCCGGTATCCAATGGGAGGCAAACCGGCTAAAGCTGATGAAAGATGATGAACCTGATCTAAGTGCGGGCAGAACCATATATAATCTGCAAAAATGGATTACGCTGATCCTTGCTCTCATTTTTTCAGTTTTAGCCGCCATATTCGCGTTTATAAACATATTCGAGCAATGGGCTGTATTTTATCAATATATCCTCAGTTTCACGGCTGTGTCATCCCTATTGATACTCGTATTGATGACGGTATCCGGAATTAGACATATCATCATATTGATAAAAAAGCCATGGAAGAAGCAAAGTTTACTCTTCAGAATGCTGCTACTGCAAAATTTACTGATCTCAACTGCCGTTCTAAAGTTGCTGGCAAATATACAAGGATAATCAACAGGAGGTCTTGCCATGATTCTGCCGTGGAAACGCAAGGAAGTGTATATGGGCTTTGACATGCAGCAGTTCAACCGCGTGCTGGATGTGTTGAGCGCAGCGCATATCAAGTATAAATACAGCACGGTCAGCCACAGCGTATTCCGAGGCCGCTCCTCGAATGGGGGTAATATCAACTATTCGCTGATGTATTACGTCTACGTCCACCGTGAAGACTTCGATCAGGCGTGCTATGTCATCCATCAGGCGGAATAGAATCTTTGCTCTGTTTTGAGAGATTAGGGAAGGTTCTGTTGTGCCGTTTAGCTATGTTCCTGCACCTTCTTCCACTTCCGGGCCCAAGGCTTCCCTCGGGGGAAGCTGTCCGCGCAGCGGACTGATGAGGGTATCATAGCAATTAAACCAGCACAGCAGACAAATGAGGCTCGCTCCCTCATCCGCGCTCCGCGCACCTTCCCCCAGGGGAAGGCTTATGCCGTGCATCTCTTTTAAACAAGAAACAACCAACGCGCCTTTCCCAATTTCCATACCTTTTAAGTGTTTATGAATGAATAAAAAAGACCGCATCCTTTCAGACACGGCCTAACACTTCTCCTGTTAGTTCCCGATGTACATGTTCCCGTACGGGCGCTTGCTCTTGGGCTGATACATTTTGAATTCGCTCAGCTTAATGCCCGAAACGTCCACGCCGAAGTACTCGCCGTAGTTCTTGATGACGCCGCTGAGGAACGCTTCATCCTCTGCATCGAGCGCCGCCTGCGATATTTCGCGCCCCATCAGCGCCTCGTTTACCTTGCCGCGCACGAACATCTTGCCGCCATGCATACCCGTGCCAAAGAACCGGCCCACTGAAAACTCGTTCTCGCCGAGGCCAAGACCCAGCACCACGATGCGTCCGCCCGCCATGTACTCGCCGAGGAAGTCGCCGCCCTTGCTGCCCACCACGACGAGCGGTATCTTATCCATGTATTCCTTCATGTGGATGCCCGCGCGATAGCCGACGTAACCTTTGATGTATACCTCGCCGCCGCGCATCGCGTAGCCCATGATGTCTCCGCAGTTACCGTGTATAATGAGCTTGCCGTCGTTCATGGTGTTGGCGATGCCGTCCTGCGCGTTGCCCAATACCTCGACCGTCGCGCCGTCCATGTAGCACGCGGAGTCGTTGCCGAGCGTGCCATGCACCGTCAGCTTGGTGTGCGGCTTTAAGCCGCAGCCCATGTAGCGTTGTCCGAAAACCTCGCGGACGACGATCTCGCCCGGCTCCTGCGCGATCTCCTTGATCCGGTTATTTAAATCGCTGTAGTATATATCCCCTGCGCGTAATTCCATTGTACTGTCCTCTTTCCTCACGAAGAAATCCGCTGCTTCATCCGGTCGTAGCCCAGGGCATTGAGGCCGAAGCCGTCGTCCGTCAGGCCTTTTTCAAGGCTGGAGAGTGGTATCTTCTCGCTCATCAGGTAG
This sequence comes from Bacillota bacterium, assembly GCA_023390815.1. Classification (GTDB taxonomy): domain Bacteria; phylum Bacillota; class Clostridia; order Christensenellales; family SZUA-584; genus JAEWCC01. The sequence continues at coordinate 98,481 of JAEWCC010000006.1, forward strand.
GTGTATATGCCCGCCCGGTCCACATCGCCCACGAGTATCATGCCGACCAGTTTGTCGTCCTTCACGATAAAGCGTTTCATCGCGCCTGCCTTGACGTCGTTCTTCACGAGCACATGGGTGCCCTCGCCGCCCTGCAGGCCTGCCGTAATGATCGGCAGTCCGAAGAATCCGACCGCATTCATCGGGAACACGCCGTCAAAGTCCTCTTTGTTGCCGCACATGTCGTGCGCCGCAGCGCGGCCCTGTGCGTACGCGTTGGGCCACAGTGCCATGATCTTGCGTTCGCCGGAGATCAGGTCCTCGCTCTCGGTCACGTCGCCCGCTGCCCAGATATCCTGCACGTTGGTGCGCGAATGTGCGTCGATCAAAATGCCGCGGTTCACTTCAATGCCCGCCGCCTTCGCTTCCGCGACGTTGGGCCGAACGCCCACGCCCATGACGAGTATATCGCACGGCAGCTCCGTGCCGTCCTTCAAAACAACTTTTTCGATTTGCTTCTCGCCGACCACCTGCGCCACCGTCATGCCGAGGTGGAACACAACGCCCTGCGCTTCAATTCGCTTTTGCACCGGCGCAGCCGCCGCATCGTCTAAAATCATGGGCAGCACGCGCGGAGCCAGCTCCACGACGTGTACGCTGCCCGCCACGGGCGCAAGGCCCTCGGCGGCTTTGAGGCCGATGAGGCCCGCGCCGACGATGACGACGTTGCTCTGCTTGGTTAAAAGCTTTTCGATGCCCAGCGCATCGTCATATTTCAGGAACGTGAACGCGTTGTCCTGTCCGTTGAGGCCTTCTGTCGGCGGTACGAACGGCGAGCTACCCGTCGCGATCAGCAGCTTGTCATACGGCACAGAAGCTCCGTCGTCCAATGTCACAGTCTTTTTCTTCGGATCGATCGCAGTTGCCTTCTTGCCGAACATCGTATCCACGCGGTTCTTCTCATAGAAGTCTGTCTTGCGGTATACCATGTTTTCTGGTATCACTTTGCCTGCGAGATAATACGATATCAACGGACGCGAGTACACATGGTGCTTCTCGTCGGAGATGACCGTAATGGTTCCTTCGCTGTCACACTTGCGGAGCCCTTCGATGCAGCCCACCGCTGCGGCGGAGTTGCCGATGATTACATATTTCATATCGTCACTCCCCCCTGTCTTCGTATTTAAGCGCGTTGTTCGGGCAGTGCTTCACACATTCGGGCTCGCCCATGGCCGCGCACAGGTCGCACTTCGCAGCCACCTTGTGAGCGCCCTCGTCGCGCACGATCGCGCCAAACGGGCAGACCAGCACGCACGTCCAGCAGCCTACGCACCGCTCGGTGTCGTTGAGTACGAGGCCAGTTTCGGAGTCTTTGTACATCGCGCCTGTGATGCAGCCCTGCACGCACTTGGGGTCGTCGCAATGGCGGCACTGCAGCGCGAAGTTGATCTTCGCGCCCGTTTCAATGTGCAGGCGCTCGACCGGCTTCGGGTCCTCCAGCTTATGCGCCTTGATGATATCCTTAGTGGCCGAATGCGATGTGCGGCAGTACACCTTGCACAGCCCGCATCCGAGACACCACTGTTCGTCCGCGTATACTTTCTTCATATTGCCCTCACTATTCTCCCGCGTGCATAATGCCGAGGATGTCGAGCTCCTTTTGCGAAAGCCCCACGCCGCGCAGCATCAGCCGGTTGCCGCGCAGGCTCTCGATGGCGTTGATGCCCATGCCGCCCAGCATCTCCTCGATCTCGTGCTTCCACGCCTCTATGAGGTTGCACAGCCGCTCGGTCGCGATATCCGGATTCAGTCGCTTCACGAGGTCGTCGCGCTGTGTCGCGATGCCCCAGTTGCATTTGCCCGTATAACACGTCTGGCACATATGGCAGCCCATCGCGATAACCGCGGCAGATGCAATATAGCACGCATCTGCACCCAGTGCGATCGCCTTAACGACATCCGCGCTGCTGCGGATGCTGCCGCCTACGACCAATGACACCTCGTTGCGGATACCCTCATCGCGCAGCCGCTGATCGACCGACGCGAGCGCCAGCTCAATCGGGATACCAACGTTATCGCGCACCCGTGTCGGTGCTGCGCCTGTGCCGCCGCGGAAGCCGTCGATCGCGATGATGTCCGCACCCGCTCTCGCGATGCCTGATGCGATCGCCGCTGCGTTGTGCACCGCCGCAATCTTGACGCATACCGGCTTCTCGTAGTTCGTCGCTTCCTTGAGCGAGTAGATGAGCTGCCGCAGATCTTCGATAGAATAGATATCGTGATGCGGGGCCGGCGAAATCGCGTCGCTGCCCTGCGGGATCATACGCGCCTTGGAAACCTCTTCGCCCACCTTTTCACCCGGCAGATGCCCGCCGATACCCGGTTTCGCGCCTTGTCCGATCTTGATCTCGAGCATTGCGCCCGCATTCAGGTATTCCGGATGTACGCCGAAGCGTACCGACGCCACCTGCACGATGGTGTTGGGGCCGTATTGATAAAACTCCCGCGCGAGGCCGCCCTCGCCTGTGTTGTAGAGAATTCCCATTTTCGTGGCCGCACGCGCCAGCGACTCGTGTGCGTTCTTCGATATCGAGCCGAACGACATCGCCGAGAACATGACCGGCACCGAAAGCTTCACCTGCGGCGGCATCTTGGTTTTGAGGCTGCCGTCCGAGTTAAACTCCAGCTTGCCCGGTTTGCGGCCCAAAAACACACCTGTCTCCATGGGTTCACGCAGCGGGTCGATGGACGGGTTAGTGACCTGTGAAGCGTTGATCAGCATCCTATCCCAATAGATGGGATAAGGCTTGGGGTTGCCCATGCCGGAAAGCAGCACCGCGCCCGAGGCCGCCTGCTTGTATACTTCGCGGATCTCGTTGCTCGTCCAGTTCGCATTGGGTTTGAAGTCGAGGTCGTTGACGCGGATCTTCAGCGCCCGGGTGGGGCACATCGCCACGCACCGATGGCAGTTCACGCACTTTGTTTCGTCCGCAACCATCTTGCCCGTGTCAGGGTCCAGCTTATGCACCTCGTTCGCGCACTGCTTCGCACAAACCTCGCACTGTATACATCTATTTTCATCTCTGTCGACCAGATAATCTGACCAGTTCAGTTGCAAACTCATTTTTTGCCCTCCACCATGCCGATGACCGGCTCGCCGCCGCTGGGCGACCAAACCCGGTCGGGATTGGAGCAGATCACACGGATCGCCGCTTCCTCGCTCGCGACATACAGGGTATCGCCCTTCTCCGCCGCGACCAGAGGCCGCAGCTTGATACGGTCGTTGAGCGCCATCATACCGCCCGAGAACCCTAATATCACCGAGAACGGCCCGTTGATCAGTGCGCTGCCGTACACGGCGCGCATCGCCTCGAAGCGTTTGCGCTCGCTTTCTTCCATCAGTTCGATCTCACGCCAGAACGGCGCGGCCACCACGTCCACCGCTTCCTTGAGCGACAAGCCATGCTTACGGATCAGCAGATCGAACAGGTATGTAATGACCTCGGTGTCCGTCATCAGCGTACATTTATATCCGTACATCTCCACGAAGCGCCGGTTGGCGTCGTAGGAGGAAATCTCTCCGTTGTGTACAATGGACCAGTCGAGCAGCGTAAACGGATGCGCACCGCCCCACCAGCCCGGCGTATTGGTCGGGAACCGCCCGTGCGACGTCCAAAGGTAAGCGTCGTACGTTTCAATCATATAAAAGCGTCCGATGTCCTCCGGGAAACCCACGCCCTTAAAAGCACCCATGTCCTTACCGGAAGAAAACACGTACGCGCCTTCATATTCGCCGTTAATGCGGAATACGCACCGCGCAACATATTCGCTCTCCTCGAGCTCCGACTCCTGCAGCTTAAAGCGCCGCGGCGTCACAAAATAGCGCCAGATGAGCGGGCTCTCCTCAATCCCCTTCGTTTTACGCGTAGGGATCTTCCCTGCCGTCTCCACTTCGAAATGGCGATTGATGAAATCTTCGGTATTCGCTTTACTCGTCAGATTGTCATAGAAAACATGCAGCGCATAATGTTCCGCGTACTGCGGATAGATGCCGTAAGCGGCAAATCCGCCGCCCAAGCCATTGCTGCGGTCGCGCATCAGCGCGATGGAATTCAGTATCGTCTCGCCCGAAAAACGCTCGCCCTTGCGGTTTAAAATGCCGCTGATGGCACAGCCGGACGGAATCCTCACTTGCCCCTCTTTGATCATGCTTCTCCCCCTCATTCACCGTGCGGAGCGGCACGGCCCCCAATCGCAGCGGTATGAATAAATAAAGACGCCAAACCAGACCTTTTTAGGGGTCCAACTCGAAACGCCTTTGTTTCTTCTCGATGACTTTATCAAATTCAGACAACTTTTACCCTGCTGGCTGTACCATTATACTATCCACTGCATAAAAAATCAATAGTAAACAGACCCCAATTCTGCAATGAACCTTAAAAATATTGCATTATTTTTTTATATTCGCGTTGAAAATGCACGTTTTTAGCCCAAAGATGAAATTGGTTTATAAAAATCCTGCATTTTATGCCCTTTTCAGGCGGCTTGTTTCACAATGGACTTGTAAAAATTGCATCACTATTCTATTGAAAACTGCGCACAATAATCGGTGTAAGGGATTGCTGCCACAGCCGGAGCCATATGATGTGTCTTTAAATCAAAGCAAGTGATCTAGCCATGGCAATTGAAGGCCAATAGGCCTTCAGTACAATCGCATTGAAAACAGAGCGACAGAATTTTAGGCCGTACGGAAGCACCGGCTGCCGTAGGAGGCCAAAGTCCACAGGCGGGATTACCGCTATCGTAGTTCGCTCTCAAAAGGATACTTTTTGGCGGTGGCACCCTTTTTCAAAAGAAGGCGGCACGGTACATCTCAATACCGTGTCGCCTTCTTTATTACTGCGTAATTTTTTCGATCCGGGCAATATCGGCGGTCTGCCCGACGACAATCAGCACATCGCCCTTATCGATAACATCCTCGCCATGCGGAGCGGTATTCACTTTGCCGCTTTCCTTTTTGATCGCGATCACATTGACGCCATATTTCTTCCGGAAATCGAGTTCTCCGAGGCTTTGATCGGTCCACTGTGTCACCGCGCCCACTTCGAGCACGTTTAAGTCGCCCGAAACCTGAATGTAGTCGATTACATTGGCAGCGGCAAGGTTATGCGCGAGGCGCATGCCCATGTCGCGCTCTGGGAATACCACCTTATCTGCGCCGATCTTAAGAAGCACTTTAGCGTGCAGATCGCTTTGGGCCTTCGCGACCACATAACCCACGCCGATCTCCTTGCAGAGCAGCGTCACCAGAATACTTGCCTGAATGTCGTCGCCGATGGTGACTACGGCCACGTCGAAATTGCGCAGTCCCAGCGCGTTGAGCGCTTTCTCATCCGTCGCGTCTGCCTGAACGGCGTGCGTCACATAGGGCGCGATGTCGTTGATGAATTCCTCGCTCTTATCGACCGCGAGCACTTCCTTGCCCATCGCCGTAAGGCACCGGGCTACGCTCTGGCCAAATCTTCCCATACCGATTACGATAAACTGTTTTCTTTCCATAATTACCCCACCATAAATCTTGCTTCAGGATATCGGATATTGACATCGTCCTTATGCTTGCGGCTGGACAGCGCTACGACGAGTGTCATAAAGCCGACGCGTCCTGCGAACATTACAAATATAATGATCAGACGACTGACAGCGCTCAGTTGCGGCGTAATGCCGCACGTGAGCCCGACCGTACCGAATGCCGAAAGTACCTCAAAAAATATATTTTCAAATGTAAATATACCACCACGGGTTCCCTCTATCGCGGCTACCGCCAAAAACGCCATACCTACCAGCATCACGCTCAGCACGGTAATCGTCACCGCTCGCTTGATCGTATCCGCCGCGAGCCGCCGGTCGCCCACCTTGGGTTCCCTGCGCCCAGAGATACTCGCAAGCGTAAACAGCAGCACGATCGCAAACGTGGTCGTCTTGATGCCGCCGCCCGTACCGGAGGGCGAAGCGCCGATAAACATCAGCACCATCGTCACCAGCTTGCTGGCCGGCGTCATGGCGTCCTGGCTGATCGTATTATAACCGGCGGTTCTTGGCGTGACGGACTGGAAGAAAGCGCTCAGCACCTTTCCCGTACCCGTTAAATCTTTTGATCCTAATGTATTTGGATTGGGCAGCTCGAGCAGAAGGAACATTCCGGCACCCAGCACAATCAGTGCCGCCGTCAGGATAAGCACGAAGCGCGAATACCGTGTGAGCTTTTGGCGCTTGCGGATGCGCACCGGGCTGAATATATCCGCAACCACCACGAAACCGAGGCCGCCGACCACAATGAGCAGCATGATGGTGCCGACGATGATCGGATCATTCGCAAAAGCCGTAATGCTGGAAAATTCACCCGTAACGCGGCCGAACACATCGAAACCCGCGTTGCAGAACGAGGATATTGCGTGGAAGATGCTGAAATATACGCCTTTTAAGCCATACATCGGCACCAGGCGCGTCGCGAGCAGCGCAGCGCCCAGCCCCTCGGCGATCAGCGTCACCTTGATTACACGGATGATCAGGCGCACCATGCCTGAGATGTTATCCTCGCCTAGCTGGCTCTGTATCAGAATTCGTTCACTCAGCGTGATGCGTTTGCCAAGTATGATAAATGCCGTCGTCATTACGGTCATCACGCCGAGGCCGCCCATCTGAATCAATGCGAGTATCACGATCTGACCGAACAGCGTAAACTGGGTCGCCGTATCCACCACCACGAGGCCCGTTACACAGACCGCCGAGGTTGACGTAAACACCGCGTTCAAGAACGATATGCTTTTCCCGCTGTTTGTCGATATCGGCAGGCACAGCAGTCCCGCCCCGGCCAGAATCAACAGCGCAAACCCCACCACAATGATCTGTTCCGGCTTCATCTTCAGTTTATAAATCAACGTTTTCATATATATACTTCACCATTATATATTCAGCCATGAGCCGCATTATAGCACTCGGCATTCCAGTATTCAAGTGGGGGCAATGTTATTTTATTGCAAGGAATCGGGGCTTCCTAGCATCGAACGCGCAGACATATCGAAATCCGATTTCTCCCAGCATTTCAAGGGTTTCCGGTACACCGTGCCCCACGACCACCTCGTAGTGCGCGTCCGATCCGATCGTAACGATCTCACCGCCCAGCTCACGGTAACGCCGGACGATTGGCATCTCTGGCATCGTGTCGGGCGTCATATAAAGCCCGTTGGTATTGACCTCCAGGCCCTTGCCCTTTTCGACCAGCAGCCTTAAAATCTCGTCTACCGCGTCGGTAAAATCGCTGTAGCGCATCAGCTTGTCGTCATACGGGCAGAACTTGGCGATATAGCCGAGGTGCCCCAGTACATCATAGAAATCACATTCCCGTGCGCAACGCAGCGATTCGGCAAGGTATTCGTCGTAGATGGCCTGCTGAGAGTGCTCCTTCCATACCTGCTGATAGTAAGGGTCCTGCCCGTACACCACATGCTGCGAGCCGATCACATAGTCCAGACCGGAGAGCAGCGCGGGCATCTGATCCTTCGTGCGCATGTCGAGGCCCGCCTCGATGCCCATCCGGATATGGATATCCGGAAACTGCTCGCGCACCTCGGCCAGCCCTGCGCGATAGCGTTCAAAATCCACCGAGAAATCGAGTTCGTCCGGTCCCGGCAGGCCAATGTCGATGTGCTCTGTAAAGCACATCTCCCGCATACCCGCCCGGCGCGCTGCCATGGCCATATCGGCCATACTAACACCACAGTCCGCGGAAATATTGGAGTGCACATGGTAATCGATCATAAACGTCCCTTTCAGCGTTCCTTGCGTTTCGCGATCCGTTTTACGGCTTTGACGATCTCTGCGATCGGAACGATCAGAATCGCGGCGACAAGCACTTCAATCCACTGCGTCCCGGAGAGCGGCGTCGAATGGAAGAACGTCGACACAGACGGTATTGCCACCACCGCGATCTGCAGTACACCCGCCAGCAGGAACGCGCCGTGCATCCACTTGTTGCGCCAGAAGCCCGTAAACACCGTGTGGCTGCCCGCACGGATGTTGAAAGCGTGGAACAGCTGCACCAGCCCGAGCGTCAGGAAAGCCATCGTCGCGGATATCTCGTGGTCGTTATACCACATGAACGAAATAAAGTATATGCCGAGCGTCAGTGCGCTCATCACGATGCCGTACAGGATCATATCCGCCGCCATGCCGCCCGCGAAAAAGCTTTCCGTTGAGCTGCGCGGCTTCTTCTTCATCACATTATGTGGCGCAGGCTCCATGCCGATCGCCAGTGCCGGGAACGTATCCGTGACGAGGTTGATCCACAATATCTGCACCGGATACAACACCGAATGGCCGAGCAGCGTGCCGATCAGCAGCGTGACCACCTCCGAAAGATTGGTGGAGAGCAGGTACTGCACCGCCATCTTGATGTTGCGGAATATTCTGCGGCCCTCTTCCACGGCCTTGACGATAGTCGCGAAATTGTCGTCGGTTAATACCATGTCCGATGCGCTCTTGGATACCTCGGTGCCCGTGATGCCCATGCCCACGCCAATATCGGCGGTCTTGAGCGCGGGCGCGTCGTTGACGCCGTCGCCCGTCATCGCAACGACACAGCCCTTTTTCTGGAACGCCTTGACGATGCGAACCTTGTGCTCCGGCGCGACACGCGCGTAAACGCCGATGTTCATGAGCTCGCGGTCGAGTTCTTCGTCGCTAAGCGCGTCAAGCTCCGCGCCCGTGAGCGCCTTGCTGTCCTCGCCGAGGATGCCCAGATTGCCCGCGATGGCCGTGGCGGTCAGCTTGTGGTCGCCCGTGATCATAACGGCGCGGATACCCGCACTGCGGCACAGCGCGACCGCTTCCTGCGCCTCGGGACGCGGCGGGTCCATCATGCCCGCAAGGCCGAGGAACGTAAGCCCGCTCTCAAGGCCATCCGGCTTGTTCGGTATCGTATCCACCGGCTTATAAGCCGCCGCGAGTACGCGCAGCGCTTCGGCTGCCATGCGCGCATTCACCTCGTGGATTTGCTTTTTGTGCTGCGGTGTCATCTCTTCTGTCTTACCGCTTAACCGTATATGTGTGCAGCGCTCGAGCAGCTCGTCTGGCGCGCCTTTCACATACAGCGCGTATTCTCCCGCACCGTTGACAGTGCTCATAAGCTTGCGCTCCGAGTCGAACGGGATCTCGTAAACGCGCGGATACTGCCGTAATACTGCCTTTGCGTCGTTGCGCAGCGCGCCAAACGCGTAGAGTGCCGTTTCGGTGGGGTCTCCCGTGAGTTTGAGCGCTCCGTCTTCTGTGGTTTCTTCCGTATCGTTGCAAAGTATGAATGCGCGGTCGAGCAGTTCAAGCTCCTGCGAAGCCGCGGGGCTATCCGCCTCCGATTCCGCGCCGTTCGAATATACCTTCATGACGCTCATGCGGTTCTGCGTGAGCGTTCCCGTTTTGTCGGAGCAGATGACACTTGTGGAACCGAGCGTTTCCACCGCGGGCAGCTTGCGGATGATCGCGCCTTGCTTGCTCATCTTCTGCACGCCCATGGTCATCAGCAGCGTGACGACCGTCGCGAGCCCCTCTGGGATTGCCGCGACCGCTAGGCTCACCGCCACAAGGAACATATCGAACACTTCGCGCCCTGTGAGCAGCCCTGCGCCGAATACCACCGCCGCAATCACGAGCACCATGATGGAGAGCGTCTTGGAGAGTGAGTTCATGCGCTTTTGCAGCGGCGTCTCGCTCTTCTCCGCGCTCTTGAGCGCGCCCGCGATCTTGCCGATCTCGGTCTGCATAGCCGTCGCGGCGACAATACCCACCGCGCGCCCATACACCACGCTCGTGCCCGAATATGCCATGTTGACGCGCTCCGCGAGCGGCGTCCCCTCAGGCAGCGCGCCTTCGGCGCTCTTCTCGGCGGGCACGGACTCGCCCGTCAGCATCGATTCATCAATGCGCAACGATGCGGACGATATGAGGCGCATATCCGCAGGCACGTGGTCTCCCGCAGTCAGCAGCACCACGTCTCCCGGCACGATCTCGGACGATTTGACCGCGCGTACCGAGCCGTCGCGCCGCACGTTCGCGCTGGGTGCTGAGAGTTTCTTAAGCGCTTCGAGCGCGGCTTCCGCCCGGCTCTCCTGCACTGTACCCATCACCACATTGAGCAAGATGACCGCAAAGATGATGATCGAATCGGAGAGATCTTCGCCAATGATCGCGCTGATGATCGCAGCGGCAAGCAACACGAGTATCATCAGATTCATAAACTGGCTTAATATAATGGATAGCAGCGTCTTTTTGCCACCCTCCTCAAGCACGTTGGCACCGAGCGTCTCCAGCCGGTGGCGCGCCTCTTCAGCACCGAGGCCCTGTTCGCCCGTGGAAAGCGCCGAAAACAACTCGTTTTGATTCATTCCATAGGGCTGTTTTTCCATCTGCATATTTCTCTCCCTGTGCGTGCTTTTCTGCCTGAAAAGCCTATTCATATTTATGCCCTTATTTAGGTTCTCCGCGTACGCTTAAATGTTATTGTAAACAAAAAACTTTTAATGCGTCACGCATTAAAAGTCTCGCAATTACCGCACGGTCGGCTGCTCTCGCAGCGGTTATGTCGGCCGGGCGACCGCTTATTGGAAGCTACTCCCTTTTAACCCGCTGATTATACCACGCGGTCTGCGTCATGTCAATGCGCCCCTCTTTGCGTCTCCGCAAAATGTTTTTGGAATATTACGCAAAATGTGTTATACTACCTCATATATAATAATGAATGTGCAAGTATGGGGGGTATCCACATGGCGGGCCTGTTTGAAACAATCAATACCGTGGCGCTAGTGTTTTTAATTGCCGGTGTCGTACTGCTCACTGTGGAGATGTTTCTGCCGGGCATTGGCATATTCGGCGGACTGGGTTTTATCTGCCTCGTACTATTCATCGCGTTTCAAGCGAAAACGCTGACCGAAGCGCTGATATTGGTGCTCATCATTGCCGCAATCGTAACTATATTCGTATTAATTCTGGTTCGCAGCTTTAAGAAGGGACGGATTTACCGCTCCGGCATCGTGCTCAAGAACGAACAAACCCGCGAAGAAGGGTTTTTTGCGGGCAGCGACATGTCGCATATAATGGGCAAGCAGGGAGTGAGCGTCACCGTGCTTCGTCCGGCGGGTACCGCCGCCTTTGACGGCGAGCGCATCGACGTTCTTACGGAGGGCGAGTTCATCCCGGCGGGTACGCCTGTCGAGGTCGTACGCGTCTCCGGCATGCGCGTATTCGTGAAAAAGGCTAACTTATAACCATACCGTCTATTTTGACTACATTGTGCCTAATAATAGATACGCCCTACGCGTAATCTATGAAAATAACAAAGGAGAAATCAACCATGGAAACTTGGCTGTTGATTGTCATCATCGTAGCCGCATTCATCTTCCTTGTATTCTTCTTCAGCTTTGTGCCGGTCCGCTTGTGGATTCAGGCAAGAGCCGCGGGCGTCAAGCTCAGCATCGTATCGCTGATCGGCATGCGCCTGCGCAAGGTTACGCCGAGCCGCATCGTGATGCCGCGCATCAAGGCGACCAAGGCGGGTCTCAGCGTCACCAGCGACATGCTTGAATCGCACTACCTCGCAGGCGGCAACGTCGACCGTGTGATCGACGCGCTGATTGCAGCGCAGAAGGCCGACATCCCGCTCGATTTCAAGCGCGCCACCGCCATCGACCTCGCAGGCCGCGACGTGTTGACCGCCGTCAAAATGAGCGTCATCCCCAAGGTCATTGAAACGCCGGTGGTTGCGGCTATTGCCAAAGACGGCATCGAGCTGCGCGCCAAGGCGCGTGTAACCGTGCGCACCAATATCGACCGTCTCGTCGGCGGCGCGGGCGAGGAAACCGTGATCGCGCGCGTGGGCGAGGGCATTGTCACCACAGTTGGTTCCGCAGTGAACCATAAGGTTGTGCTTGAGAACCCGGACCTTATCTCCAAGACCGTGCTGGCCAAGGGCCTCGATGCGGGCACCGCTTTTGAGATCCTCTCGATCGACATCGCAGATGTGGACGTGGGCCGCAACATTGGCGCGCAGCTGCAGATCGATCAAGCCCAGGCGGACAAGAAGATCGCGCAGGCCAAAGCCGAAGAACGCCGCGCAATGGCTGTCGCCAAAGAGCAGGAAATGCTCGCGACCGTGCAGGAGATGCGCGCAAAGGTCGTGGAGGCCGAGGCCGATATCCCCAAAGCCATGGCATCCGCATTCCGTGACGGCAACCTCGGGATCATGGATTACTACCACATGAAGAACGTGATGGCGGATACCAGCATGCGTGACGCGATTTCCAGCGCCGCCGATCCCAAACGCGAAAAAGATACCACGCAGGAATAGGCGATCCGTATGGAAGGGTTACTTGGTATCATCCTTGTCGCGGTAATCGGGCTGATCTCTGCCGCGATAAAAAGCAATAAAAAGCGCGGGGATACAAGCGGCAGCGCGGAAGGCCAACCGCCGCGCAGCGTGCCGCTGAGCGATATTCAGCGGGCGTTCATGATGACGGAGAACAGTGCGCTGCCGCCAACGCAGGCGCCTGGCCCGGTTTATCCGCCGTCAGCACAAGCGTCCGCACGCCCGGTTTACCCCCCGCAGCCGCCGCGCCCCGCCTATACACCCGCGCAGCAAACCGCGTATGCACCCGTGCAGGCGCGTACCGCGGCCCCTTTGGAAAGCCGCATGGCTGCGCCGATACAAGCGCGCACCGCAGCCGCCGTGCCGCCGCATCCGATGTACGCGGCACAGCAAACCGCACCGCGCCCCGATTATTCGCCGCCGCAGCAGACCAGTGATCCGCTGTGCCCCGCGGCTGCCTCCGTCCCCCCGCTGGATTACTACGGTGGTTCGATGGGGAGTATGACGACCGAAGGCCGCGGAAACGCCGTAATGAGCGTTCAGCCGCTAGAGACTGTGCGCGCGGCGGTTGAAAGCGTGGCAGATATCAACCTTGAGAGCATGACTGATCTCAACTCGCCCGTGCTGTCGGTCCAGAGGCCCCAGGAAAAACCCGCCCATAAGGGAATGCCCCTCGGGCTGTTTGCGGATAAGAAAGAGCTTGTCAAGGCAGTCATCTATGCCGAAATACTCACGCCCAAATCGACCGGTGCGCCCAGAGCGTAAACGCGAACTGGCATGAACCCCGTTTTCTAACAAGAAAGCGGGGTTTTTTAATTGAAAGTATACAAATCGGGGTATATATGATATAAGTAGTGATTAGATAATATTAATTTTATTTTAAGTATTTGTTACAATTGTTTAGTTATGGGCATCGGTCGAGGAGGAAACATGCGGAAACGGTTGACGATTGTATTTTGTATCATACTGGCGCTTTCAGCCATACCAGCTATGCAGCGCGCTCATGCGGGAAGCGACGACAGCAGTATCGTGCGCGTCAAGCTTTCCGTTGAAACCGGATCATCGCTTTCCTTCTTTGTGGACGGAAACTATACCATAGGAGACAGCACGGCCGCCATCGAGCGGCAGCAATATACGGTGAAGCTGGAAGGCGGCAGCTTGAATATGTATTGCGGCCCCTCCAAGATTGCTGGCGGCTCATCAATCAAACTCGTGCAGCGTGCGGCGACGAGCGGACGCAACAACTTTATCTGGGTTTACAACGCGCATTATGAAAGTACATTATCGTACACCGGCGATATGGAATTCTTGATCGACGCCGAGAACGCGTGCATTAAGGTGGTCAATCATATCTATATCGAGGATTACCTTTACGGCGTGGTGCGTTACGAAATGAGCCCTTCCTGGCCTTTGGAAGCGCTCAAAGCGCAGGCTGTCGCCGCGCGCAACTACGCGGCGAAACGCATGGGCAGCGCAGGCGCCTACGACTTAACCGACGATTCCTCAAACGATCAGGTGTACAAGGGCTATTCTGCTTCCGTGTCCAATGCGACGAAAGCGGTCGACGAGACCGCAGGACAGGTGCTTACCTACAGCGGCACCATCATCGACTGTTACTACAGCGCGTCCAACGGCGGCTGGACGGAACTCCCGTACCACCGCTGGGGCGGCGGCAGGGACTGGCAGTATTACGCAATCACTGCCGACCCTTACGACGTCGCCAACCCGTCAAGCCGTTTCGAGACCATCACGCTTCCGGTCGTCGTGGACGAGGCGCAGCCTCTGATGACAAGCCAGACCGAAGGCTTGTCCGGTACGATGAACGCCGCCAACGCGATTAAGCTTATTAAGGATGCGATACTCAAAAGCAATCAACTGGTATCTTACGGTGTAGACAGCGTTGACGATTTTAAGCTGACGGGCATTACAGATTTATATACGCATACGTACGATATCGGTGGCAGTCAGGACCATAGCCTCACGCAGGACCTTGATAAGAACGGCAGCCCCGACGCCAACCTTTGCGTGGACAAGGTCCGCGCGATGGGCGCTTTCACCGTATCGGTGGGCGAAACGGTGCTAACCGTTGCTGATATCGATTTTGATCTGGAGCGGCTAAAGTCGGACGGCGATTACCCCGCTTTCTTTGCCGCGAGCCTCGGGCTGTTTGTCGTGGAGACGGTTACGGACGAGAGCAGCACGCCCACAGCCTACACCCTCTCCATGAAACGCTACGGGCATGGCGTGGGCCTTTCCCAGCGCGGCGCACAGCAGCGCGCGAATAGCACCGATGAAAGCGTAAAGTACTACGATCAGATACTCGGCTTCTACTATCCCGGCACGATCATCACCAAGCTGACGTATACAAGGCCCTCGCTGACGGCAGCCGAAACGATTACGGACCACTCCAACGCATATGTAAAACTGACCGACGGTACGCCGCTCAACGTGCGCGGCGGAGCCGGAACCTCCTTTAGCAAGCTGGGCACGCTGCCGGATATAGCCCGTATCGAGGTGGTTCAGGCGAATGCGGCCACCGGCAGCGGATATACGTGGCACAAGATTCTCTTCGCCGGACAATATGCCTATGTCGCTGCGAACTATGTAGTGCCTGACGACCCGCAGCCCGCCCCGCAAACCTGCACTGTCGCATTCACCGCCAATGGTGGCGGCACGGTGAGCAACTGGACGGGAAACCACGGAGCCAGCGTATCTGCCGCTCCTGCTGTATCCCGCGGCGGATACAACTTTGGCGGATGGTATTACGACACCGGGCTGACGCGGCAGGTCTCGTTCCCGCTTATCGTTACCGGCGACATGACGCTGTACGCGAAGTGGGCCGCAACGGCCAGCACGGTCACGTTCAACGCACAGGGCGGAAGCGGGGTAGCCAGCGTCACAAAGAATTACGGCGATAAAATCGCATCCTCACCCGCCACTGCGAGGCCCGGATACAATTTCGGCGGTTGGTACCCGACGTCCGCATGCAATACCGCTGCGGTCTCATTCCCCTATACGGTATCTGGCAGCGTCACACTCTATGCCAAGTGGACCGCGCAGCCCCAGACCGCCTATCTGTCCGGTGTGAAGCTCTCCGCGGGCACGCTAAGCAAGTCGTTCTCCAAGTCGTCCTACAACTACAAGATCGCGCTCGGCGAGAATCAGGACAGCGTTACGATCACACCCTTCAGGGAAAATACCAGCGCCACGATGACAATCAACGGCAAATCCGTTTCAAGCTATACCGTGTCGCTGAAAAACGGAAAAAGCGCCACCGTTACGGTGAAAGTCAAGTTCGGCAAAACCACCAAGTCGTACAAGTTTACCGTGACGCGCGCCAAGTCCACCAACAACAACCTCGCCACGCTGACCGCGAGCGCGGGAAAGCTCAACCGCGCCTTCAATCCCGCCGTTACAAGCTATACGCTGACGCTGGATCAATACACAAAGAGCGTAAAGATATCCGATACCGTTGCGTCGTCACTCGCCAGCGCGTCGTTCAAATCCAAGACGGTATCGCTTTCCAACGGACAAACCACAAAAGTAACCATCACGGTCAAGGCTCAGTCGGGCGCGAAGAAGACCTATACCATCACGGTCACACGCGCGGCTTCCACAGATACAGGCCTTAAATACCTGAAAACGAACTCCGGCAGTTACGCGCTGACACCCTCGTTCAGCGCAGGCGTGACGAACTATACGGTCACGCTCCCGGCAAGCCGCAATAGCGTTACGATTTCCGCCAAGACAACAGGCTATAAAGCGACGCTGTATTTTGACGGGGCTAAGAAAACGTCGAAGAAGGTGACTGTCGCAAGCGGACAGAGCCTTACGGTTCGCGTCACAGTCGTCGCACAGGCGGGCAACAAGAAAGAATATACCATCACGGTGCGAAGACAATAACAGAAAATTACGAAGTAGGAGCCGAAATGAAAAACGGCTCTTTTTTTGTATTATTTTGTCTAAAATTTACTGTATGCGCATTGATATTTTCATGCCACAATGGTATATTTGTAATAATATTTGTATGTTTAGGGTTTTTTGTTATTTTAAAGTTTCCCTATTTCTTCGGGAGGACAAAAAATGAACAGCATCTGCAAAAAGACTTTATGGATCATTTTCACGGTGGTTTTGGTACTGGCCCTGCTGCCTTGCGCTGCGCTGGCTGAAGGGGGGGACGGCTATACCGTTACGTATATGGCCAACAGCGCAACAGGCGGAACCGCACCTGTCGATGAACTGACTTATCAAAACGGGGACAGCGCCGCCGTACTGGATAACACCGGCGGGCTTGTACGCGAGGGCTATAATTTTGCCGGTTGGAATACCGCGGCAGACGGCACCGGTGATCATTTTGCGCCGTCAGGCAGTATATCGATCACCGATCAAAACGTGATCCTGTATGCGCAGTGGAGCGTCATCGACTATTTCATTACCTATAACGCCAATGAGGCGACGGGCGGTTCAGTGCCGGAAGACCCTGCGGCATATCATATCGGCGAGCCCGTCGCGACGGCTGCCAACACGGGCAGCCTTGTAAAGACGGGTTATACGTTTACAGGCTGGAATACCGCAAGCAACGGCAGCGGTACGCACTACGCCCCCACCGATACTTTTACGATGCCCGCAAGCAACGTAACGCTGTACGCGGAGTGGAAGTACAACTACTTCGTCACGTATAACCGCAACAACGGTACCGGTACGGCGCCGACCGATTCGGCCCCGCATTACGTGGGCAGCACAGTAACGGTGTTCGGCAACACGGGCGGACTGACTCGAAACGGCTATACGTTTACAGGCTGGAATACCGCAAGCAACGGTACCGGTACGCATTACGCGCCCGCGGATACGTTCACCATGCCCGCAAGCAACGTGACGCTGTATGCGGAGTGGAAGAGAAACTATAATGTCATGTATTACGGCTACGGCGAGACAGGCACAGTGCCCATTGATCCAGCCGCGTACATTGCCGGCAGCACGGTGACGGTGCTCGGCAACACGGGCAATCTGACCCAAGCTGGCTACACGTTCGCTGGTTGGAATACGTATAGCAATGGCGCTGGCACACATTACGCGCCCGGAGATACGTTTACAATGCCTGAAGGCACCGTATACCTGTATGCGCAGTGGTCACAGAATTATAACAGCCACGACACGGCAAAGATACAGGCATTTTTAACCCAGAATTCCTACATATCCGGCAAGACCAACGCACAATTAAAGGGCTTCAGTCTCACCGATCCCAGTACCTGGAGTGGTGTTTCATGGGTGCTATCGGGCAACGAATGGTACATTAAGAGCGTTTTTTGGGTGGAGAACTCATTATCCGGCAATCTGGATCTTTCCGGATGTGCGCAGCTGCAAACGATCGATTGTTATGAAAACTATTTAACTGGACTCAATGTCAGCGGATGCTCTTTGCTCACAGAGATCAGTTGTTACGGCAACGCAATAACCGGGCTTAGTGTCAGCGGCTGTTCCTCGCTCACAGAGATCAGTTGTTACGGCAACGCAATTTCTTCGCTGGCTCTGAACGGGCTTACTAAGCTTACAACCGTCGACTGCTCGTACAATTCGCTGACCTCCATCAATGTCAGTGGGGACATGGCGCTCAAGTATTTCGACTGTTATTCAAACAACCTGACCTCTTTGAACATTAGCGGATTGAGCGCTTTGGAAGGCCTTGATTGCGGTCGCAATAAAATTAAATCTCTCGCTCTCAAAGGGCTTTCCGTCCTTAGTGAGCTTTACTGCGATGAAAATCCGCTAAGTTCCCTCGACGTCAGCGTATGTCCGGCGCTCGAAGCCCTGAGATGCTCCTATTGCTCTCTGACTTCTATCAACGTAAGCGGATGCAATAGATTGATTGTCATTGACTGCAGCCATAACTCGCTTACATCGTTAAGCATTGCGCCCACCCTTACTTATATCGACTGCAGAAGCAATCTGCTGGGCAAGGTAAGCGTCAACTTGCCCGGACAAGACACTCCGTCGGTGCCGCTCACACTCAAGGCATCCGGGCCCGGATATGTCGGGCTGTATTTCAATAAATATGGTGGTCGCAAAGTATACGCTACAGCGATTACACCTGCGACATTTACAAAGTGGGCGTTACCGGACGGCACCGCGTCAACCAGCGCAGAATTCACCATTACGAGAGGCGGCACATATACTGCGAATTTCGTATACAGCCAGGGGCCATATCTTTCGGGCGTGAAGCTTTCGGCGGGGGCGCTATCACCGGCCTTCTCGAAAACGAAGTACAGCTACAAGATCAACCTGAGTGAAAATACAGGGTCCTTCACACTCACGCCGACAAAGCTTTTCAGCGGGCTTGGCATGACGATCAACGGCAAATCCGTATCCAGCTATACGGTTTCTCTCGCAAACGGCAAGAGTGCGACCATCACGGTAAAAGTCAGCTACGGCAGCTCAAGCAAGACATACAAATTCACCGTGACGCGTGCCAAGTCCACCAACAACAACCTCGCCACGCTGACAGCGAGTACGGGCAAGTTTAACCGTGCTTTTGATCCCGCCGTTACAAGCTATACGCTGACGCTCGATCAATACACCAAAAGCGTGAAGATATCCGATACCGTGGCTTCATCCCTTGCCAGCGTATCACCTAAATCCAAGATGGTGTCCCTTTCGAACGGACAGACCACAAAAGTAACCATCACGGTCAAGGCTCAGTCGGGCGCGAAGAAGACCTATACCATCACGGTGACGCGCGCGCCCTCGACGGATACAGGCCTCAAATACCTGAAAACGAACTCCGGCAGCTATGCACTGACCCCCTCGTTCAGCGCAGGCGTGACAAACTATACGGTCACGCTCCCGGCAAGCCAGAGCAGCGTTACCATCTCCGCCAAAACAACAGGCTACAAAGCGACGTTGTACTTTGACGGGGCCAAGAAAACGTCGAAGAAGGTGACGCTCGCAAGCGGACAAAGCGTCACAGTTCGCGTTACCGTCGTGGCGCAGGCGGGCAACAAGAAGGAGTATGTCATTACGGTGCGAAGGCCGTAATCTCACCGAGCGTAAAGGCCTCCGGCAGCCGCATGGACTGCCGGAGGCCTTTTTTCACCATGGTTTATTTATCAGTATGCCATAGGTCTGGCTCCGAAGATCTAAGAGTTCTTACAGATCAGGATTCGCAGGACGAGCTCTCATCCGGGGTACATTCCGGTGTCGGCGAGGGTGTTGTTTCCGGTGCCGCGGGCATGGTGAGCGTTACCGAATCGCCAGCTTTTTTTACGGAATGCCCTTCATAAAGCACCGTGATAGAGAAATAAACCGTTTGACCTGGCGAGGCACCGATTTTGGACGGGGGAAAACTGCAGCTCGTATCCGACGAATCAGTAATCCAGTACACATAGTCGCAGCCGCCTTCACCGTATACAGGCGAAGAGTCGGTGAACGAGTACACCACCTTATAACCTTCAAAACCGCTGTGACATACCTCGCCCCAACTTAAATGGATTTTTCCATCTTCGGAAATATACCCGCTGATGTTGGTCGATAAGTATGGCTCCTCCGGCCCGCTCGTGCCGGGCATCACGAGCGATATTGATTTGCCTGGCTTTTTTACACAATGATCGTCATAGAGCACGGTGATAGAGAAGTAAACCTTCTGTCCGGCCTTTGCGCAGATTTTTGAAGGATAGAAGCTGCAACTCGTGGTTGACGGATCGGTATAAAAACCATAGTATGCGCATCCATCTTCGCCATAGACAGGCGTGGAATCGCTGAAAGAGTACATCACCTTATAGCCGTCAAACCCACTGCCCGACACCTCTTTCCAGCTCAAGTGGATCTTGCCGTCGTCCGATATGTACCCGCTGATATCGGTGGATGCGTAACTGCCTGAAGTCGGCTCCTGCTCCCCATCGACTTTGGCAGGCACCTTAAGTCTGACCGCGTTGGCCGCAACGGTACTTCCGTCATTATACAGATAGGTCACGCTGAAATAGTAACTCGTGTCGCCTTTGAGGCCGCCGTACCCCTCGTATAGCTTGATGCTCGTCGTATCCGCGTTGGTAATGAATTTCAGGTAACCGTCCGACGGGTAGCTCGGGCTCGAATTCGTCCGTGACGCCACGACCTTGTAGCCCGCTAAATCCGCGCGCGTCTCTTTGCCCCAGGACAGTATGACATACTGACCGGATACATGGCCGCTTACGGTATATGCCGCAGGCGCTGCCGGTGTGGCTGTTGGCTCGGGCCGATCCGATGTCAAAGAAGAAGGCGTAGGGGAAGGCTGTGCCGCAGGCACTGTGAAATGGACCGGACTGCATGCGACCGTTACGCCGTTATATTCTGCATAGATGCCAAAGTACTTGGAATCGCCCGGCTTCAGGCCATACGGCTCAAGCGCCAATTTCATCGAAGTCGTTTGTTCGCCGCACGTATTGAACGAAACCGTTTCAAGCGTTCTTCCGTTCATCTCCGCAATATCGTCCCCGGTATCCGCTATGACAATGTGGTATTTCACCTTGCCCGTATAACCGATCTCATCGAAGTCGAGTTCATTCCATGTAAACGCAAGGCTCTGTTCGTTGCCGCTCACACGGAGCGCGGGCGCGCAATAGTTTTTCTGGTTGATCTCGGCAACTTCGCCCAGTATATCCTCTACCTTGTCGGTGTCCGATACCTCAACGCCCTCCGCGAGTTGGCTCAGCTTCAGCAGCCCCGCCGATACGCGCAGCGAATCGGCCATCTGCTTGTCCTCCAACGTACCGGATACAATCAAGAGATTGATCATATCCCCGAAGTCAGACTCAAGCTGCGCCTGCAGATTACCGAGGGCGCCTTGCGCCGCAGTGCCGTCCGCAGCGAAGCAGCCGACCAGCACATAACGCTGCCCCTCGGAGAAGTATCCCGCCTCCTGCGCAGCGGATATGATCTGGCGTATCGCCTCGGTAATCGGCTTCCCAACGCAGTTTAAACTGTCAAGCAGCGTCTGGGCATCATCGTTCTGCCCCAGCAAGCCCGTCACCTTATTGTCCGCATCCACATGAACGCACAGGCTGGGGTTGATATCGACGGTATAATATGCCATCGCTGCGGGCGTTGTACTTTGTACGGCGAAAAATCTTGCGCCAATGAAGATACCCACTGCCAGCACCGCGGCAGCGGGCAGCGCGATCAGTGCGGCCTTTTTGATCCGCCCGGTAAGCACTGCGCGTTTTTTCTTCTTTGCCTCGGTCTCCTCGCAGCGCCGCTTCGTACGCGTGAGCAGATCCTCTGTAGGGCTTAGCTCGCTGATGCGGATATCGTCCAGATATTTATCGATGTCAAACATACAGTTCACGCTCCAGTTCGCTTTTCAGTTTGCTTTTGGCAAGGCTGATTCTGGACTTCACGGTACCTTCCGGTAATCCCAGCACGCCCGCAATCTCGGACAGCTTCATATGCTGGTAGTAATAAAGCACCATGGGGATCTTCTGATGCTCCGGCAGCTTGGCGATATGCGCGACAACGAGCGCCTGTATGTGGCGCTTTTCCACCTGTTCCTCCACTGTCTCGCCGCTGATTGCCGCCGTAAGCACAAAATCCTTGATGCTGGTCGTTTCAAATTCCTCCACCATATGCTTTTTGCGCCGGGATATCTCTTTGCAGTTGTCACGGAACTGGTTGACGCATATCTTCATCAGCCAGGGACGAAAATCCCTGTGCTCGTAGCGCGCGGCGTTTTTAACCGCCTTGACCCACGTCTGCTGAAAAAGGTCCTCCGCGTCCTGCCGGTTGAATGTGAGCCTGAAACAAAGGTTATACAATTCATTTTTATAAGCATCCACAAGCGTGCTCATCACATTCATGTCTCCTTTTGAAAAACGTTCGAATATTTCATCCGGCACGTACACAATGCTTCCTCCTATGTATGCTATAACGATTTCTGTCGAAAAAGGTTCACGATTTGTTGAAAAAACTCATAAAATATGCAGCCGGGTATATATACCCGAAAACGGACCGCACATAACGCACGGCTAAACAAGCCGTGCAAAGAAAAATGGTGTTTTTACCCATCAAGTGTCGGCGCAATTATGCCGATACAATCATTGCGGGATACTCGGCTTCGTGAAGAAGCACCACGGAGGCAGCACAATGGATGAGAAGCTGGATACGTTATACGAACTGGGCGTGAGCCTCTATGAGGCTCAGGAATATAAGCCTGCGGCCACCTGCTTTAAGGAAGCGGCGGAGCTGTTCCATCCGGCGGCGCAGTATTGGTACGCGCGGTGTCTGGAATGGGGGCTGGGCGTAAAGGCGGATGAATGCGAAGCACTGGTTTGGTACGCGCGCGCGGCACAGCTCGGCGACGCACAGGCGCAATGCCGTCTGGGCAGCCGCGGCGCAGAGCTGTGTTAATCAACCCAAAAGTCGGTCATGGGTGCCCCGAAACACACTTCGAGGCACCCGCTTTTTCAGGAAAAATGCATCAAAAAACCGGAGTGCGCGCACTCCGGCTATCAACCATCACTACAGCAGCTTCGCGGTCTCGACATTCACGCTGCCCGAACCCAGCGTGATCACGATGTCGTCGGACGAGGCGTGCTGATCCAGATACGCGCTGATCTGCTCGAACGTCGGGATGTACTCGCAGGGAGAATGAGCGGATATTGCCGCCACAAGGTCGCGCGCGTGGATCTCGCCGCGGTCGATGTCACGGCCCGGATAGATATCCGGCACGAGCACCTTGTCGGCGTTGCCAAAGCACAGCGCGTATTTATCCTTAAGCGTCTTGGCGCGCGTATACGAGTTGCACTGAAATACGACCCAGAGCTTCTTATGCGGATATTTTGCCGCCGCGTCGAGGCATGCGGCAATCTCCGTCGGGTGGTGCGCGTAATCGTGGATTACCTTCACACCGTTTTTCTCGCCCATCAGCTCAAAACGCCTTCCGGCGAGATGATAGTGCTTCAGCGCGTCCGCGGCCTGCTGCATATCGACGCCGAACACTTCATGCGAAACCGTAATCGCCGCGAGCGCGTTGCTCATGTTGTGCCGTCCGACGACAGAAAGCGCCACATGCGCCGTACCCTGCTTTGACACGATATCGAACTCCGGGCAGCCGTTAACGTCAAACCGGTCGTTTACCGCGGTATAGTCCGCGTTCTCAAAGCCGTACGATATGACGCGCTTGCCGCATTCCTTTGCGAGCCGTACGGTCAGCGCATCGTGTACATTGTAAAACAGCGCGCCGCTGTCGGGCAGCAAGTGTACATATTTCAAAAAGGTGCCGTATATCTCCTCAATATCCTTGTAGTAATCCAGATGATCGTCGTCGATGTTATTGACGAGCGAGTATGTCGGCCGCAGCTCAAGGAAGCTGCGCACATATTCACACGCTTCTGTCAAAAACGCCGGATAGCTGCCCACCGCAACGCCGCCGCCCAGAAAATCGACCATGCCGCCGATGTGCACGGTCAGGTCTATGCCGCATTCGCGCAAAATCAGCGCGGTCATCGACGTGATCGTCGTTTTGCCGTGACAGCCCGCGATTCCGATAACGGTTTCAAACTGACGGCTGATCAGCCCCAGCAGCTCCGCGCGCGTCAACATCGGCAGGCCTGTTGCGACCGCGCGGTCGTATTCCGGGTTGCCCGGTTTGATTGCAGCGGAATACACCACCAGCTTCGCGTCGCCCAGATTTTCCGCCCTGTGGCCGATCGCGTATGGAATGCCTTCCTGCGCTAATTTGTTTGTAAATACCGATTCATTGATATCCGACCCCTGAGGCCGGTAGCCTAAATTCTTAAGTATGACGGCCAGGCCGCTCATGCTGCAGCCGCCTATGCCGATAAAATGAACAACGCTGTCCTTGTACCGTTGCAAATCTACCATCGCTATGTACGCTCCCCAATGCTCCTGAATTACGCCCGTATCATGCATTATACTCTAAAATATGATACAATAGCAACTATAAGGTGTCGATACGGTTGCCTACTAGGCTATGAAAACCCTTATTAAATTATGATTCGCGGCCAAACGAGGTGAACGCCATGGAGAAATCCGACAGAAAAACCCGGCTTGCGGCGGTAGCGGCGCTGCTGATCAAAAATCCAGGCAGAACGTATTCGCTGAAGGTGTTTTGCGATATGTTCGGTGCTGCCAAATCCACGATGAGCGAGGATCTTACGATCCTGCGCGGTGTGCTGCGTGAGTTTGGCCAGGGCGATATTGAGGTCACGCTGGGCGCGGGCGGCGGGGTCCGATATATTCCGGTACTGGGCCCAGCGCAAAAGGACCAGGCACTCGCCGATATCGCAAAGCGGCTCTCCGACCCGTCCCGAATTTTACCGGGCGGATTCGTCTACACCGCGGATATCTTCTCCAACACGCATTACGTGACACCCATGGCCGAGGCGCTCGCAGGCATGTATTATAAGACCAACCCCGACATCATCGTCACCGTGGAAACCAAGGGAGTGGCACTGGCGCTGCTGGTGGCGCACGCCATGGCAAAGCCGCTCGTGATTGCGCGGCGCGACGCTCGCATTACCGAGGGCTCGGTGGTGACAATCAACTATCTCTCGGCAAACTCCAGCCGCATGCGTACCATGTCGCTGGCACGCAGGTCCGTCTCCCCCGGCCAGAAAGCGCTGCTGATCGACGACTTTATCGCGGGCGGCGGCACCGTATATGCGCTATGTGAAATGATGAAGGAATTTACCATCACCGTTGTGGGCTGCGGCGTGGCAATTGCCACGCGCATGCCCGAAAAGAAACAGGTGGAAAACTATAAAGCCTTATTCACGCTCGAGGAGGTGGATACGGCGGAGGGCCGCATTACGATCCACCCGGCAGTATCATCATCCACCTCATAAGATTACAGTTCATCCTCCATCGCAAGGATGCGGTCCACGCATGCGCGCAGCATATCAAGTTCGCGTAGCGCTTCCGCAACACTATAGCGTTTGCGGAAATCGCCCGCGCACAACAGCGTCTTTTCAAGGCGGGTCTTGTCGATACCCGCTTTTTTCGCGCTTGTGGGCACGCCGAAACGTTCGAGTATGCGGATGATATCGCGGTATCCCGGCATCATGGTACAGTCCTTTTTGTACTGCGCGTGATATGCCTGCAGCGCTTCGACGCGACGCTTCTGCTCCTCCCAGGTCAGGTACCAGTCGGCGTTCATTTCCATTACATCCTCGCCGACCCCCGGCGGGTAGATGTCTAAAAACCACTGCCGCCGCTCCTCTTTTGTCAGGCGCGCAGCTTCTACCTTGGCAAAATCGATTTGAGTCAGATCGGCTTCGCGCAGGAAGTCGTGCATGATCAGCGAATAGACGAGGCCGATTCCCACGCTGACGCCGTGCGAGGGACAGCTACCGCCGTAAGCAAGCTGCGCCATCTCCCAGTAGTGCGACATGTTGTGTTCGCCCGAAGCGACGGGCCGCGTATTGCCCACAATGAGCACCGTAAGGCCGGCAAAGATCAAAGACTCGATCAGCGCGTCGCAGCCCTTTGTCGAACGCAGTGCGATTTCCTCCACGCTGGAGGCGCACCGATTAAGCGCCATCACCAACAGCTGCTCGCAAAGCGGACAGAAGATTTCACCCGCTACCGCATTGCCCAGCTTCCAGTCGACAAGCGCGTTATATTTGGCCAGTACATCGCCCACGCCCGCGGCCTGCATGGCCAGCGGCGCAGAGGCAAGCACCACAGGATCGAACATCAGCAGCCTTGCAGCGTTACCGTATTTGGATATCTTCGTGCCGCCGATCATCATCGACGATGTAATGGAGGTATAGCCGTCCATCGACGCCGCTGTACCAAACACCGCAAACGGCTTTTCGGTGAGAAACGCGCTGCGACGTGTGAGGTCCGTAATGACGCCTGAACCCACCGACAGCAGGAAATCGACGTCTGCAGCCTGAGCACATATAATGTCCGCCATCTGAGGAGTCGGCTCGATTTCGTCTCCTGGCAGCATGCAAAGGCGTGTATCGAACCCCGCCTCAGCCAGCCGCTCGTGTACCGTCTGTGCCGCCGCTTTGTATGTGTTGGCATCGCATACGATTACAACGCTTTTCCCAAGCTCCGCATCCTTAACGCAGCGGGCGCAGTCCCCCAAGAGCCCATCTTGTATGTAGATCTCCATCTGCGGCATTACATGACTGAATTCACAGCCGCAGCTCAAATCCGTCAGTATCAGCTTTCCTTCTTTGCGCTCGATGTTCACCGTATTTCCTTTCCGTCCGGCCATGCCGTATTATCTTTTTCGTTTACCATCATAATGTTTATTCCCGGGCATGTCAAAGAAATTTGGGGGGTAGTATTATTTGACTATTTTTGTCGAAATTACGCACAAGGCGAACATTTGGTTGTATAATGCAATAAAATTCATTCACAGCTATGATTCACAGCAAACTTTGGGGGGAATATGCGCAGGCAAATGCCGGAAGACGCAGGCCGGATGACACAACCTGCGGGGGGATATGCGGAGCTTTTTCTGGAAAACACCGTACGCTCGGACTCGAATTTGAACCGTGATGGTGGAATCGTTACTGCATATCCGGGCAGCGGCTCCATCGAGACGTCTTTTTTTAATGCGTTGAGCAGCCAATCAAAAAATACCGTTTTTATATGGGACATCGCGGATGGCCCGACGTTTACGTTGCGGTATGCGAATCCCGCGTATATTCGTTTACTTGACAGAATGCCATGCGATGTGTTCGGTAAAAATCTCGAGGATGTACTGCCGCGTGACGACTGTGAATTCATGAAAAACCGGTTTGCAGAATGCTTTCACCAGCAAATCGAAATGGAATTTATCCACGAACAATTCAACTCTATGCACATTACACGGCTATGCCCTCAGGTGGAAGGGGGCCGAACCGTACGGCTTATTGGCACCAACACCGATATTACGGAATACATGCGCGAACAGAATCGGCTGAAAGCGGTCAACGAGCAGCTCCGGCAGCAAACGCTGCTTTTAAGCGCACGCATTCGCTTTGAGTCGCTCCTTGCGCGTACGCTGCGCGAGTTCATGGATTCGGGCAGCGCAGGCTTCGACGGGTGCCTTGCAGGCCTTAACCGCGAACTCGGAGGGCTTATTGGTGCAGATCAGGCTTTCATACTCCAGCATTATTCAGACAGCCTTTGCATCCACAAGGCACGCTGGGGTCGTGACGGAACCTGTCTCTGCCCCGGTATCGGTCAGATTCGCAGCGCGTACAACGGCGGCGCCAGTCTAGTCCAGATCAACCGTTTACTTGTCATCAATGATACGCGGCAAGACAAGCCGTCTCCGTTCTCTTTGGAACTGCAGCAATACGGCGTACGCGCTCTGCTCGCTGTGCCGATATGCCGGGACACATTATCATACGGCTTATTATGCCTTGTTCAATCAGCAGGGCCGCGTGTGTGGACCACAGCGGAGATCAGCATGGCCAAGGCAGCGGCGGATACTATCATGAGCGCTTATCTGCGAACGCGTTTGGAGAACGGCCTTTGCGAAAACATCCACGTTCTGACCGAATACGACGAGGCCCTCCAGGATCTACTCTCCCAAAAGGAAATGATGGCCGAGGTCTCGGGCAATTTTCTGCACTCCGGAATAACCGGCTTTGACGCATGCGCACCGGAAGCACTGGCGGATATCGGGCGGTTGCTCGGTCTGGATGGATTGTGGGCGGTCATCCGTACGGGTGAACGTACGGATACCTACAGTTGGTTTGAGAACGGTTTACCCCGCCGTATCGGCTATGAATACGTTCGTCTCAACGAAGCAGCGGGGCGGGCTATGCTGCTGCGTACCCCCGCCGCAATCGACGACACGGCGGACGGACAATCGATGCCCGAACTCGCCCGGGCCGCCGCGGAGGAAGGCGTGCGTTCGCTGCTCATTGTGCCGCTGTTTGGCATAGATGACGTCATCGGTGTGCTTACCGGCGTCAAGGTAATCGGCATCAAGCCCTGGAGCCCATCGGACATCTCTTCGATGGAAGCCTTTGCCCGGATTTTCGCCGACGCATACCGGCTGCGGTATATCCCACCGGTCATCGGTCATTAAGAACTGAAACCAAACCAATATACGGTGCCTTAAAACTCATGCTTGCGGCTGCGCATAAACAGCCGGTCAAAACATTCGGAGGGCGTACGCCCCTCAAACAGCATATCATATACCGCATGGGCGATCGGCATATCCACGCCCTGCTTTTTAGACAGCGCAACGAGCGCCCGCGTCGTATAGACGCCCTCCGCCAGCCTGCCCAGTTCTTTTCCCTGTATAAACAGCTCGCCGTACTGCCGGTTATGACTGTAGGGCGAAAACAGCGTGGCTTCGTAATCGCCCAGATGGCACAGCCCATATACGGACCGTTCATCGCCGCCGAGCGCGGCAATCAACCGCGATACCTCGCGTGTACCCCGTGCCATCAGCGCGCCCTTGAGGCTTGGCATATGGATGCCGTCCAGCAGCCCTGCCGCAATACCGACCACATTTTTCGCCGCCGCACCGATCTCGTTACCGATGATATCCGTACCATAATAAAATCGGATCAGGCGCGAGGAGAACTTATCGCAAAGCGACTTTACGAGCTTTGGATTGGCCGAATCGATCACCATGCATCCAGGCGTCCCCGCGGTAAAATCCTGCACATGGCCCGGCCCCAGCCATACGGCGATGCGCGATGGATCATCGATCGTCTCCTGCGCTACGACGCTTAAGCGTTTTCCGGTCTTCTGCTCCAGCCCCTTAATGCACAGCACCACGGGCTTGCCCGCCGTATCGCACGCGGCCAGCTTGGACAGCAGCTCCCGCAGTCCCTGCGCATCCACCGAAACGACGATGATTTTTGCGCGCGCAACAGCCTGCGACAGATCATCGGTCAGCGCGATGCTCTCCGGTAGCGTCAGATAGTCGTTTGCTCGCGTATCGATCAGCCGCCGCAGGTTCCCCGAGCCCTCGCGTCCCCAAAGCGACACATCAAAGCCGCACCGCTGCAGGTACCACGCGATAAACGACCCCCAGCGGCCGCACCCCAGCACCGATACCTTCATTCGTCGTCCCCGCAGTTGGCTTTGCCGCTGATCTTTTCGATGTCGATTCGTACGATGGTAGTCCGCTGCAGATACGCTTCGATCACCGCATCACGCCGCGCCGCGCCGGGCGTGAGCACCTCGCAGAGCTGCCGCAGGCGCAGCCTTTTTTCATCATCCGCTTCAATGATGGCTGCGCGTCCCTCTACAATCACGCTTTCATAGAGTGTGGTAAACCGCAATGCGTCGATATCTGCCCGGCCTATTACCGCGAAGGAAACACGGCTGTCGTTTCTAATGGCGTCGGTCTTTCGGCCGGATTTTGCGCAATGGAAAAAGAGCGCGTTTTCCGTTTCCGCATAGAAGTAGTTAAGCGGAACGCCGTAAGGCGCGCCGTTTCCTCCCACAAGCGAAAGCACGCCGTAGGTTTGGCTTTTGAGCAAAGAGCGCGCATCTTCATCCGACATGCGCCTTTCAGGTCTGTTCATCGGTTCCTCCATTCTTTTATCCCAAAGTCAGCTGGCGTTAAGCAATTACGCATAATTCAGGGATTCGTATGAAAAAACGCACCGTCTCCGGTGCGTTTTCGGTTCTGTGCTTTCCGAAAAGCGCAGCTTTTCGGGACGTTATCCCAGAAGGTCGTAACGATACGTGACTTTCGCCTCGGCGAGCCACTGTTTTGTCATTTCATCGTATTTCTTATCCTGCGCATCGGGCAGCAAGGCGGTCTTGATCTTTTCCTTGATATCCTCAAACGCGACCTGTCCTTCGTGGTATACATTGATGCTCTGCAGCACGTGGATGCCCATGTACGATACGGTCGGCTCTGAAACGGCGCCCACATCGAACAGCCCCAGTGCCGCCTGCACGAACACATCGACATAGGATGTCGTGCGTTCTTCCACCAGATAACCAAACGTCTTGCCCGGGTCGGCATCCATTCCCGGATCGTCTCCGTTCCGCTCGGCAATCAGGTCGTCGATACTCTCGCCACCCAGCAGCCGCTGGCGCGCTTCCTGCGCAAGAGGCATCAGTTCGTCGATCTGCGGCTGAAGCAGCGCAATCGCCATGTCTTTCTGGTCGTTCTCATAGAGAGCCTTGGCTTCTTCGACGAGATCCGCATCCTTAAACTTAAAGAACACCTGCTTGACCGCCACAGTCTCCGCGGGAACATACGTGACGATGTTATTGTCATGCACGTAGGTCTCAAAAGCCGCCGGGTCCTCCTCCGAGGCTGCCTTCTGCTGCTCCACCATGCCGTTATACCACTCAAGTGCGGCTTCGTCGGTCACCGTCGCCTGAGCGTCAATCCACTCCTTCACCTTGGCGATGAGATCGTTGTTGTTGAGATAATCGTAATACGTATCGGGCGTATAGCCGAAGCTGTCCAAAAACTCCTGATATTGCTCGTCCACCTGGGCCTGCTGCGTAGCATCCAAGGACGGCAAAGGCGTCGGCTCGGGCGTCGCCGTCGGTGCGGGCGTAGCAGTCGGCGTGGGAGAAGGCGTCGCAGTCGGCGACGGGGTCACTGATTCCGTCGTGGCGCTTTGCGTCTCGGTCGATTCCGGGGTTGCGGTAGGCGACGGTACCGGCGTTGCAGCCGGCGTCGCGGTCGGCGATGGCGTCGGCGTTGCAATCACACCTTCGATGATGCTATCCTTCTGGCTCTTGAAATACTCATCCGCATCCGTACGGTTCTCTGCCTTCTCTTCGTCCGTCAGAGCAAGGCCAAGCTCTTTGGCTTTCTGCAGCAGCAGCTTGTCCAGCACGAGGCTATCCAGCATGGCTTTGCGCTGTTCCGTATACATTTTCTTCAGGGTCTCGGCGTCCGTCTGTTCCTCGGTCGTGCCGTTATAATACAGCATCATTTGAACATAATACTGCACTTCGTCTTCACTGACCTCGTACTTGTATATCTTTTCGCCGTTCACGGTGGCAACCACCTGATTGGCGACTCTCTCTTCATCAATGCTCACCAGTGAGCATCCGGAAAACAGCAGCACGCATGCCAGCGCCAACGCTATGAATTTCATTTTTCTCATCGGTCGTTTTCCTCCCAACAGCCCCTATCTTTGGCTCTATCCGGTCTATTATACTTGATGCGCTTCAATTATGCAACGCCTGATGTCTTTGAGGAAACGCAGCAATTCGTCTACGCCGCCGCCCGGCGGCCGAAACACAATATATGGAGGCACTGCCGCTTTCAGCTGCGCCACATCCTCGTACTGGCCGAGTACGGTTAATAATTTGTTTACATCCGGGCCGCCCTCAGCGCCGTATTTCAAGGCGTACGCCCTGCCGCTTCGCGTGACGGAAACGATACCGGCCCGGGCGGCAAAGCTCTTGATCAGCGATATCAGAATGAGGTTTTCCACCGGCTTTGGCACGTCGCCATAGCGGTCTGCAAGCTCCTCGCGGATGCGCTTCGCATTGCTCATGCCATCCACTGCCGCGATCTTTTTGTACGCCTCGATGCGCAGCATCTCGTCGCTGATGTATTCGGGCGGCACGTGCGCCGATACGCGAATCTCCACCGACGTATCCGCGATCCGCGGCACTTGCTTGCCGCGCAGCTCCGCCACCGCCTCGCGCATCAAACGGCAGTACATATCATAGCCTACCGCGGCCATCTGTCCTGACTGCTCCGGCCCCAGCATATTGCCTGCGCCGCGAATTTCGAGGTCCCGCATGGCGATTTTGAAGCCCGCGCCCAACTCTGTAAACTCGGAGATCGTCTGCAGCCTTCTTTCGGCCTCGGGCGTCATGCGCACCCCCGGCACATACGTGAGGTACGCATATGAGGTCTTCGTGGAACGTCCGACCCGGCCTTTAAGCTGGTAGAGCTGCGCGAGGCCGAACTTGTCCGCTTCGTAGATAATCAGTGTGTTGACGCTGGGAATATCGATGCCGGACTCGATGATGGTGGTGCAGAGCAGCACGTCGAATTCGCCCGCAAGATAGCTGACCATCACCCGCTCCATCGCATCCTCGCCCATGCGCCCGTGGGCCGCCGTGACGCGCGCCTCCGGCACATAGCGCCGCAGGTCCGCTGCGAGTTTGTCGATCTGACCAATCTGCCTGCACACAAAGTATACCTGCCCGCCGCGCTCCATTTCTTTCATCACTGCGTCGCGGATGAGCTTACCTGAATATTCGATCACATAGCTTTCAGGGGCCCTGCGCTCTTCAGGCGGCGTATCGATCATGCTCATGTCCCGAATACCCGTCAGCGACATCTGCAGCGTGCGCGGGATGGGTGTCGCGGAGAGCGTCAGCACATCCACGGTGCGCTTTAAGTCCTTGATACGCTCCTTATGCGATACACCGAAGCGCTGTTCTTCATCGATCACGAGCAGCCCTAAATCTTTGAATACGACATCCTTGGAGAGCAGCCGGTGTGTACCGATCACGAGATCGACCGTACCGTCCTTGAGGCCGCTCAGTACGGCGTTCTGTTCCGAAGCCGACACGAACCGCGACATCTGCGCGATGTTGACGGCAAACTCGCCGAAGCGCTCCTGAAAGTTATGGTAGTGCTGCCGTGCGAGCAGTGTCGTCGGCACCAGGACCGCGCATTGGCGGCCTTCCATCACCGCCTTGAAGCACGCGCGCATCGCGACCTCGGTTTTGCCGTAGCCCACGTCGCCCAGCAGCAGCCGGTCCATCACCTTATCGCTCTGCATATCCTCTTTGATCTCTTCGATGCTCCGTAGCTGCCCCTCGGTCTCGTCGTACGGAAAGCCTTCCTCGAACTGCTTTTGCCATACGGTATCCTCGCCGTATGCATGGCCCTTGCTTGCCGTACGTTCGCTGTAGATGGCGATCAGGTCTTCCGCAAGCTCCTTGACCGCGCTCTTGACGCGTGCCTTGGTCTGGCTCCATTCCTTGCCGCCGAGCTTGCTCAACCGCTCGTTGTCGCCGCCGATATATTTCTGTACGCGGTCGATCTGATCGGTCGGGATGAACAACTTGTCGCCGTCGCGGTACTCCAGCTCCATATAATCCCGCGAGATGCCTTGCAGCTCGCGCTTCACGAGCTGCACGAAACGGCCCTTGCCGTGCACGTCGTGGATGATGATATCCCCCGGCTTTAAGTCGGTGAATATGTCCATACGGCGCGCCGCGGACGACGGCTTTCGCTTCTTCGCAAAACCGTAGATCTCGTGCTCGCCCAGGAAGTAGGTCTTCTGTTCGGTCAGCTCGAAGCCCGAAGGCAGTTTATCCGCATAGGTACCCGCCTCGCCGCGTGCAAGCTCCCGCCCATCCTCGATGAATGGTACGGAAATATTGCGGTTTGTGAGTATGGGTGAAAGCTTCTCGGCACGCTGCGCACCCCCGCACATCAGGTATGTGCGCCATCCGTTTTTGACGCGCGCCTCCACATCCTCCGCGAGCAGCTCAAGCTTCTTGTTGTAGGAGAGCGCACCGCGCGTATGGAAGCCGATCTCGCTTTTCGCCGAAAGCTCCGCCGAACGGCTGATGACGCACAGTTCCAAAACGTCCCGGCTTTTTACGCGCTGCCGAAT
This sequence comes from Bacillota bacterium, assembly GCA_023390815.1. Lineage (GTDB taxonomy): Bacteria > Bacillota > Clostridia > Christensenellales > SZUA-584 > JAEWCC01. Next base: position 132,393 of record JAEWCC010000006.1, read on the forward strand.
GGACGGCAGATAGAGTGTTTTTTGATCCTCCACCCCCTCGCCGTCCTGGGTCAATGCTGTGAGCGCCTTTCCATATGCTTCCGATCGCTCGTCCTCGGTTTCGCGGATGCGCCGGTATTCGTCGAATACAATGATTGCATTCGGGAGATAAGACAGCAGGTCCGTATCGCAGCAAGCAAAGGCATAGCTTTCAATATCCTCAAAGTAACGCCGCTTATCAAGCTGCTCCGCGTAGTTTTCAAACCGCTGCTTGAGCTCGGCGCTTTCCGGCCTGGCGGCGGTAAAATACGCCGCGCCGCGCTGCGCTGCCGCTGCACCCAGTACCATCTCTACCGCGGGCGTCAGCGTGACCTCCGCTTTTTTGTGGCGGCTGCGCCGCTGCGTACCGATATCGAACTCCGCGATGCTCTCCACCATGTCATCGAAAAAGTCGATGCGATACGGCGCGGATGCGCCGGGACAGAACACGTCGAACACTTCGCCGCGCCGCGCCGCTTGTCCGGCGGTTTCCACTACCGCGGTGCGCTCGTAGCCCGCCAGCACAAGTTGCTCCATCAACTTACCGGGCTCAATGGTATCCCCCTCGCGTAAATGGATATGTGCCTGCCTGAAATCCTCCGGATCGGGAAGCCTGGCGGCCAGCGCCTCTTCGCTGGCGTATGCGATATACGCCTCGCCGCGCGATATCTTCGATATCGCCTCGATACGGCGGAACATTTTCTCACGGCTGCGCGCCATGGAAGCACGCAGCTGAAGCGCGCGTTTGGGGATAAACACCGCCTTGGCATCCGCTTCGGCGTAGCTTGCTGCTTCCTCATCCGTCGCACACACCACGATAACCGGGCGGTGGGTATGCAAGAAGAGCGCGGAGTTAAGATGCGGCTTCGCGCTGTCGGTAATGCCAAAAATCGAGCAGGGAAGCTTCCCTGCCCGTATGTGATCCAGCAGTTTCGCGAACTCTTCGAGCTTCGCGATATGGTCGGCTATGCGCATAATCAGTTGAAGCGGTTTTGCGCCTCTAAAACGCCCTCCTTCAGTATGGCTTCAACCGCGTCCGCGGCTTTGGCCAGCGTGTCGTAAGCGGATTTCATATCCTTATGTTCCCCCAACACATGGTCGATGATGTCGCCGTCCGGCTTGCCGATGCCCACGCGCACGCGGATAAATTCGTCGGTTTGCAGATGGTATATGACCGAGCGCATGCCGTTGTGTGTGCCCGCGCTGCCTTTGGCCTTGATCCGCACCGAACCTTCTTTTAAATCGACATCGTCGTAGACGAGGATCAGCTGCTCCTTGCCGACGCCGAGCGCTTCGCACAGCTGACGCACGCTCTGGCCGGAGTTGTTCATATACGTCTGCGGCATCACGAGCAGCACACGTTTGCCTTCTATTTGCCCCTTGCCAAGCGCCGCTTCAAAACGGTGGATACGCGTGGGGATGCCGTGGCGCTGCGAAAGGATCGATATCACATCGAACCCCGCGTTGTGCCGCGTATGCGCGTATTTACCGCCCGGATTTCCGAGGCCGATGATATAATATTCGCTTGTCAGGTCCGCGGCAGACTTCTTACGAAAACCTGCTCCGAACAATGTCCCTTTTGACATGGATGTACTCCAATATCGTGTGCTCCGCCGCCAATCTCCGCTCCCCACCCCCACGGAAGCGGGGTGGTCGCTACGCTTGGCGGCGGGTTTTTCGTGCGTTCTCCTGCGTCTCGCTGCCTTTCTCCAAGGCGGCTTGTTCGAAAGGCATGTTACGTTTCGGGTATCTTGTGGAATACCTGCCTCGCCTTCTAATAATACCCGATGCATCCTCTATCCCATAGGGGCGACATGCATCGTCCGCCCTGCAGGCACAACGTTTTTAACTGCCATCCAACATCGCACATACTGCACCTGGTACACGAACCCCTCACCCTCGCAATCAATTCTTGATTGCAGGGAGCTCCCCTTGCAGGAGGAGCCTATATGCAGTACATAGGCCTCCCTTGAAAGGGAAGGTGGCCGGGCGATGCATTTTTAATGCGGCCACGACGCAGGGGTTAACCTACCTTTGGCAGGCTTTTGACGAAATCCAGCAGCACCGTATAATCGCCCTGGATACATTCCAGGGCCTGCGACAGATCTCCCAACAGGTGATCGGTCACAAGGAACCCTTTAAAGCCCAATTCCACGGCACACATGTCCTCGCGTACGTCGTTGCCCACCATATAGCATTCGTCCGCGTTAAGGCCGGTCTTACAGAGTATCTCGCGGTAATAACCGAGGTGCGGCTTGCAGTAACTCGAGTTGTCATAGTACGAAATGTACTCGAAGTCCTCCGGGCGCAGCCCCGCCCACTCCACACGCTGGTCTGTCGCCACGGCAGGGAACAGCGGATTGGTGGAGAGAATCAGCCTGTAACCCTTTTCCATCAGAATCCCGATAATCTCCGGCACATGCTCTTTTCGCAGCGCGCTTTCACGCAGCCTTTTATATCCGCCGTTGTAAAACCCGTTCATCAGCTCCAGCAGACGCGCGCTGCCGATATCCGAGAGCTGGTCGATCACCGCGTTGAACACGTCTCTGTTCGTGGCATGCCCGTCGTTGGCGAGCATCGCATAGATGGCTTTATGAAATATCGGTTGCCCTCTCACCGGATCGATTTGCCGCATGATGCCGCTTTCCTCGATCGCCTCAAAGTAAAGCCGGGTGAACATGTCCATATCGAGCGGGAGCAGCGTGCCGTCCAGGTCGAAAAAGACGGCTTTTCTCACTCTTCCCTCCGCCTTTTGGCCCAGCCGGGTATCACCGTCTGGCGGGCGCGCGCCACGCAAAGCGCATCGCCTTCCACATCATTGGTCACGGTGGAACCCGCCGCAACGTATGCGCCGTCGCCGATGGTAACGGGCGCAATCAGATTCGCGTTGCAGCCGATAAACGCGTTCTTGCCCACGACGGTGCGGCTCTTCTTTTTGCCGTCGTAGTTGACGAACACAACGCCGCAGCCGACGTTGGTTTTTTCACCGATCTCGCCGTCGCCAATGTAGGAAAGATGCGAAACCTTCGCGCCATCATGAATCTGTGCGTTCTTGACCTCCACGAAATCGCCCACACGGCAGTGGCTGCCTACATCACTGCCGGGCCGCAGGTACGCGTACGGGCCGATGGTGGAATATTCGCCAACGCGAGAGTCGAGAACCACCGAGTTTTGCACCTTGGTGCCGCGCCCGATAAAGCTGTTCTCGATGCGGCTGCCGGGGTACAGGATCGCTTCCTCGTCGATTACCGTATTGCCTTCGAGCGTAACGCCCGGATAGATGACTGCGTCCCGGCCGACGGAAACGCCCGCATCGATGTAGACCGTATCCGGGTCGATCATCGTAACACCCTGCTGCATCAGCGACGTGTTGATGCGCGCGCGCAGCACCTTTGCTACAGCGGCGAGCTGTGCGCGGTCGTTGACGCCCAGGCATTCCTGCGCATCGGCGCATACCACCGCCTGCGCGCCGTAGCCTTTTTTCACAATGTATTCCACGCAATCGGGGAGATAATACTCGCCCTGATCATTCTGGTTGCCGAGTGCCCCCAGCGCCTCAAGCAGCGCGGGAATATGGAAGCAATACACCGAGGTGTTTATCTCGCATACCGCTCTTTGCGCTTCCGTCGCGTCGCGGTGCTCCACGATGCACTGCACATGTCCTCCCTCACGGATAATCCGCCCATAGCCCGTCGGATCATCCAGAACCGCCGAAAGTACGCATACGCCCAGCTCGTTTTGCTGTGCGGTATCAATGACACCCCTGAGCGTCTCCGCGCGCAGTAGCGGCATATCGCCTGCAGCAACCAGCGCGTAGCCGTCGCCCTTTAAATATTCCATCGCCGCCATCACAGCATGCCCGGTGCCGAGCTGCTCGCTCTGCACGGCATACGCCGCATCTTCGCCAAAATAATCCCGTATCTGCTGCGCCCCCACACCGATTACGAGCACCGGCTTGTTACCCGTCGCGTTCCGTGCCGCCTCTGTCACCCAATGCGCAAGCGGTCTGCCCGCCGCGCGATGCATTACCTTAGGCAGAGACGAGCGCATGCGCTTTCCTTCACCCGCGGCCAGTACGATAGCCGCGCAGTCTTTGATCATCGCTTTTTACTCCTATAAGTCATATCACATTTTCATATTCACTGATATCAATCAGCATTTTTAACCACATCAATATTAGTTTATTATGCAAGGCATGTCAATGCGCTACGTTCCAGCGTATTTGTTTCCCCGGCCTGCATCCTGCTACCGGTGCAGCATAGCAGCCGCACAGGTAACCCAAATAAAGATCAGGGCGGGAAAGTCCCTTGCCGAACTTGTCTTTCCAGCTTTCGTGGCGTTTCTTCATACTCTAAAATAAGCGGCCCAAAGCAACAAAGCCTTGAGCCGCCGATTGCGGTCAAATATTCATTTTAGATTACTCTCTACTATTTTGCCTCGCCGAAGCTCAGTCCAATGTCACGCCCGACCTCCAGCAGTTTTGAGTCGAGCGGGATTGTCTTGGTTTTGCCCGCTACGTCCTTCATCAGGTTGGAGGTAATCCTGCCGTTCACCACCGCCACCGTATGGCCGAATTGCTTATCCCGGATCAGCTTCGCAGCGTATACGCCCATCTCGGTCGCGAGCAGCCGGTCGTACGGGCAGGGCGGCCCGCCGCGCTGATAGTGCCCCGGTACCACGACGCGCGTCTCAATATCGATCACCTGTGAAAGCTCATCCGCCACCTTGTAGCCGATCGAATAGTGCTTGCCCTTGAGGATCATATCCTCTGCATCCGTGCAGCTGCGCGCACCCTCCGCCACCGCAATGATCGAATACGGCTTGCCACTCTCATAGCGTTCATAGATCGCATCGGCCACCGCGCTAATCGTGTAGGGAATCTCGGGCAGCAGTATGACGTCCGCGCCGCCCGCAATACCGGCGCTTAAGGTCAGCCAGCCTGCGGTGTTGCCCATCAGCTCGATAATCATCACGCGCGAATGCGACATTGCGGTGGTATGCACGCGGTCGATCACGTCGGTCGCGATGTCCACCGCACTCTGGTAGCCGAACGTCACATCCGTGCCGTATATGTCGTTGTCAATCGTCTTGGGCAAGCCGATGATATTGAGCCCGTGCTCCGCGAGGATTCCCGCCGCGGCATGCGTGCCGTTGCCGCCCAGCGTGACAAGGCAATCCAGCTCCATCTTCTCGTAGTTTTTGGCCATCATCCGGAACATGTCAAGATATTTCCCGGTGTTCTGATGACCCGGCGCGCCGCCTCCGCGCGATGTACGCAGAATCGTACCGCCCAACGTAAGGATACCGGAAAACTCCTCCTTCTCCATCACGCGGTAATGTCCGTTGATAAGCCCGTCGTAGCCGCCCATGATGCCGACGATCTCAGCTTCGTCAAACATCTGGTATGTCGCCTTCGCCACCCCGCGTATCGCCGCGTTGAGGCCGGGGCAGTCTCCGCCGCTCGTGAGTATCCCAATGCGCGTGCGCATATTGTACCTCCGTCAAAAATCGATTGCGTCTTTTTCTCTGAGTATACAACAATGTACAGGGGCTTTCAATGGCGGCGCTGTTTGTAACTAAGGAGGTTTGCAGAAAAGCAATGCGAACTACTGATCTCCGGATTTCACAAGGTTGTATAAGAACTGACGCTGACTGCCGGTTCCCGCGCGGCGCTATTTGTAACTAAGGAGGTTTGCAGAAAAGCAAAGGAAACTACTGAGCTCCGGCTTTCACGAGGTCGCGGCGTACTTGGCCGGAGAGAAGGGTGGATATCGTTGCGATAAGCACACGGCCATGAGCATTCACGAGGCCTTTTGCGGACTGATGCTGGCTGCCGGTTCCCGCGGTTTTCGAACTGACGCTGGCTTTTGTTCCCCGCCGCGGAGCTATTTGTAACTAGGGGGCGTTACTGAAGTTATGAAAACTACAGAGTTCCGGATTTCACGAGGTCGCGGCGTACTTGGCCGGAGAGAAGGGTGGATATCGTTGCGATAAGCACACGGTTGCGGCATTCACGAGGCCGAATAAGAACTGACGCGAGCTATTGTTCCCACGGTGCTAGAACTGACGTTGGCTGCTAATCCCCGCCGCGGAGAACGCAGCACGTAAAAACGAGTGTAGTCTGCATCTATACTTGAGCAGTTACAGCTTTCACGAGGCCGCGGCGCACTTGGCTTGAGAGATGATTGGACACCGTTACGTCACTCATACGGCTGCGGTTTCCACAAGGTTGTTTTTGGACAATCGCTGGTTCCCGGTTTCCGCGCGTGCTAGAACCGCAGCTGGCTTTTGTCCCCCGCGGTTGGCTGCCACCAAAGCTGATGCCGGATATAAAAAGAGAGGCGGGGATGCCGCCTCCCTAAGAGGGTTATACTTCACTCCTGACGAGCAAATTCAAGCTCAGAATCCGCCGAGCATACCCGAGTTCAGTCCTAAGCCCATCATGTCCTCGAAGTCCTGCATCTCCGCATCCGATTTATCAATTTCAAAGCGGCTGTCGTCCTCAACGCTCTCTTTAGGCATGCCAAACGTAAACGTGCCGTTATAGTCGACGCCGTATTCGGTGCCTGTATCATCCGTCACCGTTACCGTGCCCTCCACATCATCGCCATCCCAGCTTTCGCTGCCTTCGACGGAGTAGGTCTGCACGATGCCGGTATAGTCCACCTTGATTTCGCCTTCAAACTCGACATCCTTGCCTTTTCGCAGTATGTTGAAGTTGGCGTCCATCGAACCGTCCGCATCCACGCTATAGCTGATGTCTGTCCCGCTGCCTGTCTTTTCGTACCCGAACTGGATGTTTCCGGAACCATAATCTGTCCCATTATCGTAACCGAACTCAAGGTTTACCGGCTTTCCGCCTTCGTAGCCGATCGTAACCGTAATCGTCAGCTCCACTTTGCCGACCGACTCTTGCCCGTTCTCGATCAACTCATCCAGATTCATATCCATCTCTTTAAGTGCGTCGCTGAGTGCTTCATCCTCTTCCGCTTTATCCCTCAGCGTTTTTAGCGTATCGACGATATCCTGTGTAGTCAACGTGAGCGTGGTTTCGTTGGCGCTCTTTTCAAAGCAATCCTCGCTGATACTGTTGACCATCGCTTCCGCCACCAGCAGATAATCAATTTCGGCAGCATCCTGATCCTGCATGCTCGCCACGAGAACCATAATCCTGTCCTTGAGCGCCATGGGCTTGGATAGGTCCTCATCCGTATCAAACTGCAGACCGCCAACCATACCATACATGCTGTAGTAGAGCGTATCTCCGTCGAGCTGGAGTCTGACATCCTGTCCCGCTACCTCGGCCCGCAGACCCAGCAGTTCTTTATCGTACGCGGCCGCGATGGAAGCCTCCATCGGGACGGTTCCTGTATTGATGTCGACATCCATATCCACGTCAAACGGTTCGGTAAGCAGGCGAGCCATATCCTTGTTGCCAAGGTCTGAGAACGCGCCGACAAATACCCTGGCACCGTCGTTGACAAAACGGGTCTGCATTGTGCTGCCGGAAAGCGGCCATCCGCTGCCCGGTGCGAACACCACAAAAATCAGCACCGCCGCTACCGCCAGCAGCAGCACTACGCCGCCCGCAACCAGCATCCATGTCTTTTTCCTGCCTTTTTTCGGCGGCTGACCGTAAGGCGGCTGACCATAAGAAGGTTGAATGTTCATCGGATCTGCCGGTTGGATGTACGAATTTTCCGGTTGGCTCTGTGGCGGCTGCGAAGCCGGGACAGGGCTGTCCACCTTGGTGCCGCATGATATGCAGAAAACGGAGCCTTCCGGAACCTCCGCGCCACAATTAGAACAATACATATTTGTCCTCCCTGTATTTATATTAACAAATCTGGCCAAAACGACTACGTTTATTTTACAATATTAACGGGGGTTTTACCATATGCATGTTCAAAGCAATCGGCAACAATCCCTCATTTTTCGCATTTTTTACGTCACCACCGGACTGTTTATTAATAAAATACTTATGTGGATCGTATAGAGTAACACTTTTTTATATGGTGTCATAGTATATCACATATCTGATATATCGAATCAACGATATCGATCTTTAACAGGAGGTTAAATAATATGTCTTGCTACTATCGCAGTGGTTGCTACCATGCGCCCTGGTCGAGAATGGAACAGGAAAATGAGCAGGCTCAGGCTCAGGTTCAGGCTCAGGCTCAGGCCCAGGATCAGGATCAGAACCAGAGAAACGTATTCCGGGAAATCGGCAATGTTCATATCGACATTGACAATGAGAACATTCTGGTTGCCGTGCTCGTGGTGGTTGCGGTTCTGACCGGTTCGCTTGACGGCACGGCTGTTCAGTCGCTGCTCGACAGGTTTGTTGGCTCAGGGGCTACCCGCTAAAGGCAATACCCATATATAAATGTCCTTCTCATAAAAAGGCTGCCCCGCCACTGGCAGCCTTTTTTCTTTGCTTCTCAATGATCCAGTTCTTTGGAAAAATGCTGATAATCCTTGTCGCCGTCCCAATCCCCACCCCATGTCCAGCCACGACTGGTGAACATCTGGTAGCACAGATCGTCGTGATCGATCATACCGGGCAGTCTGAGCCTTCGGTCTGTGTACGCTGCCCCGCTTTTCGGGGCGATGCGGCTGCCAATCATATACGGGTTAAGCATTGGGTTAATATCGATCGCAACACCGTAGCTGTGAAGCGAAAGTTTTGCCGTTCCCGTAATTACCCGGTAGCAAAACGCGGAAGTATTGTTGGCTTCCATCGAAAGCGTATCGTCGGCAGGTTCCCCAAAGTCATCTACAAGCCATATGGATGTAAACGCATACCGCGCGCCATATAGCGTGCGAAATACTTCCAGAACCTCTTTAGCCACCCGGCGATTCACAATCAACTCACCTTCGTGCACTTTACCGGCAAAGTCGTAATAGCGCAGTCCCAGGTAGCGCAGGTCATCGTACGTAATTGCCGCGCCCGAGTCATCTACAGGGTAGCTCATACCGGTGATGCGCATCCGGATATCCCTGCTGAGTTTAACGGAATAAAAACCATCGGACAATGTGAACCGTCCGTCTTCGGGCTTGGTATGTGGCATGGGAGCGTTCGGTATCGTCACAGAATATCCTCCTGTACATACGCTTCGCAACGGTTCAACACGGTCGTCGGTCTATCTATACTATGCCAGGCTCAAGGCTCAAAATGCAAACCTCGTACCAATACTGTACGCCGTTTCTCTCGCATATCATTATTTATCGCATATGCCAAGGATCATGACATGAAAAGAAGCTTTTTTGCCAATACGATGATACTTACGCTGACCTCGCAGCTGTTGCGCGTGGCCGGCATATTTCTCACGGCGTATCTCACGGGCAGGATCGGCGCGGAAGGTGTGGGCCTCTATCAGCTCATTCTGTCCATCTATTTCCTTGCGGCAACGCTGGCCTCATCGGGAATCGGCAGTACGGTATCACGGCTCATCGCGGAATCACTCGGCAGGAGCTGCGGAAAATCAACGTCCGATGTGCTGCGCAGGGCGGTGGCGTTCAGCCTGCTGATGGGTGCCGTCTCGGGTGTCGCGATATTCCTGCTCGCGGATTTTCTGGGCGGCTCGCTGCTGGGCGATACGCGCGCGGTACCGGCTATCCGCATGCTCTCAGCCGGGATGCCGTTTATTGCGCTATCCTCCTGTCTTCAGGGCTATTTTATCGGCATGCGCAAGGCGCTGCAGTCCTCCGGCCAGATGATATTTGAACAGATCGTCCGCATCGCGCTGACCATGGCAGTGCTCGACCTCTTCATTCCCATGGGGCTCGCGTCCTCGTGCTTTTCGATTATCCTGTGCTGCATGATTTCCGAAGCGCTCTCATGCGCATGCGGCTTCGTGCTCTACATCATCGGGGTAAGGCGGTCGTCGCTTGCTGTCGTGCGCGAAGCGGGTTTGACGGGCAAGATGCTGCGCATTACCGCGCCTCTTGCGCTGACGGGATACTTGCGCGCTGCGCTCAAAACGGCGGAAAACGTGTTGATCCCGTCCGGGCTGCGCAAATTCGGTGCTACGGAAGCGAACGCGCTGTCGCAGTATGCGCGGCTTGGAATGGCGTCTATGGTGCTGTTCTTTCCTTCCGGCGTGCTGGGCGCGGCGGCAACGCTGCTGTTGCCGGAGGTCTCCGAGGCTCGCGCCGCGCACCGAACCGCCAGGGTGAACCGCATATTCTCCAAAGCGTTTCAGCTTACCGTGCTCTTCTCGCTGCTGCTCAGCGCCATATTCCTCGCGCTGGGAGACGAACTGGGCGCGCTGATTTACCGCAGCGCAGAAGCCGGAAGGCTGATTGCCATGCTCGCGCCGCTCGTGCCGCTGATGTATCTCGATTTTGTCGTCGACTCCATTATGACGGGCCTCGGGCAGCAGATGCGCACCCTGCGCATCAACATGCTCGACTACGCGATGCGTGTTGCGCTTGTCCTGCTGCTGATCCCCCGATTTGGCTTTATGGCGTATGTCGGCATCATGTACGCCAGCACGCTGCTTAACGCGACACTGAGTATCCGCCGCCTGCTGATTGTCAGCGGCGCGCGCATCGACTTTGTCACCTGGGTCATAAAGCCGCTGCTCTCTACCGCGATTACCGCGATAACCGGTACGCTGCTGCAGAAGATGCTGCTGCCCGGTGCCGACACGCTCAGCGTGACGCTGCTGATACTGCTGATGGCAGCGGTCTATACCCTGCTGCTGTTTATTACGCGCTGCCTTACCGGCGCGGATGTCGCCTGGATGCGCGGGGTTATACGGGGCGCGAGGCGAAGGACCGATTAAACGGGCTGACAGGTTTATTGACATATCATGTTTCATTGTTTAGAATAACGGTACAATTAAATGGCTGAATCTCTGCGACATGGGAACGGGAAAACAGCCGTTGAAGAGTCCGGATAAGGGCAATACTTTTATCCGGCCCTAAACGAGCCCGTAAGCGTTTGAATGTGAATATGCATAATTCTGTATATTTGGCGCTTGCGTTTCCCGGGGCGCTTTTTATTTTGCCCGGTGCGGCCGTCAAAGCGCTGAGCGTCTCATCGCAAACAAATGAGAAGGAGAAGATTTTGAAAAAGTTTAGTGCCTGTTTTGTGGCTGCCCTGTTGGTTATTGCACTGCTCAGCACCACTGCGTTTGCAGTGGAACCGGGCGAAGAGCGCGTCACGCTGGGCGGGGATCTGACGGACGAGCAAATTGAGCAGATCTATCAGGATTTTGAACTGGAGCGCGGTTCCGTGACGGAAATCAAGGTGACTATCGACGAAGAACGCGCGTACCTTTCCGGGCTTGTGCCGGACAAAAAGATCGGCAAGCACTCGTATTCCTCGATATACATCCTGACGTTGCGGGAAGGCTCCGGCATCCACGTAGAAACGCACAACATTAACTGGTGCACCGAGGATATGTACGCCAACGCGCTCATTACGGCGGGCGTGGAGGACGCCAGCGTCGTGGTCTCCGCGCCCTTCCCGGTTTCGGGTACGGCGGCGCTAACGGGCGTATACAAGGCCTACGAAGACATCACGGGCGAAACGCTCGATGAGACAGCTAAGGAAGCCGCTGCCGAGGAGCTCGTCGTCACCGGAGAGCTTGCGGAGTCGATCGGCAGCGACGACGCCACGCTCATGATCAATGAGCTTAAAAAGATACTCGACCAGACAAGAGGCATGAGCGACGAGGAGCTGCGCGCCGAGATCCAGCGGATTGCGGACGCGAACAATATCGCGTTGACCGAGGATGAGATGCAGCAGCTCATCAGCCTTTGTCGCACGCTTGAGAACATCGACGTGGATGCCTGGGCCGAAAAGCTTACGCAGCTCAGCCAGACCATGAAAGCGATGCAGGATGCGGGTGAAAGTGTTTCGACTTTCTTCCAGTCGGTCGGCGACTTCTTTGTAAGCGTGGGCGATTTCTTTACGCGCCTGTTCACCGGCATCGGCGATTTCTTTGCTAACCTGTTCGGTTGAAACCCGGCCCTGATATGCGTTGAAAACGGCGGCGGCCCGCCGTTTTTCTTATCCCGGGCATTTATACCGCGAAACGCGCGGCTACCCTTGTATGGATGAAGCAATCTGCCGGAATACGTCGGGCCACCAGTCCACGCCGCCGGTACTGCTTCCCGTGCGCACGATGACGGTCCCGTTCTCAGGCGACACGTAGATGTATTGCCCGTATTTCCCGGCAGAGAAGAAATCGTGCCCGCCCTGATCGTTTTCGGTGCTGTACCACATATACTGATAGCCGACTTCGATATCCTTTAGGAAATCGCTGTCGATATCCTCCGGTGCCAAAGGCTGCGGGGCAATCGTCGAGCGCAGCAGCCAGTCTTCGCTTACGATCGCATTGCCGTTCCAGACGCCCTTGTGCAGCAGCATGCTGCCGATCTTGGCATAGTCGATGGATATGAAGTTGAGCCCGCTTTCCATCTTCTCAAATCCGGAACGCTCGCTGTCCAGACTCCACGATGCGTCGTGTTCGGCTCCGATCTTGTCCCATACCTTAAGGGCAAAATAGTCCGCTACGTGCATGCCCGTCGCGCGCTCGAGAATCATACCCAGTATCAGCGGATGATAGTTATTGTAATGGAATTGGCCGGAATAACCGGCATCGATACGCATGTGATTGAGCACGAGGTCGCGCATATCGGGGGAATAATACGTCTTTGCGTCGTCCGTAAACCACGCGAGGCCTTCCTCATAGCGGATGTCAGAGCGCATCATCAAAAGCTGCTCAATGGTAATGTCTTCAAACGGTGTTCCTTTAAACTCCTGAATAAAGTCGCTGACGGGCTGATCGACGCTCTTGATATACCCGTCTTCAATCGCAATGCCCATCATCAGCGAGTCCAGCGATTTGACCGACGAAAACGAGGTTTCAACCGAGTTCTGGTCATACCCATTAAAATACTGTTCGCAAATTACTATGTCGTTTTGGATAACGATGAACGACGTCGTGCCGTTCTGCGCGAGCAGGTCTTCAAGCTTCTGCGTCGCCGGTTCTCCGCCGGAGCGGTAACTGACCTCCCTGTCGCAGAACGTATCGTCAATAGCGTACGTGTAAGCATACGGGTCACTGCTTTTCGCAATCACGCGCTCCGGGAACATCGTATAATCCGTGATCTTCGATTCTCCGTTGGCAATGCAGTGGCATACGTATTCGGGTGAATACAGGATGGATGAGACGATGAGCAGTATGGCAAGTGCTGCGGCGATGAAACCCAATGTGATGAGCGTCGTTTTGAGCGCCTTTTTCATATGTCCCCCTGAGCATTTTCGTTGATAGGATAGAGTGATCGTAACGCATCCTTTTTCATGATGCAATCGGATTATTTTAATACTTTAACCAAAAGGCAGCTGCGTTACCGCATTCACCTTGCCCCAGGTCGGAAGCCGTGCTAAACTTAACAGAGAAACGACTCAGAGGTGACGCCGTGATCAAAGAACTGCTCGTCGAACAGAGAAAAGAGCTCACATCCCATCTCATCTACAAGCGGCTCAGAAAAACCGCACGGGATCCGAAAAATCGCGAAACTTTAAAACACATCAGCGATAACGAACTGGAACATTACCATACGCTCAAGGGGATCACTCATACCGACGTGACGCCACGGCGGTTTTATGCGCTGTTCTTCTACACTGTGGCACGCTGCTTCGGCCTGACGTTTGGCATCAAATTATTGGAGCGGGGCGAGGCGGACGCCTCCGAGGCTTACAGTGCGCTCAGCAAAGACCATATCGAGGTCGCACGGTTCGTACAGGACGAAGAGCAGCACGAGCGCGAGCTGATTGCCATGATCAATGAGGAGAAGCTCAATTACATCGGCTCGATCGTGCTCGGCCTTAACGACGCGCTGGTGGAGCTGACCGGCGCGCTCGCGGGCTTTACGTTCGCATTCCAGAACACGCAGCTCATCGCGCTCACGGGGCTCATCACGGGCATCAGCGCGTCGTTCTCGATGGCTGCCAGCGAATATCTCTCGGCAGTACACGAAACCGGACAGCGAAAAGAGGCCCTCAAATCCGCGGCGTATACGGGGGCTGCTTACGTACTGACTGTGGTCATTCTGATTCTGCCTTATTTGGTGATCCAGAATCCGTTTATCAGCCTGGGGGTATGCCTGGCCGCGGCGGTCCTGATCATCCTCGTGTTCAATTTTTATGTTTCGGTCGCCAAGGACACGCCTTTCAGGCGCCGCTTCTGGGAGATGGCTCTTATCAGCCTGGGCGTCTCGGGCGTCTCGTTCTTGATCGGCATGCTCGTCAAGCACGTGTTCGGCGTAGACATCTAGCTGAGCCTCAGCCGCCCGCCGTTCTCTGCAGCGCCGGGGGGAAGTTCCAGACCAGCGGCGCGCTGCGCGCGGTATAACGGCGCTGGATGGCCGCAAGCTGCTTGAAATCGGGCCGGCCCACCACATCACGGAAATAGGCCGAGCGCGTGGCGTTCCTCCTCCGGTTGCCGTTCAGTGAACGAATCATGTCGTCGGCTCCTCTTATCCCGATCCCATGTCCGTAGTAGAGATCGCCGGGCAGCACGATGACGTTTTCCCCCTGCCACTCTGGCGTCTTAGGGTCCACGTCGGGGTTGTCAAAATACCCGCGATCGCCCAGCAAAATGTCCGTTACTTTCCTCGGCATGCCGACGGTTCTTAAAAGCGGATCAACAACATGCCAGTTCATCAGGTAGATGTTCGGAAACAGCTCATCAAATAGCTCTCTGCCAAACACGCCGATCAGCGCCTTATAGTATATGATAATCATGGCGGTTGCGCATTCCGTCGCATAAGCCACGCCGTATGTAAAAATATCTTCAATCGCCGCGCTGGGACTTACCCCATCTTTCAGCCGGAAGCCCCCGTTCTCCGTCCGCTCCCAATACTTTGGATTTGCTCTCGATTTATGGAATGTGGCGAACGAGAACCGGCTTTGGTCCAAGGCATAGGCCGCATCGACGATTTCTCTGCGCATGCGCAGCTCAAACCGCAGCTGTTGCGGCGAGTCGAAGCGATAATTCTCGGGACTTTGCGACATCGTGGCCAGCAGCTGCCTCTCCACACTGTTTTGCGGATATTCATCCATCAACGCCGGAACGTCAAACGAAGAGCCGGATACCGTAATCATTGAGTACCCCCTGATTCCGTTTTGCAGCCTTTACCTGTTCGTCGATGGGATGCTGCACCCATATTTTCCATTCGGACCGATTCTCCTGATGAAGCCTATGCGAATATTCGGAGAGCAGCCGCTGATCCTCATCCCCCAGCGTATGAAATGCGGCGACAGCTTCTCTCTCCCGGCTGTCTGCCGGAATAACGGGCTGCCGTTCGTAGGATGGAGTACCCCGGTGGATATACTTTCTTTCCAAATCAATACGGTAAAAGGCTGGCTGGCTGGCCAGCTGCAGGCTCTCGCCGGTAAAGTACAGAAAGGGGTCGTTGTCCCCCAGCCAATGTACATAAGCATCATAACGCTTTTCGGGATCATCGGTGCCACCCGCTTCCGGCGCTTCGATACCCAGGAGGCTGCAGGCAAGCCCGGCATCCTGCGAATCCGAAGAGCGGATATGCTGTGCAACCATCTTTAAAACCTCCGGGCTGCGGCTTTGAAATGCGGCCCATACCAGATTGTGAATGTTGCGCCCCGAACGGCTGCGTTTAAATATCAGATCAACGAGGTCTGGCAGGACTTTAATGTCCTGATACAGTCCGATCAAGACCGAAGCAGTGACCTCCAACAGCTCCTCATAATCGTCGTTATGCACGTCGTCTGCATATCCGGTGCCCCATATCCACTTCAAAGCCCGGTACACCGCGCTGTTCCTCTCGGACAGATCGTCCATATGCGCGGAATCCTGCGGCCCTGTAAACGAATTGATGATGCGCAGCGCCGTCGCCTTATCCGGGCTTAAGAAGCGGTCCAGATGATAATGCCCGATTTGCGGCGTAAGAATGAACAGGCACGGGAAAGTCAGCCGCCGGTCATTGATCAGTGAAACCGCTCTCTTCTTATCCTTTTCGCAGATATCCGTAAAGATGCGGATGCACCGGTCATTCCCTTCGTTTTTCCGTACTTCATCCAGAAAACTGTGGCCACTCGATTGGATCTGCGTCATACGCGCTCCCTGCCTTAAAAAAATGAGTCGTCACTGCAATGATATTCAGGCGGGTAGAAATTTGCGCATAGCCGCAGGCCTTATCTTTACCATTTCCGACATGCAAAAAGGACAGCATCTGCTGTCCCTGTCGCTGCTTTTATTCAAGTTGTTCTCATGCGCGGTATGTAGCTTATATAACCAGAGACGGCGGCGCGTAGACCCGCGTACCCAACTCGTTATCCAGCATATAAAGCCCCTTGGGGTCGCTGCCGAACAGATCGTACTTTTTGATGTTCGACTCCGCGTTTTTCTCCTCCTCGCCCTGCTCCTTGACAAACCAGTCGAGGAACTGCATCGTGCGGAAATCCTTCAGCGCATACGCCGCGGCGTAGATGTTATTGATGGACGCGGTCACCTTTTGCTCGTGCTCCAGCGCGGCCGCGAGCGGTTCACGGAAATTCCCGAACGAAACGCCGGGGGCCTTAACCTCAAATAGCTGCGGCTTCTCGTTGTTGTTCTGCAGATACTTGAAAAACAGCATCGCATGGTCGCGCTCCTCCTGCGTCTGCACCATATACCAGTTGCCAAAGCCGTTAAGCTCGTTATCGACGTAATAACCGTGAATATCCAGATACAGATACGCCGAATACCATTCCATATTGATCTGATTGTTGATGAGAGACACCAATTGTTTATCCAACATATCAATTTCCTCCTTTTTATTTACCTCCGCTTTAATGCGGCCCTTAATTTCTTTCTTCTATCTAGCTCTGCAGTTTTCCTGCCCGTCAACTAGGATATTTTTCATTTTGCCCTCATCCCGCCTTTCTGATAATCAGTATAACAGGGATAAGCCGCCCATTCTGTAATAAAATCACAATACGGCGCTTTTAAATAAAAAAGTGAAGCGCCTCCCGAATGCACGCCCCACTGTTTTCTTGAACCCTTTTCGCCGTTATGATTGGTGGCAGCCACAGCCACAGCTTCCGCCGTGCTCGTGGCCGTGCGGCCCGCCGCAGGCATGCCGCTCGCCGTCCACAATCTTCGTCTTGTTCATGCTGCCGCACTTGGGGCAGGGGATCTCGTAGCCGTGCCGGCCGTCCTCGCCGCACGGTCCCACTTCCCACTTTTCTCCGCAGTCCAGACACTCAAACACACGATTCTTCATGACAAAATGTCCTCCTTCTATGATGATGGACCGGCCCTCCGTGAGTGCCGTCGCAACCTTTTTTCGTGCGGAAGCCAACAAACGCTGGAAGGTCGGCCGTGTCAGGCCCATCTCCCGTGCACAGTCCAGCTGATCATAGCCCAGCATATCCTTAAGGCGCAGCGCTTCCGCCTCCTCCACGCCCAGCGTCACAGGGGGGCCACCCTGGGGCGATATAAACGTTCGGCACGCCGGGTGTTCATCGACCCAGCCACAGCATCGTCTCCTTGGCATAAGTCCTCCAATTGAGCATATGCTCATTTAAGAGTATAGCTGACCTCTCGCCGGAATGCAAGCAGAAATAAAAAGGCACCGGATAAATACGATGCCTTTTTGCATGCCTGTTGATTAATGCGGTCTGTACGGCTGTTTCTACTTCATCAGCTTGCTCATATCGCTGGTAAACTGCATCATATCCTCAATCGGCAGACCTTCGATGAGCAGCGCCTGGTTGTACAGCAGACTGGTATACATCCTCAACTTGTCTTTATCGGTCTTTGCGGCCTTTTTGAGCGCGCCGAACACTTCATGGCGCGTATTGATCTCGATCACCTTGCTGGCTTTGATATTCGGGTTGTCCGGCATCGCGCTCAATACCTTCTCCATCTCGATGGAGACCCCGCCCTCGCTGACGAGACAAACCGGGTAGTTCTTCAGCCGCGCCGACGCGCGCACATCCGCAACCTTGCCGGAGAGTATCTCCTTCATTTCACCAAACAGTGCTTTATCCTCTTCATCCGCCTCGGGGGCTTTGTCGCTCTCAATCCCGAGATCTTCCCCCGAAACCGACCGAAACTCCTTTTCCTTAAAGCTGCGCAGCATCTGGATGGCGAACTCGTCGACGTCCTCGGTAAAGTAGAGAATTTCGTAACCCTTGTCCGAGACGAGCTCCGTCTGCGGAAGCCGCGCGATGCGCTCCACGGATTCGCCCGAAGCATAGTAAATGAACTTCTGGTCTTCCTTCATGCGCTCCACGTATTCGCTCAGCGTCACCAGCTTCTTCTCGGTGGATGAGTAGAACAGCAGCAGGTCCTGAAGCTCGTCCTTCTCCATGCCAAAGCTGGAGTAGATACCAAACTTGAGCTGCCGCCCAAACGCCTTGGAGAACTCTTCATATTTCTCCCGCTCGTCCTTTTGCAAGTTGAGCAGCTCGCGTTTGATCTTGCTCTTGATGCTCTGGGCGATGTGCTTTAACTGCCGGTTGTGCTGAAGCATCTCGCGTGAGATGTTGAGCGACAGGTCCTCGGTATCGACCAGGCCCTGCACAAAGCTGAAATAATCGGGCAGCAGGCCCGCGCACTTTTGCATAATCAGCACGCCGCTCGAATAGAGCGCCAGCCCTTTCTCATACTCCTTGGTATAAAAGTCGTATGGCGTCTTCTGTGGAATATACAAAATGGCGTTGTATCCGCCGATGCCCTCGGTGCTGACATGAATGTACTTGAGCGGCTTGTCGTAGCCATAGTGTTTTTCGGCGTAGAAGTTCTCGTAATCCTCCGGTTTCAATTCCTGCTTGTTCTTGCGCCAAATGGGCACCATGCTGTTGACGGTCTCGTCCTCCCGCACAGACTCGTACTCATCCTCGCTGCCCTCTTTCAGATGACTCTTGGTGGTCTCCATCTTAATGGGGTAGCGGATAAAGTCCGAATACTTCTTGATCAGGGACTTCAGCTCGTACTCTTCGAGGAACTCGCCGTACTTCTCGTCCTCGGTATCCGGCTTGATCGTCAATATCACGTCGGTCCCCACGCTCTCCTTTTCGCTCTGCGCGATGGTGTAGCCATCCGTTCCGGAAGACTGCCACACCCAGGCTTCCTCACTGCCCAGTGCACGGCTGACCACAGTCACCGACTCGGCCACCATGAACGCCGAATAGAAGCCCACGCCGAACTGCCCGATGATATCAAAATCCTCCTGCTTCTCGTTCTCCTGCTTAAACTGGAGCGAGCCGCTTTTGGCGATGACGCCGAGGTTGTCGTCGAGCTCCTCCTTGGTCATGCCGATACCCGTATCGGATATCGTCAGCGTCCGGCTGTCCTTATCCGCGGTGATGCGGATGTAATAGTCGTCCTTGTTAAACGCGATGTTTTCATCTGTCAGCGCCCTGTAATAGATCTTATCGATGGCGTCGCTCGCGTTGGAGATCAACTCCCGCAGGAACACCTCCTTGTGCGTATAGATCGAATGGATCATCAGATCCAGCAGACGCTTTGATTCGGTTTTAAACTGTTTCTTTGACATACCGCTTGCCTCCCTGAAGCACATTTGTTTTAGCACTCATCACATTAGAGTGCTGACAATAATGTAGTACGGATTCACGGATTTGTCAAGAATCGAGAGCATGGGCGATCAAAGCGTTATATCAACTTCTTGACGCGAGTTGCGATATCAATCCACTGCTCATAATCTTCTTTTATTTGCTCGAAGCTCTTTCCGATTACCGAGCTGCGATTGGTCGGATCGTCCAGCTTGAGAATTCTTAACAACCCCTTGTATTTCATCACTTCTTTTTGCTGAAATATCTGCTGGCACTTACTCTTCAGCTCCTCACAGTGATCATCCAGAATTACAGCCGCCGCACCATATTGATTCTCTTCATCATTGGAAAACAGAATTAAGTCAATCAAGTCATCCAGATTATCCGTTAAAGGTAAGCGATAATATCCGTTCTCAGGTCCCCAACCAAAATCGTACTGCTGCGCTTCTTCCATAGAGAATAGTCCTCCGGCATCAAAAAAATATCCGGGTCATGGCTCGGTATCAGACCAAACTCCTCCGGCGCAGACATATTAAACTTTTTACTCATTAAAAATAGTTTCTTATCCATTGCCGATCATTCCCTTCATACTGGGCGCTGCTTGCTGCCAGTATAATCCCATCCCTCATTCACTGTAATTGTCCGAGTGCCACTCGCTGTGCAGAAAGCCACCGCTTTCGCGGGACGCTTCCTCATAAGACAGCCGACGGTTTGAATTCGACATCGCCGTAAGGTAGGCAAGCCTCTTTTCGATCTGCCGGGTTATCTCCTCCGCACCGCAAAGCGGCAGCCCGTGTGCGGGCAAAAGTGTATAGGTTTTATAGGCTTTCAGTTTGATTAAGGTTTCGATGTGGCAGCCTAAACAGCCCGGGTCGGCAACCGGCAGTATCGGTTCCTGCTCCGGCGAGAACATCAGCTCATCCGCCACATGCAGATAAACGCCGTCGATATCGACCAGCACCGTGCAGGCCGAATGCCCCGGCGAGGGGATAATGGAAATACGGTGCGGCCCGAAACTAAACGCGAACGTATTCTCCACGGTCACGGTGGGTGTAAACCCCTCATGCTCCACCTTTTCAGTCCAGAGATCAAGTGTTTGCTGATACCGGCTGCTGCCGTAAACCGGCACGTCCCGCAGCGCTTTTAAGCCCTGCATATGGTCGTCATGAAAGTGCGAAATGATCACCCCGGTCAGCTCCAGCCCATTTTTAACAAGGTCCTCAGCTACCTTGCCTCCTTCGGATTCGTAACCAGCATCGATCAGCAGCACATTTTTACCGGATATCAGTGCATAGATGGTGTCCGAGAAGTGCTTTCCCGGATGCGGTTCGAACGAATACCGAACGATTCCCTTGGCTATCGGTATCTTAACCATATTATCCTCCTGCATTTAAGCCCGTTGCTGTAAGGATATTTTACCACACGGATTAACATCAGGTACCTCCAGTCCTTGCTTTATACCAGCATTGTTTGCTGCACCCTTTTTTATCGCACAGTGCACACAACAACCTTTTGCGCACGTAAAAAAATAGTCGCCCGCCTGAGCGAACGACCACTTTCCGGTTATCACCTATACCAAGCTGACATTGGCAGCTCTTAATCGGTTCCTGTTCTTCGGGTCGGTTTCTGTATCAAATGTTACTCGTTGTCCTTCTGAAAGCGATTTATATCCATCGGTCATGATCGCCGAAAAATGTACAAATAAATCCTCTCCTCCGTCGTCGTTGGAAATAAACCCAAAGCCTTTTTCCGTATTAAACCATTTTACCGTACCTGTATGCATTGCCTGTACCTCCTAATCATATTATGTCCCGGATTAAATAAAAACACATGCTTTTGTAAGTCAATAAATGATAGAGAATGACTTACAAAACATGTGAACTCAATCGGTACATTTATAATACCGGCTTATCATACCATGCGTTTCTTTCACCGTCAAGAAATACCTTTCATTCCGGATTGTGCTTGCCTAACACGAAAAAATGCGGTTTGCGTTACGACAGGCTTGAATTTCCCGATCTGAAAGAAAGATTACCGACATTGCGTCCATGTGCCGGGATATTCGATACCGCTCGTTGCTTTGGTTCTTAATGCATTCAGGGTTGCGGTTTACCCACTCAAGCAGCCCTTTTTGATCTACATCAATGATGGATGGTTCTTCGCTGTTGCACTGGCAAAAGATCGCCACTTCTTCATCACCCAGCGGATTAAACCTTGTACCGCTGCTTAATAAGACCCTGATAAAATATTGTCCCTTGTTCTTTTCATTTTTTGTCGCCATCGCGAGTCCTTCTTTCTCCGGTCATGCCGTAATGAAAAATAAAAAGCGAAAACTCATATTTCATGAGATTTCCGCTTGACTTCCTAACCGATCAAATCGACTCAATAATACATGTTGATATTTATTATATATGGTTTTTTGATTTTTGTAAACTCTTTTAAAATATGGAATCTTGGACGCTTCTTTGCAAGAGCATCGTTTCAGGGTATGAGGGCTTATTGGAAGAACCACTGACTTAAAAGGCGACCCTTCGCAGAAGAATCGCCTTACCCGTTGATAATTTTCCTGTTGCTTAGCGGCTGGTCCACCGGGCCAATTCGTCCGGGGTCGCGAGCACAAAGTGCTGTCCGCCCATATGATGCTGCACCCCGAGGTGGTAATCCACCCCCTGCACCCGGTAATCGTAGCTCTGCGCGATACGGCTCTTCTCTACGCGCGGGTCGGGCCGGGGGATGGCGCTTAAGAGGCTCTGGGTGTAAGGGTGCACCGGATTGCTGAAAATCTCTTCAGTAGTTCCGGTCTCCACCAGATGTCCCATGTGCATCACGCCGATGCGGCTGGAGATATACTTGACCATAGACAGGTCGTGGGCGATAAACAGATACGTCGTGCCGGTCTGCGCCTGCAGGTCCTTCATCAGATTGACCACCTGCGCCTGAATGGACACGTCGAGCGCGCTGATGCATTCGTCGGCGATCACGAGCTTCGGGTTCATGATCAGTGCGCGCGCGATGCCCACGCGCTGGCGCTGCCCGCCGCTGAACTGATGCGGATAGCGGTCCGCATGTTCGGGCGCAAGCCCCACCTTTTGGAGCATATCCTCTACCTTGGCCTTGCGCTCAGCCCGGTTTTTGTACAGCTTATGGATATCCAGCCCCTGCGCGATGATCTCCCCCACCTTTTTGCGGGGGTTCAGGCAGGCCATCGGGTCCTGAAAGATCATCTGCATTTCGGTGCGCAGACGCTCGTTGACGGAGCGGTGCATTTTGCCCGAAATATCCATGCCATCGAACTCGATGCTGCCTGCGGTGGGCTTATAGAGCCGGATCAGGCTGCGTCCGATGGTGCTCTTGCCGCTGCCGGATTCACCCACCAGCCCATACGTTTCACCAGGATAAATCACAAAGTCGACGCCATCCACCGCGCGCACGGTGAACCGGCTGCTGATTACAAAATGCTGTTTGAGTCCCTGCACCTTCAAAATCGGTTCACTGCTCTGCACTTGCATCGCCTCCCTTCATCATCCGCTCGATGCGGTTCCGCAGCTCCACGGGCATCTCCACGCGCGGCGCGCGTTCATCCAGCAGCCAGGTCGCAGCATAGTGGGTGTCGCTCACCTTAAACATCGGGGGCTCCATGCGCTTATCGATCTTTAACGCGAACTGGTTGCGTGGGGCAAACGAATCGCCCGCTACGGCGTGGAGCAGATTCGGTGGCGATCCGGGAATCGTATATAGCCGCTCGTCGGCAGTATCCAGATGCGGCATGGCGCTCAGCAATCCCCAGGTATACGGATGCCGCGGATCGTAGAAGATCTCGTTCACCGTACCCTTCTCCACGATTTTTCCCGCATACATGACGTTGACATAGTCCGCGATTTTTGCTACCACGCCCAAATCGTGCGTAATATAGATGACGCTGATGCCGCGCTCCCGCTGGACGCGCTGGATCAGCTCCAGTATCTTTGCCTGAATCGTCACATCGAGCGCGGTCGTGGGTTCGTCGCAGATCAAAAGGTCCGGGTCGCACGCAAGTGCAATGGCGATGACCACGCGCTGCCGCATGCCGCCTGAAAGCTGATGGGGATAGTTCCGCATCCGTTTCTCGGGCTCCGGGATACCTACTTCATCCAGAAGGCGTACCGCCTTTCCCCAGGCTTCTCTTTTTTTCGCCCGATGATGCCAGAGCATGCCTTCAATAATCTGCTTGCCAATCGGCATCGTCGGATCCAGACTCGTCATGGGGTCCTGAAATATCATCGCAATGCGCTTGCCATTAATGTGGCGGCGCAGTTCGTCCTTATTCATCTTCAGGATGTCCACAGTCCTCGCAGTACCATCATCCTGATGATAGGTATACCGAACAGTACCCTCGTCCACGGTACCGTTCTTAGCCAATATGCCGATAGCCGCTTTCGTCGTAACGGATTTTCCGCTGCCGCTTTCTCCCACGATCGCGAGCGTCTCGCCCCGGTACAGATCGATATCCACGCCTCGAATGGCGTGCACAGGGCCTGCCATGGTTTTAAACGTAATCGAGAGGCCACGAATTTCCAACACTTTTTCTTTTGCTTGCTGTTCCATATGCGGCACCTCACATTTCCTTCAGCTTGGGGTCGAACGCTTCGCGCAACCCGTCAGCCAGAATATTAAAGCACAGCATGAGCAGCATCAGCACCACAATCGGCGGCACGATCTGATACGGATGTGTGGTGAAGCTGTTGAACGCGTCGCTGATGAGCGATCCCAGGCTGCATTGGGGTACCGGAATGCCGAGACCCACAAAGCTTAGGAACGCCTCGGTAAAGATGGCGGTGGGGATGCTGAACATCAGTTGGGTGATGAGCTGCCCAATGGTGTTCGGCAGAATCTCCCTGAATATAATCGTGGAATTCCTCGCTCCCAGCGTATGGCTGGCCAGTATAAATTCCTGTTCTTTGAGCTTTAGCGTCTGCGCGCGGGCGATTCGGCTCATGGTGATCCAGTCGGTAATAACCAGTGCCAGCACGATGGTGGCGAAGCCGGGCTTCAAAACCAGCAGCAGCAGCGTCACGATCACCAGCCGCGGGATGCCGTTTACGATCTCGGCAAAGCGCTGCATGCCGCTGTCCACCGCACCGCCGAAATAACCGCTGACGAGACCGTAGCACATACCAAGCGTCATGTTGATAAAGGCGCTTACCACGGCAATACCCAGCGAGATACGGGCGCCTTCCCACACACGGGTCCAGATGTCCCGGCCCAGCGTATCGCTGCCAAACCAGTAGTACACATCAGGCAGATTTTTATCTTCATAGCCGTTTATAATCTTGGTTCCCGTGGTGGTCTGCAGGGTTTCGTCGCCATTAAATATGCCCAACTTCTCCAGACCGGGTATTCTCGGCGCAAAGTTCTTTTGCGAGAGGGTCTGATCCGAGTAATCGTATCCGCTGATCATCGGCCCGATAATCGCAAAGGTCACGATGAGAACGATAAATATCAGCGATACGACCGCTCCTTTATTGGAGAAAAAGCGGCGACGTACATCCTTCCAATAGGTATCGCTGGAAAATCCCTTATCAATATTCGCTTCCGGCTCTCCCCCAACGAGCTCAAAATCATCGGGGGCGAAAGCAAATTCCGGTTGCACGGCGGCAGCTTTGATCTTTGGTTTACTCATGTGCGCTCACCGCCTTTCTTTTTCTGATGCCCAGCACGCGCGCCCAACGTGCCCCAAAACCAAGATGCCCGCCTGAAATATCGCCGCCGTCCTTCGCCAGACGAATACGGGGGTCAATAATTCCGTACAGGATATCTACCACCAGCATAATGCCGATGTATAAGGCGCTGTATATAAAGCTGAGTGCGATAACCACGTTGTAGTCGTTGGACTGGATGGTCGCCACCAGGAGGCTGCCCACCCCTGGGATGGAAAATATCTTTTCCACCACCAGACTGCCGGTTATCAGGTCCACGAGCAGCGGGGCAAGCACCGTAATGATCGGGATCAGCGCATTGCGCAGCGCGTGGCGCATAATCAAAGGCGCACCGCTGATACCCTTACTTTCAGCCAGCAGCATGTAGTCACTTCCCAAAACCTCCAGCATCTCGTTGCGGGTGAACCGTGCAATGGATGCCAAGGTAAACATGGACAGTGCAATACTGGGCATCAAGCTGGACATAAAGGGGTCTTTCATATCATACAGCATGGGAAGCCATTGGAGCTTAAAGCCCAGGGTATAGCTTAGCCCCAGCGCAAAGACATAGCTTGGCACTGAAACACCCAGAACCGATATGATGGTACATATACTGTCAATAATCGTTTTGTTTTTCAGCGCTGCGACGACACCCAATATAAGACCGATAATGGCACCGAGCCCTACCGCCATACCGCCAACCGCCATACTTACAGGCAGGCGTGTTTCGATCAGTTGGCTGATCGGTGTGTTTTTACTGATGTTGTAGCTGACCCCGTAATCGCCCTGTACCAGATTGAACACATACCGGCCAAACTGCACGTATATCGGCTGATCCAAGCCATATTTCGCGTTTAACGCGACGCGCTGCTGATCGTTGAGCTTTTCGTCATTAAAAGGTGAACCGGGCATCAGCTTCAGCAGTATGAACAGTACCAGTATGATGGCCAGCAAGGTCAGCACAGAAATGAGCAGACGCTTAAAAATATAGCGGAAGAGACCCACATGATTTCGCAGCCAAGTGAGTATGCTCTTTAGCACCCGCTTAAATATATTGCGTTTCACTGCACTCCCCCATTTCGTTGTTTTATGCAAAAAGCGCAGCGGCTTTGAGAGGTTCAAAACCGCTGCGCAACAGGTCTTTGGCTAAGCTTGCGCCATCAACCCTTTACCGCGTTCTTGAACACGCGGTTCAGTGCAACTGGGTGGAACTCGATGCCCGTCACGGCGGCCTTGATCATGTTGGCGTCGGCCTTGGTGTACAGGGGTACGATCACCGCCTGGTCCATGACGATCTTTTCCGCATCGTACATGGCGCTCCAGCGGGCTACAGGATCGGTGATATAGGCACCGGTCGTGCAGTCGGCAATGATCGCGTCATACTCGGGGCTGCTCCACAGACCGTAGTTGTTGTCGTTGTCCGTGATCCACATCCCGAGATAGGTCATGGGATCAGCGTAGTCCGGGCCCCAACGGGTGAGGCAGACCTGATAGTTACCGGCCTGGATGTCCTCGACGCGCTGTTTCTTGGGCTCAACCTTCAGCTCGAGCGTCACGCCGGGCAGCGCGGTCTCGATCTGCTCCTTGAGCACCGCAGCGACGTTCTGGGTCTCGGTCTGGTCCTCTACCAGCAGTTCGAAGGTAAAGGTATCCTGTCCGAGTTCCGTCTTGGCGGTTTCATAATACTGCGCAGCCTTGGTCGCGTCATCGGCACAGACATCGCTGAACTTGGCCTGGTCGCCGCTGAAGTCGGAGCCGTCCGGGCCGGTCGCAAACTGCGGAGGCACGGCGGTATAGGTCGCCACGGAGCCGTCCTTCACCACGTCCGCAACGATGGCAGCGCGGTTCACGGCGTTGGTCAGCGCAAGGCGCATATTGACATTGCCCAGAGCGGGAACGTCATGTCCGTTCAGCGTCAGGTACCACATGTAACCGGCACCTACGACGTTGAGCTCCGGATCGTCGGAGACCTGGTCGACCTGGTCGCCGCTGAGCTTCACGATATCGAGGTCGCCGTTCTGGTAGCTCATCAGCGCCTGCTGGCTGTCCTTAACTACCTGATAGCTGAGGCCGGCTAATTTCACCTTATCGGCATCGTAGTAGTCCGGGTTCTTTGCGAGGCTGAAAGACAGAGCCGCAGGCTCGTAGCTATCGAGCTTGAACGCGCCGTTGCTCAGCACGGTCTCGGGGCTGGTGCCGAAGGTGCCCGTTTCAAGGCTCTCATAGAAAGCGCGGTTAATCGGATAGAACGTGGGGAAGTACATGAGCCCCGCAAAGTACGAGACCGGCACATTCAGAACTACCTGGAAGGTCTTCTCGTCCACAGCGGTTACGCCGAGGTCGGTCACCGGTTTTTCGCCGGCAATGATCTCCGCCGCATTTTTGACCTGGCCGATGTCGCTGAGCATGTAGGAATACTCGGAAGCGTTTGCCGGGTCTACCGCACGCTGCCAGCCGAACACGAAGTCGTCAGCCGTAACGGGGTCCCCGTTGCTCCAGTTGGCATCTTCACGCAGGTGGAAGGTATAGGTGAGGCCGTCGTCGCTGACATCAACGCTTTCCGCGATGGCGGGTACGGATGCGCCCGTGGCGTCCATCTGCATCAGACCGTCGGTAAAGTCGGCGATTACCTCAAAGCTCGTGCCGTCTGTAGCGAGCTGGGGATCCAGGCTGGCTACTTCCACTTCAACCATGACGTTGAGGGTGCCGCCCGATACTTCAGCAGAAGCGCTATCGACAGGCGCGCTGTCGGAAGGCGCGGTGCTTGCCGTGCTGACCGGTGAACCGCCGCAGGCAACCAGGCTTAAAGCCATCAGTATTGCAAATACCGCGACAGCGAATGATTTAACCGATTTCATTCTCCAAATCATCTCCTTCTTATTAATTTTGCGAACAAACAAATGTTCTGCTTACAACAAATGCCCGTCCCGGGGAATGTTGAGACGAGCACCGGTGCTCTAAAGCGTTATTGCGATAATATAATACTGCGCTAACATGGCATTGTCAAGATTATATGCAAGATTTCCGTCATATACTTTCATTTTTTCTGATGTTAAAGGCTAAATTTTGCTTTGAGACCATCTAATTTGAAAGTTGTTCGGCAGCTTATTACAATTTCAAACCATGAAAGTCATCAAATAATTATTGATAACAGAGTTTAGAAGCTTCGGAGAATAATTGGCCATGATACTCTGGGTGATTTGCGTATTAAATTAACGATATACGGCTTGTGTTGCTTTTTATTCTGTGTTATGGTGCTGTTTTAACGAATAAGCGGGAAAGACCCAGAGGAGACAAAAACACACATGCTCAGAACGCAAGGGATATCCCTTCAATATGGCGGGCGATTGCTCTTTAACGACGTCAATATCCAGTTTTCGGCGGGCAATTGCTATGGATTGATCGGCGCGAACGGCACCGGCAAGTCCACATTCTTAAAAATCCTGTCCGGCGAAATCGAGCCCGGAAAGGGCGAGGTCATCGTGACACCGGGTGAGCGTATATCGGTGCTGCGGCAGGACCATTACGCCTACGATCAATACACCCCCATCGAGACGATCATCATGGGGCATGCGCGCCTGCACGAGATTGCCGCGGAAAAGGAGGCGCTTTACGCCAAGCCGGATTTCGACGATCTTGACGGGCTGAAGCTGGCGGAACTCGAAGGGGAGTTCAGCGAGCTGGACGGCTGGAACGCGGAACCCAACGCGGAGATCCTGCTTAACGGTCTCGGCATCGGCGCGGACCTGCAACAACAAAAGATGGCCGAGCTGGACGGCGCGGTCAAGGTGAAGGTATTGCTGGCACAGGCGCTGTTTGCCAAGCCCGACATCCTGCTGCTGGACGAGCCGACCAACGGCCTCGACGTGCATGCGGTCAACTGGCTGGAGAACTTCCTGCTCGATTTCACGAACACTGTGATCGTGGTTTCGCACGACCGCCACTTCTTAAACAAGGTATGCACGCATATCGTCGATATCGACTACAGCCGGATCCAGATGTATATAGGCAACTATGATTTCTGGTACCATTACACAGAGCTTGCCGCCCGCCAGGCCAAGGACGAGCGCAAGCGCACCGAACAGAAGGCCAAGGAGCTGCAGGAGTTCATCGAACGGTTCAGCGCCAACGCCTCCAAGTCCAAGCAGGCCACCTCGCGCAAAAAGATGCTCGACAACCTGCAGATGGACAACTTTGCGCCGTCCTCGCGCCGCTATCCTTTTATTCATTTTAAAGCCGCGCGCGAGATTGGCAACGACGTGCTGAGTGTCAGCGGGCTTTCCAAAACCGTCGGCGGGCGCAAGGTGCTCGATAACCTGAGCTTTACCGTATCTCCCGACGACAAGATCGCGTTTGTCGGCAACGACGAACTGGCCCGCACGACCCTGTTCCAGATCATCACGGGCGAGCTTGATGCGGACGAGGGCGAGTATAAGTGGGGCGTCACCACCTCGCAGGGCTACCTGCCTTCCGATAACACGAGCTTTTTTGAGGGTGCGGACTTTTCGCTGATCGACTGGCTGCGCCAGTACACCGAGGAAAAGCACGAGTCGGACATCCGCGGATGGCTCGGACGCATGATGTTCTCCGGGGAAGAGGCATTGAAGCAGGCCAAGGTGCTCTCCGGCGGCGAGCGCGTGCGCTGCATGCTGGCCCGGATGATGATGATGGGTGCCAATGTGCTGATCATGGACAACCCCACCAACCACCTCGATTTGGAGTCCATCACCGCGCTCAACGAGGGCATGGAGGAGTTTAAGGGCGTGCTGCTGTTTACCTCGCACGACCATCAGATTCTGCAGACAGTCGCGAACCGCATCATCGAGATTCTGCCGGGCGGCATCATCGACCGCCGCGACAGCTTCGACGAATACATCGAAAACCCCGATCTGGACGCGCTGAGGGAGAAGCTGAAGGGCTGAGGATATTGAATCATGGCGATAGATGTCTAAGTGAAAAAACACCCGCGAGGGTGTTTTTTTGCGAAGCAAATACGTAAAAAGTTTGGTTAGCTTTAAAACCAGCCAGCGGTTGTATTCCATTTAAAATATAATCACACTCCTTGTCCAGCATTGTGTAGGGCGTAATCTTGGCTATTCATTCCATTCCTTCAAAAGTTTTTTCTGTTCCTCGATCAACCAAGGCGGCGTATCCACAATATGTTTCTCAATTGTGGAGATTGATTCCAAAGTAAGTCGGCTAACTGTATATAAATTAGTCCACTTTTCCTCATCTCCAAGTGCTTTTATGATAAAAGTACTGCTAAATTCTGTTGGACTATAGCCAAACCCGCAAGCGTTCTTACTGATATATTTTACCTCAATACTCATTGTGCTTTCACTAATTTCAAAAACTCTCTCATGCTCTTTTTTGTTTCTATGTCTTTTATATTCCCACAATAAACCTCTCAACTCTTCTTTAATTGGAATTTTAGTTTTCCCATTATTAAATTGAAAAAAAGTTATATCTTCACTGATTTGTTGAAAAGTTAAGTTAACAATAAAACTTCTACTTAGTCCAGTATACAAAAACAATGCAAGCAATAATCTATGCTCAATTTTGGCATCACTATTAATAAAATTGACTATTTTCTGAATATGGTCATTATTTATATACTTCGGCTTTGCATGTTCTTGCGTTAATTTCTTCACTTTAACATAAAACGGTTGTACTACCTCCTTCCTAGCCAAATAATCAAAAAATTTTTTTAATACTCTATAATAATTTACTTTTTCATTATGCTTAAACGGAAGTGATGAAATAAAATTGTTCACTTCATTCTCGGTTATCGCCATTAAACTTCTATCTTTATGTTCATCTTGAGAAAGATAGTCACTAAAAAATCGATCAATTCTATATGAATAAGATTTCTCCCACGAACTGGTCTTTACGGTATTCTTAAATTCATCCATATATGCTCTCACTACATCTAACTGACAATACATAAAACTCACCTTCTATTCAACAAACTTATTATTCTATTTAGTAATAATGTAAACCATTTCCCTCCATTTGTCAACTAGACGAATAGAAAATACCCACGGCTAGAGCCTTTGATTAAGCATATTCACCCATACCTAGTACGATCAAGCTTTAGAATCCAGCCATTAAAGGTTCTTACTTGCGCTCGGATGACACCAAGGAACACGAGTCCAAAATACACAAGACAGGCTTTTCTTGATCCCTATCCAATCCTAAAACCACGTTCAGAAGTACCGTAACGGTTCTATTTGCGTTCGAAGCTTAGCTGTCGCTTTTGCTTACCTCCGCGCGCGGCGTAATGGCCGCGCCCTCGCCTGTGCACCATGCCGTAAAATGCAGCGGCGCCGTCATTCCGCCGAACACAAAATACCCCTGATCTTGAATGTTGCCGTAAAAATCGGTAGCCTCCTGAGACGTGATATCCGAAATGGCCATGCCGTACGACAGATGCCAATTGTCGGGGTTATCAAACGTACCGTTTCCCCAGGTCGGGTCGGCAAAGTGCCACGCGCCGTCCGCAAAAAACTCCACCCAGGCATGCGCGTCGCCGGGGTGCTGCCAATCAGCCGGTTTCCTTAAGTTCTTCATCGCAATCCCGGCAACATCCCGGGCGGGTATCCCCGCCGCGCGCAGCATCGCGGTCATCAGGTGGGTGTAGTCGCCGCAGACGCCTTCGCGGGCTTCCAGCACCTGTGACGCCGTCATGGTCTTCTGATTGACCGAGCTTCCGGTGCGTCCCTTTAGGGTACGGGTGACAAACCGATGGATGTTCTGCGCGGTTTTGTATTCGTCGCCTTGAACGATCAGCGGCTCCGCCGCCGCCTGAATCGCCGCGTTATCGGAATCGACAAATTCACTGGGCTGCAAATAGGCTTCACGCTCCGGCAGCTGCCAGCCCTCCGTATCGACCGGCAATGTCACCGTGTAGCCGATGCGGATAAGCTGCTCGTCTCCGGTACCCTCCACCGTGCACAGAAGCGTCTGGTAGTCGTCGTGGGTTGTGATGTCCCAGTCATCAAGGCCTTCCACATAAAGCCCCTCGACCTGCTGATATCCGTAGCTTATCGGGAGGTCTATCTGTAACCAGGCCGTTTCATTCGCAGGCACCATTATCCTGTAGCTTTCCGCGATATCGTAAGATACCGGGCTGCGGACATCGGAGCAGCCGGATAATATCAGTGTCATGATGAGAACCGCGGCGAGTGTGAATGTATAGATTCTCTTGTGATGGTTCATGGCATGCTTCCTTTTCGGATTGGTATTTTCATTATCCGTGCTGGGGTTTCCGCTGTCAAACAATAATTCGCTGTATTGGGAAACAATCCAAAAAGGTGCCAGCGGATGATGCTTACGTGCAATCCCTGAAGCTGATTGTAAAATGCGTCATGTCGCAAAAGGGTTTGTTGGAGGAGCTGCCGCAGCGGCAAAGAGCGACGCGATTTCTGACTTCATAAATAAAACCGTCAACTGCTTCAATCGGGATATATCCCTTCACGAATATCGCAGCGCTCACGTTCACCGACGGGTCCTGAAGGATCTCGATGGCAGGCTGATGATCATATTCGATCGGGTTGTGTTCCTTATCCAGGGCAACCAATCGGCCGGACGGACAATCGCAGGCTGCTTTGATGGCCTCTTCCCTTTGTTTTGGATCGTCCGAGTGATCCGTGAGTTCCCAGGCGTCTTTGCCCTGCCTGTGACAGAATCGCGCAAACGCACACCGGTCATCGTCCATCAGATATAGGTTCGGGCCTTCCTGTACAGTTGCCCGGGCGGCATAGCCTTCCCTGGACGCCGTCTCTTCGCCGTTAAAGTGTACATGGTGATGTGAACCGTCGCAAAAAGGAGGAGTCTTGGAATGGCCACAGCGGCAAAGCGTATATTTCTCAGCGGGGGGATATTCCTGCCCCATGCGATATTCGTAGATTCCATCAACGGGATATATAATCTTCTCCGATAGAGGCACGCCCCCCGTCACAAGGTACGGCCCGTCTTTTAGAACTTTAATTTTGAATGTCTTTCCGTCGCCCGGCATAATATTTTAGTCCCTTAATCTGATAAAGTATTGTCTTAGGCTATATTGTCACTTTCAGCAAGAAAAGTCTACCGGAATCGCACAAAAAAAGAGCCCGTTTCCGGGCTCTTTGGTTCTCTCTTACCATTTGCCTCTGGTCAGGTGACCCGCGATTTCAGCTTTGCTTCGTTGTTTAATGATCCATGACTCGGCAAGGGCCTGTTTAAACAGAGCTACACACGGAGGGTCCAGGTTGATTTCAATTCCTTCCTCTGCCAGATCCTTGATCTTCATTGCCAGGTTGACGATTTCCATGTGGATATCATTTGTGCGATCCGAGTCATAAATCTTTTTTGCATCCTCTTCCGATAGGGCAGAAAATTTCTCCTTCGGCGCTCCGCACTTGGGACATTTCTCAGGAGCATCATCACCTTCATGAACAAACCCGCAAACCGAACATTTCCACAGCATAGTTATTTTTCTCCTTTCATAGCCGCGATTATTAGAAAATTTGTACACTGTCCCCGACACGCTTCATTCTTCTGCTTGGACGGCCAGGGAAAGAATCATATATATCCCAGCCCGACCACCGGCATCGTTTTCCATCTCCATAAATTAGTATTTATATAAATTAAGTATACATGTTTTTTTGCAATATTCAATACGTGATACAATCTACACTGCACTTCCATTGTAAATAAATGAATCCGACTGTATACTATATCTATAACTTATTTTAGGAGACTTAAGATGTATAATCTTTTGATAGGTGGCGCCGCCGGACAGGGGATCGATACCACCGCAGCAATCATGGAAAAACTGTTGAAGCGGGCCGGTTACCACGTCTTTACGACCCGGGATTTTATGTCTCGTATCAGAGGCGGCCATAACTTTTCACAGATCAGTTTCGGTACAGAAGTCTCCATGTCTCACAGCAACCAACTGGACTGCATCATTGCGCTGAATGAAGAAACCATCGAATTGCATCGCGGCAAGCTCAAGCCGCACGGATTCATATTATGTGACAGTTCAATTACCACGGATGACTCAAGGGCCCTTCAAATCGACATGATTACGATCGCCAGCTCAATCGGGAATAAGAACGCATCCGGCAGCGTCGCCATCGGGGCAGTGCTGAAACTATTCGGAGAGGAGTTGGCCGCCGTCAGGGACGTGATTCAGGCCTTTGTCAAAGAACAATATCTCGAGGTCAATCTAAAGGCGGTTACGGCAGGGTATAATGCCGCGGACAAGCGTTTTCCGCATCTGGACGGCCGGTTTGGCGATTGGATGATCATTTCCGGCAGCAGGGCGCTCGCTTTGGGCGCGATAGCAGCCGGGCTGAAATTTTATTCCGCCTATCCGATGTCTCCGTCCACGACCGTGATGGAATATCTGGCGTCAAAGAGCGGCGAGGCGGGTATCGTCGTGGAGCAAGCTGAAGATGAAATCGCGGCCATCAATATGGCGATCGGAGCGTCTTTCGCCGGGGCGCGCGCCATGACCGGAACCTCTGGCGGCGGTTTTTCGCTGATGGTGGAGGGCCTCGGCCTTTCGGGTATGGCGGAAATACCGCTTGTGGTGGTGGACGCGCAACGGCCCGGCCCCGTAACAGGGTTTCCGACCCGCACCGAACAAAGCGACCTGAAATTCGTGATCTATGCTTCACAAGGTGAGTTCCCGCGCATGGTGATTGCGCCGAAGCACCAGGCCGACGCGTTCTACCAGACGATACGCGCATTCGACATCGCAGAGAAATATCAGATACCCGTCATATTGTTATGCGATCAGTACCTTTTTGACGCAACGGCGACAGTTCAACCCTTTGACATCCGTGATATAAAAATGGCCCTCCCTGCCTCGACGGATGAGGCCGGGGAAGAGTACCTGCGGTATAAGCTGACCGAAGATGGGATCTCGCCGCGTCTGCTGCCCGGCAAAAGCGAGAATCTGGTAACTGCAGACAGTGATGAGCATGACGAGAGAGGCCGGATTACGGAATCCGCACAAATGCGTACGCTCATGATGGACAAACGCATGAAAAAGCTGGAGAAGCTGCGACAAGAACTACAGGAGCCGGAGTTTATTGGGCCGCAGGTATTCGAGAAGCTCCTGGTGGGCTGGGGTTCGCTTTATGGCCCTATCGTGGAAGCAGTCGATATCCTCAATAAAAGGCAAGGCGCAAGCTATGCTGCGCTGGTATTCGGCGATATATATCCCCTGCCGACCAAACGATTGAACGAAAAAATTCTTCAAGCGCAGGTTGTTATCAATATTGAGCAGAACGCTACCGGCCAGCTCGCGGGCCTTATTCGGGAACAGACCGGCATCCTTTGCAACGACAGCATACTGCGGTACGACGGCAGACAGATTTCAGGAGAAGAAATCGCCGAGATTTTGATGGGGAGGGAACAGAAATGAGTGCGCAATCATTCGTCACCTATGAGACAGCGTGGTGCCCGGGCTGCGGCAATTTCAATATCCTTGAGTGCCTAAAAACCGCATTGGATGATTTGGGGAAGCAGCCGCACGAGGTACTGATAGTCGCCGGCATCGGGCAGGCCGCCAAGACCCCTCAGTATATCAGCGCCAACGCCTTTTGCGGTCTTCACGGCAGAGCGCTCCCAGCCGCGATTGCGGCAAAGATCGCCAATGAGAAGTTGACGGTCATCGTGGACACCGGTGACGGCGATTCCTACGGCGAGGGCGGTAATCATTTTATCCATAATATCCGCCGGAATGTAGACATCACGCATTTTGTTCACGATAACCAAATCTATGGCCTTACAAAAGGACAGGCGTCACCGACCACGGACGAGGGACATGTCACCGATGTGCAAACCACCGGCAATATTAACACGCCATTCAATCCCATACTGCTCGCTATCGCTGCGGGGGCTGGTTTTGTGGCAAGGGCTTTCAGCGGTGATAAGCCTCAGCTGGTGTCGATTATGAAACAGGCGATACTTTATAAAGGCTACGCGTTGGTGGATATCCTGCAGCCGTGTGTCAGCTTTAATAAGGTCAACACCTTCTCCTATTACAGCCAGCGTGTCTATGCCTTGGACGACAGCTATGATTCCTCGGACAAATTAGCAGCCCTGCAAAAGGCGATGGAGTCTGGCGACAGAATACCCACAGGCGTTATTTATCAGACGCAGCATGAGACGTTCCATCAAAAGAACAAGGTGCTGCACGACGGTGCATTAATTGACAGAGATTTTGACCCGTCGATTATTTCGAAGTTAGTTCGTGAATTTGTTTGATTGACTCCCGCCTCATTTTTTAACCCTCTTTGATCCCGCTATACCTTGGAAGCAAAATAAAAAGCACCGAATTTCTTCGGTGCTTTTTGGTGGAGCATAGCGGGATCGAACCGCTGACCTCTGCATTGCGAACGCAGCGCTCTACCAGCTGAGCCAATGCCCCATATTGTGGCGGAGAAGGTGGGATTCGAACCCACGTGCCGGTAACCCGACAAACGCATTTCGAGTGCGCCCCGTTATGACCACTTCGATACTTCTCCACTTAAGGGTCATTCCATACGATCTGTCGTGCATCCCGACTTTCCGTTACGGATGCTAATTATAAAGCATTTGCGAAACGAATTCAAGCACCAATTTATATTTTTTTATGAATGTTGGCACGTTTCGTAACAATATATTTCAGATACTTAAAGACCTCCCTTTCGTGGTGTGAATATTTCCGATACTTGCCAAAACACAATGCAGTGCTATAATGATGAAGGTTTTCATCAGTTTGCATATTCGATTCATCACTGACGGAGGATATTCATGAAAAAAGCGATCGGTTTTTTCATTTGCACCATTATGATTCTTACACTTTGTGCCTGCACGCCGAAATCTGTACCGGAAGGTGAAACCGCCACGGCAAAACCGGGTTTTACGCAGTGCCCGGTCAGTGCGTCTGTGCAGACGTCGGCTACACCCGTTGCATCCGCCGATACACCGTCTGCCGAAGCTACGCCCACTGCCAGCGGCCCGGAGATGTATACGAGCTACGCGCGTCTCGTGTCATTCGATCCCAGTACCGGCATCGCGCAGTTTGACTATTTTGATATCCTCAAAGGCACCGAAGCGGTGGATTACCTCGTGGCAAACGAGGGGTATACCGAGGCCGAAGCCCAGGCACTCGTAGATGAATTTGCCGACTCGGAGTTTGTCGAAGGGAATGCAGACGATGAACTGCGCGCCATCGACATCGACGACGTTTCATTAAGCCTGATGTACCAGCCCAGCGGTGAGCAAGTGGCAGGGCCGGAGCCCGTACCCTCGACCGCGTCGGATTTCCGCGCGATCTATACGTTCGATCCGTCGCTGCTGCTGGATTCATTCTTCTATTCCGTTCACGTGGAGGGCGACGGACATGTGTCGCTCGTGGAGCAGGTATACTGGGCATAATCCGCCAATCAAAAACAGGGGGATGCGCTTGGCTCCCCCTGTTTTTGATTGGCGGTTATTCCCCGAAATGGTAGATGGCCTCAGGCACCTATGGTCAGAAAAGTTTTAGCAAAAAGCCCCTCAGAGCTTCTCGTTCAAATGATATTCCAGCGCGCTGACAGCAAAACGGGCGGAAACGGTCGCCGGTCCGCCGCCCATCTCGATACCGACGCCGATCGCTTCGATCACCTGCGCTTTGCCCGCCCCGGCTTTTAGTGCCTGCGCAATGTGCCACTCCATGCACGACTCGCAGCCCGCCGTCACCGATATACCGACGGCGATCAGCTCCTTCGTCCTTTTATCCAGCGCACCGGCGGAAAACGTAGCGTTTTCCATCGTAAGGAACGCCTGATAGACTTCGGACTTCGCCGAAAGGTATTGGTGGGCATCCCGCCTGTCCTCAATAATCTTTTCGATCTTTTGGGTATCGTTCATGGTTTGCCTCCGCTTACCAGAGGGGATGCACGTCCGCACGGATATACCGGTCATAGATGTCCAGTACCTTTTGCATCGTTTCCAGTGTCAGCTCCGGCAAGCCCGACGCCTGCATGTTCTGAACGATCTGCGTTTCCGTCTTTCCGCCCGGGATTGCGCAGCTGACCGCATCAAACATCAGTATCCACTTGAGCGCAAATTGCGGCATCGTCATTCCGGCAGGCAGTATGCGCTTTAATTCCTCCACCGCTTCAAGGCCCTTTGCATAGTCTACGCCGGAGAACGTCTCGCCCTTATCGAACGCTTCGCCATGGCGGTTATACTGACGATGGTCGTCCGCCGCAAACGTCGTATCCGCCGTCATCCTGCCCGTCAGCAGCCCGCTGGCCAGCGGTACGCGCGCAAGGATGCCGATATTGCGCTTTTTCGCCTCGGCAAAGAACACATCCGCCGGTTTCAGCCGGAACATATTGAATATGATCTGCACCGTGCAGACATTCTTGTATTGTATGGCGCGCAGCGCCTCGCTGACCTTCTCGACGCTGACGCCGAGGTACTTCACCTTGCCATCCTTGACGAGCGAATTGAGATCGGAGAAAAACGCCTCGTTCTCATATACCGCCGAAGGCGGGCAATGAAGCTGCAACAGATCGATGCAGTCCGTTTCGAGGTTTTTAAGGCTGCGCTCCACAAACGCAGTAATGTTGCGGATGTTGTAGCCTTCGGCATTATGCGGATCGAGCCTTCGGCCCGCTTTGGTGGCAATGATGATGCGCTGCTTCTTCTCCTTCGACAGCCGCGCAAGCAGGCGTTCGCTGCGCCCGTCGCCGTATACGTCCGCCGTATCAAAGAAGTTCACACCCTGCTCCAGCGCCGCCTCCAGCGCGCGCATGCTGTCAGCGTCGTTTACATCCCCCCAGCTCCCGCCGATTGCCCAGGTTCCGAACGAAACCTCCGCTACGTTGTAGCCTGTTTTGCCCAAGGTCCTGTATTTCATTGTGTACCTCCTAAAAATGGTGGCTTTTACGATCCAACTGCACTACGATTTATTATAATTATATCAGGGACTGTGAAAAAATACAAAAATAAAAGCAGGCCAACCGCTTAAGGTTCGCCCGCTTGTTCTCACGCCTTCAGGACTCTGCTTTTGTTGTTAATCGTCCAATCCCTTCCCGTCAAGAATCCGCTGCACGTTCTTTTCCACTCTGGCTTCGCGGGTTTTGGACTGCTTGGGTGAAGAAAAGTGAAGCATATACGCTCTTTGCCGACCCGGGGTCAGCGCCTCGAACGCCGTTTTCAGGGTGGGGAGTTCATCGAGCCGCTTTTGGAATTCTTCCGGAATCGCGAATTCCGTATTCTTTTTGAAATCCACTTCCAGACCGGCTTTTTCCACTTCGATGGCTTCAAGTATATAGGCTTTCAGTACTTCTTCCATATCCACGATTTGCTGAACGCCGGTAAAGCGCACCTGCCGTCCCGCCTGTACGTTCTCGGTCTGCTGGACCAGAATGCCATGCGTATCCTTGAGCAAAGCGCCTTTGATAAACAGTATCGCACAGTATTCTTTAAATCCGTGGATTAACGCAATGTTGCTCTTCTCAAAAGCGTAGCAGGGTTTCCCCCACTTGAGCTCTTCGATCAGCGGAAAGTCCATAAAGATCATCCGCAACCGCTCAAACTCTTCCCGCCACTTTTCCGACTTGCTTAAAAACTCATCCACCTTGGGGTTCATGATCATCACATCTTACCTCTATTCCTCTTTCTCCACTGTCCATAGAAACCGGAATATGATTATCATTCCCGTAAGTTGCTTTGATACTCCGGCCACTCCGAATCTCGCGCGCCAAGCACCTTCAGACTCTTTACCGCGTCGGCTGGCAAGCCTCGCCGTTCCATGCGGATAAGCCGCCGTCCACGCTCAGCATCTGACCGGCCATGTAGCTCGACTTGTCGGATGCCAGGAATATCGCGGCATCCGCAATTTCACTCGGCAGGCCCAGCCTTCTTGAGGGATTGTTGTTCTTATACAGCTCGACGACCGGCTCCGCCGTGCCGGAGAGGAACATTTCAGTCATGGTGGCGCTGGGGCATATGCCGTTAACGCGTACGCCAAAACGCGAATAATCCATGGCCATCGAACGCGTCAAACCAATCACCGCCGCTTTGGTGGCCGAATAAATCGCCATGTTATAACCGCCGTTGAGCCCTGCAAGGGAAGCGATATTGATGATATTGCCCGCCTTCTTCTCCAGCATCTGCGGAATAAAGTACTTGCACGTTAAAAACACGCCGCGCACGTTGACCGCGAACTGCGCGTCAAAATCCTCAGCGCCGCTTTCATGAACGTTGCCGCCGCGGAAGATCGCCGCGTTGTTGATTAAAACGTCGCAGGTGCCGAGCTGCTTATGCGTAAATTGGGCCAGCCTCTTTACATCCTCTTCGTCGGATACGTCGCTTTTGCAGAAAAACAGCCGTCCTGCGGCGGTTTCTTCTTTTTTCTCTTCCAGCACCCTTTGCGCATCAGAATCGCTCCGCGCGGTGAAAACGACCCGGTCTCCCTCATGCAAAAATGCATCCACAATCGCTTTGCCGATCCCTTTGCTTCCGCCGGTAATCACTATGTTTCTGTTCATCGGTAACGCCCTTCCGTTTTTTCGCCTGGTTAGCTCACAGGTCTCATCAATTATAGTAAAGCGGGATGGATAGGCTGTCAAGGCAGGACGGGCGTATATGGAGGGCCTAGGTTCTTGTAGCGTATACCATCAGTGGCGCTTTAATGTTGTGTAATTCGCTGAATTAACGAAAAACGGAGCCATTAGGCGGCTCCGCTCATAGTGCAAAAAACCGTTATGCCATGCTGAGCCGAAGGCGACTACGCAGTGGACGAGCATCTTAAAGGTTCTTTTTGCGTTTTTTGTTGGAACTGAGCTTTTTGCAGCTGCCCGAATACGGGCACGAGGCACAGCCGCTGCAGCCCTTGCCCTGGCGTCGGATATACCATATGGCGAGTGCAGCCAGCACCGCGATGACGGCGATCAGTACATAATCGATAAAATGCATCGTTTACCTCCTTATACAAACAGGCTGCCCAGTCGATAGACGATGAACGCAACCACCCACGCGATGGCGGTCTGATACAGCACGACGCCTGCCGCGGCCTTCGCGCTGCGCATCTCGCGCTTGACCGTAGCGATGGCCGCGACACAGGGCGAGTAGATCAGCGTAAAGGCGAGGAAGGCGAGCGCCGCGAGCGGCGTAAACAAGCCGCCCAGCGCGGCGGGCAGCTCTGCCGCGCTGGCGCCGGTCAGCACCGCGAACGAGCTGATAACCGCTTCCTTGGCCATAAAGCCGGTGATCAGCGATGTGGACGCGCGCCAGTCGGCAAAGCCCAGCGGCGCGAACACCGGAGCGACAAGCCGTCCGATCCCGGCCAGCATGCTGTCGCCGCTGTCAGCCACCACATTAAAGTGCCAATCGAACGTCTGGAAAAACCAGATTACCAGCGTGGCGATGAATATCACGGTGAACGCGCGCGTCAGGAAGTCCTTCGCCTTGTCCCATAGCAGCCGCAGCACCGTCTTGCCGCTGGGCATACGGTAGTTGGGCAGCTCCATAATGAACGGCACCGGGTTGCCGCGGTAGACCGTCTTCTTTAGCACCAAACCGCTCAATATGGCGAGCAGCATGCCCAGCAAATAAAGTCCGATCATCACGAGTGCGCGATGGTCCGGAAAGAACGCCATCGTGAACATGCCGTATATCGGCAGCTTGGCGCTGCAGCTCATAAAGGGCGTCAGCAGCATCGTCATCTTGCGGTCGCGTTCGCTGGGTAGCGTACGCGTCGCCATGATGGCGGGAACGCTACATCCAAAGCCGATCAGCATCGGTACAAAGCTGCGGCCCGAAAGGCCGATCTTGCGCAGCAGCTTATCCATCACAAAGGCGACGCGCGCCATATAACCGCTGTCCTCCAGCAGTGACAGGAAGAAGAACAGCACCACGATCGTGGGGATGAAGGAAAGCACGCTGCCCACGCCTGCGAATATGCCGTCTATGACGAGCGATATCATCACCGGATTGAAACCGCCTGCGGTCAGCGCTTCGCGCGCCGCCGCGCTAGCCCAGTCGATACCGCCCGCTAAAAGGTCGCTCAGGAAGCTCCCGATCACGCCGAATGTCAGCCAGAAAACCAGACCCATGATTCCGAGGAATACCGGAATCGCGAGATATTTGTGCGTCAGTATGCTGTCGATACGCACGCTGCGCGCGTGCTGTTTGTTTTCCCGCGGCTTCACGACCGTATCGGCACAAAGCTTTTCGATAAAGCAGTACCGCATATCGGCAATCGCGGCCTTGCGGTCCGTACCAAGCGCATCCTCCATTTCCCGGATGCTGCTGTCGATGGAACTCATCTCTTGCGCAGAGAGCGCCAGCGCTTCGAGGATGGGCGCATCGCCCTCGACGACCTTGGTCGCCGCAAAACGGGGCGGCACGCCGATACGCTCCGCGTGGTCCTCAATCAGGTGCGCCACCGCGTGCACCGTACGATGTGTCGCGCCGGAGCAAAAATCCTGCCGCCGCGGCTTTTGCCGACTCGAAGCGGTCTTGATCGCGATGTCGATCAGCTCATCCACGCCCTCGTTCTTGCTTGCGGATATCGGCACCACAGGAACGCCCAGCTCGTCCTGCATGGCCTTTATCTTGATCGTACCGCCGTTACTGCGCACCTCGTCCATCATGTTGAGCGCGATGACCATCGGTACGCCCATCTCAATGAGCTGGATGCTTAAATAGAGGTTTCGTTCAATGTTGGTGGCATCGACGATGTTGATAATGCCATCGGGGCGCTGCTTTGTGATAAAGTCGCGTGTGACGATCTCTTCGCTGGTATAAGGCGAAAGGCTGTAGATGCCCGGCAAATCGACGACTGTAGTATCCTTATGGCCGCGTATGACGCCGTCCTTTCTCTCCACGGTGACGCCAGGAAAATTGCCTACGTGCTGGTTGGATCCCGTTAGTTGATTGAACAGTGTGGTCTTTCCGCAATTCTGGTTCCCCACCAGTGCAAATACCATGACTTTCCCTCTCTATTTCAATATTCTTCGCATCGTTTCTGCGTAATGTCAGCTCATAGCCGCGCAGCGTCAGTTCAATTGGGTCTCCCATCGGCGCAACCTTGCGAACCATCACCTCTGTGCGGGGTGTGAGACCCATATCCAGCAGGCGGTCGCGCAGCGCGCCTTCTCCGCCCACCGCGACAATTCGCGAACTCCCTCCGATCTCGAGCTCATCGAGCGTCATGCGGTTTGTGCCGTGCCTGTGTTGATGCATTTCCCGGTGTTGTTGCATATAGTTCTCCATAAAAGTTTGCTTTAGCTAACTATATTATATCACCGCATTTCGATTTTTCAATATCTAATTGATTGGAGCGGTAAAAAAGCTGTCTGGAACCAAAACCGGCCTATCCCAATACTATATGGTAGGAAAATCAGTAAAGGAGCATGACCATCATGTGCGATTGCATATTTGAAGAACTGAGAAAC
The DNA here is from genome assembly GCA_023390815.1 of Bacillota bacterium. Lineage (GTDB taxonomy): Bacteria > Bacillota > Clostridia > Christensenellales > SZUA-584 > JAEWCC01. The sequence goes on from JAEWCC010000006.1 coordinate 176,081, forward strand.
AATCTCGATACCACGGTGATATTGCATACCGAAAGCGGTTGTATCCAGGGGCTGTTGGTGGAAGTGGATGAGGATTGTTGCAAGCTGATTTGTTGCAACAACCTGGCGCGCAATGGCTTTGCCCGTGTGACTATTGTGCGCGTTGCCGATATTGAAGCCGTCACTTTTTGCTGCTGTTTCCGGTAGGCATTACCGCACCAAAGATTACATATCAGAAAATGAGCATGCCCGGAGGGCATCCGCCCACCGGGCATTTCATTACTCTCTTCGGGGCTTAATAGACGACACGGCGGCGTGCAGAAACGCCGCCGTGCTCTCATATAAACGGATAATACAAGGTTCAGGGCGAAATCGATCGGTGGGGAGATGGGGAGAGACAGATTTCGCAACCTCGTATGATCGTTTATCCCCTTACATACAATTAAACGATCATACCGGGCAAAAGGTTACAAAAAATTATTGAAGAATACTCTCTGCCATCGCAAGCAAATCCTCTACCGGAGCCATACCCGAAATAATAAAGCTGTTCCAGTCATTATTGAACACGACGACACTCTCTTTTTCTTCAGAGACATATGCCGTACGTCCCGCAACCTGCGTTTCATAGGCGTTGTCATTGTCCACCCCGATGTTTGCGTCAATCGGCAGCTGCTGGATACGAATTTGCTCTCCGGCCTCGTTTTCGTACAGGCACATGATGATGATGCCGTCGCCTTCCTCTTGTGTTTCTATCAGTTTAAACCCGTACGGAATAAATCCTGGCACAGTCATACCCACGGGCAGCTGCACCTCTTCGCCGTTGCCAAAGGAGATTTCGGTCGATCCTTCTTTTTCAACATAGAAAAGGTTCATCACCTGTGCTCGCAGCGCCTTCGAACTGAATACCGCTCCGGTGGAAATCACGATAATAACCGCCAGAATCGCGGCCACCCGCACCGTTACCCGGAGCGCCGCTTTCGCATGGCGTCCAGCCGCTTCGCGGCGAGCAAGCGCGCTCACTGCGTTATCAAGCCTTGCCGGGGACTGTGCCCATACGTCCGTACAGTTTGCTCCGGCGTCCGCAAATATTTCCCGACCTGCGTATTTGATCGCGATATCGACCATTTCATCATTGTAGTTCTCTATCACTCAACGGCCTCCCTGCCGATCGCCTCCATCAACATGTGCTTGCCCCGATGACACCGAATCTTCGCATTCTCCGTCGATATCCCCAGCATATCGGCAATCTCGGCGTGGGTTAAACCCAGCGAATATTTCATAATCAGCGGCAGCGAGTACTTGCCGTCCATTGCTTTTAAATTTTCCCGGACGCGGCCCAGCTCAAGCTTTGCCATTGCGATGTCCTCCACCGACTTCTGATCCTCACAATCCAATTCCTCGATGGGAACGGTATTCTCGTTTTTACGTTTGCGCAGATAATCGATAGAGAGATTTTTGATAATCAGAACGATGTAACCCTTTAATTCACCGCCAGGCAAGCCGCTCAGCTTTTCAATATGCTTGATAATGCGCAGAAACGCGAACTGCACGATATCTTCCGCCTGCGCCGTATCCTTCACGATACCTAGCGCCGTACCGAACATCACGTTTTTATATTCGTTGTATAACTGCTCTACGCGTTTCCGGTAGCTCGGTGACAGCGAATCCCGCATACGTTACCCCTTCATCCATGTTGCCTTCAGTATACACTACGCAAGTGAGGTTTGCCACTATAACCGCCTTGATGTTTAGCCGATCCCATCCAAGCCGGAGGCGCTTTTAACCATTCGGTCGGCAATCTCCTTGCCGGCAGCGGTTTGAAAATACAGCGCGCAGACATTCTCGAACGCGGCAGCGCCGAATTCGCCCTCCTGCGCGTTCACAATGAAGTCTGCCTCGATGAGGATGCGGTGATCAATACTGTCCATATCCTTGTAGGTGTGGTGGTGTGCAATGAGCCAGCAGACCCGATCGATAAACTCATTGTCCTGCGTATACCGCTCTAATATCGGCTTTGCCACGCCCGGGCCTTCCTTCTCCTGCAACGGTCCTGGGCAGGAACCGTATGTTTGTTCACATAGCCGTATCCCGATATCGTGCAGTACCGCGGCGGCTTCCACAATGCGCTGCGTGCGTTCGGGCAAACCCTCGCAGCCCGCGATGCACTTCGCAATGCCGTACACCTTGAGCGCATGACTGATGCGGCGCGGGTCCGCGTTATTGACGCGCATCATTTCGAGTATCAGATGATTGATCATACCGGACCTCCTGTGGATGGATGTTCCTTGATTATATTACTGCATCCGCGTATAATGAGCAAAGGAAAAGCGCAGCTTTTTCGTCGAAATTATCTTTTTTATTATTGGAGCCTTTCATATGAATATCATCCAACGTCTCAAGAAGGCGCTGATTTTGCGCAGCCTCGAGCGGCGCAAGCATGAGCACCCATTCGACGCGGAGTCGGCGGAGCGCTATACGCTGCCGGCCGGCGCAGACAAAGCCCAGATCAACAGCTACTATTTCACTTGTCATGACGCCAAAGGCATGAGCCTTCTGCTGCGCTTTGCGCAAAGAGGAGGCGGCAAAACCGAAGTGTGGTTTGCGTACCGGGATGCGTCCGGCAACGAATATATGAGCAACCGTACGATGGTTGAAAGCAGCGTCCCGGCGGGCGTCTCCTGCGTACAGCCGGGCAAGAAGTGGACGTTCTTTTATGACGGCGAAGTGCGCAGCCTGATCAGCGGGGCGGCGCAGCATACCCGCTTTACGGGTACCTTTGTCGCCGGGGACGCGCCGTTCGAATTCGGCTACCATATGGACTCCTCCGTGCTTGCGGGCGCCATTGCGCAGCAGAAATGGCGCAAAGGCTTTTTCGACGAGCTGCAGCAGAACAATCAGGTTCATTACGAACAGCAGGGCCGTGTGCACGGTGAACTGACTCTCGGCGGACAGTACATCAAAATCGACGCACCCGCCATGCGCGACCATTCCTTTGGACGGCGCGACTGGGCCTATATGAACCGCCATGTATGGCTCATGGCGCTGCTGGAGGACGGCAGCGCGCTCAACGCGAACTTCGTCAGCTACCCCACTCTGCAACTCGCATCGGGTTATTACACCTCCGCGCGCGGCACGGTCTGCGTCACGGAAGTTTCATTCGGCAGCCAGCCAGCCCCCGGAAAAGCGCCGCAGACGCTGATGTACAAGGTAAAGCTTGCGGACGGCACGGAACTCTCCGTCGCGTGCACGCGGGAAGCGGAGTTTGTTTTCCCGTGCGGCGATGCGTACACGATCCATGAAGGCGTCGGCACGTTCACCTCGGGCGGTGTTTATGGCCGGGGCATCATGGAATTCGGCTGGAATAACGACCTGTCGCGCTCAAAGTAAGGGGGCGGCGGTATGAATATTTACAGGCTTCAGGATATCCCCGAAGCGATGGTTCCCTTTGTCGGCGGCAAAGCGCGCGGACTGCATGCGCTCATGCGCTGCGGCCTCGCCGTACCGCCCGGCTTTGTACTGACCGATATCTCCACCGTAGCGGATATCCGCTACGCCGCGGCTTACTGGGCCCAAAGCGGCCTCGGTACGGTCGCGGTGCGTTCCTCCGCAACGGCGGAGGACGGTGCGGACTACTCGGCTGCGGGACAATATCACACGGCGCTGGACGTCAACGGTGAGGAAGCCGTGGCAGACGCCATACGCGACTGCGTCGCCTCGCTGCGTTCCGACACCGCAAAGCAATATGCCGCGTACTTCGGCGCCGCGAAAAGTGCCGATATGTGCGTCGTTGTCCAGCAGATGATCGACCCGGACGTATCCGGCGTATGCTTTACAATCGACCCTTCGGGCGGCGGCATGCGCATCGAGGCGGTGCAGGGGCTCGGCGAAAACCTCGTTTCGGGCCGCGTAACCGCACGCGTTTATCATGCGGAAAAAGACACGTCGCAGGGTGACGAGCTGGTAAGTGATGCGCTGCTGCGCCAGATCGTATCGGACGCGGGCAAAGCGCGAGATGCCTTCGGCATGGAGCTGGATCTCGAATGGGCTGCCAAAGATGGCGCGCTTTATTGGCTTCAGGCCCGCCCCATCACCGTCAGCGAAGCGCCCGACCCGTTCGAACTGGATACGAAGAACGTCACTCAGAGCGAAGTGCTGACCACATGCAACGTGGGCGAAATGCTGCCCGGCGCGGTCACGCCACTGTCGCTCTCCACGAGCGTTGCGGGCATCGACTACGGCATGCGCAAGATGATTCGAAAGTCCGGATCGGTCCGCCGCATCGAAGACATCCCGCCGCAAAGCTGCATTGCCAATTTCGGCAATCACCTGTTTATCAACATCACCCAGCTTTACCGCATCGGCGATCACGTACTGGGCGCAACGCGCGAAGGCGTTACGCTGAGCATTTGCGGGCGCACGCTGTCGGATGTTCCGCAGCCGCCCGTACCCAAGGTGGCAAAGCTGGCCAAAATCAACAACGCGCGCAAATACTTTACCATACTGCTGGGCGTGGGACGCGCTTGCAAAAAAATCAAACGGCTTGCAGAAAAGTCCGGCTTTCATGAAAAGAACAACCCCTCCGTACTGCTGGCTGAGATTGGCAAACGGCTTTGGGAGATCGACGAGGCGTTCTGGCTGCACTACATCGCCTCCGCTTACTCGGGTTCGATGAGCAGCGCGCTGCAAACCATACTGATGGAACAGGGCCGAGATGAGGAAGAGATCAAGCGGCTGCTCGCAGGCGCACTTGAGGACATCGAGGGAATCGAAAGTGTGGATATCCTGCGCTCGCTGCGGACTTTGGGCCGCGCGCTTTTAGCCGAACACCCGGAAGTCAGGGATATGGACGCGGCGCAGCTTGCGATGCGGCTGAAAATCTGTGGGCCGGAAAGCCGCAAGGCGCTGGAGCAGTTCTATAAACGGCATGGCCACCGCGCCATCCGCGAGGCCGAGATGCGCAGCAAATCGTGGCATATGGACGCAGACAGCCTGTGCAGCTA
>JAEWCC010000016.1 GCA_023390815.1 Bacillota bacterium
GGGGGGCCCCCCCCCGCCCCCGGCTTCCGTATCTTTGCACTTTTTCAATCGGGGCGTGCGGGAGCCCGCCCCGACGGCCTTCACTACATCGCCACTTTTACAGTGCCATTCCGATTAGGATATTGCGTTTATTCAACGCATGATATAATATGGAAATACCAACATCAGGAGAAACCAATGATGAATCCTTTCAGTAAACAGCGTTTCCCCAAAACCTGCCTTACCCTGTTCATCATCGCAGCATTGATCCTGTTCGCGATCCCAGCCCGAATCTTTCTCGGCGGAACGTTCCTGTTTCCGGAGGACGACGCCGTTTTGCATCAAATCATCATACCCCTTATCATCATCGGGGTCTCATCCCTGCTGTGCACGCTGGTGCTCTCGCTGCTGCTGCGCAAAAAAGGCATCAAATTTGCAGACCTGTTCTATCCCGTCAGTACGCTGGGCGCCATCGCGATATTCATATTTTTTCACTTCACGCTGGTTTCATAACGCCACACGGACTGCCCACAGCCTTGAAAAACCTCGCCCAAGGAGGCAAAATCGACACCATATAAGGAGGAACCCCCATGGAATTCATCGATCTCGCACAAGAGCGCTACAGCGTTCGGTCCTATCAGGACGCCCCGATCGAGGACGACAAGCTGCAAGCCATACTCGAGGCGGGCAGGCTTGCGCCTACCGCGTGCAACCTGCAGGCGTTCCGCATCGTGGTCATCCGTACCGCGGAGCACATGCCGGCGCTCAAAAAGCTCTACCGTGGCTCGTTCTTCACGCAGGCCCCGCTGATCCTCGGCGTCTACGCGGACACCGAAACCAGCTGGTCGCGCGCGGACGGCAAGTCCTATGCCGATGTGGACGCCGCGATCGTGATGGATCACATGATCCTGCAGGCGGCGGCGCTCGGTCTTGGCACCTGCTGGATCGGCGCTTTTGACGCGCAGACCGCGCGGGAGCTCGGCGGCTTCGGCAAAGAATTCGAGCCCATCGCGTTCACGCCGGTCGGATACCCCGCTTCGCAGCCGCCGCGCAAAGCACGCAAGCCGCTTGCCGATATCGTCGAATACCTGTAAACGAGGACGCATCTTTGGATATGACGCCACAAACCACACCCCAGAAAGCTGCGCTTTCCAGGGATCACGTAGATAAGTTTGAAAACCCTGCCCGACTCGCGGAGCTGGGCCCGGCGGATACGCTGCGGCGCATCGGCCTCACGCAGGACAGCGTGCTCTGCGACATCGGTGCGGGCACGGGCGTGTTTGCGCTGCCTGCCGCCGCCATGACGCGCGGCACCATCTTTGCCATCGACATCAACCCCGACATGCTCAGCATCATTGCCCGTAAAGCTGACGAGACAGGCGCGGTCAACGTGCGCTGCATTCAGGTCACGGAGGCGGGCTTCAACGTCGCCCCCGGCACCGCCGACATCGTGCTGCTGTGCTCCATGCTGCACGGCATGCCGGACATGCCGCAGTTCGTGAGGGACGCCGCCGCCCTCTTAAAGCCCGGCGGACGCCTTGCCGTCATCGAGTTCCACTACCGCGAAACGCCAATGGGGCCGCCCGTCAGCCGCCGCATACTCCCTGCCGATCTCGATGCCATGGCTGCCGCCGCCGGTCTGTCCCCCGCAGACTCCTTCATCCTCGGCGAGAACTTCTACTGCGCGGTATATGAGAATTAGCTCTACTGGAACAGCAAACAAAAAGCAGCTCAAGGCTGCTGACAAAGTAGCTGTTCTCATTCTGAGGGTGCGACGCACCCGATACCCATACTGGCACAAGCGAATGTTTCTTAATCAAGCCCCTTTAAACTCTAGTCTACTGCGCAGTCGCTTTCGCTCAGAATGATAGTGACGGAGAGACATCAAACTGAGTCTGGCCGAATTCTCAGGCATTTTCATAAACAAACTCTATGGCCCCCTCAGACGAGGGGGCTGGCACCGAATAGGTGCCTGGGGGAGGGAGAAGTTCCCTCCTCATCTGGGCTACTTTTCTGTCGCCAATCCTCATTGCCTCGCCATCCGCTCCAATGTCTCACCGGACAACCGATACGTCGTCCATTCGTTCATCGACTGCGCCCCCAGCGAAAGGTAGAAGTCTACACTCGGCTTGTTCCAGTCGAGGCACGCCCACTCCAGACGCCCGCACCCGCGCTCCACGGCAATCCGCGAGAGCCTTTGCAAAATGGCCTTGCCAAACCCGCGCCCCCGGTATTCCGGCAGCACGAACAGATCCTCCAGATAGATGCCCGCCTTGCCAAGGAACGTAGAGAAGTTGTGGAAGAACAGCGCGAACCCAACCTCCCGCCCTTCCGCGACGGCAAATATCACCTCGGCCTTCTTCTTCTCGAATATCCACTCGCGCAGCAGCGCCTCATCCGCCGATACCAAATCCGCCATATGCTCGTATTCCGCCAGCGCATGGATAAAGGACAGGATCAATCCGGTATCTTCAGGCACCGCTTCACGGAAGGTTACTTCATTCATCGCTATTCTCGCCTCACAATTTCGTCCGCCTGCTCGCAGGCCGTATTGTGATACATATACCACCTTTGCCGCCGTATGACAAGCCAGAATCCTTCGCCTCCGCCCCATGTTTCCTTCCATCAACAGGAACCTAAAGCTTCCCCTGGGGGAAGATGCCCCCACTGGGGGCTGATGAGGGTAGAACATTTGACGCTCTTATTAAGCCATGCAACCTTTGCCGCAGGGGTGGCTCCCCTGAGTCTTCCGTTTCCGTATCTCCTTCATCTTTCTTTCATGCCTCGTATCGGCCTTAAAGGCTTCCCCTTGAGGAGCTGCATTGCCCAGTAGGCAACGCAGGCGGCGCAAGCTGACTGATGAGGTATATCCTATCTCACAGAGATGTTCCTTAGAAAGGCTAATCAGGGTAAAACCGTTAGCCTGCCATTTTCCTCTCGCAAAAAAATATCACCCGCGTCTTGATTTTTTTCTTGACTTGGAGTTAACTCCAAGTGATACGATGCATAGCGTCAGGAGGTAATGTGTTATGACGATCGCAGAAGTCAGTGAAAAATACGATCTCTCGGCAGATACGTTGCGCTACTATGAACGCGTCGGATTGATCCCCCGTGTCAACCGCAGCCAAAGCGGAACCCGGGACTATACCGAAGAGGATTGCGGCTGGGTCGAATTCATCAAATGCATGCGCGGCGCGGGGCTGCCCATCGAGGTGCTGATCGAATACGTCGGGCTGGTCAAACAGGGCGATACCACCATCGAAACACGCAGAGAACTGCTGGTCGAGCAGCGCAGACAGCTCGTCGCCCGCATGGAAGAGATGCAGAAAACGCTCGAACGGTTGGATCATAAGATTCGGTTTTACGAACGCAAGCATGGATTGGGGGATCAATAGGATGGGTAAAAATGTACTGATACTGTCTTCCAGCCCGCGGCGGAGCGGCAACTCCGACACCTTGTGCGACAGCTTCTTGCAGGGCGCACTTGATGCGGGGCATCAGGCGGAGAAGATATTCCTGCGCGATCAAAAAATCGGCTATTGTACCGGCTGCTACGCCTGCGAGAAAACCGGGCACTGCGCGCAAAAGGACGACATGGCGGACATCCTGCCGAAAATGCTCGCAGCAGACGTGATCGTGATGGCAACGCCCGTCTACTTCTACACCATGTCCGCGCAGATGAAGACGCTGATCGACCGCACAGTTCCCGCCTACACCCAGATCAGCAACAAAGATTTCTATTTCATCGTTACCGCTGCGGATGAGAATAGATCGGAAATGGAACGCACGCTTGAAGGCCTCCGCGGCTTTACCTATTGCCTCGAAGACCCGCACGAAAAAGGCGTTATCCTCGGTACAGGTGCATTCGAAATTGGGGATATTAAGTCAAGCGAAGCGATGGATCAGGCATATCAAATGGGAAAGGAACTATAAGCGCCAGCTTTAAATGGCGTAAGGAATATTGATGGAGAACACGAAACGATTAGGATTTGGTTTGATGCGGCTGCCGCTCAAAGACACGAGCGATATGGCCAGCATCGATATGGATACCGTGAACGCGATGGTAGACGCCTTCCTTGCGCAGGGCTTCACCTATTTTGACACGGCGTACATGTATCACACAGGCAAGAGCGAGATCGCCGCGCGCGAAGCGCTCGTCAAACGGCATCCGAGGGACAGCTTCACGCTCGCGACCAAGCTGCCCATGATGTTTCTCGAAAAGGCGGAGGATCAGGAGCACATCTTTGCCGAGCAGCTTACTAAATGCGGCGTGGACTATTTCGACTACTACCTGCTGCATAACCTCAGCGCGACGCACTACCCCCTCGCACAACGCCTTGGCAGCTTCGAGTTCGCTGCGCAAAAGAAAGCGGAGGGAAAGGCGAGGCAGATCGGCTTCTCGTACCACGACAATGCCGCCCTGCTGGACGAGATATTGACCGCACATCCCGAGGTGGATTTTGTGCAGCTTCAGCTCAACTACCTCGACTGGGACAATGAGAGCATACAGTCCCGCAAATGCTACGAGACCGCCCGCAGGCACGGCAAGCCGGTGATCGTGATGGAGCCTGTCAAGGGTGGCGCACTCGCGAACGTACCTAAAAAGGCCGAGGAACTGTTCAAAAGCATCCACCCCGACATGTCTGTCCCCTCATGGGCTGTCCGTTTCGCGGCGAGTCACGAGGGCGTGATGATGGTGCTCAGCGGCATGTCCAGCATGGCGCAGCTAACGGACAACATGAGCTACATGCGGGCGTTCGCGCCGTTCGCACCGGAGGAATTTGCGGCGGTGAATCAGGCGGTGCGCATCATCAACGAGTCCATCGCGATCCCCTGTACGGCCTGCGGGTACTGCGTAGACGGCTGCCCTCAGAACATCGCGATCCCGAACTACTTCGCGCTGTACAATACGGATCAGCAGATGGAGCCCAAGGGCTTCTCGCTGCAGAAGGTGTATTACGGCAACTATACCAAGACCTTCGGTAAGGCGTCGGACTGCATCGCGTGCGGGCAGTGTGAAACCACCTGCCCGCAGCACATCGAAATCACCCGCTGGCTGAAGGATGTCGCCGATACCTTTGAGACGGCCTCCGTTCCGCCCATACCGAAGCCTCAAAAGGACTGACCACTCAAACAGCCCGGGATTACTCCCCCGGGCTGTCATTTTATATCAATGCGATACAACAGCAATCACTGATCTTCGGGCACATTGGCGGTTGCATCCTTGCGCCTTCTCCACTGCTGTATTTGATTCTGTCAAGGGGGACAAACCGAACAATAACTGGCAACACAAAAGCGCGGGCTCCCGCACTTTGACGGGCTGTTCAACCTGTTTTCGTGCTTATTGATAGCTCCCCAGATCTTTAGCCAGCTCCATGATCCTGCACGCGTTCTCAAAGCTCACGTCGTTCGGTATGGAATGGTCGGAGGCGAATATGTAGCCGCCGCCCTCCTTGAGTATCGGGATCAGCCGACGCATCTCTTGCGCAATCGCGTCATAGTCTTTCCAGAGCATCGCGTTGAACCCGCCGTGCAGTACCAGTTGTTTGCCATACTTCGCCTTCACTTCGTCCGGCTTCATGCCCGCCTTCACCTCCATCGGATGCAGCGCGTCGAAGCCGACTTCCGCGATCTCCGGCAGAAACGGGATGATGTTGCCGCACGAATGCAGCCGCACCTTCGCGCCCTTGCTGTGCGCCCAGTCCACCGCCCGCTGATGCACCGGCTTTAGAATCTCGCGGTACAGGTTGACCGAAAAGAATTGGCTATACGAATAGCCCATATCCTCGCGGATGTTAAACATATCAAACGTGTAGCCCGCATCCCATACGCGGTCAAGCAGCGCAATATCGAGCTCCAGGCTGTGGCGCAGCATATCTCCCACCCACTCCGGGTCATCCATCATCGCGATGAGCAGCCGCTCCGTACCCACCACGTTCGAGAGAAAGTGATTGAACCCGAAATCGCAGTCCGCGAGTATCCAGTGACCGCTCTTACGCCACTGCGTGTAGTTGGCCTTCAGGTAGTCCCACGGGATGCGGTCGTCCGACGACGTCATGCGCGCCTTGGCCTTCAGCCATACATCTTTTTCGAGGATGGTGTAATCCATAAAATCCGGTGTGGAGTCCTGATGCTTAAAGTTGCGCTCCTTGCAGCCCCAGCTCGTCATACGCGTGATAAACTCATCGTTCTCTTCAACGATGGATGTCGGCAGCTGCGGAGAGTTGTCCACGATGATACGCGACACCTTGTCCGTGCCAAAGTAATCCTCAAAGCTCACATTCGCCGACATCCCCTCCCGGCGCCACCGTGCCAGCGTACCCGGCCAGGGGAAGTCCCAAATCGCGATGCGGTCGGCCTCCTGATGCGCAAACATACGCGCAAACCTTTCGTGTGAAGTCATCTCTGCCATATCAAACCCTCCAAAATATCCTTGCCGTTTTCGGTCGCGGCCCCCTTGTGCGCACTCGACGCTTTGGTGCTGTCCGCTGTGAAACCATCCGTCCACAGTGCTGAGTGTTTCTACCATCATAACCGCCGTCCGGCTATCTGTCAACCGTCGACGGTCGACGATTTAAAAGTATATTTTTTCATCCGTCTGGTATACAATTCCCACTTGTAACTAATTTATTGGAAATGGGTTTAGCGCGAAGCGGCTTTCCTCACTGCCTTAGCAGCGTGTCCATGCCGGAGAGTATGTGTGCCTCCAACAGCGCCTCGGCCTGTGCCTTGTCGCCGCTTTGCAGCGCCTCAATGATCCTGTCGTGGTTCGCGTAGTCGTCGGGGGACGGCTCATTCGGCGTGGTTTTAAAATACAGCAGCAGCAGCGTTTTGATCTGGTATTTGAGCCCCTGCCACACCTGCATTGCGCGGCTGCCCGCCGCTGCGATCAGCGTCTCGTGGAAGTCCAGGTCCGCCTCCGTAAGCCGCACGGAATCGATGGGCTTTTTATTGACCAGCCGGAGGATTTGCCCCCCCTTTTTGCGCAGTGCCGCCAGCGGCACATTCCCTCTGTTCAGGCATTCCGCCACCGCCAGCTTTTCGATGCACAGCCGCAGCATGTAGATCTCGCGGATGTCCGCCTTTTTGAACGTGGTGACCTCCCGGCTGCGTCCCTCTCCGCGCACCGCAAGACCCTCGTTTTCGAGCTGCATCACGGCTTCACGGATGCACGCGCGGCTGACGCCCAGCATCTGCGATAGCTCCTCCTCGATGAGCTTAAACCCCTGCGCAAACTCCCCTTCTACGATCTTTTCGCGAAGCACATCCGCCGCCTCCGCGGAAAGCAGCCGCCGCTGGATGATCTGCCTTGGCATTTCGGTTTTGCTGTCTTTTTTCACGGGCTGCCCTCCTCATCGCTGATACCGCCATTATACGCGAAAGCAACCGCTTTGGAAAGATACGGACTGCGCCAGCGCATTACCGCCATGCAGATACAACCGTCGAGTCGACTCTGCCCTCAGTTTGCCCCTTCGCTTCATACAAAAAACGCGGTCCCCCGCTCATTGATGGCGGCAGCGATACATTCGTTCCCTCGCGCCGGAAGCACGGGACGTGCAGGAGCCCGTCCTCTACGAACAATGCACTATCCCCATCAACTTAAAAAAGCGCGGTGCTCAGCTACTGATAAAGCCTCCCTCGGATGAGGGAGGTGTCAGTTGACGGTTGCCAAACCGGCAACTGACGGAGGGAGTGACCGGTATCAGGATGTTTTCCCTCCCCCAGACGCCTATCGGCGTCAGCCCCCTCGTCTGAGGGGGCCATTGAAAAAGCGCGGTCTCCCGCGCCATCGTGGTCTGTCGCCTATTGATGGCGGCACCGATACGCCGCCTCCTCGCGCTCGAAGTCTTCTCTTTCCTCGTTGGTCTGCGACAGCAGCGGCGGCACCGGTGCCTTCTGGCCGTCCTTGCCCATGGCGACAAACGTGAACATAGCGACGTTCGTCACAATCACCGCGCCGGTCGCGAGGTTTTCCGCGCTCGCCGTGATCTTCACCTTCATCGACGTTCTGCCCGTCCAGACTAGCTTTGCTTCCACGCTGACCATCTCGCCCAGCCGCACCGGATGCTTGAACTCGATCGCCTCCACCGCGACCGTCGCGACCTGAGAGTTGCTGTGCCGCATGCAGCACAGCGCCCCCGCGATATCCATGCGGTGCATCAGTTCCCCGCCCAGCAGGTTTCCGAGCAGGTTCGTCATCCCCGGCAGCACCAGCTCCGATGTCACGACCTTGCTTTCTTCCGGTGTCTTCCCCGTCATCACCTTCATCCTTTCGCCTCATATCGCCCGCATTGCTTTGTAACAAGGTACCGCAAAAGCAGTGGGTTTGCAAGGGGATATACAACTTGTAGGGTGCGGCATCCTTGACGCACCTCCAAATTAGGTATTCTACATATCTGTAGTCGCCCACTTCTTCTTATGTGCAGCCTGTGGGGAATGGCCCCGTGCCTTTCCGTCCATCTCTGTTATAAATAGATTTTCAGGTCGCCGGAACCAGCCGCGTTTTTTTACAGAAGAAATAGCCGAAATGGGCATATAAGAACGCGATGAATATCACGGAGCTAGATCAGGCACGCATCTACGACCCCCTTGCGCACCACCCCAGAAAGCTTCGCTTTCCGGGGAACCCCGGTAGGGGGGCTCCGCGTGCCAGATTGAAAATATGGTATAGCGGTGGGGGATATAGTTTTGCAGTGCACCCCTTTTTCACAAACTTCGCGCTCTTGATGGGCTAGTCGATGACGTTCTCCAGATATCCCGATACATAACCCAAATAGGATTCTAATGTTCGTTCAATCTGTCAATCGCACATTTTGCATCATCCTCGGTCAATCCAAATTTTCCGTCTATCATGACCCGATGCGAATTGATCTCTTCATCCCATAAATCCAGATCATCAAGCACGATATATCCCTCAACCTGCGGATGTTCATTCAACCAGGCCTTAATTTCCGACGCTTTTACATAGCTGAAGGTTTTATTAAGGCGTATATCTTCAGTACTGAAATCAGGGGTCTTGCTGAATAACCTAAGCCCAAATTCATTTAAGATATCATATAAGTTCCGGGAGTTTTCTTCCTGCGGTTCCATATCGTTATCAAACCAAAAACGCCAGCCCGATGACAATACAATCACTGCGTCTGTTTGATCAATCACGTGCTTTAAAACACTGACGGCATGACAGTCAATTGCCTGCTCGTTACAGGTTTCCATAAACCGTTCTGAATTAAGCACCCCATCAATATCCAAGAATATCACCTTCACGGAAATTACCTACCGCACAAACTTCGCGCTCTTGATGGGCTTGCCGATCACGTTCTCCAGATACCGGATCAGCACGGGCAAAAGCTTTGCCGCCGCCGCCTCGCTCACCTTCACTTCCTTCATGTCCCGGGGCAGTACCCCTGCCATCGCAACCAACGCGTCGGCCATGTCCGCCGTCAGTGCCACATCCTGCGGCGCGGCATGCGCGGCGCATACGCCACCGTACTGAGCGGAAAACTTGATCGCCCGCGCGTCCCCGCACACTGCGCAGTGCGACAGCGCGGGATACACGCCCTCGATGTAGAGCAGCCGCTGCAAAAAATAGCACAGCACGGCTTTCGGCTCTCCGCCCGTATCCAGCGCGTAAAGCGCCTGCGTCACCAGCGCAAACAGCTTTGGGTCGGCACTCTCCTCCTGTGCCACCTTGCCCGCCGTGTCGGCGATCATGCACGCCGCGGTATAAGCGTCGTAGTTGTTCTGCAGGTCAAAAAAACGGTACCGGATCGTGCAGCCGCGCACGCCGTACCGCCCGTCCTTCTCGAAAAACTCATAATCGCCGCAGCACAGCAACGACGCCGCCGCAAACATCTTGCCTGTCGGCTTTTTCGCACCCGCGGCCTTGGCGGACATCAGCCCGTAGTCCTTCGTCAGCAGCGTCAGCATAATATCGTTGTCGCGGTAGTCCACCGCCCTCAGCACGATGCCCGTCGTGGTTCTCAAATGAGTTGCTCCTTCGGATGATCTTGCGCTCCAACCTGTCTGATTACAGGAAAGTTTCTGCTTTCAAATGTTACCTCATAATCATCAGTCTTTAGGCAATATACATACTTGTCCTCGGCTTTCTCAAAACTGAGTCCAATGAGGCTCTGTATCGTTCTTTGATTATAATCGGTCAATAGGCTATCTGGAAAGTCAAGGTTAAATAAAAGCTTGTCAAAACCCATAAGTTCGAGACAAGTTGTCGCAATGCCGTTTAGATCGCAGAAGGTAATTTGCAGTATATTTAAATCTGTTTTGATTTCTTTAATGTATTGGACTTTTCCGTTTGTAATCCGGCTCTCCAAAGAAAAATCATGGTTCATATAACCTTCCGAATACCTTTGCACTGTCCGAACGGGGACTGATGAAGTTAAAGGCTCCCCTGCAAGGGGAGCTCCCGAGTGTTGCGAGGGTGAGGGGTGACTCTCTGTCACCCCTCCGACCGCTTGTGGGCGGCCACCTCCCCTCGTAGGGGAGGCTTATTCCCCGCGAAATGTCCGCAAGGGCGTTTCGCACGATGGGATTCTTAAGGGGCAATGCCCCTTAAGCGGGAGCACGAGGGCAGAGCCCTCGATAAAAAGCATCCCCCATCAAAAAGGCTCTTCTCTACCGATATCCCAGTTCCTTCATCACACGGATGCTGTCGCGCCAGTTCTCCTCCACGCGTACAAACAGCTTCAGGTACACCTGCACGCCCAGCATCTCCTCAAGGTCCTTGCGCGCCTGAGACCCGATTCGCTTGAGCATCTCTCCGCCGCGCCCGATGATGATGCCCTTGTGGCCTTCGCGCTCGCACAGCAGCACCGCTTCGATATCCCACATGTCCGCGTCCTCGCGTTCCTCCATGCGTTCCACCATCACGCCCACGCCGTGCGGCACCTCCTCGCGCAGCAACAGCAGCGCCTTCTCGCGGATCAGTTCCGCCGCCATCACACGCATGGACTGGTCTGTGTATTCATCGCCCGGGTAATAACGCGGCGCGGGCTTTAAATATTCCCGCAGCGCCTTGTGCAGTTCTTCCACACCGGTGCCGGTCTTAGCTGAAATCACGTATATCTTGTCCGCCGGGATGCCCAGCTCCTGCAGTTTTTGCACAGCCGCATCCAGCTTCTCCTTGATCACCGCGTCGGCCTTGTTGACAGCGGCCAGCACGGGCGCACCGCTCTCCAGAAGCCTCGGCGCAAGCGCCTCGTCGCGCGTCCCCACGCCGTGCTGTGCATCCACCACAAGCAGCGCCGCGTCGATATCCTCCAGCGCGCCGAAAGCGGTCTTCACCATATACTCGCCCAGCTTGTTCTTCGGGTTCTGCACGCCAGGGGTGTCCATAAACACCATCTGGTCGTCCGGGGTAGAGCATATGCCCGCAATCCGGCTGCGCGTCGTCTGCGCTTTGTCCGATACGATGGCCACCTTCTCACCCACGATGCGGTTGACCAACGTCGATTTGCCCACGTTCGGGCTTCCCATCACGGCGATAAACGCCGACTTATGTTCCATTTATCTCTCCAGTAAATCTTCGCGGGTTACAACATCCCGCTTAAGTCCTTTTCCCGCGGTATCCCGCAGCAATCGTCAGTTCTTATACAGCCCTGTGAATACCGTGGCGTTGGCGGTTACCCAGCTACATACATCGCTCTATTCAACTTCCATGTCCGCGGCGGTATCCGGCAGCAACCGTCAGTGCTTATACCGCCTCGTGAATAAAACAGTTATCATAATTGCCACACTCCGCTAACGCGTTCTCATTTACCAAGTGCACCGCGGCCTCGCGAAACCCGCAGCTCAGTGGTTACCTGCTGCTCAAACCTACTTTACGTCTTCCAAATCTTCGCCCGTGAAAGCACAGGGTAACAACTCGTTGATCTTCTTGATGTCGCGCTCACCGCGCGTGCCGGTGCACAATACGTCCATATCGCGCGAAAACTCCACCAGCGCCTGCCGGCAGATGCCGCACGGGTAAGTCGGCCCTTCCGCGTCGGAGGTCACCGCGATGGCGTCAAACTCACGCGCGCCGTCCGTCACGGCCTTAAACAGCGCCACGCGCTCCGCGCAGCACGTCACACCGTACGATGCGTTCTCCACGTTCGCGCCGGTATACACACGCCCATCCTTGCAGTGCAGCGCCGCGCCCACATGAAAATGCGAATAGGGCACATACGCTCCCTCTTTCGCTTTCTCGGCCTGCTGTATCAGTTCGTCAATGTTCAACTTCATAGCCTATCTTCTCCATAATCTTTCTTTGTCTGCCGCGCATAACCTGCTCCTCCTGCTCCGTCTCGTGATCGTAGCCAAACAGGTGCAGCATCGCGTGCGCGGTCAAAAACGCCACCTCGCGCTCCAGGCTCTGGCCGATCTCGTCGGCCTGCTGCCGCGCGCGTTCCATCGATATCGCGATATCGCCGAGATAATCATCCACACCGGACGGAAACGACAATACGTCCGTCGCTTTATCGATGTTGCGGAACTGCGAATTGAGCCGCCGGATATTTTCATTGTCGGTAAACAGCAGCCCCACGCGAAACTCGCGCTCCTCCAGCCGCCCGGCGGCTTTCGCCGCCCGCTTTGCGGCGATGCGGATCTCGCGCGATGGCAGCTTGTCCTCTGCGGTGATGTAGACTTTTTTCATATTCTACTCCTGTCCGGGATATTTCACGCGTTCGTGCAGCGCGCCTTCGTACACGCCCGCAAATGCCTGCGCGATATGGTTCATGTCCTGCCGGTTTAAGGGTGTGTCGTCGAGCTGCCCGTCGTTGTAGCGCTCACGAATGAGCTTGCCGATCATCTCGCGTATCTGCTCAATGCCCGGATCGCCCATACTCCTGACCGCCGCTTCCACGCAGTCGGCCAGCATCACAATAGCAGCCTCCCGCGTGGTAGGCCGGTTGCCCGGATACCGATACTGCGAAGCCTTGGGTTCCATCCCCGCTTCGAGCGCCTTATGATAGAAATATGCCACCTGCGTGCTGCCATGGTGTTGGGCGATCATTGCCTGCACCTCACGCGGCAGCTTGTAGCGGCGCCCCAGCTCCAGACCGTATGTCACATGCCCCGTTATGATTTTCGCGCTCTCGCGCGGATCGAGCTTATCGTGCGGGTTCTCGCCCTTCTGGTTCTCCGCGAAAAACTGCGGGTCCTTGAGCTTGCCCACATCGTGGTAATACGCGCCCACGCGACAGAGCAGGGAGGATGCGCCAATGGCGTCCGCGCCCGCCTCCGCAAGGTTCGCGGTCAATATGCTGTGATGATACGTGCCCGGCGCCTCAAGCGACAGCCGCTTTAAAAGCGGGTGGTTCGGGTTGGAAAGCTCCAGCAGCTTGGACGGCGTGGAAGCGCGGAAAGCCGCCTCCCACATCGGCAGTGTGCCAATCGCGAGCACGCCCGCAACCAGCCCGCTGCCCAGCGCGTACCCGCCGGATACCATCAGCTTGTCAAAGGTTGGGGCTGCCGCACCCATCAATTCGCTCATCACCATCACCAGCGCGCCCACCGTGCCCGCCGCCAGTCCCGCGGTAATCAGCGACGTGCGGTGCATCGGCCTGCGCAGCGAGAATACGCAAGCTGCACCGCCTAGTATGGTCGCCATGATGATCGTCAGTGAGGTGACGCTAAACAACCCTGCGTTCCACGAACAGATCGGGGCTGTGATTAGCGCGAGGAACACGGTGAACGTGAGCGCGCTTCGCTGTGAAACCAGCACGCACGCGAGTATCGTGCCTAAAAAAGCCGGAACAATGTGCGGATCAAATCGCACAAGCGGCACTGCCAGCGCGGCAGTCACCGCCATCACAGTCGCAAGCATCAGCAGACGCCGCGTATCGGCCAGCAGCTCCCGCTCGAACTGGAACAGATAGATCGCATACAACAGGAATACGATCGCCATGTACACGAACATGGAAATATACAGCAGGTAATCGATCTCCTGGCCGCCCACCACGCCCAGCTCCTGAAGCACCACAAACTGCGCCTCCGTCACCACTTTGCCCGATTCAACGACCAACTGGCTCTGCTTGTATTTGATCGGCGGAACATTGGCTTCCGCCTCATCCTGCGCGAGCTTCGTGGCTTCCTCGTCCACTACCTTGTTGGGTACGAGGTACTTCTCCACCGGCAACGCCGCCAGATACGAAAGCTCGCCGCTCGTGTAGCGCGACTCAAGGTCGCGCCGAATACCGTCCGTTGCGGAGGTCAGATACTCCGCGCTGATACCGTTGCCGAGCGCGCCCGTGACCGAAGCAGTGACCGCCTCGCGCATGGTCTGGATATCGTCCTGCGTCATCGCGGCGGCTGCCCACACGGCCGTATCGGGCATGTCTGGGGTTTTCAACGTATCGCGGATGTACTTGCGTTGCTCGTCGGTCAGTGTATTTTCCCATTTGACGGAAGCCGCGTCATAGATGCGCTCGTAATCCGCGTACATCCCGCCATGGTCGGCAATCTGTGCGTATATATACGCTTCCTTGAGCGTCTCAGGCATATCTGCCATCGCGTCAAAGAACGTCGAAATGTCCGTAAGCACGCGGTCGGAAATATCCGGGTCCACCGAATATTTGGGTGGCACCGCGTCGCGCGCCTCGTCGATCGCGGCTTGTGTAGACACGATATCCACGATGTCTCGGCTCGCGGGAATAGTGGCAGGCGCCACCTCTCCCACCGCGAAATCGTATTTCACCGGTGTGATGGACAGCGCCACAAGCGCAAACACAAGGATCAGCGTGACCGCGCCGATCACCAACCCGAAAAAGAGCTGTCTGCGTGTGGCCTTTATTTTTCCGTCCATTTTACCTCCTGATCGTCTTTTCGTAGCGCTCGTACGCACGCACGATACGCTGCACAAGCTCGTGGCGCACCACGTCCTTGGCGGTAAGGTACGAGATATAGATACCCTCGATGCCCTCGAGGATGTTGACGCACTGCACCAGCCCGCTCTTCTTCTCCTTGGGCAAGTCCACCTGCGTGATGTCGCCCGTGACCACCGCGCGCGAGTTCTCGCCGAAGCGCGTCAGGAACATCTTCATCTGCTCCTCGGTACAGTTCTGTGCCTCGTCCAGCACGATAAACGCATCGGAGAGCGTGCGCCCGCGCATGTACGCGAGCGGCGCCACCTCGATCACGCCGCGCTCGGACAGCCGTTGGAACGTCTCGCCGCCCAGAAAATCGTACAGCGCGTCATACAGAGGCCGCAGATACGGGTCCACCTTGGTCTGCAGGTCACCCGGCAAGAACCCTAAGCTTTCCCCCGCTTCCACCGCGGGCCGTGTGAGTATAATGCGCTCCACTTCCTTGTTCTTGAGCGCAACGACCGCCATCGCCATCGCAAGGTATGTCTTGCCCGTACCCGCCGGACCGATCGCGAACACCAGCGGATTCTCGCGCATCGCCTTCACGTAGCGCTTCTGCCCGATGGTGCGGCTCTTTACCTGCCGCCCCCGGCTCGTGATGGCGATCACGTCCGCCATGATCTCCTCGATCGCGTCGGCGTTGCCTTCCCGCGCGAGCTCCACCGCGTAGCGGATGCGCGATATGTCGATCTTCTCCCTTTTACGGGCCATGTCGAGCAGCTTGTCCACCACGACCCTTGCCAGCTCCGCGTCCTCCTCGCGTCCGCGGATCACCATTTGATGGTCGCGCGATATGATGCTCGCGCCCGTTTCCTTCTCAATCACCTTGACGTTCTCGTCAAACGCGCCAAACAGATCGGAAAGCAACTCCAGGCTGTCTACCTCGATCCCGATCTCCACCATGCCTGTCTCCAAACCCTAATCCTCCAAAATCACGGCCCTGCCGATGTCTTCATTTGTATGAATATAAACCGCTACGCTCATCATACAGCCATCCAAACGGTATATCGCATGGTGTCCCACGACCTTAGCGTCCTCTGGCACATACCCCAGTGCGTCGAAGTATGCGGTCTCCTCCAGATAAACACTCAACTGATCAAAGTTCGCAGGTTCTTGTACGAGCGTCACCTCGCTGTATTCGTATTCCGTGATATACACGGGCAGAAACAGCCCGATATTTACTCTATCCACAATGCGCGTATCGTAGACAGCGAAATCACAGTCCGGTTCGACATTTGCGCTGTCCTTGCCAATCGATATTACGCGCTGCCGGTACGTGCGCCCCGTCGGGGTGCGCGTTTCCTTATAGATCGACGCCGACGCGCTGCCCGCATACCACACGCTGCCGACCACGTCGCCGCGCGCCGCGAACAGCATGCGCGGTTTGCCTTCGTCCCACACCTGCCCCGCAATCAGCACGTCGCCCGCCCGTACGGTGTCGCCCGGCTCCACGACGGCCCGGCCTGCCAGCGGCGTCACGCTCTCCACAACGGCGTCCTTGGTTGCAATGATGTTGCGCGGTGTGTTCTCGTCGTACACCTCCGGCGCGAGCTCCGCCGGAACGACCTCTACCAGCGCCACGATGCCCTCAAGCTGAATATCGATCCAAGCGATCTCCTCGTGCCCGATTAGCACCTTAATCCCCGCGTCCTCTGCGTCCACATCGCTCTTCCACGCGCCCGGGCGGATGCCCAGCGCGGAAAGCTCCTCTTTAAGTGCCTTGGCGTCGCGGTATTCCAGCCCCGTCACGCGCACTTCCCACACGAACTGCGCCGCGGCGAATACCCCGATCCCGACCAGCGCCAGCCCGATCAGCAGAGCGGTACGCAGCGTCAGCCGCCGGAACATGATCGGCGCTCCGCCCTGCCGTTCCACCGTCACCATGTACTTATCCGGCACGATGCGCCGAAGCTTGCGGTAGCCGCGCGCCGTTACCTCCGCCTTCAGCACGGTATACGATACGCGCCGCGCGTGAGCCACCCCCACCCCCGCCTCCGCGGCAAGGTTCAGGAAGCGCTCCAGCGTCAGGCCTTCCACGCGTATCATAACATATCCCGATAGAAATTGCCATATTCTCATCCGGCGGCCGTCCTCTTACGGTTTCTCGTAGCGCACGCTGCCGATCCGGCCGCGCACCGCCACGTTCTCCTTGCCCATCGCCTCGAGCTCCAGCCCCTCCCCCTCGATCACGAGCAAAAACTCCCCGGCGACCAGGCGCACCTTCTTCTGGGTATACTCCAGCACGCTGCTGTAGTTCTCGATGCGCAGATGCGTATCATCGAGCGCGGTGAGGCGTACGCTGCCCGCCGCCTCCGGCGCCATATCCAGCCGTTTCAGTATGTTCTTTGGCCCGCGCATCTTCTTCAACCCATTTCACCCCGCACTTTCATCCTTAATAATTATGCGAAACAGCAATAAAAAAGACGGATGAGCGTAAAGCGCATCGTCATGAGAAGCCATCATTTAAAGCCTCCCTTGCCTATCCAGGCGCCGGGAAAGCATCTTTTAGAATGGTAAAGGGAGGGGAAATACCGTTCTAAGCCTCCCTGGGCCCCCACAAAGCCGAAGGCTTTATGGGGTGAAGTGGCGGGGACCCCACAGGCGGTGGAGGGATATATAATCACCTAATGTGTGCGCATAACGATCCCCTAATCCACATCTTTTTTGCATCCATCCGATTATCCCCGCATCCCCCGTATCCCCCAGTCGTTCCGCCGACAGCCCCCATTAGGCAAGTGAACCTCCCCGTCGGCATCACCCCGCTTCCTGTAGGGGCGGCTCCCCTGAGCCGCCCGCTTGCCTTGCTGCCTGACAACCGCTCAGAGGCCCGCCCCTACCAGCACCGCCCCTATCCGTTTTCCATTTGTACAGTATTGTGATACAATGTGTTGCATCACATGGAACGGGGCATTGGAATGAACGGGCAGGACGGGCAGAAAACGGGCAACATACTGGCAATCGCTTCTTATCTGATATGGGGCGCACTGCCGCTTTACTGGGCGCTGCTGAACAGCGTACACCCGCTGGTGGTACTCGCGTACCGCGTGCTGTTCTCGCTCGCGCTGCTGTCGCCCATCCTGTTCTTTGCAAAATGGCGCGGCCAGGTGAAGCGGATACTGGCGGATCGCCGCCGCACGTTGAAATCGCTCGCCGCGGGCCTGCTGATATTCCTCAACTGGGGGCTGTATATCTGGGGGCTGGAACAAGGCTATCACGTTCAGGTCAGCTTCGGCTACTATTTCTCGCCGCTGCTGCAGGTGGCGCTGGGTACGCTGCTGCTAAAGGAAAAGATGCGTCCGACCACCATCGCGGCATTTGCGCTCGCACTGGCGGCGGTGGCATACCTCATCATATCGGACGGCGTATTCCCGTGGTACGCAATATTGCTGGCCTCCTCGTTCGCATTCTATGGCCTCGTTAAAAAGAAGGTGGACACCGACGCGTACACCGGACTGTTTCTCGAGACCATGTTCTCCGCACCGCTGTCCATCGCGCTGCTTGTGATATTCGGCCTGCAGAGCGGCATCGCGTTCGGGCAAAGCTGGGGCATTTCGCTGCTGCTCGTGGGCGCAGGCCCGGTCACCGCTGTCCCGCTGATGCTCTATTCCGCGGCGGCGCGGCGCATTCCGCTGACGTCGCTCGGCTTCTTCCAATACTTCTCGCCCTCGCTCACGCTCGTGCTGGGCGTCACCGTGTTCCACAAGGCGGTTTCACCAGCCGAGTGGATCGGCTTCATCGCGGTGTGGGCCGCGCTCATCGTCTACAGCGCGGGCGCGGTATACCGGCTGAGAAAGGGCCGCGTGCCGGAGCAGGCGTAACGCCTCTCATTGCAGCCGATAGGTCACGTTCACGATCGCGCTGATCTCCATCTCGCCCGACGATATCCCGCCGTCCGTGTAACCGCCCGAAGAGGATGACGGCGCGGCAACGAAGTTGGTGTACGGCGACGAATAATAGTAGCTGTTGCTTTCGGTTCCCTCCTCGATGGACACCACCGCGAGCACCTTCCGGCCTTCGTCCGCAACCAGCTTTTCCGCCTTCTCCCGCGCGCGTTCCATTGCGAGGTGCAGCGCGTCCGTATACGCCTCCTGCCGCTTCACGATATCAAACCGCACATCCCAGAACTCGTTAGCGCCCGCGTCATAGGCTGCCTTGATGATGTCACTCGTCTTTTCGATATCGCCGATCTTCACCTGCATCATATTGCACACGATGAACCTGTTTTTTGAGCCGTCGCGGTAAACCTGATAGCTCACCGTCTGAAGATCGGCATTGCCAATGCCCGCCGCTTTCACCGCGCTGACGATCTTCTGCATCTGTTCGTCGTTGTCATTCTGCGCGGCGGACGGGTCAGCATCTTCGTTGCGGTAGCCGAACGTAATCGTCGCCTGATCCGGGCTGATAGCCACTCTGCCCTGCCCATATACGCTCACCGTATCGGCAGCGGCCTCGGCGGAGCCTGCTGCGTACACAGGATAGGCCGTCGTGTCCGGTTTATAAATACCAATAAGGGTTACCACCAGCAACACCGCAACCATCACCGACACCACACTAAGTACAATCATAATCCCCTTGTTTTGCATATCTGTTCCTCCCTTTTACGGATACCCGTTTTAGACTATCGCTATAGTCTATGCAGTCAGACTATCACTATAGTCCGTCGTTGTCAAGGGCAGCTCCCATGCTGGCAAGGGGTTAATTAGTGACCTGCGCCGTAATGGGGTTGTCCCCTTTTTCTGAATGAGCGTATCAAAAAAGCCCCGCATTGGGGCTCAAAAAGTTCAATATGCTTCTACGACATCTTTTCTCCACAAGGGTGAAGTCTTACCCCGCAAACCATCCCGCGACCCAACGGTACAGCAGAATCCCTCCCGCGATATACAGGCTGAACAGCCCGTAGCCGCCGCAGATGCCCGTCAGCAGCCGCCGCACATTCGTCGATTCCCTGATCTTAAGGTGCTGAATCAGCCAGTCCAGCCCCATCAGCGCAAGCAGCCCCGCCGCGATGTACCACAGGCACACCACGCCGAATATCCACAGCCCGACCGCCAGTAGCTGACCGAAAAAAACGCCCGTGCATCGCGCACAGACGGGAAAGGTATAGTCTTTGATATGGAAGCTGCGCTCCGGCATCTGATGGCAGCCGCTGCGGTCGCCGATAGCCTGCAGCAGGTTTAAAACCGATATCCGCAGTGTTGGCATACGTTCACGACGATGGTCGTCGATTTGGTGCGCGTCTTGCTCTTGCCCATGCCGCATAGGCCGCACAGTATACCCGGCAGAGAGAAAAACAGAAAACCCAAGCAAGCCTTAATCCAGCCGAAGCCTTTGGTTTTACCCTTCACCGTCGTCTCGGTAACAGGCTGAGCGTACACATATGGGCTGCCGCATCGGGGACATTTCATGGAACCAATACTCCTCACAAATCTTTTAGCCCATTTTACACTGACCGGGAATTCTTGTCACCACAAAAATAGCGCTCCTGCACGGAGGGGTAATACAAGATACGCAGGAGCGCGCCCCCTGCGAAATATCACAATTTTCCGCTTCTTAGCCGCAATATCCCTATGTCCCGTAGGGGCGGCTCCCCTGAACCGCCCGCATTATCGTCCATACTTCAACGGTGGACGTGCAGGAGCCCGCCCCTTACAAAACGATAGTCCTTTCCATGCGCCCAATTACACAATTCCGTATAGGGGCAACCTTTTCTCGCATGCCCCATGTTTTTCGCACATTGCCCGTCGGGACACCCAGACCCCGTCTCACATCTCCCTTGCTTACTGTTCTTAACATACAAAGGCATAACCAAAGCGATAACCGCACTGCTCATTTATTTTTTCAGCTTTTTCCAATATAATAAACCTATCAGTATATGCACGGGAGGCGCGACATATGACCGACGAGAGAAAAAATGAACTGGGCAATACGTTTATACTCAAGGATGTGGCCCCACAGGCGCTGGCCGCGCTCGAAATCGAGGAGCTTTGCTTCCTGATCCGCACCACGGAATACCTCATCGAAACGTCGGCATTCGCGGGCGGCAACCTGCCCGAAAAGCCGCCCCTGTTGCGGTCAGCACTGATCGCCCGTCTCAAAGCCGAGGGTGCCTTGTTCATCGCATACGACGCCGCCACCGAGTACCCCTATATTGACCCGGAGCAACGCATGTGGCTGTTCTCGCGGCAGGAGTTCGCGCTCGGCGCGCAGGAGTTTTACGCGCAGTCCATCCCGCTCGAGATCCGCAAGATATACCACGATGAAATCGAGGGCGCGTTTGCGGAGCTTCATATCATGGGCATCAAAAAGGTGCTGCTCGATAACGGGCATCAATTCGTGGAGCTCCATCTAGGCGACCTGCTGCCCCCGCCGGACTGGTCCGGCACACCCGAAATTAGCATCCCGGTCAGCAACCCGAAGCTGATGTTCGCGATGATCCGGTTCTTTCAGTCGCTGAACGCCAAAACCGGCGGCGAAGATCGCGCGGAACGCCTAAGCCAATTCGAAGGCCTCATGCTGGACGCGATCACATCCGCACGGTTTCTCGTGCCGATGCGCGTTGTCAAGGCACAGCCCTCCCCTGCCAATCCGCAGGGCGCTATGTCCCTCGAAAAGGCGACTCGCTGGAGTTCGCGCGCATCACGGACGAGAACGGAAAGCAGTTTCAGCCGGCGTTTACTGACTGGATCGAATTCGGCAAAGCGTTTGACCAAAGCATCTGGGGCGGCAACGTCGCGTCCTGCGACGACCTGTTTGCGCTGTCTCAAAGCATGAACGGCGTCGTCATCAACCCGAACGGGCTGCCGCTGCTGATCAACGACACCACCCGCCAGAAGATCATACAGCGCCGCGGCCTTGCCTGAAGGGAAACGCCTTAGCCACAGCAAAGAGATATGAAACGCAAAATACAAGTAGAAGGTATAACCGATCAACGTAGAAACGAGTTGGCAATGAGATTACTCTGCAATATTCTATCCGAAATCGCTGGCGGTATGACGCCCTCAGCATATATACTTACAAAAAAGTCGTTAATATAGTATAATATTTGTATCCTTGGCAAGTCGTTTAAAGGAGAAACTTAAATGATCAAAGGTAATGTTATTAACTCCTATATTTTATACATTTTAAAGCCAAGATTAGAATCATACAATATTAGTTCTGATGTTATCAACATTGTATCAGATGATATTAGTGATCGATTAGCATCCGCTCTTTTTCGTTGGAATGATATAGAGAACAGACGAACCATCATCTTTAGTGGATATGAAGAAGCCTTTTTTTATGAACCAGCAGTTGATCTCGATATCAGAGCTTTAATTGTTATTTCTATAAGAAATAGCATGATTGAAGACTTATGTAGCACAAAAGAAGCGGCTCGGAGCGTTGGACTGTTAAAACCTGCTTTTTCTGATGATGACGTTGTGTATTTTACGAGAGAGGCTATTACTCATTTTAGTCAATACGATTTGCTTGAAGAATCGAAACATGTTGGTCTTGGAAAAACCGATCCCTTCGGAAGGCTACATGAATTATACCCGGTTACATGGGAAGCAATAAAACACCTTGCTGATTTTACCAGCCAATATCATATATATAATCCTTTGATAATGGAACCATTTGATTTAGAACCTGATATTGAACCATTCGATTTAGTAAAGAGTATTAAAAACAAAAAATCAGATATAAGAAGTGGGATGGATCCCAATATCGATAAAATGCTTTTAAGTATGCTGCAACAGGAAGAGCCTTTTATAAGTGATTCATTTAAATCAATTACTCGAAATCCCGACAAGCTTTACAAAGTTTTTGAGTTTGTTCTTCGAAAAAATAGAGCAATACTAACATCAAACTTCTATATTACAAATGGCTACGTATGTCGCAGGAAAACGATGCTAAAGCCTGGTCATGATAGAAAAGACATGGAAAATAATCTACATAATTTTTACGGTTTAAGAAAAACCCATAAAGATGCATTACAAGCTGCTATGAATTATATAGATAATAACTAACAGCCTTATAAGCCTGTAAAAGCACGGGACGGATAAATTGGTTATCGTTTCCTATTTCGCCTGCACCTCCGCCTTCATATTCCCATACCCCGAGCCGTATGGTATAATATGTGTATCCAGGTGAAACATAATAAAAGGAGAATTACCTTGAAAAAGTGGATCATCCGCAAGCCCGAGATGTACCGCGCCATGCGCGAGGCTTCCTTCTCCCCCGGCGTCGCGGCCACCGTCCTCATCGTGTTCTTTATGCTGGTGGT
>JAEWCC010000043.1 GCA_023390815.1 Bacillota bacterium
CCGGTGACGATAGCTAAGGGGTTCCACCTGTTCCCATCCCGAACACAGAAGTTAAGCCCTTATACGCCGATAGTACTTGGCTAGCAATGGCCTGGGAGGGTAGGTAGTTGCCGGATTCAATTTTAAAATAATCTTTATCGGGGAGCCTGTGCGCAATGATGCGTCGCAGGCTTTTTGATTTTTATCGATGATTATCAGTCAAGTCCAAGCAATATTCTGTTAATCAATATACAGCAAACATATATATACAATCACAAACCGCCAGAGGATCTCATAGTATATCAGAGGGCACATTTTGAGATAAACGGAGTGATTTATGATGCTGTATTCAAAAAGAAATATGGGTATCGTCGCGGATAATCTCAATAGAAGGGTCAGTATTTTTGATGCCGATACGCTGCAGGCACTGCAGCAAATCCCGATTGATGCGGATGTAATTGATGTAGCGGTAACCAGGGATTGCAGGCGGGCGGTTGTGAGTTCCTTTGTTGATAAAAAGATGTTTCAGCTTGACCTGAGCGGAAGTTCCGTAACTGTGATAGGCAGCGCGACAGCGGACACATTTCTTGAGGACGTCACGCTGACTCCGGATGGCAGGTATGCGCTATCGGTAGACGGCGCTGCCGCAAACCAGGATATCGTCGTATATTCTTTAGCGGATAATGCGTTTGTATCCAGCCTACCGGCCAATGCGCAGGCTGTAGCCGTATCGCCTAATGGCAATGGTCTGGTGCTCACAGCAGTAGAGGACAACAAAAGCGTACGCCGATATACAATCAGCTCCGGCGGCGAAATTATTGATAGCGATCAGGAATTTCCCGCAGGGCCGGGGCCCGTCAACATTGACTTCAGCCCCGACGGTAATTTTGCCTTTGTATCAGGCTATACGTACCAAAACGTCAGTGTGCTGAGTACGATCCTTCCGGATAATATCAGCCTGATCAGTACCGATGAAGCCTTTGCTGCACAAAGTATGGCGGTATCGCGCGACGGGAAGCATTTGTTTGTGCTGGGGACGAACGATGTCGCGATATTTGCCTTCGATCCGATTGCCGGGTACCTGTCGTTTGAGCGGTCGTTTGCGCATGGGTTAAAGATCTCGTCGTATTTGGGTGTGGATCAAATCGCGCTTAATGCCAGTGAAACCCGTTTGTTTATATCCGGTGAAGGGGAAGTGGCGGCATTTACGACTTACGGCGTCAAGCTGGGATCTGTGGCGGATGTTTCCGGTCCGGGCGGACTCGCGATCTACCAAGCTTCACCGTGCCGCAGGCGATGTTTCGCTTTGCTCGGATTGCTTCTCATCATTGCATTGACTTAACTGGGACGCTGTAGCGGAGCAGGATTCTTCAAATAATAAATAAGCATGCCCGTGCGCAGAGAATTGCCACGGGCAGCTTGATTTTGTTTAGTTATTTACATATGAAAAACAACGAATATAGATATAAAGGATATAAATGATGATCAATGATACGCCGGGTGGATACGATCTTAAAAAAATAACGCGAGTGGTATTGGAGAGCCTGTGCCGAATGACATGCATCGCGATCTGCTTAATATAGCCAGTGCTTCTTTCAAAGGCATGACTCGCATACCCCTATGGACACCGATTGATTAAATCATTGGTTGTGCATCGAACCAGTTACAAAATTGAATACGGTTTTCCAATCATCGATGAAATACGGATAGAGATTTGGCCTCCGCCTTACGGCAAGCGGATGATAGCTGACGAAGGTCGAAAGTCCCCTGATATGAAACATTTGATTTCGGGACTCCTTAACGGAAATATTCGGGTCTCCGAAAAAAGTTTTCGTCGCTCTGTCACCCAGGCAAAAAGCTGCCGCATACCGATGATGATTGAGTTGTTGTTCCAGATGGACCATGCAGGCGGAAAGGGCAGCCGCTTTGTCATATTTTCTTTTTGGCCTGCATTTTAGCACATAGGTGACATAAAGATCGTTCTGCCGGAAGCCTGCTAAAGCTGCAGCATTCATCAGCGTCTGTCTTGTTCCGCATACAAAGGGCTGTCCGTCTTTATTCTCGCGACTTCCCGGGTTGTCCAAAATGACAATTACCATGCCGCGGGGGTTGCCTTCGCCCCAAATCATTCTCGTTCTTTGACTGCATAATTCACAGCAGGTACATGCCCTTGCTTTTTCGGGTACGCTATCTTCAGGCCATAAGGCGAGTTCTTCTTTGTTAATTACATCTTCCAACATCCTGTCAAACTTTCGATACAAATTTGAATGATTACTATTGTTTCCAGAATGAAATGCAATAATGAGGTATGTTTATACAAATTAAAAAGCCAAGCGTTTCAATCGCCTGGCTATATATGATTAGTTTCTTTTACCTTGAGTGTTTTATTTCACACTGTAAAGCGCGTTTTAACTCTTCCGTTTTCACAGCGCCATAGAAGTTCTTTGCGCTGCACCCGGCCCGGCCGCCGCCCGCACAGGCACACGCACAGGCACACGCGCAGCTGCTGGCGCAGGCGCAATGGCCGCCTCCGCCATAGAAGCCGCCCCGCGTACCGAACCCGCCGTAATAGCCGCCGCCGCCGCCGCCTACCCGGCGGATAACCACCAGGATGACGACGATGACGATCACGATTAAAATGATGACCCAATCCCACGAGCCTGTCTCGTTATACGAGTTGTCGTAAGGATATTCCTCATAAGACGGCTCCACACCGGCCGGCGGCTCCGCATAATCCGTACTGAAAGCGTCCATGCTGTATTCCACGTAGACGCTGAACCTTTCGCCCGCTGCCAGCGATGTCGTCCATTGCAGGTAATCCTCTTGCACAGCCATCGCATCGGAAGCTTTCACATTTTTATTATCCCAGAGTATCGTCATCGACAGGATGTCGATCCCGTCAAACCATCCGGGGGTAAAATAGTAAGAACACAGACTGTTGTCAAAATCCGCTTTATACATATATGGCACGTGAATCGAAAAATCCAGCGGTATGATTTCACCGGCGTAATAACTTTTGTCGAGATCGATGCGGACATAATCGCCGTCCTCAGGATAATAGTAGATGGAGGCGATATTGCTGCTGAGTGCGGTGATCGTATCGACATAATGATTGGGGATGCCGACTTTGACCCAGCTTAAAGGCCCGTCGCTGGTGTCATCTAGCACCTTCCAATCGATATGATAGGTGATATCCATAGACGCGTCATTTTGCATATCGACTGTGATGTTATAGGTTTCAATCTCGTCCAGTTTCGTATCGGCCTGTGCGGACAGCGAGGGCATGATACAAATCAGCAGGGCCAGAGCGAGACTCAAGTAAAGCGGCTTTTTCATGATTGCTTCCCCCTCGATGCGGTACGCAGCGGGCATTGGTGCGCCATTCGGCTGGATTCTTTTCGTATTGTCTGGCAGCGAGGGCCGTCCCATATCTTTTCCCATGGATCGGCAAGCATGTCGCCTAAAGCTTCGTCGGACAGCCAGCTTTGGCACGGGACGATCTTGCCGTCCGGCGTGACTGCCATATTGCTGAGGCACGCCCCGCAGGTGGGAACGGATATAAATCCGATCTCATGCAGCTTGTCTTCCTCAATCCAACCCGGCGATGTAAAGGAAATGTCCATGTCATTTTCTTCGCAGTAATCGAAAGCGGCCTTCAGGATATCGAAAAGCGATTCGGACGTTAACTGTGTATGGACGGATTCCTCTTCGCATGCGTTGCCTGTCAATATCAGCCCCGAGCAGGTGATATACTTTACACCCAAACCGTGTAAGAACTCGAGGGTTTGCAGGTAGTCACGATTGACAGTGCAAAGCGGCGTGTTGACGCTGACGCTCAATGAAGCGCTCAGTGCATGCTTGATGCCCGCAATGGTCTTCTCCCAGTTCTCCGCGCCGACCAGCAAATTGTGCTTCTCAGGGTCCGCGGAATAAAGCGTGATTTGGACGCTGTCCAGACTGGCTTCGTATAATTGCCGGCACAGTGCTTCCGTCAGCAGCACGCCGTTGGTATTGAGCCGCGTAATAAACCAGCGAGAATGCTCCACCAGCTCTACCAGATCGTCCCTCAGTGTCGGTTCTCCGCCGGTGAAGGTGATCTGCGGAATTCCCGCTTTCCTGCATCTGTCGATAATCTGCTTCCATGCGTGCGTGGGCAACTCCTCAGTGACTGCTAAGCTTTGTCCTGCCGCATAGCAGTGCAGGCATTTCTGGTTGCAGTTCCAGCTATCATTTTTGGCCATGGAGCTGATCATGAGGTCCATACGATGCGGCGCTTTCATATGGATGGCGTATTCCCCGATGGATATCTGCCCGATATTTGCCTCCGGCTTTCTGCCCTGCGCAATATCCGTCATCGTGTTGATGATCATCCATAGGTCATTCTTGAATGTGCTTTCTTTAATAGCGGGATACACGCTTTTTACACTTTTGATGGTATTAATGATAATCGAATCCCAATCACTTTCCTGCATCTCGCTGCCATCGTAGGGGGTAATCGCGTCAATAAACGCAGACAGCAATATCGCCCATGAAAGATTGATGGGGATGATGTCCTGCCCATTGATGACGACGGCGCTGGGTATATCCTTATTGTGGCTCCGTCTGGGCGGGATCATATGGATGCGCAGCACATCGGATCCGTTCGGATTTAATGTGACGTGCTTGACTTCGTTGAGGTGTTTTTTCAGATAGGCAGACTCTCTGAACGTTGTGATCATTCGTTTAACCCCTTATCAGGCTCGGAAAGCTTTTTCTCTCCGACGCCTCATATGATGATGCAGTGAATACGGAATAGGGTATATGCGTATTTCTTTGTTATCATATCATCGGTTTCTATATTTTACAATTCCTCGTTGCTTTTTGGAATGAAATCAGGGGAAGACAACTACGTGCCAAGGCTATTGACAATACCCGTAAGTATTATATGATAAGATATATTGGATATTAACTGCAGAAAAATTGCGCAGAATGTGCAGCAGAAAGGATGCGTATGGGGAAAAAGATGACGGAGAAGGTCACCTGGGTTGGCAAGGTGGACTGGGTTTTAAAACGGTTTCACGGCGACGAGTATTCGACACACAAGGGCTCATCCTATAACTCTTATTTGATACGGGACCAGAAGACAGCGTTGATTGACACGGTCTGGAAACCATTTGATAAGGAGTTCGTCAGCAATCTAAAACAGGAGATCGACTTAAAGCAGATCGACTATATCATCGCGAACCACGCGGAGAGCGACCACAGCGGCGCGCTGCCGGAGCTGATGCGCGAGATTCCCGGTACGCCGATTTACTGCACCGCCAACGGCATCAAGTCCTTAAAAGGGCATTATCATCAGGAATGGAACTTTGTTCCGGTAAAAACGGGCGATACGCTCGATATCGGCGAAAGCAAGCTGGTATTTGTGGAAGCGCCCATGCTGCACTGGCCCGACTCGATGTTCACGTATATGACGGGCGAGAACATCCTGTTCAGCAACGACGCCTTTGGTCAGCACTATGCCTCCGAGCTGCTCTATAACGACAGCGTCGATCAGGCGGAGCTTTATCACGAAGCCCTGAAGTATTATGCGAATATACTGACGCCGTTTAGCCCGTTGGTGATCCGCAAGATCAACGAGGTACTGGGCTTTAATCTGCCGGTTAATATGATCTGTCCTAGCCACGGCATCATCTGGCGCGATGATCCCACGCAGATTGTCACGCAGTATATGAAGTGGGCGGATTCGTATCAGGAAAATCAGATCACGCTGGTGTACGATAGCATGTGGGATTCTACGCGTGCTATGGCGCAGGCGATCATGCGCGGTATTCAAAAGGCCGATTCCGCTGTCACGGTCAAGCTGTTTAACTCGGCCAAGGACGATAAAAACGATATCATTACCGAGGTGTTTAAATCCAAGGCGATACTGGTCGGGTCCCCCACGATCAACAACGGTTTCTTATACTCGATCGGCGGCATGCTGGAAATGATGAAGGGCTTAAAATTCAAGGGCAAGAAGGCAGCTGCTTTCGGCAGCTATGGCTGGAGCGGCGAAGCCGTCAAGCAGGTCAGCGAGCTGCTCAAATCCGCCGGATTTGAAGTATTGGACGATGGGATGCGGACGATTTGGGTGCCCGACGAGAAGTCGCTCGAGGAGAGCGCTGCATATGGAGAGCGGTTTGCCAATGCATTGTAAACCGTAGCGATGAAAGAACAGCGAAGCCCGCAGCAATCAAGCGCCTGCGGGCTTTTCCGTTCTTGCCATACTGATTTGAGTATCAGAAGCTATGATGCTCTTGCTGCGCTTCGGCTTTAGTCCGATGGACGGTGCCATGCGGATGCTCGGGCGGTGCGTAGATGACATACAGCTTGAGCGGCCTGCTGCCCGTATTCGTGAGGTTATGCCACACGCCGGCAGGCACCATGATTGCATCGTCATCATGTACTTTTTTCTGATAGGTTAATTGATACTGGCTGCCGCCCATTTGAACCAGACCCTGCCCCTCTTCGATGCGCAGGAATTGGTCTACCGCCGGATGGACCTCCAGCCCGATGTCTTCACCGGGATTGATGCTCATCAAGGTAACCTGAAAATGATTGCCGGTCCATAAAGCGGTACGGTAGTTGTTGTTTAGTCTCGTTGCTTCCTGAATATTGATGACAAACGGATCGGGTCCGTAGTCCATTAAAGCCGGAAACGGTCTCCAATAGTCTGAATTATACATAGGATATGTTCGTTCCTCTCGTAGTCTTGTTCACTGTATACATATGCTCAAGCGCCGTATATTGGTAATTCCCCGGTGTCTAATGAGCGATGCTTTCCAATATCCGTTCTTTCGAACATAAACCTTCCGGCCCGCATAGTTTATAATATTCTGACAGGAGGTTATTTCGCATGCCATATATGCAGGACTCAATGGAACTGAACTTGTTCTTTTTGCGCATACTGAAAGAACACGCGCTGTTTATGCAGCTGGGGTTTACGCCCAAGGATAAAGCGCTGGCCGATAGAGCGGCGGCCATGGGCGCCCAAGTCGCCGAGCTGTTAAAGCAGGCGATCGTGCTTTCCAAAGGATACATACCGGAAGAGATTATGACGTCGGGAGAATTGTTTACCCGGTTCACTGAGGAGGCGGAACGCCAGACGGAATACTTTACGGGCGTGCCGATCGATACGCAGATCACACGGAGCGAATACGATTTGGGCGGCAATATCACGCCTCCGCCTTCCATGAAACCGCAGGTTGATGCGCTGAACCAGAACGCGCTGGCGCTAGCCCGGCAAATTCTGCAATTTAATCAGAATGTTGTGGACGACGTTGCCGCTTGCCGGATATTTACAACCAATTACCTGACCATGCTCGATCATACTGCGCGGGAAGCCCAGCATTATGTATTTATGCTGACTACGCTGATGTCGGGCGACACCGAACTGACCGCGCGGGAATTCGCGCAGGAGCAGGCTTTCTGGAATGATATCATGGGCCAACACGCTGAGTTCATCGAAGGGCTGCTCGATCCATCCGAGGATGCGCTGAAAGCTCAGGCGACCGCATTCGCGGACGAGTTTGCAAGGCTGGTGCAGCAGGCCGATGCGGCAGAGGAGCGGCTGCAGATGCTGCCGCAGGTTACGATGCGCAGCGAAGCCGCCACGCGTAACATCCGCAATTTTAAAACCCAGGGCGCGAAAGGTATCCTTTCATGCTCCATTCATTCCATCATTATCCCGTTGCTTGCCGACCATGTGCTGCGTGAGGCGGGTCATTACCTTCGTGTGCTGAAGGAGAACATGTAAAGCATTATTTGACAAAAAAACATTTATAGCAGCCTGCGCCCGCTTCCATATGGAGCGGGCTTTTTGATTCAACACAGTCAGCTATGATTGAAATTAAACAGTTACGGCGGTAGCATTGAGATTATGCTTTTAACAAGCAAAGAAAGAAGTTGCATTTTCCTTGTAAATCCCGCAAGATAATTCTATCAACTTTTTATTGGAGACGGAATGTTATCTGCGAACCCCTGCAACCTGTGCCCGCGTCAGTGCGGCGCGAACCGGAATATTGAAAAGGGCCGCTGCGGATGCGGCGGGCAGATTAAAGCCGCGCGCGCGGCACTGCACCGCTGGGAAGAGCCCTGCATCAGCGGCAGCCGGGGCAGCGGCACGGTTTTTTTCAGCGGATGTACGCTTCGGTGCTGCTACTGCCAGAATTACGCGATCAGCCACGACGGTTTCGGCAGGGAGATATCCGAGGAAAGACTTGCGGAAATCTTTCTTGAGCTGCAGGCGCAGGGTGCGCACAATATCAACCTCGTCTCCGCTACGCCCTATGTTCCGTGGGTCTGCCGGGCGCTCGATATCGTGCGCCCGGTGCTGCATATCCCTATAGTCTACAATTGCGGAGGCTACGAGCGTGCAGAGACAATCCGGGCACTCTCCGGCTATGTGGACGTATACCTTCCTGACATGAAATATTTCAGCAGCGAACTGTCACAGCGCTATTCGGCCGCGGCGGACTATTTTACGGCCGCGGCGGCAGCAATACGTGAAATGATCGATCAGACGAACGGATTGATATTCGACGACGAGGGTATGCTGCAAAAGGGAGTGATCATTCGCCATCTCGTGCTGCCCGGCGCAAGAAAGGACTCTATGGCAGTGCTGCAATGGCTGGCCGGGAATCTGCCGAAAGACCAGTATCTGCTGAGCCTGATGAGCCAGTATACACCCACGGAGCATACAAAGAACTTTCCGGAAATTAACCGGCGGATTGCGTCGATGGAATACGACTCGGTCGTCGCCGAAGCGGTGCGCCTGGGGCTGACGGACGGCTTTATGCAGCAGCGCAGCAGCGCAAGCGAGGCGTTCATTCCGCCATTTGATTTGGAAGGGATATGAACTGCCGAATTTTTTCGATCGTGACAGCTATTTTTTTATCCTCGGTTTCGTATATACTTCTTTATCTTGCCCTGTATATACGCTGCTATGGTTTTATTGTTTCGGCAGAATCGCGCAGCTTCTCAACCCGACGGAAAATCATGTGCGATATTCCATACTGGAATGCGAGTAAAGCCACACCACCTGCGAGAATCAGCGCCCAGATCATACCGGGTGTGACCTCAAATGGCAGGCCCAGCATTTGCTTGATCTGAGAGCCGATCGTCGCTTCCCTAAGCGCAAGCATCGCGGTGCAGATACAGAAGAAAAGCAGCAGCGCGAACGAAAACCATTGCACAGTACGCGCCTTCTTCCTTCTGTCTTGCGCGTCCGTGCTGCGCAGCATGCCGCCTTTAGCAGCGGCATAAGCGCATGCGATGCCGACCAGGCTGTTGAATACCGGGAAGCCCATGAAAAAACCATATATCATGATTGAGTAAAACAACGCTACGGCAAACAACGCGGGCAGTGGCAGATAAAACAGCCGGAACACGAATTTGCGCAGCACGGTAAAGTCCAGCACGAGGCCAATGATAAAACCAGCCCCGGCAATATATGCGACGCTGCTTTCCGCGATAAAAGGCAAGCTTCCCCACCAGCCTGCCAGCATGAGCGCCACAGGGGCAATCAGCCCCAGCACAACGGTGGAAAAGAACCTTCCGAATCTACCCATGAAAAACCACCTGTAATCCTGTAATATAAAACCATTTTAAACGATCTCATGCGTTTTGTCGATTTTTAAATCTGGGCATCAGCCTTTTCATAAAGGACATACTTACGGGCATTCTAATCGTGGAGGTGATTTTAATGCAGGTAAAGGATATTATGTCAACCGATGTGGCCACCGTGCAGGCAAACGATACGATCGAACAGGCGGCAAAACTGATGGAGATGCACAATGTAGGCTCCATACCCGTGACCGACCGCGACCATGTAGTCGGCATTATTACGGACCGCGACATTGCATTGCGCAGCGTAGCGCGGGGACAGGATGGGCGGCAGCACGTCAGGGACGTCATGTCCGTCAATCCCGTGGTGGGGTCGCCCGATATGGATGTGCATGACGCGGCAGGGCTGATGAGCCGCCGCAAGATCCGCAGGCTTCCGATTGTACAGAACAACGCGCTGGTAGGTATTGTGGCGCTGGGTGACATCTCTGTGGAGCCTACGCTGCAGGACAACGCGGAGGAAGCGCTCAAGAACATATCGCAGCCGGATGGCGGGATGACCTGAAGCGCGGAGTGCCGTTAGGACTGACCGGCTCCGGTCAGTCTTTTTTCCATGACGTAATCGTCCATCACATAGCCGTCGCCGATATCAGTGACGATGTCGCGGATGCGGATAAAGCCAAGACGTTCGTATGCCGTAAGCGAAGCGGTATTGTACTTGTTGCAGGTCAGCCAGATGCGCGCCATGCCCGCTTCCCGTGCGGCGGTTACGGCAGCATGCAGCATTGCCCGGGCAATGCCGAGGCTGCGGGCAGCCTCACGCACATACAGCTTGCTTAAGAACAGTCCATCCTGATCCAGCCGTACCGCGCTGTAGCCGCACGGCTCACCATCCAACGCCGCGATGGAATAGACATAGCCGTTCGCGATGTCGACCTCGATTGCACTGCGGGACTGGAAGTGCTCCAGCATATACGCAACCTGTGCCGCGCCTATGATGGGCGTATAGTGCTGCGTCCATATTTCCCGGGCAAGTGTCTCGATGGTGGCAGCATCCACCGGGCCGGAGGCAGTCCTGATGGCGATGTCTTCGGGCATAACGGCTCCTCAATGATTTTTGTGTATTATATCATAAATCCGCACATGAAAAAACGCGGGGGTAATACCCCCGCGTTTTGCGTAACCGATTGATGTAATTAAAGCTCGTAAAGCGCGCCATATTTCTGGTTCAGATAATCGATAAAGTAGCGCGCGCTTAGCGGTTCGCCCGTGACGCGCTTGACGAGATCGCCCGGATCGTAGATCGAGCCGTGAACGTGGATGTTGTTTTTGAGCCATTCGTGGATCGCCGCAAAATCGCCCGTCTCAATGCGCGTATCGAAATCCGGCAGATCCTTCTTCATGGCATTCAGGAACTGCGCGCTGTAGAGGTTGCCCAGCGCATAGCTCGGGAAGTAACCGAAGCTGCCGCCCGACCAGTGCATATCCTGCAGCACGCCTTCTGCGTCGTTTTTCGGTTCCACGCCTAAGTACTCCTTATACTTGCGGTTCCAAAGCGCGGGCAGCTCGTCTACGGCGATATCCCCGTTGAATATCTGCTGCTCGATCTCGTAGCGGATAATGACGTGCAGGCTGTAGGTCAGCTCGTCAGCTTCCACGCGAATCAGCGAGGGCGTTACCGTGTTGATGCCGCGGTAGAATGCGTCGAGCGAAACGCCGCCGAACTGCGGGAACCGCTTTTGGGCTTCGGGCAGGAAGTACGACCAAAACGCGCGGCTGCGGCCTACGATGTTCTCGTAGAAGCGCGACTGCGACTCGTGGACGCCCATCGATATGCCGCGGTCCAACATTGTGCCAAACAGCGAGCCGGGGATATCCTGCTCGTAGATCGCGTGGCCGCCCTCGTGGATGCAGCCAAACATCGCGCTGCGGAACTCGTTCTCGAGGTAGCGCGTGGTAATGCGCACGTCGTTGTTGTTAAAGTTGATCGTGAACGGGTGCGTGCTGACGTCCAGCCGGCCGGCCTCGAAATCGAAACCCATTTTATCGAGGATATAGCGGCTGAAGCTTTCCTGCTCGGCGGCGGGGAAGTTCTTCTTGAAGAACGAATCGTCAGGCTTTACATGGCTTTTGCTTATTTTGTCCAGTAGCGAAACGATCGCGTCGCGTAGTTGGCTGAAGGCCTGATTGACGCTTTGCACCGTCGCGCCTGGCTCGTAATAGCCCAGCAGTGTATCGTACGGCGTGCCTTGATAGCCCCAGTATCCGATAAACCTGCGGTTAAAATCGATGAGCTTTTGAAGGTGCGGCTTGAACACCGAAAAGTCGGACTTGGCCCGCGCTTCCTCCCACGCACCTTCGGCGGCGGAGGTGGCGATGGTATATTCGCGGTATTCTGCTTCGGGTATTTTCATGGTGCGGTCATATTCGCGCTGAATGATACGCACCATACCCGCTGTCACATCGTCCAACGCGGGCTGGGACGAGAAGTATTCAAGATATTCTTTGACGATCGGCGCGGTCTGCAGCTTATACTGCTCTGCGGCGAGGTATCCCAGCAGGTCGCCTCGCTGTGCCAAGCCCTTTTTGGGAATGTTCACGCGCGTATCCCAGTAGAGCGTTGCAGAAGCGCTGCCAAGATATTCGATGTTTTTGACGTACTCTTTAAATTCGTTCAGTTTGTTTTCGGTTGTTTCGTTCATAGCCCCTCTTTCCGGACTTTGCCTTGGATATTTTGGTTATACTATACCACGTTCTGCGGCTCGTTTCAAATACGGGCTGTCGCGTCCGTCTCGGTTCCGCCCAATAGGAAGAACCGGTATATACTTTGTAGCATGGTGCAACGGACGAACAATTATTCGAGCATGAAAAAGGGCTTCTGCGCTGTAAAAGCCCGTAAGTGGTAATATTAATCCTGAAACGTGATCAGGTTGAGCCCGGTTTCCGAGGAGAAAGCTCGGCCTGCCGTGCCATCCAGCACCCTGACCGCAATCTCACATGTGGCACTGACCACCGCATAGCTCAAATGCCCGCCGATTGCCGAGCCTTCCATCTCGCCCAGCACCGCATGGACGTGCAGGTACGGTTTTGCGTTCTGTACGCTGACGGTGCCCGAAAGGCTTGCAATCTCGTAGATGCCGGTATACTTCTTCGCGTAGTACTTCTTTTCACCGGTGTCGAAGCACCCGACCTCCGCCTCGTTCACTGCGCCGATGGCGCTGATCCAGCCGAGCGTTATATTCTCCTTTTCGAAGAGCGCCGTGAGCGAAGCGATGACTTCTTCGCCAACGTCCAGACGCGCAATAATGGTGTCCGAAAACCGCCTGTATTCCATGTGGTACCTCCGATGCTTAAAGTAATTTTTCCATGCAGACGCAGATCGGGTCGTCCTTGTGAGGCCCGTAGCTCTCCATGCGCGTATAGCTCGATCGTCCGTAAAGCGACAGTGAATCCGGCATATCGTCGCCTGTGACCAGCACCATGCGTGAAAACCCTTGACGCTTGGCCTCGGCTTCCAAGGCGCGTACGATTTGCGCGCCCATTCCCTGCCGCCGGTACTCCGGCACCACATAGATGCGCATGAGCTCGGCTGAGGTTTCGTCGTATCGGCGGAACGCGCCGCTGGCTGCCGGGCTGCCGCCGCAGCGCGAGACGACCGCGCATAGTACGTCGCTGACCGCTTCCACGGGGCAAAATTCCAGCGCCTCCTCGCCATAGAGCGAGACATATTCGTTCATTAACTGATCGGTAAGCTTCAGAAAATCCGCGTCGTCTTTACTTGTTAAAGTCAGTACCGCTTCCATACACGCTCCTGTTACCGCCTGTACTATACCGCCCCGGGGAGGCGGGTGTCAAGCTTGACGAAAAAGGGGAACTATGGTTTAATAGGAAACGATCCGGCATGAAGCCGGGGGCTCCATGTGAAAGGATACCATGAAGGTATATGCCCTCCCGAAGGATGGCTTTTCTCATGGTACTTTTTATTTTGGAGACATAATGATATGAACATGCAACTTCGACGGCTGCTGCTGGCGGCTATGTTTCTGGCGCTGGGGATTTTACTGCCGATGCTGATCGGCCATATCATCCCGATGGGGTATATCCTTTTGCCAATGCACATTCCGGTGCTGCTGTGCGGCTTTATCTGCGGGGGACCATGGGGACTCGCGGTAGGCGTCGTGACGCCGCTGCTGAGCAGTGCCATCACCGGCATGCCGCCTATGTACCCCACCGCGCTCGCTATGGCGCTGGAGCTGGGCGCGTACGGATTGCTGGCGGGCGCATTCTACCGCGCACTGCCTAAAAAGAACGCGTACCTGTATGCCGCGCTGCTCCTTGCGATGGTCGGCGGCAGAGTTGTCTGGGGCTTTGCGACCTACGCGCTGCTTGGCTTTGATGGCACGGCGTTTACATGGCAGGCTTTTGTTTCGGGTGCGGTAATCAGCGTTTGGCCGGGCATCCTGATCCAGATCGTGCTGATCCCTGTGCTGATGATGGCACTAAAGCGTACGAAAATACTGCAAGAGGGTACCCGAAACGGAAACGAAACAGCTGCTGCTTAACCACTACGGGCGGTATCCGCTGATGCGAATACCCGATATGGTCAAGCTCATCTACCAAAGCGAGTTCGCGGGCGGACATTTGATTGCGGACAGCGAACAGAGCGAAAGACGGATTGCGGAGGAGCGTCGCGCGGCACAGGCCGGTGGCGCCCCTTCTTCTGCGTTTGAAGATGTTGGCGGCGGTCTATGCAGGCTTCACCTGAACGCACCCGGGGCGGCGGGCCTCAGCGACGTTACGATCAACCGCTTTTTCACCCATACGGCGGCAGCGGTACACGGTGATATGGCCCGATTCGAGCAAAAGCTGAGCACCCTGCTTCAATGCTGCGAAGAGGGCCTGCTGCCATTCAATGCGGAGGAAGCGGCGGACTATATCGCGTCACTCAAGGCGGCAGGTTACCCGCCCGTCAGCCACAGCGGCGCGTACCGAGAGGCGTACACCCCCGCTTACCGCATCGTGAGCGCACAGTACCGGGATTTTGTGGAGATTTTCCGTCGGATCGACGCGCAGGACCGTACGCGGCCGCTCGTCATCGCGATCGACGGCGGCAGCGCTTCGGGCAAGACTACGCTGGCAGAGATTATTGCAGGGGTATATGACGCTGCTGTGTTCCACATGGACGATTTCTTTCTGCCGCCGGAAAGAAAAACGCCGCTGCGGCTTTCCGAGCCGGGCGGCAATGTTGATTACGAGCGGTTTAATAGCGAAGTGATGGCGGGTCTGCGCAGCGGCGGCAGCTTTGCCTACCGCAAATACGACTGTAAAACAGGTACACTGGGGGAGCCGCAAGCGGCGCACCCGCAGCCTGTCAATATCATCGAAGGGGCCTACAGCATGCATCCCGTGCTGGCCGACCGGTACGATCTGACGATATTCCTCGATATCGACACGGCAGAGCAGAGCCGTCGGATCATGCAGCGAAACGGCGAAGCCATGCACCGGCGGTTCATGCAGGAATGGGTGCCATTAGAGAACCGCTATTTTGACGCGCTGGATGTATCACGCCGCTGCGATCTCGTTTACCGGATCCCGATCACACAAAGCGACTGATTTATCCCAACGCCACGTCGAGCACCATCATGATCGCAAAGCCGATCATGCAGCCCATTGTGGAGATATCGGTGTTAGAGCCGGGCTGCTGCGCTTCGGGAATGAGTTCCTCGACGACGACGTAAATCATTGCGCCCGCTGCGAACGAGAGTGCATAGGGCAGCATGGAGCGCATGGCGCCCACAGCGATCGCGCCGATTACGCCCGCCATGGGTTCAACCAGCCCGGATGCCTGCCCGTACAAAAAAGCTTTGGTGCGCGAAAAGCCCTCCCGACGCAGCGGTATGGAGACCGCCGCGCCTTCGGGGAAGTTTTGCAGCCCGATGCCGATGGCGAGCACCACCGCGCCCGCGATGGACGCGGAAGGATACCCATATGCCGCGGCCCCAAAAGCTACGCCTACCGCCAGCCCT
The DNA here is from genome assembly GCA_023390815.1 of Bacillota bacterium. Lineage (GTDB taxonomy): Bacteria > Bacillota > Clostridia > Christensenellales > SZUA-584 > JAEWCC01. Next base: position 15,591 of record JAEWCC010000043.1, read on the forward strand.
TCGGGGATGTTGTGCAGCGTGATGGCCAGCACCAGCAGCACGCTGCGCTGCCAGCTCGTTTTAACGCCTTCCGCTTTGCTGCGCTCCAGCCCCATGTGCAGATGCGGCAGCACCTTATCGACAATATAAAGGAATAGACCGCCTCCGATAAAACCGATGGCTGCGACGATCCATGCGGGCATGGGGCCGTCCTGCGCCATTTCGATCGCGGGAGACAATAGCGACCAGAAGCTCGCGGCGATCATGATGCCCGAGGCAAAGCCCAGCATGCCGTTTAAAACACGTCTGTTGATGGTTTTGAAAAAGAACACAAGCGCGGCACCCAGCGCCGTCACGCCCCAGGTAAACAGCGTTGCAAGCAGCGCCTGCACCACCGGCGATAAGCCCCCCAGCGTATCAGCCATTATGCCACTCCTTCCGGTTCTTTGTCCCTCGTTTAAAAAATGATATTGAATACTGCATAGTTTCTCACATGATGGTTTTGACTGTATTGTATCATCGCGCGCCGATGATGCAAAGCATAAATCAACGCGCAGTAATTATCACGAATTATTCAGGAACGTAACCCTCTGCTGGAATCAGGATGAGTTATTATAGCAAAATGATATCGCCGCCCGCCTAATACGCATCCCATTACCCAATAAGCACGAAATCCTCTGATGTATATCTAAGAAGCGTAACGTATGGGGTCGGCCTTATACAACATATTTTCTGTCGAATAGGGCTAAGTTCGTTTTTTTTAACGCACAAAGGGTATAATCAACTTTACTGTCAAGCAGTAGGGGGATACGGAATGCCATCCAGCATGACTAACCGGCAAATGATATTTTACATATTTTCGGTATGTACCGCGACATCGACGATCACGATCCCTCAGATCATGGCGCTCAGCGCAGGCCGGGGTGCATGGATTACGCTGCTGCTGACGGGGCTGATATTTGGCACGATGGCGGTGGTTATCCTCAAGCTCAATATGATGTACGTGGGTAAAACGCTGCCTGACTACAGCCGCGAAATTGCAGGCCGGTTTATTCCATACGTGCTGGGCGTTTTTTATGTGCTTTATTTCTTAATCATGGACATGTGCGCTTGCCATGCTCTCGCGGATATGGTTCATGCACATTTTTTGCTTAAAACGCCGGAGTGGGCATCAATACTCATCATCATGCCGGTACTGGGATTTATCG